>NZ_CP013386.1:0-639800 GCF_001523745.2 Burkholderia mayonis
TTGACGCCCCAACAGTACGTGACGTGGATCAAACCCTTGGCCCCGATCGCCTTCGATGCCGCTGCGAACACGCTGTCGATCGCCGCACCGAACCGCTTCAAGCTCGACTGGGTCAAGAGCCAGTTCTCGGGCCGGATCTCCGATCTGGCCCGCGATTTCTGGAACGCGCCGATCGAAGTGCAATTCGTGCTCGATCCGAAAGCGGGCCAGCGCGCCGCCGCAGGCGCGACGCCGCTCGCACCCCGCGCGCCGCTGCCGTCCGCAGGCCCCGCGGCGGCGGCCGCGACGGCGAGCGCCGCCGACACCGGCACCACAGCCGCCCCCGGCATCCATGCGGCAGTCGCCGCGGCGCAGGCCGCGCAGGCGAACGCCGCCGCGCTGAACGCCGACGAAGCCGCCGACCTCGACCTGCCGAGCCTCACCGCTCACGAAGCGGCGGCCGGCCGCCGCACGTGGCGCCCGGGCGCGGCGAACGCGAACGGCGAAACCGATTCGATGTACGAGCGCTCGAAGCTCAATCCCGTGCTCACGTTCGACAACTTCGTGACCGGCAAGGCGAACCAGCTCGCTCGCGCGGCGGCGATCCAGGTCGCCGACAACCCGGGCATCTCGTACAACCCGCTGTTCCTGTACGGCGGCGTCGGCCTCGGCAAGACCCACCTGATCCACGCGATCGGCAACCAACTGTTGCTCGACAAGCCCGGCGCGCGCATCCGCTACATCCACGCGGAGCAGTACGTGTCCGACGTCGTGAAGGCCTACCAGCGCAAGGCGTTCGACGACTTCAAACGCTACTATCATTCGCTCGACCTGCTCCTCATCGACGATATCCAGTTCTTCTCGGGCAAGTCGCGCACGCAGGAGGAGTTCTTCTACGCGTTCGAGGCGCTCGTCGCGAACAAGGCGCAGGTGATCATCACGAGCGACACGTATCCGAAGGAGATCTCCGGCATCGACGATCGCCTGATCTCGCGCTTCGACTCGGGCTTGACCGTCGCGATCGAGCCGCCCGAGCTCGAGATGCGCGTCGCGATCCTGATGCGCAAGGCGCAGTCGGAGGGCGTGAGCCTGTCGGAGGACGTCGCGTTCTTCGTCGCGAAGCATCTGCGCTCGAACGTGCGCGAGCTCGAGGGCGCGCTGCGCAAGATCCTCGCTTACTCGAAGTTCCACGGCCGCGAGATCACGATCGAGCTGACGAAGGAGGCGCTGAAGGATCTGCTCACCGTGCAGAACCGGCAGATCTCGGTCGAGAACATCCAGAAGACGGTCGCCGACTTCTACAACATCAAGGTCGCCGACATGTACTCGAAGAAGCGCCCCGCGAACATCGCGCGGCCGCGGCAGATCGCGATGTACCTCGCGAAGGAGCTCACGCAGAAGAGCCTGCCCGAAATCGGCGAGCTGTTCGGCGGGCGCGATCACACGACCGTGCTGCACGCGGTGCGCAAGATCGCCGACGAGCGAGGCAAGGACGCGCAGCTCAACCACGAGTTGCACGTGCTCGAGCAGACGCTCAAGGGCTGATGCGCGCGAGGGCTTGTGAATGGCGGAAGCGCCCCAATTTAAAAGGGGCGGTTTGGTTTTGAGGCACAATACAGGTTTGACCGCCTCGCCGGCGGCGGGCCGACGGCCCCCCGGCGTGGCGCTGCGAGGCTTGCAGGCCGTTATTTGAACGAAGGAACTCTATGCAACTGGTCAAGACCGAACGAGACACCCTCCTTAGGCCGCTGCAAACCGTGAGCGGTATCGTCGAACGCCGCCACACGTTGCCGATCCTCGCCAATCTGTTGATCACGAAGAACGGCCCGGACGTGTCGTTCCTGTCGACCGACCTCGAGCTCCAGATCACGACGCGCGCCGACTTCGGCGTCGGCGGCGACCAGGTCGCGACGACCGTCGCGGCCCGCAAGCTGCTCGACATCCTGCGCGCGATGCCGGACGGCCAGGTCACGCTGACGCTCGCCGACAAGCGCCTGACAGTCCAATCCGGCAAGAGCCGCTTCGCACTGCAAACGCTCGCGGCCGACGAGTTCCCGACCGTCGCGCAGGCGAAGGATTTCGGCGCGAGCCTCTCCGTCCCGCAGAAGGCGTTCCGCCAGCTCCTCGGCATGGTGTACTTCGCGATGGCGCAGCAGGACATCCGCTACTACCTGAACGGGATGCTGCTCGTCGTCGACGGCGACCGCCTGATGGCCGTCGCGACGGACGGCCACCGCCTCGCGTTCTCGTCGATGAAGATCGAAGGCTCGTTCGGCCGCCAGGAAGTGATCGTCCCGCGCAAGACGATTCTCGAGCTGCAGCGCCTGCTCGAGGACATCGACGACACGGTCAAGATCGACATCGCGCAGACCCAGGCAAAGTTCACGTTCGGTCAGGTCGAGCTGGTGTCGAAACTCGTCGAGGGCAAGTTCCCCGACTTCCAGCGCGTGATCCCGAAGGCGCACAAGAACTCGTTCGAAATCGGCCGCGAAGAGCTGCAGCGCTCGCTGCAGCGCGCAGCAATCCTCACGTCCGACAAGTTCAAGGGCGTGCGCTGCATCATCGCGCCCGGCCAGTTGAAAATCATGTCGACCAACGCCGACCAGGAAGAGGCGCAGGAAGAACTGGAAATCGCCTACCAGGGCGACACGGTCGACATCGGCTTCAACGTCACGTATCTGCTCGACGTGCTCGCGAACCTGAAGGTCGACACCGTTCAGGTGAGCCTCGGCGACGCCAGCTCGAGCGCCCTCATCACCGTGCCCGAGAACGACGAATTCAAGTACGTGGTGATGCCGATGCGCATCTGACGCGCACGACTCGCCGGACACACCAAGGGGCGCCACGCCCCTTTGGCGTTTTTATGGCGATTCGGATGCTCGAGCGCCGGCGCACGACGCCGGTCCCCGCAAGGGGCGAAAAACCCGAGGCGGCCCGGGTTTTCTCGGCAGAAGCACCCCGCCGCCAACTGAGCAGCCCAGCAGAACCGGAAGAAACCCATGACTGAACAGCACAATTCGCAGCCCGAAAACAGCTACGGCGCGTCGTCGATCCAGATCCTCGAGGGGCTGGAAGCGGTGCGCAAGCGTCCCGGGATGTACATCGGCGACACGTCGGACGGCACCGGTCTGCATCACCTCGTGTTCGAGGTGCTCGACAACTCCATCGACGAAGCGCTCGCCGGCTACTGCAACGACATCCACGTGACCATTCACGCGGACAACTCGATCTCCGTGACCGACAACGGCCGCGGCATCCCGACCGACGTCAAGCTCAACGACAAGCACGAGCCGAAGCGCAGCGCCGCCGAAATCGTGATGACCGAACTGCACGCGGGCGGCAAGTTCGACCAGAACAGCTACAAGGTGTCGGGCGGCCTGCACGGCGTCGGCGTGTCGTGCGTGAACGCGCTGTCGAGCTGGCTGCGTCTCACCGTGCGCCGCAACGGCAAAAAGCACTTCATGGAGTTCCATCGCGGCATCGCCCAGAATCGCGCGATCGAAACGCGCGACGGCGTCGACGTCTCGCCGATGCAGGTCGTCGGCGAAACCGAGAACCGCGGCACCGAAGTGCATTTCATGGCCGATCCGACGATCTTCGGCACCGTCGAATACCACTACGACATCCTCGCGAAACGCATCCGCGAGCTGTCGTTCCTGAACAACGGCGTGCGCATCCGCCTCACCGACCTGCGCTCGGGCAAGGAAGACGATTTCGCGTTCGTCGGCGGCGTGAAGGGCTTCGTCGAGTACATCAACAAGACGAAGACCGTGCTGCACCCGACGATCTTCCACATCAACGGCGAGAAGGACGGCGTCGGCGTCGAAGTGGCGATGCAGTGGAACGACAGCTACAACGAAAACGTGCTGTGCTTCACGAACAACATCCCGCAGCGCGACGGCGGCACGCACTTGACAGGCCTGCGCGCGGCGATGACGCGCGTGATCAACAAGTACATCGTCGACAACGAAATCGCGAAGAAGGCGAAGGTCGAAACCTCCGGCGACGACATGCGCGAAGGCCTGTCGTGCGTGCTGTCGGTGAAGGTGCCCGAGCCGAAGTTCAGCTCGCAGACGAAGGACAAACTGGTGTCGTCGGAAGTGCGCGCGCCGGTCGAGGAAGTCGTCGCGAAGGCGCTCGAGGAATTCCTGCTCGAGACGCCGAGCGACGCGAAGATCATCTGCGGCAAGATCGTCGAAGCGGCGCGCGCGCGCGACGCCGCGCGCAAGGCGCGCGAGATGACGCGCCGCAAGGGCGTGCTCGACGGCGTCGGCCTGCCGGGCAAGCTTGCGGACTGCCAGGAGAAGGACCCGGCGAAGTCGGAAATCTACATCGTCGAGGGCGACTCGGCGGGCGGCTCGGCGAAGCAGGGCCGCGACCGCAAGTTCCAGGCGATCCTGCCGCTGCGCGGCAAGGTGCTGAACGTCGAGAAGGCGCGCTACGACAAGCTGCTGTCGTCCGAGCAGATCGTCACGCTCGTGACCGCGCTCGGCTGCGGGATCGGCAAGGACGACTACAACCTCGACAAGCTCCGCTACCACCGGATCATCATCATGACCGACGCGGACGTCGACGGCGCGCACATCCGCACGCTGCTGCTCACGTTCTTCTACCGGCAGATGCCGGAGATGATCGAGCGCGGCTACGTGTACATCGCGCAGCCGCCGCTCTACAAGGTGAAGGCGGGACGCGACGAGCGCTACCTGAAGGACGACACCGAGCTGGACGCGCACATGCTGCGCCTCGCGCTGCAGGGTTCGGAGCTCGTGCCGACCGAGAACGGCACGCCGATCTCGGGCGACGCGCTCGGCGAGCTCGCGCGCTCGTATCTGCTCGCGCAGGGCGTCGTCAAGCGGCTGAGCCGCCTGTACGATCCGGCCGGGCTCGAAGCGATCATGGACGGCGTCGCGATCGACCTGTCGAACGAGGCGTCGACGGAGGCGTCGGCGAAGTCGCTGGCCGCGGCGCTCAGCGATGATGCGACGAAGACGGAAGTGCGCGTCGTGCCGACCTACGATCCGGTGCGCGAGGTGCGTTCGCTGCGTATCGAGCGCACGCATCACGGCAACGTGCGCGTGTCGGTCCTCGACGAGGAGTTCCAGCTCACGGCCGATTATCAGCAGCTCGTGAATACCGCGCATACGTTCAAGGGGCTGATCGGCGCAGGCGCGATGATCAAGCGCGGGGAGCGCAGCTCGAACGTGTCCGACTTCAAGAACGCGATGAAGTGGCTGATGACCGACGCCGAGCGGAATATGTCGAAGCAACGGTATAAGGGCTTGGGTGAGATGAATCCTGAGCAGCTGTGGGAAACGACGATGGATCCGGCCGTGCGGCGGTTGCTGCGCGTGCAGATCGAGGATGCGATTGCTGCCGACGGGATCTTTACCACGCTGATGGGAGATGAGGTCGAGCCGCGTCGGGCGTTTATCGAGAATAATGCGTTAAGGGCGGGGAATATTGATGTTTGAGGTGGGTGTCGTAGGACGCCGGAGTATGCGCGACTGGCGTCACAGTTTTGCGATTGAGCGACAAAGTTGGTGCGACTAGCCTAACTATCGAGCGTCATGTCCTATCCTTGGGGAGCTCAACTGCGGGATCGTAATTGACAGGTTCGGCCCGTGTTTTCAGGAACACGGGCCTTTTGCCTTGTGTGCGCGGTGAAGGTCACATTGATTGCCGCGCACGCGACGAAACGCTTTGCGCGTGGGATCTGAGAACGTTCAATCCTTATAGCATGGCGGAACGGTCTCCCGACTTCTGACCGTGACGTGTATTGGATCAGCGGGCATCGGGGGCGCACACTTAATTTGACGTCTAGACGTCAAAATGCTACGCTCCCCAACCATATACAGCACCCCGAAAATCTCATGTCGTTGGCACCAGGCGTAATCCGTGATTCCATCATTGGCTACCTAGCGATGGTCGGAGGAGACGCATCGACAAGCGAGATCGTCGCGGCAGTAACCAGAACAGTTGGGGCTGTTCCGACCTCGTCGGTTAGGTCATACCTCAGCCTCAATACGCCCGGCACGTTTGAGCGAGTAGGCCGAGGACGGTATCGCTTGCAGAGTTCAACGCTCCTTGAACACCACACCAAGGCCGAAGGGAAAGCGTTGACCATAGGTAAAGCAAAGCTCTACCAAGACGACTGCTTTGATTGGCTCGCAAGCCAAAAACCTCGATCCGTTCAAGCAGTCGTAACAGACCCTCCGTATGGCTTGGTTGAATACACAGCCAAAGAGACTGCAAAATTACGAGCAGGCAACAAGGGGGGGATCTGGCGTATTCCCCCGTCGTTTGATGGTCATCAACGCGCCCCTCTCCCCCGCTTCACGGTATTGACCGAAGCAGACAGGCAGGCGCTTCACGCATTCTTCAAGCGTTTCGGCACCCTGATTGCAAAGGTCGTCGTGCCTGGGGCCAATGTCGTGATCGCATCGAATCCGTTGCTCGCTCACATCGTGGCCGAAGCGATGGGCCAGGCAGGATTAGAACTGCGCGGCTACATTGCCCGTCAGGTAATGACCATGCGAGGCGGCGACCGCCCCAAGAACGCACATGTCGAGTTCGACAACGTCTCAGTCATGCCGCGGTCGCAGTGGGAGCCTTGGGTGGTATTGCGCGCGCCCATTGAGGGGCGCGTCCAAGACAACCTCCGCCAATGGGGGACGGGAGGGTTCCGCCGCCCCACAGCCGACCGGCCTTTTGGCGACTTGATCAAGTCACACCCAACGCCTGCCGGCGAGAAGAAAATCGCACCGCACCCATCACTAAAACCCCAAGCGTTCATGCGCCAAGTGGTTCGCGCGGTGCTGCCGCTCGGTGAGGGAACGGTTTTGGATCCATTTATGGGGGCTGGATCAACGCTGGCTGCCGCCAATGCCGTTGGCTACGATAGTTGTGGCGTCGAACTGGATCAACAGTTTTTCGAGTTGGCAACCGAGGCCGTACCGAAACTCGCCGCACTTCCGGCGAAAGATGCACAAGCGAACCTGTTCTAGCTTTCTACCGCGTTACCTTGTAAATCCACCCGGCCCTTAACTTCTGGACGCCATTTCTGTCCAGAGTTGCGGTCCTGGTGCCTAACGTCCCGCGTGCGTTACTACGGAAATCAGACTCGACTACCTGGGCCAGATAGACCTCCGTGAAACGCATTGGCTGTCGCTCAGACGCCGGCTCGGTGGTGGAATCCACCTCATAGACAAACACACACATCCACTGCGCGCGTGCGCCGTGTGTATCGACCGCCCCTCCCGCCTTCCGTGTGGTCTTGATCTCGACTCCATCGGCCCCCGACGCAACAGCATCGTTCGCATATCGCGCCCGAAGAATCAAATCTGGATGCCCGTTAAAATGCTTGTTTTCGACTAGGGAACGCGAAAACTTAGCTAGGGATGCAGTGATCATATCGGAAATCAAACCCGACATTGCTGCCGGTCGCATCATGTCGTCCAACCGATGCAGTCCCTTTGCGGACAGCAGTGAGTTCACATCGTAGAAAAAATCGTAGATGTCCTGCATCGCGTGCTCGAAGTCACTAATTCGGAGCGCAAACGGCAGATCAGGATCGGGGTTGAAGGCATCTCTATCGATTTCTGCTTTTGTAGTCAAAAATGGTCTCCGGTAGGCCGAAAGGCCGGAATCCGAGATGTTACACGCATCGCCCCAAAACCGTGACGACCTGCCGCCCAGCCTCACGGTGAGGTAGTTCTGGCAGGGCGTCTCCGGCATGCAACACGATCTACCATTCATATAAAGACGGGCAGTATCAATGGCTTACGATCGCACTCTGCGTATCCCTGATTCGCCATCAGCCTCAAGAAAAAGCTGCCGTCCCGCAAGGACTTTGCGTACCTCAGCCTTAGTTCGAACTCTGCCGCCGCTCCATCGCAAACGAAGCGCCACCACGTAGAAATTTCGTATGCCCTTTGGCTAATCCTTCGTCGAATCCCGTTTGGGCGATCACAGAATCGATAAACTGATTATGTGCTTCCGGCAAAAATCAACAGTGTTCATTTCTCGAATTCCACTTTCTTCGCCATGGATTTCTCGGACCGCCTCGCCATGCTGCGCAAGCAGAGAGGTTTAACCCAGCAACAACTCGCCGATCGTACCAACGTCCACTTGGTACAAGTCAACCGCTACGAAGCGGGAGCGAGCCGCCCAGCCGTTGACGTGGTCAAGCGGCTCGCCGTCGCGCTGTCTGTTAGCGCCGACGCGTTGCTGTTTGACGAGGACGAATATGGGCCAGATGAAGATTTTCGCTTGCTGTTCGATGGACTACGCATCTTGACGGATCAGGAAAAAAACGTCGTCAAATCGGTCCTTGAAGCAATGCTTCTCAAGCATCGGATATCGGCGTGCAAACCAGCTATCTCGGCGAACGAGAAAATTGCGTCGATCGATATAACAGCATCAGGGAAGGGTAACCAGTAATAGCGCGGGCCGCATGGGCTGCCACCCAACCACCGGCATCGCGATCATCAGCGCATACAACGCGAGATGCGACCCATGCGCAGCAAATTTCTGCCACCCCGGCATATCCGAAGGCAGCGCCGGCGGCCGCGAGCTCAGCCGCACCACAACCCGCACGCAAGCCAACACCAGCACCGCCACCCCAAGCGGCTTATGAATCGCAATCAACACCGCATGCCGCTCCGACACCGACGCGACCATCCCCGCGCCGATAAAAAACTTCGAAACGATCATCGCCGTCATCACCCAATGCAGCAGCCGCGCGAGGGAACTGAACGTGGTCTTCATCATCGTTTATATGAACGAACGCGCAGCGCCAGGAATGCCCGCCTCTTCGCTCGTGCGGCGCAGATACGAATCCGCATACGCCACCGAGCGCGCGGCGAGCAGCGGGTCGCCCGACGCCCGGATGCCGTCGGGCAGGATCGTCTGGTCGTAATTGACGTCGCGGCACGGTCCGCTGCCCTGCGACTCCACGCGGTCGAGCACGATCGTGCCCGCATCGATCGTCGTGCGATTCGCGGGCCACGCGCGCGTCGCGTCGTCGAGCGGATCGCCCGGCTCCGCGAGCGTGATCAGCAAATGCCAGCGCTGCGACCCCAACGCCATGCGCCGCGTCAGATCCTCTTGCAGCACGTTCGGATCGCCGGCCTTCGCAACATCGCCCGCGCCGGCCGTCCGTTCCGGCGCGACGCGCCACCGCACCGCCTGCCGCCGCACCGCCGCATTGACGAGACAGAACGCGTTCAGACTGTAATACGTCTCGGTGACGTAGCTCGCGCTCGGCCTCGCCGTCTTCGCCCACGCACGGAACGCGGCCATCACCGGATGCGCGTCGAAGAACGCCTCGAGCTTCGCCGGATCGGGCTTGCCCGTCTTCGGATCGGGCCGCCCCGCGACCGTCTGCTCGTAAAATGCGCGCGTCGTCGCCACCGGAAACACCGGCATGCCATTCATCCCCGTGCGCCATTGCTCGCCGTCGGGCGCGGTCAGGCGCAGCGCGAGGCTGCGGATCGGCACGCTATTGTCCGGCGCGTACGGATTGCCGCCCGGCAGCGCGAAACGTCCGACCACCGGCGTGCGCGCCGCCGCAAAAAAGGGCGCGGTCGAGTAAGCACTCGTTGCACCGCTGCCTTCGAAATAGCCCGTCACGCATACGCCTTTCGCGTGATTGCGCCGGCAGACCGGATACAGGCCGCCGTTGCGCTGCAATGCGTCGACGAGCCGATGCGGCGTCAGCCGATGCGGCGCGAGCCAGCCGCCGACGTAGCCGAACGATGCCGTGACGCAGCCACCGCGCGGCCGATCAGCGCCCACCGCCGGCCGCGCGCCGGCGCGGCCGGCGGTGTTGAAGGGTGTTCCATCGTGTACGCTCCCGACCATGAGGTCCTGTGTCGAACGCGCGTATGACGGACCGTCGCACGGTTTATTCCATGAAGATTTTTTTCGCGCATCGCGTGAGGCACGCGCCGCGCCGTCGGCCTCGAGATCGCGGAATCGACGCGATCGACTCGTCCGCCCGCACGCTGCCGAACGCTCACCGGGGGTGCGCTTGCCCGCAAGCGTGGAATAGACCGGCACGCCGATTCGTTTACTTGCAGTATCTCCTTGCGCGGAGCGACGCGTCGCGAAACGCGCTCGCAAACATCGATAACGACAGGCTGGACGACGCCGGCCGACACGCCGCGCGTCGACATTCCGGGGTGTCCATTCAGAGCCCTATCATGAACAAGCTGATCCGTTGCGGAACTGCGCTGATTTGCGCAGGCCTTTCCGCGTCCGCATGCGCGCAAACCTATGACGGCTCGACCGCGCCGATCGACACGTCCGATTGCCTGGCAGTCACCGGGCAGGCGGAAATCGACGGCACGATGCAGCAGGTCGTCGGACGCGCGTGCCGGCAAAGCGACGGAACATGGCAGCTCGTCCAGAACGAGGACGGCAGCGTGCTGTGGTATCCCGTCGCCGCGTACCCGTATCCCGATCCGTGGTACTGGGGCACGCCGTTCTTCGTCGGCGCGGACACGACCTTCATCTTCGTCGACCGCTTCCACCACTTCCATCGGTTCCATCATTTTCATCCAATGACGCCAAGCCACATCGGCCCGCCGATGGGCAGCGGCTTTCATCACGGGACGTCGCACGGCCGCGGCATGAGCGGATCCGGCGGAATGCTGCGGCGCTAGCGCGCCAAACGAACGAAACAGCGCGTATGCAATCTCCCGCCGCGGGCATCGTCCCGCGGAGCGCACCGATCGCGGTTCCCGCGCCGGAACGTGACGAGCGCACGTGACATCCATGTCCTCACGGTACGCGGAAGCGATCGCCGCATCCGGTTTCGTTTCCGCGCGCCGCCTGTCCATCATTTGGGAGGAACCGTATGAAGATCATCACGAGAGGATGGCGTGCCGCCAACGCATCGTCCCGATAATCGATATGAATACCGAATCCAAAATCGATGCGATGAGCGCACACGATCCCGTTCCGTCGTATCAGGCGCGACGCGCGCCGAATTGCGCGGCTTGCTCGAACAGAAACTCGATCAGTTGCCGTACGCGTTTCGGATCGTGTTCGTGCTGCGTTCGGTCGAGGAACTGAGCGTCGACGAAACCGCGAGCTGCCTCGGCATTCCCGAGGCGACGGTGCGCAGCCGTCATTTCCGCGCGAAGAACCTGCTGCGCAAGGCGCTCGCCCGCGAAGTCGATCTGGCCGAGCGCGACGTGCTTGAATTCGGCGGCGGCGATTGCGATCGTCTCGTCGCGGCGGTCATGCGACGGCTGACGAGCGAATCAGAACGATAGCCTCGGCTGCCGGCTGAGGCGACGCTGCGCAGGCGAAATCACGCGAGACGACGACGATCGAATGCATGCCGTGCGAACGTGCATGCGGGCGCGCGTCACCCGCGTACCGCATGCCGATCGACGAATACCATGCGCGCGGCCGCTCACGCCTTCGCGACGAGCGCCGCGATCTCGTCTTGCCCGAATCCCGCTTCGCGCAAGATCGCGGCGCCGTCCGCGCCGCGCCGCGGCACCGCGCCGGGCTGCGCGTTCGGCGAACCGGAAAACCGCGGCGCAGGCGCGGCCTGCAGCACGCCGTCGCGCTCCGCGTAGACGCCGCGCGCCGCGAGATGCGGATGCGATTTCGCTTCGGCCGGGCTCAGCACCGGCGCGAAACACACGTCGGTGCCTTCCATCAGCGCGATCCAATGCGCGCGCGGCCGGCTCGCGAAAACCGCCGCGAGCCGCTCGCGCAGCCGCGGCCAGCGGCTCGCATCGTATTGATTCCGGAACTCGTCGTCGCCGGTCAGATCAAGCTTGTCGAGAAGCAGCGCGTAGAACTGCGGCTCGAGCGCGCCGACGCTCACATAGCCGCCGCACGCGCAGCGATAGCTGCCGTACCAGTGCGGACCGTCGAGCAAGCCCTTGCCGCGCTCCATCGGCTGAAAACCCGCCGCATGGATCGACAACAGCAGGTTCATCAGATTCGCGCTGCCGTCTACGATCGCCGCGTCGACGACCTGCCCCGTCCCGCGCGAGCGCGCCTCCAGGAGGCCCGCGAGCACGCCCATCGCGAGATACAGCGCGCCGCCGCCGAGATCGCCGATGAGCGTCGGCGGCGCCAGCGGCGCGTCGCCCGGTTGCCCCGCGTACCACAACGCGCCTGACAGGCCGATGTAGTTGATGTCGTGCCCCGCCGCATCGGCGAGCGGTCCGTCCTGGCCCCAGCCCGTCATCCGTCCGTACACGAGCTTCGGATTGCGCGCTAAGCATGCGTCGGGCCCGAGGCCGAGCCGCTCCATCACGCCGGGGCGCATGCCTTCGATCAGCGCGTCGGCAGTCTCGACGAGCCGCAGCACCGCCGCGACCGCCGCGGGCTGCTTGAGATCGAGCGCGAGCGAGCGCTTGCCGCGATTGAAGATCGCGCGACGGCCGAGGTCGAGCGGATCGCCGTCGCGGCCGGCCGTGCGCTCGACAAGGATCACGTCGGCGCCCATGTCGGCGAGCAGCATTCCGCAGAACGGCGCCGGGCCCAGTCCGGCGATTTCGACGATTCGGATTCCGTGCAAAGGGCCCATGCCCGCTCCCGTGAGGTTCGATATTTTCGGCGTGATATGGCGTCGCATCGCGATGCGTCGGTCGCGCCGACCGTGGTTCGGCGACGCGACGCAACCTCACACGTCGCACATCACGCGGTATGCGACGCAATTCCGCTCGCCGTACGACGCCCGGCGCACCGCGCGCACCGAAACGTCCGGCTCAGTAGTTGTTCATGATTCAGGTCTCACCCCGAGGGATGAAGCCGACGGTCGATCCGCCCGAGCGGAGTTCGGGCGGATATGAAAGTCTGCGGTGTCGGCATGGAGGTCGGCTTCTTCTTGGTGCGCAAAGCCCGTTCAGTAGAAGGTTTGTCGCTCGGCAGCCATCTTGCGCAGCAACTCCGGCGCGGCGAAGCGCGCACCGTGTTGCGCCGCGAGACGATCGCACGTCGCGACGAACGCGTCCACCCCAATGCCGTGAATATGCGAAATCGGGCCGCCGCGGAACGCCGGAAAACCCCAGCCGAGGATCGCGCCGACGTCCGCGTCGCGGGCCGTCGTGAGCACGCGCTCTTCGACGCAGCGCGCGGTCTCGACCGCCTGCACCGTCACCAGCCGGTCGATCAGCGTCTTCACGTCCGGCTGCTCGGCCGCGACCGGGAACTCGTCCGCGAGCCCCGGCCACAGCGCCTTCTTGCCGCCACTCGCAGGATAGTCGTAATAGCCTTGCCCCGCTTTCCGGCCGAGCCGCCCGAGCTCGACCATCCGTGCGGCCGCTTCCTCGCCGGGCCGCGCGACGTACGCATCGCCGAGATCCGCGCGCGTTTGCTTCGTGATCTTGTGGATCAGTTCGCTCGACACTTCGTCGGTCAGCGCGAGCGGCCCGACCGGCATGCCGGCGAGCAGCCCGGCGCTCTCGATCAGCGCCGGCGCAACGCCCTCGACGAGCATCGCGAGCCCTTCGAGCACGTACGTCGAGAACACGCGGCTCGTGTAGAAGCCGCGCGAATCGTTGACGACGATCGGCGTCATGCCGATCGCCTTCACGTAATCGAGCGCGCGCGCAAGCGTCTCCTGGCTCGTTTCGCGCCCGACGATCACTTCGACGAGCGGCATCTTGTCGACGGGCGAGAAGAAGTGCAGGCCGATGAAGTTCGCCGGCCGCGCGCTCGCCTGCGCCAACCCCGAGATCGGCAGCGTCGACGTGTTCGACGCGAAGAGCGCGTCCGGCGCGAGCACCGCTTCGCTCCTGCGCGTGACGTCGGCCTTGATCGCGCGATCCTCGAACACCGCTTCGATCACGAGCTCCGCGCCGTCGAGGCGCGCGAAGTCGGTCGTCGCCGTGATCTTCGCGAGGAGCGCGTCGGCCTTCTCCTGCGCGAGCCGGCCGCGCTGGACCTGCTTGTCGACGAGCTTGCGCGAATAGTCCTTGCCGCGCGCGGCCGCTTCGTCGCTCGTATCGATCAGCACCACGTCGAGCCCCGCCTTCGCGCTCACGTACGCGATGCCCGCGCCCATCATCCCCGCGCCGAGCACGCCGATCTTCCGGTAGCGCTGCGTCGGCACGCCCGCCGGCCGCGCGGCGAGCTTGTTCGCTTCGTTCATCCCGAAGAACAGCGTGCGGATCATCGCCTTCGCTTCCGGCGACAGCACCGCCTTCACGAAGTAGCGCGCTTCCGTCTTCAGGCCCGTGTCGAGATCCGTCAGCAGCCCTTCGTACACGCACGACAGGATGCTCGCGACGGCCGGATAGTTGCCGTACGTCTTCTGCCGCGCGAGCGCGTTCGCCGCCATGAACACCTGCTGGACGGCCGGGTGCGTCACCGCGCCGCCCGGAATCTTGAAGCCCTTCGCGTCCCACGGCTGCGTCGCGGTGCGGCGGCTCGCGTCGAGCAGCCACGCGCGCGCGGCGACGGTCTCTTCGCCCGCCGGCACGACCGCGTGCACGATGCCCGCCTTCAGCGCGTCGGGCGCCTTCAGCCGCTTGCCTTCAAGCAGGAGCGGCAACGACGCCTGAATGCCGATCAGCCGCGGCAGGCGCTGCGTGCCGCCGCCGCCCGGCAGCAGGCCGAGCGTCACTTCGGGCAGCCCGAAACGCGCCTTCGGGTTGTCGGCCGCGACGCGATAATGGCCCGCGAGCGCGATCTCCAATCCGCCGCCGAGCGCCGAGCCCGGCATCGCGATCGCAACCGGCTTGCCGCCCGTTTCGAGCGCGCGCAGCGCGCGGTGCAATTCGCACGTGCGGTCGAAGAGCGTCGCGGCGTCGCTGCTCGCCTGCAGCCATTCGAGGTCGCCGCCCGCGATGAAGTCGGGCTTCGCCGACGTGACGAGAATCCCCTTCGCCGCCGCATCCTGAAGCGCGCGCGCCGCCGCCGCGAAGAACGCCTCGCAGCTTGCGCCGTTCAGCACGTTCTGGCTGCGGTCCGGCAGGTTCCAGGTGAGGGTCGCGATGCCGTCGTCATCGAGCGTGTAATCGATCATGGTGGTCCCCCGTCAAATCCGTTCGATGATGGTCGCCGTGCCCATGCCGGCGCCGACGCACAGCGTCGCGAGGCCCGTGGCCGCGCCGCGCCGCTCGAGCTCGTCGAGCAGCGTGCCGAGGATCATCGCGCCCGTCGCGCCGAGCGGATGGCCCAACGCGATCGCGCCGCCGTTCACGTTGATCCGGTCGTGCGAAATCGACATCACGTCGATGAAGCGCAGCACGACCGACGCGAACGCTTCGTTCAGCTCGTAGAGATCGATGTCGGCCGCGCGCATGCCGGCGCGCTTCAGCGCCTTCTCGGCCGCGTAGCTCGGCCCCGTCAGCATGATCGAAGGCTCCGAGCCGATGCTCGCGAACGAGCGAATCCGCGCGCGCGGCGTGAGGCCCGCGCGCTTGCCCGCTTCCAGCGTGCCGATCAGCACGGCCGCCGCGCCATCGACGATCCCCGAACTGTTGCCCGCGTGATGCACATGCTCGATCCGTTCGAGCTCCGGATAGCGCTGGCGGATCACCGCGTCGAAGCCGTACATCTCGCCCAGCTCGGCGAACGACGGCTTGAGCGTCGCGAGCGTGTCGAGCGTCGTCTGCGGGCGGATCGTCTCGTCGCGATCGAGGATCGTGAGGCCGTTCGCGTCGCGCACCGGCACGATCGAACGCGCGAACCGGCCGGCCTGCGTCGCCGCGTGCGCGCGCCGGTGGCTCTCGACCGCGTACGCGTCGACGTCGGTGCGGCTGTAGCCCCACTTCGTCGCGATCGTATCGGCCGACACGCCCTGCGGCACGAAGTAGCTCGGAATCGCGATCGCCGGATCGACCGGCCACGCGCCGCCGCTCGAACCCATCGGCACGCGCGACATGCTTTCGACGCCGCCGCCGATCGCCATGTCCGACTGGCCGGACATCACCTGCGCGGCGGCCATGTTGCACGCTTCGAGGCCCGACGCGCAGAATCGGTTGATCTGCACGCCCGCGGCGCTCTCCGCGTAGCCGGCCGCGAGCACCGCAACGCGGCCGATGCACGCGCCCTGCTCGCCGACGGGCTCGACGCAGCCGAGCACCACGTCGTCGACGAGACGCGTGTCGAGGTCGTTGCGGTCGCGGATCGCTCGCAGCGCGGTTTCGGCAAGCCGCAGCGGCGTGACGCCGTGCAGGCTGCCGTCCTTCTTGCCTTTGCCGCGCGGCGTGCGCACGGCGTCGAAGATGTAGGCTTCCATGGATCGTTCCTTGGGTCGATGGGGACAGCCGGCTGGGACGGCGGTCGAGTCGGCCGGGTCGCACTGCCGGCCGGAGCGTGCTTGTCGGGTCTTGCTGGTCGGGTCTTGCTCGTCGGCGCTCTTCCGTCGGGACGTTCGGCCGGTCGCCGGCCAGCGGCCTCGTCGACGAACCCATCGGCAGCCCCGTCGGCGAACCAGCCACGGACCGATCGGCGGGCCGATTCGCGCACCGCGCCGAACCGGCGTCGACCGCCCACCCGATACGCTCGTGTCGAGCAACGTGACGAAGCGCCGATCGCCGATCGAACCGTGACGCGCGGCCGCGCCGGGCCGTGAGCCGGCGCGTCACGGCCGCGCCGTCACAGCGTGCGCGCGATCAGCTCCTTCATGATTTCGTTCGTGCCGCCGTAGATCTGCTGCACGCGGGAATCGGCCCACGCGCGCGCGATCGGGTACTCCCACATGTAGCCATAGCCGCCGTGCAGTTGCACGCAGCGGTCGATCACCTTGAACTGCAGCTCGGTCGTCCAGTACTTCGCCATCGACGCGGTGGCCGCGTCGAGCTTGCCCGCGAGCTGCAGCTCGATGCACTTGTCGACGAACACGCGGCCGACCTGGATCTCGCTCTTCAGCTCGGCGAGCGCATGACGGCTTGTCTGGAAGTCGATCACCGCGCGGCCGAACGCGCGGCGGTCGCGCGTGTAGTCGAGCGTCCACGCGAGCGCCGCCTCGGCCGACGCAATCGCGCTGATCGCGATCTGCAGCCGCTCCCACGGCAGCTCCTGCATCAGATAGACGAAGCCGCGATTTTCTTCGCCGAGCAGGTTCCCGGCGGGCACGCGCACGCCGTCGAAGAACAGCTCGGACGTATCCTGCGCCTTCATGCCGACCTTCTTCAGCCGCTTGCCCTTGCTGAAGCCCGCCATCTCCGTATCGACGACGAACAGGCTCGTGCCCTTCGAGCCGCCTTCGGGCGTCGTGCGCGCGACGACGATCACGACATCCGCGTGCCAGCCGTTCGTGATGAAGATCTTCGAGCCGTTGAGCACGTAGTGGTCGCCGTCGCGCACGGCGGTGGTCCGCACGCCTTGCAGGTCGGAGCCCGCGCCCGGCTCGGTCATCGCGATCGCGCCGATCATCTCCGCGCTCGCGAGCTTCGGCAGGTAGCGCGCCTTGAGCGCGTCGCTGCCGTAATGGAGGATGTACGGCGCGACGATCTCCGAATGCAGCCCGAAGCCGAGCCCCGACGCGCCCGCGCGCGCGATTTCCTCGAACAGCACGACGCTGTAGCGGATGTCGGCGCCCGCACCGCCGTACGCCTCGGGCATGCTCGCGCAGTGGTAGCCGGCCTCGCCGGCCTTGCGCCACACGTCGCGATCCACGTAGCCCTGGTCTTCCCAGCGCTCGTGGTGCGGCATCACTTCGGACTCGATGAAACGGCGGACGGACTCGCGGAACTGCTCGTGCTCTTCGTCGAAGATGGTGCGGGGAATCATGGCGTCTCCAGTGAGTGATCGCATGGCGGCCGGCGTCGGCGACCTGCTGTTTGCGGTATTTGAGCAAGTCCGGGACAATCTGCGTTGATCCAAAACGCCATTTTCTTGATATGAAAAAGCAGCCACGCGGCGCCGGCCGACCGGGGGTCGCGATCCTTCTGCCGCCGCGGCTCCTGGGCGGCTACGTGTTCCTCACGCAGGAAATGCTGCTGCTCGCCGGCACGATGAAGGCGCGCAGCCTCGACGTCGTGAACAGCCGGCTTTTCGACATCGCGATCCTGTCGCACGACGGACGGCCGGTGCAGACGATCGGCGGAATCGACGTGCCGGCGACGGCCGCGCTTCGCGACGCCGATGCGCACGAAGTCGTGATCGTCCCCGCGCAGTTCATGCCCGACGAGCAGATCGACGCGGCCGAGCGCGTCTTTATCGACTGGCTGCGCCGGCGCTACGCGGCGGGCGCGCTCGTCGTCGGGCTCAACGCCGCGCCGCTCCTCGCGAAGGCCGGGCTCCTCGACGGCCGCGGCGCGACCGGGCTGCCGAGCGAGCGCACGCTGTTCGCGCGGCATTTTCCGGCGGTGCGCTACACGCCGTCGAAGCCGCTCGTCGTCGACGGGCGGCTCATCACGGTGAGCGGGATCAATCCGGCCGTCGACGCGTGCGCCTACGTAATCGACTACTGCTTCGGCGCGGGTGTGTCGCAGCAGTTGCTCAAGGTCGCGCTCACGCAGGCGCTGCCGTCGTACGAGCACATGGCCGTGTGGGCCGCGCAGTACAAGCGGCACGGCGACGGGCCGGTGCTCGCGATCCAGGACATCGTCGAGCGCGCGCTCGCGCATCCGCCGACACTCGCCGAGCTCGCCGCGCGCGCGGCGATGAGCGAGCGCACGCTGTCGCGCCGCTTCGCCGCCGCCACGGGGCTCACGTTGCGGCGCTACGTCGCCGTGCTGCGCGTCGAGCTCGCCGCGTTCCTGCTGCGCACGAGCCGGATGACGCTCGATCACATCGCCGACGAATGCGGCTTCGCGAGCGCGAGCGCGTTGAGCCATGCGTTTCTCGCGGGGCAAGGATGCAGCCCGATTCAGTATCGGAATCGGCATCGACATCGGCCGGATGCGCGGCCGGATGTCCGGCGGGACGCGGCGGATGGAAACGCGGCGGGCGGTGCGGGGACGGCCTCGGGCGGCGGGGCGGATTCCGTTTGATGCCGGCGGGCGACGGGCAGTCGACGTTGAGGGACGGGTGGCGTCGTGACCATCGGCCCAACCGCTTTCATCGCCCGCCATCCACTACTCGACCGGATTGAAATATTACAAAAAAAGCAATATAAATAAATCCGATGTAATCACCTTTCGTTTTTCAGCCGTGAGACGCTCCCCATGACGCAACCCACCGCGAAACATCTGATCCTCGATTTGCTGGTCGCGAAGGACGGCGAGCCGCTTCAGGTGCGCGAAGCGATCATCGCGTGCCGGCTGTTCGGCCTCACCGAAAACAGCGTGCGCGTTGCGCTCGCGCGGCTCGCGGCCGAATCGCTCGTTGAGGGCGCGGAGCGCGGCAGCTACCGGCTCGGGCCGTCGGCCGTCGAGCTGTCGGAGGAGCTGACCGCGTGGCGCACCGTCGAGACGCGGCTGCGCCGCTGGAGCGGCGCGTATCTGATGGTGTCGTGCATTTCGCTCGGCCGCGTCGACCGCACCGCCCTCGCGCGCCGCGAGCGCGCGCTCGAGATGCTCGGCTTCCGCGAATGGGACAAGAGCCTGTACGTGCGCCCTGACAACGTCGAAGGCAACGTCGATACCGTGCGCCGGCGGCTGACGAAGCTCGGCGTCGAGCCGGCGGCGGCCGTGTTCGTCGCGATGGGCTTCGACGCTGCCCAGGAAGCGCGCATCCGCGCGCTGTGGGACGGCGAAGCGCTGTCGAACGCGTACCGCACGCTCGGCGCGCAGCTCGAAGACTGGCTCGCGCGCGCACCGGAGCTCGATCTCGATGTCGCCGCGCGCGAGGCGTTCCTGCTCGGCGGCAAGGCGATCCGGCAGGTCGTGTTCGATCCGCTGCTGCCCGAGCCGTTCGTCGATGCGGCCGCGCGCGCCGCGTTCATCGAATGCGCGCGGCGCTACGTCGGCGTGGGCCACCGAGTCTGGCGCGCGTTGTTCGACAGCGAGCGCCCGGCCGCGGCAGCCGCGCCGGGCGCCGCCGCCGTCAGTCGATTGCACTAGCGGGACACGCCGGAGGAGACATCGACATGATAGAAAGAATCCGCATCCGCGATCTCTTCACCCGCGACGAGATCCGCTCGCTGACCGCGCGCTCGAACTGGCGCGGCGCATGGGCGGTCGGCTCGACGTGGGCGGTGATCGCGCTCGCGTTCGCGGGCCTCGCCTATGCGCGCGCGCATTTCTCGCCTTGGGGCTTCGCGCTGGCGCTCGCGGTCGGCATGACGATTCTCGCCGGACGCCAGCTCTGTCTCGGCATCCTCCAGCACGACGCCGCGCACGGTACGCTGTTTCGCACGCGCTGGGCGAACGACGTGCTCGTCGACTGGCTGTGCGCGCGCCCGATCTGGAACGAGCTGCACAAGTACCGCCCGTATCACCTGACTCACCACGCGACGACGTCGTCGAGCGCCGATCCGGATCTGTCGCTCGTGGCGGGCCTGCCGACGACGCGCGCGTCGCTCGCGCGCAAGTTCCTGCGCGACGTTTCCGGCGTGACGGGCGTCAAGTTCCTGATCGGCCGCGCGCTGATGGACGCGGGCGTGCTGAAATGGTCGCTGACGAACGATATCGAGCGCCTGCCGCAGACGGGCCGGCGCTGGTGGGATTATCCGCTCGCATTCTTCCGCACCGCGGCCGGCATGCTGATCACGAACGCCATCCTGTTCGGCGTGCTGTGGGCGAGCGGTCATCCGTGGCTGTATGGCGCGTGGGTGCTCGCGTACGTGACGCCGTTTCCGCTTTTCATCCGCATCCGCTCGATGGCCGAGCACGCGTGCCTCGAAGCGAGCGACGATCCGCTGCGCAACACGCGCACGACGCACGCCGGCTGGCTCGCGCGCGCGACCGTCGCGCCGATTCGCGTGAACTATCATGTCGAGCATCACCTGATGGCGTCGGTGCCGTACTTCCGGCTGCCGAAGATGCACCGGATGCTGCGCGAGCGCGGCTGCGTCGCGCGGCCGCCGTCGTATTGGCAGGTGCTGAAGGCCGTCAGCGGGAAACCGCCGGCGGCTTGAGCACGGCTGCGGGCATCGGCATCGAGCCGATCGCCGGGCGCCGCCGTTCGAGATGCGCATCCGCCGCGCGAACTTCGCGCCCGTGCCGCACTTTGGCCCGATTCGACGACGATCGAGCCCGCCTTATTTACCAGGATAGTCATTTGCGGCCCGAATAATGCGGCGATTCCGCGACGTGCAATGCCGCTCCCATCAACTGTTTCACCTTTTTTCAATATGTTGTTCGGAATCTACGTATTGCAATTGTCGACAGCCATACATTAAAGATCGACATATCGTTCGCGCGCCGAAAAAACGACGCGTCACGATGAATAACAAAATCCATCAGCGCTTCAAATAACGATTTCGATGCCCGGCACTTCGTCGCCGATGCGACCGTCCACGCGCTGTCAAGCTATCCGATGGGGCGCGTGACGGTCGAACTGCCGCGCAACGGGCGCATCTCGCGATGACTCGAAACCAGCCATCGAACCCTCGAATGGTTCGACGGCTGATCTATTTGTGTGGCACAGGCACTTGCCCACACCCAGTGGACAATCTGGGGGTAATCCACGGAATGAGCTGTGCACCCCAAAGTTGTTCCTCGCAGCCCCCGACAATTCATTACCTGTGCAAAGGGTTGCCCGGTCGATACATCCTTGATTCGAAACGAATCTTGGTGCTTGTCCACAGAAAACCATAGCCTTTATTGACTATTACTACGTTTGTATACAAATAAAATACAAAAACACAGACTGTGGCTTGCATGTCTCGTCGCATTGAAGAAGACGCCCAGCCGCAGAAGAGCCGTGCGAAGTTCTGACCGCCACCCGAGCCCCTCGAACGCTCCGCCGCAGCACAGCCGGCAAGCACGCCGGCATGCCGCACTTCCTCACAGCCTCCGACGCCTCGAAGCGCTGCGTCGCCCGCAAAACAAAAAAGGCGTCCGAATCGAACGCCCTTCGCCACAGCCCGAGTCTTTCGACCTCACCCCACCCGCTCTCGCTCGAGCTTCGCCGACACTGCATCGATGCGTCGCCGCACGTACCGCACGAGCGCGCGCCACGTGACCCGCGTCAGCCAGATGCACACGAGCAGCCCGACGATCCCGATCGGCAGCATCGCGAGCCCGTAGCCGAACGCGATGCCGCCGAGCGCGAAGCCTGTCGGCGCGGCGACGCTGACGTGCTGCTTGCCGTTGTCGACGGTAATCCGCCCGCCGACGATCGACACCGAGTTCTCGCCGTTCGTCACCGACAGATGCATGCCGCCGTGGCCGTCCGGCGTCATCTGCACGTTGCCGCCCGCGATGCCGGGAACGTTCAGCCCCGGCGCCGACGCGCCCGTGTTCGCGACCGTCATCTGATCGCCGCTCGCGCTCTTCAGATCGAGTGCGATCACGTCGGCGCGCGCGATGCTGAGCGTGCCGTCCTTGCCCGTCGTGAGCAGCTCGCGCGCGCCGTCGCCCATCGCGTCGATCGACAGCTTGCCGTCCTGCTTGTGCGCGTCGATCACGCCCTTGCGCGTGACGATCGACACGCGGCTGCCATCGTGCAGGTCGAGCACGTAGCGCTCGCCGTCGACGCGCAGTTCCTTCGCGTCGATCAGCGCGCCGGCGGCCGCGGCGCTCGCGCTTTCCGCATCCTTCACGCTCTTGCCGCCTTGCGCCTGCTTGCCGCCCGGCGCGCCCTTGCCGGCCACGGCGCCCGCGACGTCGACCTGCCCCGCGCCGCCGCCGAACGGCAGCACGCCCGGCACAGACGTGCCGAACACGTAATGGCTGCCGAACGCGACGAGCGTGACGAGCCCCGCCACCGTCAGCGCGCCGAAGAACACATAGCCCGTCGTCAGCACGAGCATGTACAGCAGGAACGGCACGAGCAGGATCACGTGCAGCAGCCCGAGTCCGGCGATCGAGCCGACGACGCGCATCAGATTGCCGAACGAGCGCCGCTCTTCCCATTGCCGGAAGTTCGCCTGCGCCTTCAGCTCGCGCGCGAGCTTCGCCGGATCGCCGAGCGCGGCAATCACGTCTTCCTCCGCGCGCCCGGCGGCGAGCGCGTCGCCGATGTATTCGCGGTAGTCGGCGACGATCTCGTCGATTTCCCGCTTCGGCAGGCTGCCGAGTTCCTGCCGCAACCGCTGGATGAATGCGTCCTGCTTCATAGCCGTTCCTCTCCGTGCGCCGGCGTGCCGTGCAGCGCCAGCACGCCGTTGACTTCATCGACGAAACTTCGCCACTCGTCCTCCATCTGCCGCAGGCTCGCGCGCCCGGCGTCGGTGATCGAGTAGTACTTGCGCGGCGGCCCCGACGTCGATTCGACGAGGTAGGTCGTGACCCACGCTTCGGCCTGCAAGCGCCGCATCAGCGGATAGATCGTGCCTTCACTGATCTCCATCGTTTCGGCGAGGGTCGACACGAGCTCGTACGCGTAGCTGTCTCGCCGCGCCAGCATGGCGAGCACGCACATGTCGAGCGTGCCTTTCTTCAACTGGGTCTTCATTCCGTTCTGCCGGCGTAGTGTGCGTTGCAAAGTACCGTGTTATGTTCTGCAGCGGTCTGTCGTGCGGGCCGCTGCGAACATGGGCGGACTATAGCAGCCGGTATCATCTAATGCAAGGTACTGTTTTATGTACGATGGATATCACAACGCGCGATGTGACACCCAAAGCAGGTTCAACGCCGGAACCCCAAATTTGCCGGCCTCGCTCCTGGTGAAGCGCGCCTGAACAAGCGAGCGAGGACATTGACGGAACGATTGGTGGCCAAGCCGACGGCTGGCGTGCCTCAGGCGTGTCGGGCTGGGACAAGACGATGGTGGCGTACCGCTTCTTCGATAACGGCAAGGCCGCCGAGTAGGGTGCAATTCTGGAGCCGCACTGGCCGGCAAACCGCGGGTCTTTGGCCACTGTCTTACGCGATACAGCGAGTAATGTATTTGCATCCGACCCATGTGGCGACTCAACAGGGAAGCTCTTGTAGTACGGAAACGTCCGAATCTCGAGCCCCCAAAGGAACCTCCACATAAATCGGAAATTTCTTAGTGAGGTTTGCGTAAAGCATTGATTTCAATGAGCCGCGACGCCGGGGAAAGCAATTTATGCAGTGCATCCCTCGGTGCATCGACTAATTTAATATCATTACAAATACTTGACATGCTAATTACATCTGATGCAATGTTACGCTGCGTGTAACCTCTTAATGGAAAAACGAGGAAGCACGCGTTATCCGCCCTAAATTCAGTTTCGTTAAAAAGGAGCATCAATATGACGATTTCCTTGGAAAACATAACGAGAATTCATGAATTGACCGCTGGCGAGATCGAGCCGATCGTAGCCAACGTCAAATACGCACAGCGTAATGATGTCGAGGTAGAGCCGGTTGTGGCCAATGTCAAGTATGCGCAGCGTAACGATGAAGAAGTAATGGCTGTCGCCGAGGCTGTCTGAACGGCGCGGTAATGCTCATGCATTGCTGAATCCGCCCCTTGAGCAAGGGGCCTTGGCCTCTTGCTCACTTATCCATGTTTCTCTGTGAACGGAGAGTCGAATATGGTCGCATTGTTGTCGCCGCAATTTGTGAAAGAATTATGGGGTAAGCAAGCGACGGAGCTGGCCATATCGCGGATCCCATTCAATGATAGAGATGTGCTGAGTGCACTCAAGGAATATGCGGTGTGTGCGAACGACATTCGATCGCGCAACGCTCAGTCGGAAGTCATAACCGCTTTCAACGGAAAGCGCACGTCGGAGCCGCGCCCTGATTTCCTTGTGCTTCCCACCGATAACACGCTCGAGGATTATGTATCGAGAATTGGGTGTCTTGCCGGCGACGACGAATGGACGGTCATGTACTATGGGCTGCATGCGGCAAGCCCCATCATCTGGGATGTCGCAAAAGCTTTTTCTGACCAACTCGCCTTGTCAATAGGCTATCGGCCTGGCGGCCGCGTCGATATTGATTGCTTTATCGGGCGATATTCGTCCACCTATATCGGAATCCATGTGGATCACGCGCATAATTTCGGGTTCACCTTGCGCGATGGGAAAACGATGTTTACCTGGCCCGGAACCCGCTCGGATCTCGTTGGCGTGCGATTTCCAGACTATGAATCATTCAAGTCCGAAGGCATTCCGCTTGAGAACAAAACGAATCGAGTAACCTATTTCCCCGAGGACTGGCTTCACGTTGCTGAAACAAAATCCGACGTTTCAGTAAACGTGAATATCGCTTTTTGGGAAACCGGCAACGATTCTCAGCAAAACGCGCACTACGTGAAGAGTCTGCTACAGGCACCCAATCGTACCCGCCATGATGTGCGCTCCTCGGGCATCGCGAGCCTGAACCCCGATGATGAGCTTCTGCTTTCATCCCTGAAGGCCTTACTTGACAGCGCGTCTCTGAAAAGACGAATGATGATTTCTCAACTCATCTCGGATACCAGCAGCCGCCTGAATGTCGGCCGTCCAATCGTCGAAGTCGAAGAACTGGACGATGTCATCGCCCTCAACGCCGTCAGCACCCTGCAGTGGATGCCAATATTGCAGGAGGGGGAGGTTCTGGTCGCGGCCAACGGCCACTGCGGCAGCTTCAGATACAGCCACGCATTGCATGACTTTCTGAATCGCCTGTCCGCCGGCCAGCAAGTGAACATTTTGGATTTATCGAGCGGGAAAGATAGGCTGTTTAACGATGATCTCCTGAGTGTTGCCGCATCGCTGGCGCGGTGGGGAGCGCTTTGATGGGCATCGGAGGTCGATGGGCGCTCGTTTTTATTTGTATCTCCCTGTCGTTTGGCAGCTTCGCCGATGAAGCGGCGCAAGTGACCTTTGCCCTGAGACTGGCCGACAACACTTCCTCGGTATCGATATTGCTCGCCGCCGGTCTCATCGGAGGCATTCTTTCCGGCCCGATCGCACCCATGATCATCCGGCGGATCGGGCCTAGCAAAACGATTCCCGCGGTATTTCTCCTTCAGGCGCTTCTGATCGCGGCCGCGTCCTTGGCCAATCAATTCTGGAGCTACGTCATCGTGTCAATGGCGCTCGGATCCACCGGGTCCCTTCAGTGGGCGGCAATCATGGTCGCCATTCCAAGCTACACAAACAACGAGCGGCACATCGATCGCGTAAACCGGATTACGCAATCGGTGCGGAACATGGGTTACGTGGGCGGCCCGGCTCTCGGCGGGCTGCTGTACGGCATGGCCCAGCGTTCGCGGGGGCTGTTGCTGCTGGCACTGTTGGTGTTGGTCGCCGCGCCTGTCACCGCACTATGTTTCAAGGTGCTGGATTCTTTCAGTCAAAAATCGGATCAGGCGCCCACGCAAGAAAAGCAGAAGGGACGACTCGACCTGCCCGATCTCTTTCGCACAGCCGGCGTGATCCGTGCGGTAGCCCCGTTGTTGATGACGGTCGTGCTGACATCCACGCTCAATGTGCTGTTGATATTTCGAATTCGCACCGAGCTGCAGTTCAGTGCCGAGATCTACGGATTCGTTATCAGCGCGTTGAGTGTGGGGCTGATCGTCGGTCCCGTGGTTTTTTCCGGGATGTTGGCGAGATTCGGCGATGCCGCCGGTGCCTCGATTGCCGCCAGTATTATCGGCTTCGGCATTTTATGGCTCGCATTGAGCGACGCGGCATGGATCATCATGTGCGCCGCGTTTCTGATCGGATCGGCAAACGGCATCCAGAACGCGCTCACGGCAAGTTTCATGATGAAGGCGATTGATCCGCAGCGGCGTGTCAACCTAATGCCGGCCTATATATTTTGCATCCAGACTTCCGTATTTCTCGGCTTCCTGAGCGCCGGCATGATCAGTACGGCACACGTGAGCATGGCACTCGTGGCTGTTGGAGTCGCAACGGCGATCATCGGCGCATGCGGCTTCGCGTTGAATGTCAAAAACCGACCAAGCATGGTTACAAAAGGAGCTTAGTGATGGATGGTATAGGGCGCTTCGGATCGAAGCCAAACGATACGAAATCAATCAAGCTGCAAGCCCCTTTGGATCGCATCGTGACATCGGGCATAGCGGATCTCAGAGTCAGCCATTACTATTTCGACGAGCCGTTATTCGACGAGTATGAATTGACGACAGTCCGTGCGACATGGGATTTTTCCGCCGCGGAATCCATTGTCCGGGATGGATACAATATTCTCGATCTAGGCTGCGGCGATGGTCGGCTGCTCCTACACCTCGCCGAAAAATTCTCGCTGAAGGAGAGCTTTGGCATCGACATCTCCCCAGTCGCCATCGATCGCTTCAATGCGTCCATCAATCACAGCCACGTTCATGCGCTCCAGGGCGACATATTTGATCTGCCGACGCCGATCACACAACGACGCTTCGACGTCGTTACGTTTGGCGATGCGACCGTCAATTTCATTCTGGACGACGATAAGCTCGAAGTGCTGTTGCGTAGCGCGAAGGCACAGTTGCGCGACTCCGGATCGAGGATCATGGTCGCCGTCTTCGGTGACGGAACACCCGAGCGTCTTTCGTTCATGGACAAACGATGCACAGTGGTGCCATTTCGGCGGAGCAACGGGGAAGCCGCGCTCATCTGGTGGGCCTACAAATACGACAGCGACAAGCTGATCATGCATCGATCGGTCTTTGCGCAATCGGGACGGAATGAAAACGGGAATATCGAAGGAGTCGTATGCGATCTTCGAGACCGGATGTGGACGCCGTCGACGCTCGTCCCCATCGCGGAGGCCAGCGGCCTCACGGTCGAAAAAGTGATCGCATCCGAAGTGCAAGACGGGACCGCCGTGGGCATGGCAACGGCAATTGTCATACTGAAATCGACTTGAGCCACCATGAGAACAGATCCGATTCGACCAAACTTTTATCAGGGTACGGGGGGATATGCCTGGCAGCTCGCCGAATATCTCCAGGGCGACCAGGCTGACAGAAATGGCAGCTACACGCTCAGCAAGTCAATGCCACCGGAATTGCGAAACCCGCTCGCAACCTGCCCTGAATTCCTGGCTCCAGACCGCTCGGTCAGATGGTCCAAGTCAGTGCGCATTACTCGCAATACGTCTCGGCTTGTCGGTGCACGGGGGATTCGATCATCGCTTGTCGTGGTTGCAAGTGCGCAGGCGTTTGGAGGGTTTCGCCATGAAGACGTTCAGGCGCTCGCGGAAGGGACAACAGTGGGCGCGTTGCCGAGTATGGAAATCAATGGCGTGGTGCATGAAGCGGCCACGCTATTGGTCGCACTATATCGACATGGGTTCATCGAGACTGACCAGGAGTTCCCGGCATCTCCTCCGGTCCGCTATATGATCGAACCCACCTGCATCGTTGCCGACGCCCCCGGGATCGGACGCGTAGCCATCAACCAGCTTAATGGTCGAACAATTCGATTGAGCGAAGCTTCTCAAGGTATCTTCTCCCTGGACAAGCTTTTGAACGAGATACCGAAATCACTGCACCCGAACATCGTCCACTTTGTGGAAGCAGGCATGATGCGATTGATTTCTGGAGGGAACGCCCGTGCACATGATTAGACCCGGAATGGGTACCGAGAACAGCGCCAGCCTGATCTCGGCGCTTATCCGCATGACCCGCCCCGCAACGGTGGTCGAGATAGGTGCCGGCGACAGCACGATTTTCATCGCGAAGGCGCTCCAGCAGACGCGGCAGGATTGGCAACACGACAAGGATTTACTGGATGCCTCGACATGGCAGGAGCGCAGCGCACTTCTGGATCCGACTGGAATTCCCGATATCTATCAACCCAGGCTGATCACCATTGACGACTTCACGGCCGAAGGTTCCTCGGCCGAAGAAGCATGGGATGCATTGAAGAATCACGATGTCGACAGGGGCCTCGTTACGTTCGTCAAAAGCAACTTCTACGCACTCGACGACGCCACCATCGCTTCATGGGGAGCGATAGACATCGCGTGGATCGATGCGGGCACGCCGGCCGACGATGTTCGCTTCGTCGCAGCGCTTTGGGAACACATCGCGCCTGGTGGATACCTGTGCCTGCACGAGCCAACCATGTTGACCACCGTCAGCATGGAGAGCGCACAACGCGTTCGCAGAGTCAGAACGCCGATCTGGGAAGAGCTGTTTCGCAGGCTGGACGATTCATTCGAGCTGATAACACTGCCGGAGTTGCACAAATACCGCCAGAGTGGGTTGGGTATCGTCCGGAAGCGTCAACAAAATGAACGCGTGCTCCGTTCTCAACCGCTGCAGTCAGAGCTTGTCGAGTTGGGGGAAATTCCAATTCGCAGCAGCTATTTGCCGATTGGCGAGGAGGCGTTGAGCCAGCGTCTTCGCAAAGACGCCATTATTGCCGCGATGACGTCGCGCGAAACACGCTCCGTTTATGCTGCGATCGCCCTCGGCGCCGATCGCATTGCCGATATCGTGGAGAAAGTCGGCATCGATACGAAGGCTGTCAGCAAAATCGTGACCCGGTTGCTGAGCATCGGCCTTATTCAGCGAGATGACAGTGGATTTTCGGATGTCGACACCGCGTGGAAAGAGATTGCCGATCGACAGCATCGTAGCGCTGACGATTTGAGCGATAGACAGCTGGAAACGGATCTCGCCATCGAAAAGATCGCGACGGCTTTCGCCCCGGATACCCGATACACCGAATCGGAGATATCCAAAATCTGTCAGTTGTTCACAACCGATTACGCCCGGCTGAGGCGATATCTTGTCGATCGCGGTGTGCTGCAACGTCAAGATAACGTATATCGACGAGTTCTATCGCAATAAGCCGGACGGCATTCAACTGATTGCTAGTTTTTTGAGTTACCCGAATCGGTTTGCGAGTCGCACTGGGACTGGATTTTCCGGCCGTGCCTCATTGCGCCCCCTCAGGTGGCCCGATTACGCCGCCCCCGAATTGGCTCTATAACGACGCCCGCTGACACCAGCGCCTTCGCCAGTTCAATGCCGAGTGCGTCCTGCAGAATGCGCAGGCTCGAGCATCACGAGCAGGAAGCGCAGCAGCATTGGCCTACCGGACTTTGAGGCTCGATAGCTTCGCATTCAGGCCGATCAAGGCAAAGCAACAACAAAATCGACCTGGACGCACTCGTAGAGGGGCTGGAATTGATGGAAATTTCTGGGGTTCCGGCGTAGAACCCAAAAAGGGACGGACCGCGCCTGCGATGTGTGCGCAAGGCCGCGCAATGCGCGCGTCGCCAGCGTCTTCCGCTCAGAACGCAGTTTGAATTGATCGACAGCGCACACGGCGCACACGTCGGGCGATTTAGCCGATAGTGGCAGCCTGTCCATCCATTCGACCAAGCGAGAAGCGACACATGTCGGCGGCAAACCATAATGGCTCGACGGAATTCGACTACATCGTGATCGGCGGCGGCTCGGCCGGCTGCGTCGTCACGCACCGGCTCGTCAAGGCCGGGCATCGCGTGCTGCTGCTCGAAGCCGGCCCGCCCGACAATTCGTTCTTCGTCCACACGCCCGCAACCTTCGTGCGCGTGATCGGCACGAAGCGGACCTGGGTCTACGAGACGGAACCGCAAACGCATGCGGCCGGCCGCCGAATGCACGTGCCGCAGGGCCGCACGCTCGGCGGCGGCAGCTCGGTGAACGCGATGGTCTACATCCGCGGCACGTCCGCCGATTACGACGGCTGGCGCGACGCCGGCTGCGACGGCTGGGGCTGGGACGACGTGCTGCCGTTCTTTCGGCGCGCCGAGCACAACCAGCGGCTCGCGGGGCCGCTGCACGGCGTCGACGGGCCGCTTCACGTGAGCGACACGCGCTTTCGGCATCCGCTCAGCCACGCGTTCGTCCAGGGCGCGCAGGAGTTCGGACTGCCGTACAACGACGACTTCAACGGCGCGTCACAGGCGGGCGTCGGCTTCTATCAAACGACGACGTTCGAAGGCAGGCGCGGCAGCACCGCCGCGACGTACCTCGCCGCCGTCAAGCGCAATCCGCTGCTGACGATCGAAACCGATGCGTTCGTCACGCGCATCGTGTTCGAGAACGGCGCGGCGGTCGGCGTGCGTTACCAGGCGCGCGACGGCGAAGAGCGGATCGTGCATGCGCGCTCGGAGATCGTGCTGTGCGCGGGCGCGCTCGCGAGCCCGAAGCTCCTGATGCTGTCGGGCGTCGGCCCAGCGGATCAACTGCTGCAGCACGGCATTCCGGTCGTGCACGATTCGCCCGAGGTCGGGCTCAACTTCCAGGACCATCTCGAAGTGTCGCTGTACGGGCGCGCGCGCGAACCGATCAGCCTCGCCGGCCAGGATCGCGGGCTCAATGCGCTGCGTCACGGCATTCAGTACACGATGTTTCATACGGGGCTCCTCACGTCGAACGTCGTCGAAAGCGGCGGCTTCGTCGACACCGCGAACGGCGGCCGTCCCGACGTGCAGTTCCACGTGCTGCCCGTGCTCGTCGGCGACGTCGGCCGCGAGCCGCTCGCCGGACACGGAATCTCGGTCAATCCGTGCTTCCTGAGGCCGAAGTCGCGCGGCACGGTGCGATTGCGCAGCGCCGATCCGCAAGCGCCGATCCTGTTCGACGGCAATTTCCTCAGTCATCCGGACGATTTCGCGACGCTCGTGCGCGGCCTCTTGCTCGCACGCGAGATCATGCGGATGCCGTCGATGTCGAAGGTGATCTCAGGCGAGATGCTGCCGACCGACGGCGGCCGCGTCGATCTCGACGCGTACGTGCGCTCGCACGCGAAGACCGTCTATCACCCGTCGGGCACGTGCCGGATGGGCGGCGATCCCGCTTCGGTCGTCGATTCGCGGCTGCGCGTGCGCGGCGTCAGCGGACTGCGGATCTGCGATGCGTCGGTGATGCCGTCGCTCGTGTCCGGCAATACGAACGCGCCGACGATCATGATCGCCGAACGCTGCGCGGAATTCATGCTGTCGCCGGCCGGCGCGTCGAATGCGCGCGCGACGGCGAGCGTGCGGCTAGCCGCGCCGCTGCATGCGGACGACACGCCCTGAACGTCACACGTTCGCAAGCGTTACGTCATCACGTATTCACGTATTCACGATCAATTCAAGGAAACCTCAGCAATGCATACGTTCAACGACAAGGTTGCGTTGATCACGGGCGGCGGCACCGGCATCGGCGCCGCCGTCGCACGCAAGTTCATCGAAGCGGGCGGCAAGGCGGTGCTGCTCGGCCGCCGCCGCGAGTTGCTCGAAGCGGTGGCGAAGCCGCTCGGCGGCGCCGCGATCGCCGTCGCGGGCGACGCGGCCGACGCGCGCGACGTGCAGCGCGCGCTCGCCGAAGCGCGCGCGGCGTTCGGACGCGTCGACGTGCTCGTCGCGAACGCGGGCGGCCACGGCGTCGGCAGCGCGCTCGACACCGACGACGCGTCGTGGGCGCAATCGACGCGCGTGAATCTCGACACCGCATTCGTCTGCGCGCGCGAGCTGCTGCCCGAGCTGATCGAGCGGCGCGGCAACATCGTGATCCTGTCGTCGCTCGCCGGGCATTTCGCAGGCCCGAACGTCGTCGGCTATGTGACGACGAAGCATGCGCTGATCGGACTTACGCGCTCGCTCGCACGCGACTACGGCCGCGTCGGCGTGCGCGTGAACGCCGTGTGTCCCGGCTGGGTGCGCACCGCAATGGCCGACGAGCAAATGGATGCGCTGCGCGATGCGCACGGGCTCGCGACGCGCGAGGACGCCTACAAGCTCGTCACGCGCGACGTGCCGCTCGGCCGCCCGGCAGAGCCCGACGAAGTCGCCGACACGGTGCTGTATCTGGCTTCGCCGTATGCGTCGATGATCACGGGCACGTCGCTCCTGGTCGACGGCGGCGCATCGGCCGTCGATCTGCCGACGATCGAATTCGCGCGCTAAGCGCGCGACCACTCGAAAAACACGTCTTTCCGAGGACCTTTCCGATGAACGACAAACCGCAGGACTGGAAAAACTACGAAGACTTCGCGGCCGGCATCGACACGAACCGGCTGCCCGCGACGCAAGCGCTCGCCGGTCGCACGTTGACGTTCGAGCTGCCGAACGGTGTGCTCGCCGCGAATTTCGTCGACGGTCATACGCTCGCATGGCGCCGCGGCGACGCGAGCGACACCGACTGGTACGAAGCGATCGAAGTCGCGCCCAACACGTTCTTCGTCGACGTCACGTTCAAGAGCCGGCCGGCCGAAGCGCTGACGCTCGTGTTCGATACCGCGACGCGGCGCGTGCTCGGCATCCTGTCGCGCATCCGCAGCCGCGAGGAGGCGGGCGCCGCGCCGCGCGTCGCGCAGGATTTCCTGGTCGGCACGCTCGCGGGCGACGAAGCCGACGCGGGCGCATCCGCCGCCGAGCCCGCCGAGACGCGCGACCTGATCGGCACGCGCACGCTGAACGTCTACAGCCCGCACCACACGTACGAGCACACGTACCTAAGCTCGACGCGCTACTGCTGGCAATGCCTCGTCGGCGAGCAGCGCGGCCATGGCGACGTCGATCTCGCGACGACCTACAAGTTCGCCGACGACCTCTATGTATTCACGTTCCGCGAATTCCTGATTCCGGTCGCGTCGGTGTTCGTCTTCAACTTCGCGGCCGGCCGCTCGACGGGCAAGTTCCTCGGCGAAACGGGCGACGGTGCGATCGCGAACCATCCGGCCGGCTCGTTCATCCGCAAGCTGTCGCAGACCGTCTATCCGGACGATGCGCAACCTGTCTGAGAAATACACGATGCGTACCCCTTACCAAATCGTCGCCGAACATTACGCGGCATCAGACCGACACGACCTGGCCGCGATGATGGCCGACATCGCGCCGACGATCGAATGGACCGAGATGGCGGGCTTTCCGTGCGCGGGCACGTACCGCAGCGCGGACGAGATCGTCCGCAACGTGTTCCAGCGCCTCGGCGAAGCGTGGGACGGCTACACGTTCAAGCTCGACGCGCTGCACGACGCGGGCGACACCGTGATCGGCGTCGGCCGCTACTCGGGCACCTACAAGCGGACCGGCAAGTCGTTCGAGTGCCGCGTCGCGCACGTATGGCGCGTCGAAGCCGGCAAGATCGTGCGCTTCGAGCAGTTCACCGACACGCTGCTCGTCGCGGAGGCCATGCAGCCGTGAGCGCGCGTTCGTCCCTTCAACCCATCGTTCCGTTTCGCACGAGACTGACATGAACCTGGCCGATCTTTCGACGCAGCATCAACGCCAATCCGGCTTTCTCGCCCGCCGCGCGTTCGGCAACTGGATCGACGGACGCGCGGCCGAGCCGCGCTCGGGCCGCTATCTGCCCGTCATCGATCCCGCGACCGAGATGACGATCGCCGAAGTCGCCGCGAGCGACGCGCGCGACGTCGACGCGGCGGTTGCCGCCGCGCGACGCGCATTCGATTCGGGCGACTGGCCGCGGATGCGCCCCGCGGCCCGCGAGAAGCTGCTTTATCAGTTTGCCGAACTGATCGAGCGTCATGCGGACGAACTCGCCGCGCTCGAGACGCTCGAAACCGGCAAGCTCGTCGGCATCGCGCGCGCGATCGACGTGCTGGGCGGCGCCGAATACGTCCGCTACGTGGCCGGCTGGGCGACGAAGATCGAAGGCTCGACGCTCGACACGTCGATCGCCGTGCCCGCCGACACCGAGTATTTCGCATACACGCGCCGCGAGGCGGCGGGCGTCGTCGGCGCGATCGTGCCATGGAATTTTCCGCTCGCGATCGCGTTGTGGAAGGTCGCGACCGCGCTCGCGTGCGGCTGCACCGTCGTGCTGAAGCCGTCGGAGGAAACGCCGCTCACCGCGTTGCGTCTCGGCGAGCTCGCGCAGCAAGCGGGCCTGCCCGACGGCGTGCTGAACATCGTGACGGGCACCGGCAGCGAGGCGGGCGCCGCGCTCGTCGCGCATCCGGGCGTCGACAAGATCACGTTCACGGGCTCGGTCGGCGTCGGCCGTGCGATCGGCCACGCGGCCGTCGACCGCATGGCGCGCTTCACGCTCGAGCTCGGCGGCAAGTCGCCGCTGATCGTTTTCGACGATGCCGATCCCGACATCGCCGCGCGCGGCGCCGCGCAGGGGATCTTCTTCAATCAAGGGCAGGTCTGCACCGCGGGCTCGCGCGTGTACGTGCAGAAGCGCCACTTCGAGCGCGTCGTCGCCGGCATCGCGGCCGCCGCCGAATCGATGAAGATCGGCTCGGGTTTCGATCCGCACGCGCAGATCGGCCCGCTCGTGTCGAAGCGGCACTTCGAGCGCGTGCTCGGCCACATCGACGCCGCGAAGGAGGAGGGCGCGACGCTCGTCACGGGCGGCGCACGCGCGTTCGACGGCGGCTATTTCGTGAAGCCGACGGTGTTCGTCGATACGACGCCGTCGATGCGGATCGTGCGCGAAGAAGTGTTCGGCCCGGTCGTCACGGTCACGCCGTTCGACACCGTCGACGACGCGGTGCGGCTCGCCAACGACACCGACTTCGGGCTCGCGGCGAGCGTGTGGTCGCAGAACCTGTCGCTCGTGCATCGCGTCGTGCCGCGTCTGAAGGCGGGCATCGTCTGGGTCAACACGCACAACATGCTCGACAACAATTTGCCGTTCGGCGGCTTCAAGCAATCGGGCTACGGCCGCGAGCTCGGCCGCGCGGCGCTCGAGCAGTTCACCGAGCTCAAGTCCGTCTGCATCGCGCACTGACGCGCGGCGCACGGCGGCCAGGCAGCATCGAAGCAGTACCGAAGCAACACCGAAGCGTCAAGGCAGTACCCGAGGGCGCGGCCCATACGCGGAGCCGCGCCCCACGACAACACCAGGAGACACGATGAAGCTGCTTTCCCCCAACATGAAGCGCACGCTCGCCGGCGCATGCATCGGCGTCGCGGGACTCTTCGCACAGCATGCCGCGTTCGCGCAGAGCTGCGGACTCGCCAACGGCAAGCCCGCGACCGGCGCGCCGATTCCGATCGGCGCGATCGTCGGCAAGACCGGTCCCGACGATTTCAGCTCGTCGGCCCGCGCGGCCGCCGCGTATTTCAAATGCGTGAACGCGAACGGCGGCATCAACGGCCGGCCGGTCCAGTACCTCGTCGAAGACGATCAATGGAATCCGGAGACGGCGTCGCAAGTCGCGTCTAAACTCGTGCGCGACCGCAAGGTGCTCGCCCTTGCGGGCAACGCGAGCTTCGTCGAATGCGGCGCGAACGCGAAGTTCTACGAACAGGAAAACGTGATCGCGATCGCGGGCGTCGGCGTGCCGCGCGAATGCTATTTCGCGCGCAACTACGTGCCGCTCAACATGGGGCCGCGGCTGTCGATGACGGAAGCGGCGCTGTACGCGAAGCAGCAGTACAAGGCGACGCGGATGGTCTGCATCGCGCCGAACATCCCGAGCCTCGGCGCGTGGTCGTGCGAAGGGCCGGCGCTGTGGGGCAAGCAGAACGGCGTGACCGTCGACACGATCGTGATGGATCCCGATTCCGCCGATCCGACCTCGGTCGTGCTGCAGGCCGCGTCGAAGAATCCGCAGGCGATCCTCCTCGGGCTGCCGAAGGGGCTGATGGTGCCGATCCTGTCGGCCGCCGAGCAGCAGAACCTCGGCCGGCGGATTCATTTCGTGTCGGCGGCGTCCGGCTACGATCTCGGCGTGCCGAAGGCGATCGGACCGTACTGGAAAGGCAACTTCGACGTGAATCTCGAATTCCAGCCGCTCGACGCGTCGACGCCCGACAACCAGAACTGGCTCGCGGTGATGAACAAGTACGGCGACAAGAAGGACCCGCGCGACACGTTCTCGCAGGCGGGCTACCTCGCCGCGCGGCTCGTGGCCGACACGCTGCTGAAGCTCCCCGCGAACCAGCTCGATCGCGCGCACGTGACGGCCGCGCTGCGCCAGGTGAAGGATTTCCGCAGCGACATTCTGTGCGGCCCGTTCTACGTCGGCGCGGGCGACCGGCACAACGCGAACAACGCGGGCCGGATGGCGCAATCGACGGGCGCGGGCTGGGAAACGGTGTCGACGTGCCAGGCGGTCGACGATCCGCAACTCGCCGACATCCGCGCGGCCGAAAAGAAGATGCACTGACGCCATGAACGCGATCGACTTCGTTCCGTATCTGATCTCCGGGCTCGGCGTCGGCGCGGTCTATGCGCTGTCGGGCGTCGGCCTCGTCGTGCTGTATCGCGCATCGGGCGTGCTGAACTTCGCGTTCGGCGCGACGGGCGCGCTGGGCGCGTACGTCGCGGCCGCGTGTCTCGACGCCGACTATCCGCAGACGCTCGCATGGGCCGCGGCGATCGCCGCGTCGACCGCGGCGTCGCTCGTCTACGGCCTCGTGCTCGCGCCGCGTCTCGCCGCGCGCGATCGCGTCGTGCGCAGCGTCGCGACGCTCGGCTTCGCGCTGATCCTGCTCGGCTTCTGCGAGTGGTATTGGGGCGACACGCCGCGTCGCCTCGTGCTGCCGACCGACAGCGAGGCGCTCGACTTCGGCGACGTCCGCTTCACGTACACGCGAATCGTCGGCCTCGGCCTCGCGTTCGCGATGATGGCGGCGATCGGCGTCGTGCTCGCACGCACGCGGCTGGGACTCCAGATGCGCGCGCTATCGAACAACCGGCACTTGAGCGGGCTGCTCGGCATTCGCGTGCTGCGCGTCGACGTCGCCGCGTGGGTGATCTCCGGCGTGTTCGCGGGCATCACGGGTCTGTTACTCGCGAACCTCGTGCGCCTGCAGGCAGCGGTGCTCACGTTCCTCGTGATCCCGGCGTTCGCCGCGGCGATCGTCGGCCGCCTCGCGTCGCTGCCCGCGACGGTTGCGGCCGGCATCGCGATCGGCCTCGCCGAGGCGCTTGCGATCACCGTGCCCGGCTTCGCGCAGTATCGCAGCGCGACGCCGTTCCTGATCGCGCTCGTCGCGATGCTCTTCATCGGCTCCAAATCGATCGGCCACGCCGCGAACGAATCATGAAAACGCCACTCGCCTTTGCCGCGCCGTCGCACGATGCGGCCGCGCACGTTCGTCCGTTCGGCGCGCGCATGCCGCTCGTCGCGACGCTCGGCACGCTCGCCGCGATCGCGCTCGTCGTGCCCGCCTTCGCCGACGCCTACTGGATCAAGACGCTGACGTCCGCGCTGACGGTCAGCATCGCCGCCGCGGGCGTCGCGCTGCTGTATCGGCAGCTCGGGCTCGTATGTCTGTCGCAATACGCGCTGCTCGGCGTCGGCGGCTGGATCGCGCTGCGGCTCGCGCATCTCGGCGCGCCGTTCGAGCTGTGCATGATCGCGGGCGCAGTCGGCGGCAGCGCGATCGGGATGATCGCCGGGCTGCCCGCGCTGCGTCTGCGCGGCCTCTATCTCGCGCTCGTCACGCTGATGATGGCGGGCGGGTTTCAGGTCGTCGTGTCCGCGATCGGCTTTCCGGACGGCGGCGGCGGCTTCACCGGCCATCTGTCGTTCGGCGCGCGGCAGATGATGGCGAGGCCGCTCCTCGGCCAGAGCGACGCCGCGTACTTCCGCTATGTCGCCGCATGGGCCGCGCTCGCGTTCGTGTTGATCGAGCTGCATCGCCGCTCGAAGGCGGGGCGCTCGTGGGCGCTGATCCGGCGCGGCGAAACGACGGCGCTCGCGGCCGGCGTGAACGTCGTCCTCTATCAGACCTGGGCATTCGGGCTCGCGGGACTGCTCGCCGGGCTGTCCGGCGGCCTGCTCGCGGGCACCGTCGGCCAGCTCGACGGGCGCGCGTTCGCCGCATCGGAATCGGTGCTGCTGTTCGCGCTGTCGGTCGTCGGCGGCGTCTACCACTGGTTCGGCGCACTGATCACCGGGCTCTTGCTGCGCGCGGTGCCGGGGCTCCTGACCGACTTCGGCGTGAACGGCTATCTCGCGATGATCTTCTTCGGCGCCGCGCTCCTGCACGCGCTGATCACGGCGCCCGCCGGCATCGCCGGACAGCTTGCCGGACTCGCATCGCGCATCGCGTGTGCGTTCGGCGCACGCGACGGAGGCACGCGATGATCGAGATCTCGAACCTGATCGTGCAGTTCGGCGGCACGCGCGTGCTCGATTCGCTCGACGCGACGCTCGCCGCGCCCGTGTGCGGGCTGATCGGCCCGAACGGCGCGGGCAAGACGACGCTGCTCAACGTGCTGAGCGGCTTTCTGCGGCCGCGCGCGGGCAGCGTCGCGCTCGACGGCCGCGCGCTGCTCGGGCTGTCCGTCACCGAGCGCGTGCGCGCAGGCGTGCGGCGTACGTTCCAGACTGAACAGATCGTCGAGGATCTGACCGTTTACGACAACGTGCTCGCGCTCGCCGAGCACGTGATGCCGGCGCTCGCGGCGCGCGACGACACCGTGCGCGCACTCGAGCTCGTCGGCCTCGCCGACGTCGCGCACGTGCCGGGCGCGGCGCTCAACCTGTATCAGCGGCGGATGCTCGAGCTCGGCAAGGCGCTCGTCGGCGAGCCGCGTCTGCTGCTGCTCGACGAGCCGGGCGCGGGATTGAACGAATCGGAGGCGGCTCGGCTGCGCGACGTGATCGTTCGCATTCCAGAACTCACCGGCGCGCAGGTGCTGCTGATCGATCACGACGTCGATCTGATCGACGCCGTGTGCGCCGAGACGCTCGTGCTCGACTTCGGCAAGCGGCTCGCGCTCGGGCCAACGCGCGCGGTGCTCGACGATCCGGTCGTGCGCAGCGCGTATCTCGGCAAGGAGGCTGACGAACATGCGGCTTGAAGTGAAAGACCTCGTCGTCCATCGCGCGAACAAGCCCGTGCTGCACGGCGTGTCGCTCGCGGTCGCGCCCGGCCGGGTGACGGCGCTCGTCGGCGCGAACGGCTCCGGCAAGTCGACGCTCGTGATGAGCATCGCCGGCGTGCTGCCCGCCACGTCGGGCGACGTGCTGCTCGACGGCGCGCCGCTCGGCGCGCTGCGGCCGGAAGCGGTGCGTCGTCGCGGGATCGCGGTCGTGCCGGAAGGGCATCGCGTGCTCGGCGATCTGTCGGTGCTCGACAACCTGCGCGCCGCGGGCGCGTTTCTGCCGACGCGACGACTGAACGATGCGATCGAGCGCGTGCTCGCGATCTTCCCGGAGCTGAAGTCCAAGCTCGATGCGCGCGGCAACGATCTGTCGGGCGGACAGAAGCAGATGATGTGCGTGTCGCAAGCGCTGATCGGCGAGCCGCACACGCTGCTGATCGACGAGCTGTCGCTCGGCCTCGCGCCGACCGTGACGAAGCGTCTCGCTCAGACCGTCGCGCAGATCGCGAAGCAGGGCGTCGCGGTGCTGCTGATCGAGCAGTTCACGACGATCGCGCTCGCGCTCGCGACCGACGCATATGTGCTCGAACGCGGACGCGTCGCGTTCGCCGGCAGCGCGCAGACGCTGCGCGAGCGGCCGGAGATTCTGCACGGCAGCTATCTGGCATCGAAGGGAAGCGGCGCGAGCGCGGCTTGATGTTTCCGAAGGAAGCGGCGGCCGGCGCGATGCAACAGCGCCGGCCGCCGGCGCGGACTCGCGTTCAGGACGACGTGCGTTGCCGCACGAACTCGCGCGGCGTCATTCCGTAGCGCTGCTTGAAGCTGCGGCAGAAATGCGCGCTGCTGCTGAATCCCCAACTGAATGCGATCTCGGAAATGGCAGGCTTCGCCGCGCGCGCATTGTCGAGCGCCTCCTTGCAGCGCTCGAGCCGGTTCGACCAGATGTAGCGGTCTATCGTCACGCCTTCCTCTTCGAAGATCCGGTGCAGGTAGCGCTTCGAGCAGCGCAGCTCGCGCGCGATCCGGTCGATCGACAGGTCGGCGTCGGCGAGATGGCCCTGGATGTATTGCTTGACGCGCATCCTCAACACAGTGGGCAGCGCCATGTGCGTACCTTGCGCGTCGTGCTGCGCGGTCAGCGTCGACACGATGAGGCCGAGAATCGTCTCCGACAGCGCGGTGCCCGTCGTGCCGGGCAGCGACGGCAATTGTTCGGACAACGATACGAGAAACGACGACAGCAACGAGAACAATCCCTTGAGTTCGAACTCGCGCGCGTCGGACGTATGCAGGTCAGGCACCGCGAAGCCGCCGAGCTGCTTGCGCGGGATCTGAATCGCGAGCTGCTCGACGTGCGTCAGGTTCGCGATGCTGTACGGCACGCGCGGATCGTACAGGCTCCAGTCGCCCGTGCGCAGCCTGAACACCTTGCCACGCTGTTCGATCTCGCTCTCGCCGCTCAATTGCAGGATCAGTTTGAAGTAGTCGGAGCCGTGATCGTGCAATGCCGCTACCGGGCGCACGATCCGGTGCGCGGGCGCGGCGATCGTAAACACCCGCATCGGACCGATCTCGTATTGGCTGAGCTGCGCGTCGAACGCGTCGCCGTCGTCGCAGCACGCATCGAGTCCGCCGAAATACTGCGTGACGACGCGGCCCCAAGCGCGGCCGCGGAACGCGGGCGATTCACCCGCCGTCGTGAAGAATCTGCCGTTCACCATGCGCTCCTTGCGAGTACACGTCTAGCCGGACCAAAGCTGAGCATCCAGTCACCCGGATATACTTAGCATATTAAATATTTTGGGCGGACTGAATCCGGTTTACTCCGGAACGTGAGCTCGGCTGCCCGAGCGTCGATTGTGAGGCGGTGGCAGCGGCGTGATGTGCGCTGGCCCACATAAGACTTCGGGGCGGCGCAACCGCCGATGGAGTCGGCGATCATCGGAAGAATGCGCGCGATCGCGCCGCGCGTGTGGTCGGCGGCCGGCGGCCGGTGCGTGCGGCGCGCCCGGCGTTTGCGCCGGCCGGCTTCGCGCCGCGGCCGCCGGGCTCAGAAGCGGGTCAGCATCCCGATGCGCGCGAGGAACTGCGAGCGCGAGCTCGATTGCGCATCGGGCCCCATCACGCCGTTGATCCACGCGTGCGCGCCGGCGCTGCCGCCCGCGTACTGATACACCGTCTCGACGTACGCGGACGTGCGCTTCGACAGCGCGTACTGGACGGCCGCCGTGACTTGGTGCGCATAGTTGTGGTCGAGCTGCGCGTTGCCCTTCATGTATTCGTAATTCGCGCCGATCGTCCACGGCGCGCCGACGTAGCGCGCGCCCGCCTGGATCACGTCGATCCCCGCGCCCGTCAGCGTGTTCTTCGTGTTCGTGTACAACAGGTTCAGGTCGAACGCCGACAGCGCGTAGCGCGCGCCGAGCCCCCAGTTGCGCAGGCCGTCGTGGCCGTTGTTCATCTGCGGATATTTGACCTCGACGTATGCGGCGCCGAGCGCGAAGTTGCCCGTCTCGTACTTGAGGCCCGCGCTCACCGTGCTGTCCGTCGACAGTCCGCCGCCCGCCTGATTGCCGAAGCCGTACAGCAAGCCGAACACGAGACCGTTCAGGTTCGCGCTCGTGTACTTGACCGAGTTCGACACGCGGCTCGAGCCCGCCATCCGGTCGAAGTCGAACGAGCCGGTCGGATTGTCGGGAATCCCGAGCTTCGAGAACGGGCCCTGGCGAAAGTTGTAAAGGCCGCCGTAACGGAATGCGCCGTCGAACGAGCCGAACGTCAGTGAATCGGTCATGAAGTCGTATTGCTGGCCGAACGTCACGCTGCCGAGGCGCTCGCTCCACAAGCCGACGAGCGCGGTGCGCGAGAACATCGAGCCTGGCGTCGGCAGCGCGGCGCCATTGCCGAGCGCATATTGCGACGTCAGCTCGAAGATCGCCTTCGCACCGCCGCCGAGATCCTCCGTCCCCTTGAGCCCCCACAGGTTCGGCACCGCGATGCCGTCGTCGAAATGCAGGTTGTGCTTGCCGCCTTCGTTCGACACGTAGGACACGCCGGCATCGATCAGGCCGAACAGCGCCACACTGCCGTCGGACGCATGCGCGCCCGTCGCGACGGCCAGGCCCGCCGCCGCTACCGCAAACTTCTTCATCGTCGTCTCCGTTGGGGTTGTCGTTATGCGCGGCGACGCTCGAGGCGTCGTCGTCGATCTTCGGCACGGAGTGTGGAGCAGCGTGCGGCGCGCATCTTTCCCGAGGGCGCACAAACACTAGCTCGACGATGCACACGGACATCGTCCGACGTTACGGATGACGAAATGAAGTGCGCGACATGGCGCGATGCAGCGCGCGCCTCGGGAAATCCGGCGCGCGCGGCGAAACGCAGCAGGGAAGGGGATCGCGCGTACGGATGCGGCGGGAAGCCGCTGCGCGCCACGTGCCGGAAACGAACGGCGATGCGGCGGCCCAGCGAAGCAACGCGGCGACGAAGCTCAGGCCGCGTCGTGCGCGTTTGCAGCGGTCGTCGGCAGATCGTCGACGGTGCGTGCGCGCACATAGCGCGCCGGGTCATCGACGGCCGCTTCCAGCGCGCGGAAATGCGCGGCGCCGCACTGGATCTTGCGCCGCTCGTAGGCCCGCAGATCGCCGTCGGCGAGGCCGCTCTTCGTCTCGACGACGAAATAGAGCCGCGACCCGTCGTTTTCGGCGATCATCACCGCCCAGTCCGGGCTGTAGTTGCCGAGCGGCGTCGGGATCTTGAACCAGCCGGGCAGCTTCGCGTACAGCCTGACCGCGTCGTCTTGCTCGAGCGCGTCGGCAAATGCGAGCTCGGCCGTTGTATCGCACGGCACATCCTCGTGGATTGATTTCGTCGCGTCGCGCCGCATGCTCGACAGATAGCCGGTGAGCGGCTCGTCCTCGAACAGCGACAGCGCATGGGCGTGCTGCTCGCCGAGCAGCTTGTATTCGATCCCGTCGACGAGCGCATCGCGCTTGCAGCGCTCGAGCGTCGCGGCGACGAGCGCGATGAAGCGCTGCGGATTGCGCGGGAATTCGACGAGCCGGCCGCTTTCGATCAGCACCGTCGCGATCGTGCGCCGCGTGAGCTGCGTGCGGTCCTGCAGCTCCGTCAGCAGATCCGGCAGATCGAGTTCGCCTTCGTCGATCGCGATCGTGCCGGCATCCGCGGTCTCGATCGCCTCGACGCCCGCCGCGTCGATCGCGATATCGGCCTTGCGCCACTGCAGCCGCGCGTGCGTGACCTCGGGCGCCGCCTTCAGCGCGGCAATGCAGCGCTCGATCAAGCGTGCATTGTCGAAATTCACGCGAAACGTGGTTCGATATTTGATGCGGTCCCACAGCGCGCGGAACGCATCGCCGAGATACACCGCCTTGTCTTGCGCATCGCGGCGCAGCGCGATGTGGCGACGCTCGTCCGCGTTGCGCACGTCGAGCCGGCCCGCGAGCTTGCGCAGCATGTCGACGATCAGCGTACGCTGCGCGTCGAATTCGGCGGGGAGCGGCAGCGCACGCAGCTTGAGCGCCGCGCGCAGCGTGTCCTGCACGCGGCCGCGCGCATCGAGATAGCCGGCGTCCTTCAGGTACGTCCAAAGCGCCGTCGACCGCTCGATGCCGAGCGGCTGCACGCTGCCGTCCGCGGCCGGAACGGGCAGCGCCGCGAACTGATGCGTTTCGACGACGCCGAAGCGAATCCCCGTATCGGCCTCGATTTCCTTCTGCAGGTTTTCGGCGAACTGCTCATAGCTCTCGCCGGCGATCACCGTCAGCGTGTTGACGTCGAAGCCGCGCACGCGCTCGCCGCGCTGATCGACGGCGAGACGCAGCCCGCGGCCAATCGTCTGGCGACGCTCGCGCTCGCTATGAATGTCGCGCAGCGTGCAGATCTGGAACACGTTCGGGTTGTCCCAGCCTTCCTTCAGCGCCGAGTGCGAGAAGATGAACTTGAGCGGCGTGTCGAACGACAGCAGCCGCTCCTTGTCCTTCATGATGAGGCTGTACGCGCGCTCCGCATTCTCGCGGCTGCCCGCGCTCTTGTCGCTCGTGTCGGTCCAGCCGCCTTTCTTGTCGATCGAGAAGTAGCCGTCGTGCACAGCCTCGGCCGCGCCCGCGCCTGCGGGATCGACGCCGTCGAACAGCGCGCGATACGCGGGCAGCTTCGCCGCGCGACGGTATTCTTCCTCGAACAGCAACGCGTAGTCGCCCTTGAACGGATGGCCGTGCCGGTCGTACTTGCGGTACTTGTCGACCGCGTCGACGAAGAAGAGCGACAGCACTTTCACGCCGAGCGGCTTCAAGCGCAGCTCCTTGTCGAGATGCTCGCGGATCGTGCGGCGGATCATCTCGCGCCGGATCGCGGGCACATCGACATCGCCGTACGCGTCGCCGATCGACAGGAACGCGTCGCCGCCCGGATAGCGCAGTTCGAGGTACTCGGCGCCGCGCGCCGCGTGAATCGCACCGATCCGGAAATTCGCGTAGACCGCGCGTTTCGTGACTCGCTCGAGATCGTCGCCGTCCGCGACGGCGAGCGTCAGCCGCTCGACGTCGCCGGCGGGCGTCGCGACGTCGAGCTCGACGCGCGCCGTGATCGCGCCGCGCCGGCTGCCGATCGATATCACGCGCATGAACGGCTTGTTGTGCGCGTCTTCGACGGTCGCCGACGCGATCTCGATCTGCTTGACGAGCTTGCGCTCGTACGCGTCGATCGCATCGAGCCGGTACAGCATCTGATACTTGTCGGCGTGGGTCGCCGAGTAGCGCAGCGTGCACAGCGGCCGCATCGCGTCGAGCGCTTCCTTGCCGCGCCCTTCCAGTCCGCCGTCGACGCTTTGCGGCTCGTCGACGATCACGATCGGATGCGTCGCGCGGATCAGATCGATCGGCTTCTCGCCGCCCGTCTTTTCGCTATCCTTATAGAGATTGTTGACGTCCTTCTTGTTGATCGCCGCGACCGTGACGATCATGATCTGCACGGTCGACTTCGACGCGAAGCTGCGCACCTCGCCGAGCTTCGCCGAATCGTAGACGAAGTAGTCGAACGGCACGCCCGCGTACAGGCGCTTGAAATGCTGCTCAGTGATCTGCAGCGTCTTGTACACGCCTTCCTTGATCGCGACCGACGGCACGACGATCACGAACTTCGTGAAGTCGAAGCGGCGGTGCAACTCGAAGATCGTGCGCAGGTAGACGTAGGTCTTGCCCGTGCCCGTTTCCATCTCGACGGTGAAATCGTTCGAGCTCGGCGCGCCGCACGGCGGCAGGCCGTTGCGCACCTGCACGCGCGCGAGATTCTCGGCGAACGCGTGGGCGTCGAGCGTCAGGCGATTGCCGACGCCGAGCCCCGACTCGGCCATCCCGAGCGACATCTGCGGCGTCGCGCGCCGCCGCGCGGCTTGCGCGGTCACGCTGAATTCGGCGCGGCACGCCTCCTGGCCGCGAAACAGATCGCATACCGCCTCGATCGCTTCGAGCTGATAGTCGAGATCCGACTCGAAATACAACTGCATGCTCAACCTTCCTTGTCTGCGTGTGGCTCGCGTGCGCGCATCAGAGGCTCCGGATGCGCTTCACGCCGTGCTGCTCGAGGATCGCCGACAGGTTCACCTTCGCGACGTCGTCGGTGAAGCCGCTGTCGCGGAACACGCAGGTCACGTCGCGCGCGTCTGCGGCGCCCGCCGCCGCCGATGCCGCGATCAGCTCGACGATGCCTTCGCCCAGCGTGTCGGTCGCCGCGCGATCGATGTGCGCGTCGAAGCACGCGACGATCGCGCCGTCGATCACGTAGACCGCCTTGCCGGCAATCGCCCGCGCTTCGATCGGTGCGCACAGGTCGAGGCCGAGCTTCAGCATCAGTTCGTACAGCAGATCTTCGTCGGAACGGCTCGGCTTGATGTGCTCGACGGCCGCGAGCAGCGACTGCTGGATGTCGTCGCCGCGCGGGTCCCACTCGGAGACGTTCGTCGAATCGAGCTTGAACACGCGAAAGCCGAGATCGGCGCGCACGCCCGGATGCTCGGCCGCGATCCTCGCCGCCGAGCGCCGCAGCCGCTCCTTCGTCAGTTCGGCGAGATTGAGCGGCTTGCGCCGCGCCGCGCAGAAATCGGCGGCGGCCTTCTGGTCCTTGCTGTCGGCGTCGAGCGGCTCGGGCAGTTGCACGAGCGCGTAGCGGCGGTTGCCGCCGTCGGCCGCGTTGAGCGCCATCACCGCATGCGCGGTCGTGCCCGAGCCGCCGAAGAAATCGACGATCAGGTCATCGCCGTCCGTGCACCAGCCGATGATCGACGCAACGAATTCGACGGGCTTCGGCTGATCGAACGGAATCTCGAGCGATTTCAGGAGCGCGTCGTCCGAGCCGCCGAACGGCAACACCGACGGCACGTTCTCGTACATGTTCTCGTCGAGGAAGTAGATCCGCTGCGGCTGCGTCGTTTCGTCCGCACCGAATTCGACGAGCCCCTTGTCGAGCAGCGCCTGCATCGTCGCGGGCGGATTGCGCCAGCCGCGCTCGGGTACGGGGCACGGCTTGCCCGTCGCCGGATGCGCGAGCGGCGCGAAGTAGTCGTCGGGCGCCTTCTTCTTGTTCGGCCACGCCATCGACACGAGCCGGTAGACGCGGCCGTCGGCCGAGATCCGGTCGTACATCGCCTCGCCCCCCGACAGCGTCGTCTGCGACTTCACCCAGCTCCGGTACGCGACGTTCGCTTCCGCGATCGTCGACGCGCGCGCGATCGCGCCGCGCGCCGCGTCGAGCATCCGCTGCGCGTTGCGCTTCGGGCGCTTGAGCGGCGCGCGCTCGAACAGCAGTTCCGCGTCGCGCGCGAACAGCACGATCGATTCATGCTGGTACGCGATCCCGCGCGCGTCGCCCTTCGGATTGCGCTTGTCCCACACCGCGACGCCGAGCTCGTTGTCCTCGCCGAAAATCTCGCGCATCACAAGCACGAGCGCGTGCTGTTCGTGCTCGTCGATGTGCACGGCGATCACGCCGTCGTCGGCGAGCAGGTCGCGCGCGAGCTTCAGGCGCGGATAGATCATGTTGAGCCAGTCCGTGTGGAAACGGCCGCTCGCGTCGGTGTTGCTGCTGACCTTCTTGCCGCCCGTCGTCTGGCCGGTCAGCTCGAGATAGTGGCGCAGGCTGTCGGTGAAATTGTCCGGATAGACGAAATCCTTGCCGGTGTTGTACGGCGGATCGATGTAGACGAGCTTCGCGCGCCCCGCGTAACTCTTCTGCAACAGCTTCAGCACCTCGAGGTTTTCGCCCTCGATCATCAGATTGCGGGTCGACGCCCAGTCGACGCTTTCGCGCGGGTACGGGCGCAGCGTGCCCGTCGACGGCGTGAGCGCGAGCCGGCGCGCGCGGCGCTTGCCGTGCCAGTTGAGGCCGTATTTCTCGTCGGCGTCGGCGACGGCCGGCGCGCCGACGAGCGCCGCGAGCGCGTCGAGGTTCACCGACGCGCCGTCCGGTCCTTCGGTCACCACGTCCGGAAAGAGCGCCTTCAGGCGCTCGACGTTCGCGGACACGAGATCCGCGGATTGCGCTTCCGGGCTCGCCGCATCGAGTTTTTGCATCATCCTTCCCATCCATTGCATGTCTTCGCGCCGGCGCAAGCCCGATTCCCGGGCCCGCGCGGCGCGGCAAAGGCGAAACGCTAGCGATCCGTCCGCCGTAGGTCAAGGACTTACGGCCGGGGCGCCGGCGCGCGCCGCCGGGCAGGGGCTGCGGCGTCGGCGCCGGGGATCGCGCCGCGTTCGGCGACGCAGATGTTTACCACAGGTTCGGAAGGCGGCCGTCTTTGTGCGGTTTTGCCGGTGCCCGTGCCGCGGATCGAAAACAAAAAGCCCGGCGTGTGAGCCGGGCTGTCGAATACCGCATTGTCTCGCTGGAGATCGAGCGAACGGAACGGGAGAAGCGGAGGCGCGCGACACGGCCGCGTCGCGGCCGGCCGTATCGCGCAGTGGATCAGAATCGCGTGCGGATGCCGGTCGTCAGCTCGAGCTGATTGGTTGAGCCGTGCGTCGATGCAACCGTGTAGCCGCCGTGCAGCCGCATGTAGTCGCCGGCGAGATAAAGCTCCGTGCGCTTCGACAGGTGATAGAACACCGATCCGTACAGCGTCTCCTTGAAGCCGTTGCCGACGCCGGACGTCAGGCTGAAGTCGCCGAGGTTTGCATTCGGAATGTCGCCGTCGGTGTTGTACGCGGCGTTATGCACGCGCATCTGCTGATAGCCGAGTTCGTAGTCGAGCGCGCCCTTCGGCGCGACCTTGAACGACACGGTCCAGGCGTTGTCCTGGCGCTGACCGAGCGCGCCCTGATTGCCGAGATAGCGGAAGTAGCCGGCATTCATGCGGAAGATGTCGAACGTATAGTTGCCGCCGACCGAGAACGACTTGTTCGCGTAGCCCGCGTGGTTCACGTGGCTGAAGAAGCCCGACACGTTGAACGGGCCGCCGTTGTAGCCGAGCGCGACCTGGTAGGTCGAGTCCTGCGCGAAGCTCGTCGAATTGCTGAACGCGTAGCCCGCGCTCGCGAAGATGCCGTTGCTGAACAGCTTCTTCCACGCGAGGCCGTTGTTGTAGCGCGTGCCCGTCGCGCTCGCCGCGTAGAAAATCATCTGCTTGAAGTTGTTCGCGTTCGTCCAGCCGCCTTCCTCCGTCGTCAGCTTCGCCGAACCGTACGGGTCGCCGTAGATCGCCGACGAGTCGCGCGCGATCGTGTTCTGGAAGCCCGCGGTGAACTTGCCGATCGTATCGTTTTCGATGCCGACCCACGCGTCGCGATCGAAGATCTGGCCCGGGTCCTCCATCTGGCCGTCGCCCATCCGGTATTCGCTTTCGAGTCGGAAGATCACCTTCGTGCCGCCGCCGATGTCCTCCGCCCCCTTCAAGCCCCAGCGGCTGCCGCTGAACCACGGCTCGCCGCCGAGCCCCATGCCGATCACGTGATCGCCCTTTGCATTCGCGTGCGACTGATAGGTCGGCACGCTCAAGTCGATGAGCCCGTAGAGCTGGACGCTCGACTGCGCGTGCGCTTGCGGCGCCGCACAGGCAGCCGTCGCGATGGAAAGTGCCAGGTATTGTCGTTTCAAGATCGTCCCCTCCGATATCGTGTTGACCGCCATTCTTTCGTACTACGCAGCGTTGGCCGCGCCTACGCGATGCGATGCGCATCGAACGGCCACGTCATCGTAGTCGGCGCAATCCTTCGCGCCGCTTTCGCGCGCGGGTCGGATATCTCGGGATAAACACGGGTGGTACGCGTCTTTCCGATGCGTCAGGCAGACGAGCGCCGTCGCGCGACGCGGCGCTGGAAAACGTCGGACGATTCGCGAAGCAGGACGAACTAATTGTGCGCGGGCATCCGGTGCGTGCGCCGCGTGCGTGCGGCGTGCGACGAATCGCGCGGCGGCCTACTCGGCCGCATCCTTCGTTCGTAGAATGTAGCCGAGCCCGCGCAGCGTGATGATTTGCGCGTCCGAGCCGGACAAATGCTTGCGCAGCCGGTGGATGTAGATGTCGATCGCGTCGGCGCTCGGCTCGTCGTCGAGGCCGTACACGCTGTCCATCAGCCGAGCCTTCGATACCGTCTTGCCCTGCTGCAGCATCAGCGTCTCGAGGATCGCGTGCTCGCGGCGGCGCAGCACGAGCGGCACGCCGCTGCATTGAAACTCGCGCGTCGTGAACAGGTAGACGAGATCGCCGCACGCGAGCTGCGTCGCGCCGACGCCGCATTGCCGCCGGATCAGCGCGCGGATCCGTGCGACGAGCTCGCGCGACTCGAACGGCTTCACGACGTAATCGTCGGCACCCGCGCTGAAGCAATCGACCTTGTCGTCGACCGAGCCGTGCGCGGTCAGCATCAGCACGGGCACGTTGTCACCGCGGCGGCGCAGCCGCGCGAGCAGTTCCTTGCCGCTCATGCCGGGCAGCCGCATGTCGAGCAGCAGCGCGTCGTAGCGCTGCGCCTTCAGCACCGTGTCCGCGCTCTCGCCGTCCGGCGCCGAATCGACGCCGAAGCCCTCGCCGCGCAGCAGATCGACGATCCAGTGCGCGAGTTCCGCATTGTCTTCCACGAGCAGCAGTTTCATCGAGACTCTCTCAATTGCGATAGGCGGGCAGGCGCACGGTCATCTTGACGCCGCGGTTGCCGGGGCCCGTCGCGAGCGCAACCGTGCCGCCGTGCAACTGCGCGATCTCTTCGACGATCGCGAGTCCGAGGCCCGTACCTTCCTCGTCCTTCGCGACCCGGTAGAACCGCTTGAACACGTGCGGCCGCGCTTCGGCCGGAATGCCGGGGCCGTCGTCGACGACTTCGAGCACGACTTCATCGCCGTCGCGCCGCGCGCTCACCGTCACACGGCCGCCTTCGTGCGCGTAGCGCACCGCATTGTCGACGAGATTCATCAGGAGCGCCGACAAAAGGCTCTCGCTGCCCGCGACCTGCAGGTCGTCGTCGAGCTCCGCGCCGAGATCGATGCGGCGCCGCTCGGCGAGCACGATCGCCTCCTCGAGCACGCCGGACACGACGGCCGCGACTTCGACGCGTGCGTTCAGGCGCGCGGGCGACGCCGCTTCCGCGTGCGCGAGCAGGAGCAGCTTGTCGGTGACGTCCGCCATCTTGCGGCTGCTGCGCTGCATCGACGCGAGTAGCCCGGCGAGCGCCGCATCGTCGTTCTCGCGCTGCCGTGCGCATTGGATCTGCGTGTCGATCACCGCGATTGGCGTGCGCAGCTGATGCGCGGCATCGGCGATGAAGCGGCGCTGCGTCGCCGCATGCAGGTTGAGCCGCGCGATGCACTGATTGATCGCGTCGACGATCGGGCGCAGCTCGAATTGCAGACGCTCGGTGCGGATCGGCTCGAGCTCCATCGGCTCGCGGTCCGCGACGTCGTCCTTCAGCTTCATCAGCGGCCGCAGCTCGAACGTGAGGCCGAGATAGACGAGCGCCATCGCGAGCGCGAGCATCAGCGCGAGCCGCCAGAGCTGCGGATGCCAGATCGCCGCGATCATCATCTGCCGCGACGTCTGCGTCTTGCCGACAACGACCGTCACCGTCTCCGTGTCGCCCGCGTTGTACAGCTCGCGCGTGTATGCGACCGCGCGGATCGCGAGCCCGTTGAGCGTCGTATCGAACAGCACCGGCTGAGCGCCGGGCCGGGTCGCGACGGGCGGGCCGTCGAGATCGGGACTGCCGGCGAGCAGCCGGCCGCCGCCCGTACGGACCTTGTAGTACACCTGGTCCTGCGCGGGCGATTCGAACAATTCGAGCGCCGCGGGCGGCACGTTCGCGACGAGCGCGCCGCTTTCCCAGTCGACGTCCTCCGCGATCGCGCGCGCCGACGCGACGAGCGCGCCGTCCTGCACGAGGTCGGCCGTCTTGCGCGCGGTGTCGTACGACATCGCGCCCGCAATCACGACGAATACGGCAAGCGGCAGCAGCAGCCACCAAAGCAGTCGGCCGCGCAGGCTGTGCGACATGCCGTTATCTCCCACATTCCAGCCCAAAAACGAAACGGCGCACCGAAGATGCGCCGTTTCGCTGATGCATCGTCTTCAGAACGCGGCGGGCCGCCACTTCAGGAGCCGCTTCTCGAGCCGCGTCAGCAGGAAGTCGGCAGCGAGCGCCACGACGGCGAGCACGATCATCGCGGCAAACACGCCGCTCGCGTTGAACGCGCCCTGAGCGGTCGAGATTAGCAGGCCGATGCCTTGCTTGGAACCCAGAAATTCCCCGACGACCGCGCCGACGAGCGCGAAGCCGAAGCTCACGTGCAGGCTCGCGAGAATCCAGCTGAGCGCGGACGGAATCACGACGGACGTCGTGATCTGCCGGCGCGACGCGCCGAGGATCTGCGCGTTCGCGATCAGATAGCGGTCCGCTTCGCGCACGCCCTGGAATGCGTTGCCGAACACGACGAAGAACACCATCACGACCGCGAGCGCGATTTTCGATGCCATCCCGAGGCCGAGCGCGATCACGAATATCGAACCGAGCACGACGCGCGGAATCGAGTTCGCGATCTGGATGTAGAGACCGAACACGTCGGCGAGCAGCTTGTTGCGGCCGAGCACGATTCCGCAGAAGACGCCCGCGACCGAGCCGATCAGGAAGCCGGCGATCGTCTCCTCGAGCGTCACCCAGACCTGCAGCAGCAGCGGGCCCTGCGACGTGCCGTTGACGAACCAGTCCTGGATCTGCGCGACGATCAGCGACGGCATCGAGAAGAAGAACGGGTCGATCCACTTGAGCCGCGCGGCGATTTCCCAGCCGCCGAGCGCAACGACGAGCACCGCGATGCGCAACCCGACGATCAAGTGCCGGCGCCGCCGCAGTCGGCGCTGCGCGGCGCGCTCTTCGTCTTCGAGCGATGTGGTGGTGGTGGTGCCAAGCGGCGTCGGAAGCGTCATGTCAGTCATGCTCCAATCCTTTCCTGTTTATCCGATCTGCACTTCTTCGCGCAGATCGTGCCAAATGTCCTTCGAGATTTCGATGAAGCGCTGCTCGTAGCGCACTTCCGACGTGACGCGCGGGCGCGGCAGATCGATCTCGTACACGCGCTTGAGCGTCGCCGGGCGCGACGTCAGCACGAACACACGGTCGGCGAGTGCGATCGCCTCTTCGAGATCGTGCGTGACGAACACCACCGAGCCCTTGTTCGCCGACCAGAGCTGCAGCAGCTCGTCCTGCATCAGCGTGCGCGTCTGCATGTCGAGCGCCGAGAACGGCTCGTCCATCAGCAGGATTTCCGGCTGGTTGATGAACGTCTGCGCGAGCGCGACGCGCTTTCTCATGCCGCCCGACAACTGGTGCGGGTAGTGCTTCGTGAATTTATCGAGCCCGACGCGGCGGATCCATTCCTCCGCCTGCGCGTACGCGGATTCCTTCGAGCGGCCGCGAAACATCGGGCCGGCCGCGACGTTGTCGATCACCGTGCGCCACGGGAACACCGCATCGGCCTGGAACACGAAGCCGATTCGGGGATCGATGCCGTCGACGGGCTTGCCCATCACGCGGACCTCGCCCGATACGGGCTTGAGGAGCCCCGTGATCATGTTGAGCGTCGTCGATTTGCCGCAGCCCGTCGGGCCGACGATCGCGACGAACTCGCCGCGCGCGACCGACATCGTGAAGTCGTGCAGCGCGACGGTTGCACGGCCGTCCGGCGAGATGAAGCGGCACGACACGTTGCGAAACTCGATCGCGGGTGCATTGGCCGAAACATGTTGATTCATCGCTTGAAGTCCTGCATCGAAACCGGCGCCTCCGTGCGGCGCCGGCGGCCCTCGTGAGCCTGGTTCAAAACTGGCCGCTTGTCGTTCGGATCGCTTACTTCGCGTTCACGAACTCGTTCGTATAAGTCTTCGACAGATCGATGTGCTTGCCCTTCACCGACGGATTGAACGCGGACAGCACCTTCAACACCGTCGCCGGACCGTCGGCGGGCATCTTGCCGTCGGGCGTGTACATCGGCAGCGACGCCTTCAGCGCGCTCGCGTAGAGCGCCTTGTCCTTCTGGTAGTCGGCGGGCATCTTCGCGGCGATCTCTTCCGCGCTGTGCGTGTGGATGAACTGCATCGTGCGCGCGAACGCGTGCGCGAGCTTCGTCGCCTCCGCCTTGTGCGTGTCGGCCCAAGCGGACTGCACGTACAGGCTCGCCGCCGGATACGTGCCGCCGAGCGCGGCGCGCGTGCCGTCGAGCGTGCGCATGTCGACGAGCACCTTCGCGTCGCCGCTCTTCTCGAGCACCGACACGGTCGGCTCGGTCGTCATCCCCGCATCGATGCGGCTTTGCTTCACGGCCGCGATGAAGCTCGCATCAGCGCCGACGGGCAGCATCGTGTATTGGTTCGCCGCAATCCCGTGCTGCTGCGCGAGATACTGCGTGAGGAAGCTCGTCGACGAGCCGAGGCCCGTCACGCCGAGCGTCTTGCCCTTCACGTCGGCCATCGACTTGATCGATCCGGCCGCCTTCGTCGACACCATCTCGACTTCGCCCGGCACCTGGCAGAGCACGGCGATCGCCTTCACGTCCTTGCCCTTGCTCTGCAGGTCGATCGTATGATCATAGAAGCCGACGACGCCCTGCACCGCGCCCGCGAGCAGCTCGTTCTCGGCGTCGACGCCGGCCGGCTGCGACTGCAGGTCGACATCGAGTCCTTCGGCCTTGAAGTAGCCGAGTTCCTGCGTGAGCCGCGCGGGCAGGTAGATGAGCTTCGTGATGCCGCCCACCATGATCGTGATCTTGCCGCCGTCGCCGGCGAAGGCGGACTGCGAAGCGAAGCCGAAGGACAGGCCGGCCGCGACCGCGGCCAAGCTGAGCGCGCGAAGAGTGGTGCTGGTGCGCATCGGGAGTCTCCAATGTTGTCTGTATGAAGCGATGCTTGCTGCATCGTCGAGACGAGTATAGGGAGACGAAGCCTTCCGCAACCTTTCGCGGGCGCGGCTTTCTTTTAGGGGTTTTCCAGCAAGGCGGGGAGCGGGAGGACGAAGGGCTGCTCGGTCGCGCCAACCCATGCCGAGCATCGCAAGCGCGCCGAGCCCGTGCCGTACAGGCCGATGCCGAAGATCGCGTGCGTGACGACGCTATGAAAGCGCGCGGCCGACGGATGCGGCGCGCCGCACGCCGCACCCGCCGCGCGCGCACCGCTCAATGCAAGCCGGCCGCGACGCGCCCGACCAAATCGACGCCGGTATCGAAGAGCCGTCCGACGAACGGCACCAGGTTCGGCGCCATCAACTGGACGAGCAGCAGGCCGACCAGCATCGTCACCGGAAAGCCGACCTGGAAGATCCCGATCTGCGGCGCCGCGCGGTTCAGGATCCCGAGCGCCAGGTTCGCGATCAACAGCGCGGCGACGACGGGCAGCGCGAGCAGGAGCCCCATCTCGAAAATCATCGCGCCGAACGCGACGATCGTCTGCCAGCCGGGCGCGCGCAGCAGGTCGGCCGAGATCGGCACGAGCCTGAACGAATCGACGAGCGCGGCGAATACCTGCAAATGGCCGTCGAAAGCGAGAAACGCGAGGATCGCGATCGCGTTCAGGAAGCGGCCCATCACGGGCGTCGCGCCGCTCGCGTGCGGATCGAAGAACGTCGCAAAGCCGAGCCCCATCGACAGGCCGATGATGTCGCCCGCCGCCTCGATCGCGGCGAACACGATCTGCATCGTGAAGCCGAGCGCCGCGCCGATCAGGAACTGATTGACGATGATCCACACGCCCTGCGCGGAGAACACGGTGACGACGGGCATCGGCCCGAGCGTCGGCGCGACGACGAGCGCCATGAAGCCCGCGAGCCCGATCTTCACGCGCACGGGCGTCGCGCGGTGACCCGTCACCGGCGCGGTCGCGACGAGCGCGAGCATCCGCACGAGCGGCCACAGAAATGCGGTGAGCCAGCCGTTCAGTTGCGCGTAGGTCACGGAGAACATCGGTCGATGGCAAAAGCGGGACGGAGCGGGAAAAGCGGACGAGAGCGCCGCGCTCGGCGGCGTCAGCCCGCGCCGAGCGTCGCGACGCGCAGCAGGATCTCGCGCAGGTAGTCGGTCATCGTCGACAGCATCCACGGACCGGCGATCACCATCGTCGCGGCAACCGCGAGCAGCTTCGGGATGAACGACAGGGTCGCCTCGTTGATCTGCGTCGCCGCCTGGAACAGACTCACGACGAGGCCGACCGCGAGCGCGACGAGCAGAAGGGGCGCAGCGAGCAACAGGCCGATGTACATCGCCTGGTGCGCGAGCGTCATCACGTTTTCGGGGGTCATTTCGACTCTCCTCGTTGAACGGAGCCTAGGTGAAGCTCTGCGCGAGCGAGCCGATCAAGAGCTGCCAGCCGTCGACGAGCACGAACAGCATCAGCTTGAACGGCAGCGACACCGTCGCGGGCGACACCATCATCATCCCCATCGACATCAGCACGCTTGCGACGACCATGTCGATGATGAGGAACGGGATGAAGATCGTGAAGCCGATCTGGAAGCCCGTCTTCAGCTCGCTCGTGACGAACGCGGGCACGAGGAGCGACAGCGGCACGTCCTCCGGCCCCTGCATCGGCGCCGCCTTCGAAATCTTCGCGAACAGCGCGAGATCGGTCTCGCGCGTCTGCTTCAGCATGAACGCCTTGAACGGCGCGGTGCCGCGCTGGACCGCCTGGTCCATCTGCAGCGTGCCTTCGGAAAACGGCTTGTAGGCGTCGGTGTAAGCCTTGTCGAGCACGGGCGACATCACGAACAGCGTGAGGAAGAGCGCGAGGCCGACGAGCACCTGGTTCGGCGGCGTCGACGCGGTGCCGAGCGACTGCCGCAGCAGCGACAGCACGATGATGATCCGCGTGAAGCTCGTCATCATCAGCAGCATCGCCGGCAAGAACGACAGCATCGTGAGCAGCAGCATCGTCTGCACGCTCAGCGAATAGGTCGTGCCGCCGTTCGGGCCGGGCGCCGAGTTGAATGCCGGCAAACCGGCCGACTGCGCGCAGGCGAGCGCCGGCGCGACGCCGATGGCGAGCGCGGGCAGCCAGCGCACGGCGCCGCGCAACAGGGTGGTCTTCATCGAACGACGGTCGGAGTGGGCGCGCGCGGCGGAATGCGCGCGCGGCGCGACGAAACGAAGGCGCGGCATCTCAGCGATCCCTGCCGCCGTCGTGCTCGGCGCGCTTCGCGGCTTCGCCGAGCATCGCGTCGCGAAAGCGCGCCCCGAAGGACGTGCCCTCGGGAAATTGGCCGGACATCGCCGCGCCGCCTGCCGCGCCGATCACGCCCGCCGAGCCGGCGGGCAGCGTGTGCAGCAGGCGCACGTTGCCGGGCGCGACGCCGAGCACGAGCCACGTGTCACCGATCTCGACGACGGTCGCGCTTTCCTTGCCGCCGACCGCGACGCTCGCGACGACCTTCAGCGCGCCGCCGCGACGAGACGGCTGGAAGCCGAAGCGGCGCGCGAGCCAGGCGCAGCCGAACACGAGGCCGATCACGATCGCGAGCCCGACGAGCGTCTGCAGCACCGCGCCGACGCCGAGCGACGGCGCGGCCGAACCGACGACGACGCCCGACGCGATCGACGCCGCGTGATTCACCGCGTTCATGTCGGCGGCCGATGCGGGCAGCGCCGCCGCGCCGATCGCGAACGCGGCGAGCCCGGCGAGCGCGCGCTCCACGCCGCGCGGCGACGCCGCGAGCGGGCGCGCGACGCGCAAGGCCGGCCGGCGCGGCGAAACGAGCGGCGCGACGCGCGGTTTCATCGGTTGAGCTTCCGGATGCGTTCGGACGGCGTGATGATGTCGGTGAGCCGAATGCCGAACTTGTCGTTGACGACGACCACTTCGCCCTGCGCGATCAGGCAGCCGTTGACGAGCACGTCCATCGGCTCGCCGGCGAGCCCGTCGAGCTCGACGACCGACCCCTGCGCGAGCTGCAGCAGGTTGCGGATCGCGATCTTCGTGCGGCCGAGCTCGACCGTCATCTTGACCGGGATATCGAGGATCAGGTCGATGTCGTTGTGCGTCGACGCGGCCGCAGCCTTCGACAGCGGCCGGAACACGCCCGCGCCCGTCGCGCCCGGCTCGATCGGCAACTGGTTCTGCTCCGCGAGCGCGGCCGCCCAGTCGTCCATGCCGGCGTCTTCCTGCTGCACGTCGGCGGGCGCCTTGTCGGCCGCGGCGGCGCGCATCGCGGCGTCCGCGAACGCCTGTTCGTCGACGCCGTCGGTCTCGGGGGTCGAATTCAACTCAGTCATATCCACCTTCCTTCATCGTGTCGCTTGCGCTGACCATTTTCTGCACGCGCAACGCGTACTGACCATTGAAAATGCCGTATCCGCACTCCATCACCGGCACGCCGTCGACCTTCGCGGTGAGCGTCTCCACGATGTCGAGCGGCAGCACGTCGCCGGCGCGCAGGTTGAGAATCTTCTCGAACGTCGTCGGAATCTCGGCAAGATCCGCAACCAATTCCACCTCGGCCGACTGCACCTGCTGCGACAGCACGCGCACCCAGCGGCGGTCCACCTCGAGCGCCTCGCCCTGGATCGGCGAGCTCAGCACGTCGCGGATCGGCTCGATCATCGAGTACGGCATGCAGATATGCAACGTGCCGCCCGTCGGCCCGAACTCGATCGAGAACTGCGTGACGATCACGATCTCGTTCGGCGTCGCGACGTTCGCGAACTGCGTATGCATCTCCGAGCGGACGAATTCGAACTGCAGCGGCCGCACGCTCTTCCACGCGACCGCGTAGTGCTCGAACACGAGGTTGAGCAGCTTGCCGATGATCCGCTGCTCGGTCGCCGTGAAGTCGCGGCCCTCGACGCGCGTGTGGAAGCGCCCGTCGCCGCCGAACAGGTTGTCGACGACGAAGAACACGAGGTTCGGATCGAACACGAACAGCGACGTGCCGCGCAGCGGCTTCACGTGCACGAGGTTCAGATTGGTCGGAATCGGCAGGTTGCGGGTGAACTCGCTGTACTTCTGCACCTTCACCTGGCTCACGGAGATTTCCGCCGTGCGCCGCATGAAATTGAAGATGCCGATCCGCAGCAGACGCGCGAAGCGGTCGTTGATGATCTCGAGGCCCGGCATCCGGCCGCGGACGATCCGCTCCTGCGTCGCGATGTTGTACGGGCGAACGCCGGACGCTTCGGTCGGTTCGTCGGCCGAGTCGTCTTCGCCCGTGACGCCCTTGAGGAGTGCATCGACCTCCTCCTGGGACATGAATTCTTCGTGGCCCATGCGCGTTCGTTCCTTTGCCGGCGGCGTTATTGAACGACGAACTCGGTAAACAGCACGTCGTCGATGCGTGCGCTCCGATTGCCGGGCTGGGTCGGCTGCTCGATCAGCGTCTTCAGCTCGTCGGCGAGCGCGCGCTTGCCTTCGAGCGTCGCGAGCTGCTCGGGATGCTTGTTCGACAGCGCGAGCAGGATCCGGCTGCGCAGCTCCGGCATGTGCTGGGTCAGGTATTCCTGCGCCTTCGCATCGGTGAGCTTCAGCGACAGGCCGACGCGCAGGTAGTGCTGGATGCCGTCGTCCGACTGCAGATTCACGGTGAGCGGCTCGAGCGCGAAGAAGACGGGCACCGCGAGCGGTGCGGGCGCGCTCGGCGCCGCGCCGCGCACGCCTTCCTTCGCCAGCACGAAATACGTGCCGCCTGCCGCGGCGGCAGCGGCGACGAGCCCGATCAGCAGGAAAAGGACGAGGCGCTTGAGCTTGCCGGACGAGGCCGGTTTGTCGACGGTCGGGTTTGCGGTCGTGGTAGCCATGGCGTGCATGCGAAAAGACTCTAGGTAGCCTGCATTGTTCGGCATCCGAGCCGGGCGCGATGGGCGGAATAGAAGGGGGATTTGCGGCTATCTCAGCCGTTTGTTTGTCGCTCGGGCGGGCCGGACGGGACGCGATCGGGTCGAACGGGCGCGGGCGGAACGGGGCGATGCGGACGGCGGAGGCGGAGGCGGGCGGAAGCCGCGAGCGGGCGCGTCATCAGAGCCGGAGGCGCGGAAGCGGCGGGCGGGGCGGCGCTGGAGGCCGGCCGCCGGCGCGGGCCGGACGAATCGGGTGGTCCGACGCCCGTCGGGCGCGCATGGCGAAAGCCGAAGGCAGAACGACAAGGCGATCTGGCGCGCGTCGCGGGCGCGCCCGGCCGGACCGGCAAGTCAGATCGGCAGCAGCGTCAGCAACGGCGCGATCAGCACCATCGCGACGCCCGCAATCATCATCGTGAGACTCGACACGACGCCTTCCTCGCTGCCGATCTCGCGCGCCTTCGCCGTGCCGACCGCATGCGCGGCCGCGCCGAAGAGCGCACCGCGCGCGAGCCGCGAGCGCAGCGGCACGAGCGCGAGCACGAACTCGCCGACGAGCATCCCGCAAATCCCGGTCGCGATCACGAAGAGCGCGGTGAGGTCGCGCGGCGCGTGGATCTTGTCGGACACGGCGAGCGCGAACGGCGTCGACACCGAGCGCGTGACGAGGCTGCGCTGCAGCTCGGGCGACAGGTGCAGCAGCTTCGACAGCAGCAGCGATCCGCAGATCGCGACCGTGATCCCGACGACGACGCCGACCGTCAGCGAGAACCAGTGGCGCTTCATCAGCGCGCGGTACTCGTAGATCGGCACGGCGAACGCGATCGTCGCCGGGCCGAGCAGCCACATCAGCCAGCGCGTGTCGTGGAAGTAGACCGCGTACGGGATGCCCGTCAGCGCGACGAACGCGACGAGAACGGCCGGCACGAGCACGAGCGGCGAGAAGAGCAGCGTCTTGCGGTACGCGTAGAGACGCTTCGATGTGAAATAGAGCGCGATCGTCAGTGCGAAGCAGCTGGCGGAAATCGCGGCGCTCGCGGGCGCGGAAAGAAACGAAGGATCGGGCGTCGTCATGGTGCTCTAGATGGAACCGGTGCCACCAACAAATGGAAGAAAGACGGGCGCGGCGGCGGTCGGCGTCAGGCCCGCGCGCGGCGGCGGCCGGCGCGCACGCGCATCACCGCGAGACGCCGTTCGAAGCCTGCCGCCACGTCGACCGCGACGGCGACCGCGAGCATCACGCAGGTCGTCCCGGCGACGACGACGAGCGCGAGCCGCCAGCCGTCCTCCTTGAAGAGCCCGCCGTACTGGACCGCCGCGACGGTCGCCGGGATGAAGAAGAGCAGCATGTCGGACAGCAGCCAGTTCGCGCCGTCCTTCACCCAGCCGGGCGCGACGCCGCCCGACAGCAGCAGCACGAGCAGCACTGCGAGGCCGACCACGCCGGACGGCACGGGCACGCCGAGCGCGCGCACCGCCCAGTCGATCGTCGCCCACAGCGCGCCGAGCGCGGCAGTTTGCAGCACGATGCGCGCCGCGCGGCCGGCGCGCGCATGCAGCGCTGCCGGGCAGGTCGCCGCTGCCGCCGTGGCCGTTGCCGAGAGTTTGGTCATGGATGCCCCGAAATGCCTTGCTTTACTGAATGGAGGCAGTATAGGATTCACGCGATCATAAATAAAATGACTTGCTTCTATAAAAATCATTCCGTTTAGGAATCTTCACCGACTCGCTCACTGAAGGAGGCGCCGATGGAGCTGCGCGCGTTGCGTTATTTCGTCGAGGTGGTCAGGCAGCAGAGCTTTACCGTCGCGGCCGAGCAGATGCACGTCACGCAGCCGACGATCAGCAAGATGGTGAAGGCGCTCGAGGACGAAATCGGCTCGCCGCTCCTGCTGCGCGACGGTCGCCAGATGGTGCTGACGGACGCCGGCCGGATCGTCTACCAGCGCGGCCAGGACGTGCTCGCCGCGCAGGCGCAGCTTCAGGCCGAGCTGAACGATCTCGGCACGCTCGGGCGCGGCGAGCTCGCGATCGGCATCCCGCCGCTCGGCGGCTCGCTGTTCACGCCGGCGATCGCCGCGTTCAAGCAGCGCTATCCGAAGATCGAGCTGAAGCTGTTCGAGCAGGGGGCGCGGATGATCGAAGAGGCGCTCGTCACGGGCGAGCTGGAGCTGGGCGGGGTGCTCGAGCCCGTCGATCCGGCTGTGTTCGACGTGCTGCCGATGGTGCGCGCGCCGCTCTGGCTCGTCGCGCGCCACGGTTCTCGCTGGGGCGGCAACGAAACCGTGCCGCTTGCCGACCTTGCCGACGAGCCGTTCGTGTTCTACGCGGAAAGCCTCGCGCTGCACGACGCGGTGCTCGACGCGTGCCGGAAGGTCGGCTTCACGCCGCAGATCGTGAGCCGCAGCGGCCACTGGGATTTCATGGCGGCGCTCGTGCATGCGGGCGTCGGCATCGCGCTGCTGCCCGAGCCTTATTGCCGGCGGCTCGACACCACGCAGTTCACGTGCCGGCCGATCGTCGAGCCGGAGATCACGTGGGCGGTCGCGATCGGCTGGCTGAAGAAGGGCTACCTGTCGCACGCGGCGCGCGCGTGGCTCGACGTCGCACGCGAGACGGGCCCCGTCGATCCGGGCGACGACCTCGCGTTCGGCAGCCTGCGCGCGCGCTGAAGCGGCGGTCGAGCGCCGCGCCGTCGACACCCGGCGCCCGGCTCCGCCCGGTCTCGGCCGCCGCCCGCAACCGTCCGCCGCGAGGCGTGCGCAGCCGCCCGCTCAATGCCCCATCGCGGGCCCGGCGCCTTTCTTCGGCTTCGTCACCCACACGAGCGCCGCGAGCACGACGAACGCGAGCGCCGAAATGTAGAAGAAATCGTTGGTCGCCATCATGAAGCCCTGCTGCGTGACGATCTGGTTGATCTGCGCGGTCGAAACCTGGCCGGCGATGCCGAGCTGCGCGAGCGCGCCCTGGTAGTCGACCGTGCTCTGCGCATAGACGTTCACCGATTCCGCGAGGCGCGCGTGGTGATAGATCGCATCGTTTTCCCAAAACGTCGAGCTGACCGCAGTGCCGATCGCGCCCGACAGCGTCCGCAGGAAGTTCGACAGCCCCGACGCGCTCGCGAGCCGCTCGTCGGAGATGCTGGAGAGCGTGATCGTCGTCATCGGCACGAAGAAGCACGCGACGCCGATCCCCTGCACGAGCCGCGGCAGGATCACGTGGTTGAACGGCACGTCGAGCGTGAACGTCGAATTCCAGATCGACACGACGGCGAATACGACGAATGCGAAGCTCGCGACCATCCGCAGGTCGAGCCGGTGCATGTTGCGGCCGATGAGCGGCGACAGCACGAGCGCGAGGAAGCCGACGGGCGCGGTTGCGAGGCCGGCCAGGCCCGCCGTGTAGCCCATCACGGTCTGCAGCCACAGCGGGAAAATCACGACCGAGCCGAAGAACGCCATGAATCCGAACGAGATGATCATCGCGCCGAGCGCGAAGTTGCGGTCCTTGAAAAGCGACAGATCGACGACCGGCTCCGTCTCAGTCGACTCCCAAACGAGCATGAATGCGAGCGACACGACGGCGATCAGCGCGAGCGCGGTGATGAACGTGGAATTGAACCAGTCGCGGTCCTTGCCGAGGTCGAGCATCATCTGCAGGCACGACACGCCGATCACGAGGAGCGCGAGCCCGATCGCGTCGATCCGCTGCTTGGTCGTCTTCGTCTCGCGACCGCGCAACAGGAAGAACGCGCACACGGCGGAGAAGATCCCGATCGGCAGATTGATGTAGAAGATCCACGGCCACGTGTAGTTGTCGGTGATCCAGCCGCCCATCACCGGGCCGAAGATCGGCGCGACGATCACCGTCATCGCCCATAGGCCGAGCGCGAGCCCGCGCTTCGCGGGCGGATAGCTGCGCATCAGGATCGTCTGCGACAGCGGCACCATCGGGCCGGACACGAGGCCCTGCAACAGCCGGAACGCGATCAGCGATTCGAAGTTTTCCGCGAGGCCGCAGAGCGCGGACGCGATCGTGAACGCGAGCACCGACAGCGTGAAGAGCCGGACCTCGCCGACCCGCCGCGCGAGCCAGCCGGTCAGCGGCACCGCGATCGCGGACGCGACCGAGTACGACGAGATCACCCAGGTGCCTTCGCTCGTCGCGACGCCGAGACTGCCGGAAATCGTCGGCACGGCGACGTTCGCGATCGACGTGTCGAGCACCTCCATGAACGTGCCGAGCGCGAGCCCGACCGTCAGCAGCGCGAGCACGCCGCCCGACAGCGGCGCCGGTTCGGCGGAAGGGGAAGCGGAAGCGGGGGCCGTCGCAGCCATGCGTCTCTCCTAAGGGGCGACAGTTGCCCCGACATCCTTTTATGCATCGACATCGACCGACAGTAAGTGACTTGTCAGCCTCTGCCCAGACAGATAAATACGCGACCTACGAGTCGCGATCCAGTGGCTACCCAATGTCATTCCCGGTCAATCGTCGTCCGACCGCAACGCCGCCGCGCACGCGGTGTCGGCCGCGCCCGGCGCATTCGCGATGAAGCGCCGTAGCAGGTCCGTCAGGAGCGCGAGCTCGCTGGGCGAAAAGCCAACGAGCTGCGCGTTCAGCTCGGTCGCGATCAAGCCCGGCAGCGCCTGCGCGGCGTGCGCGCCGCGCTCGGTCAGCGCGAGCTCGATCACGCGGCGGTCCGATTCGCTGCGCGCGCGCACGACGAAACCCTTCTTCTCGAGCCGGTCGAGCATCCGCGTCATCGAGCCACTGTCGTACGACATCTTGCGCGACAGCTCGAACGGCGTGCGCGCAAAGCCGCGCGCGAGCAGCAGGATCACGCCGATCTGCTGCGCGGTCAGGTCGAGCGGGCCGAGCGCGCGATCCAGCCGCTCGACGAGCGCCTGCCGCGCCTTCGTCAGGTAATAGCCGAGGCTCGATTCGAGCTCGATGTGCTCGGGGTCGTAAAGGCCGCTCATCGTCTAGCTGTCCGTTCGATTGCACGAACCGCAACAGTGCATTCCAGGAAAAACGCCGCCAGTATCTTGAATATTTATTGCATAGTCAATATTATTTCAGGCAATGAGTTCTGCGCTTAATGCGCCGCCAGAGACGATGTTCTGACCCAGACCGCTTTGCCCACGCAGCCGCGTCCGTTCGGCGTGCGTCCCGAGGATTTCCCATGCCGTTCCTGAAACATGCTGCCGGCGCACTGCGCCGCAACCTGTACGATACCGCTCGCCACACGTTTTCCGGTCCGCATCGCGGCTGGAAGATCGCGCTGTATGCCGCGCTGCTGATCGTGCCGGGCGGCTCGCTCGCGGTACTCGGGTTCGCATGGTTCGATCAGCGGCGGCGCCGCGCCGCGCGCAACGGCGGCGGCCGGACCACGTCGGCTCAGGAGCCTTCGGCGCGGCAGCTATGCCTCGCCGCCCCGCAGGGCGATCCCGTCCGCTGCTCGTAACAAACCGCCGGCACGCAGCATCGGTGCGTAACACACGGTAAACCGGCGCTCCACGCCGGTAACACATCCGGCCCCGTCCGCGCTTTAACCTAACGTCTGCGCATTCCCGCATCCGTCAGTTACCATTTCGGCCACGCCTTCGGCGTTTCGGCCGCATCGCCTGCTCGCCCGGTCCACGGGCGGCCGCCTCCTTCGACAGGAATCCAGAACATGTCGCAAGTCCCACACCCGCGCGCACGCCGCGCGCTGAGCACCGCCGTCGCCGTCGCGGCCGCCGCGCTGCTCGCCGGCTGCGCGGTCGGGCCCGACTATCACCGTCCCGACGCGGCGATTCCCGCCGCATACAAGGAAGCGCCGCCCGGCTGGAAGGTCGCGCAACCGGCCGACCGCGCGGATCGCGGCCCGTGGTGGACGATCTACGAAGATCCGCAACTGAATGCGCTGATCGACAAGCTCAACACGTCGAACCAGACCGTCGCGCAATACGCGGCCGCGTATCGGCAGGCGCGCGCGCTCGTCGCCGAGGCGCGCGCGTCGTATTTCCCGACGCTCGGGCTGACGGCGAGCGAATCGCGCGCGTCGAGCGCGCTGTCGTCGAGCAGCTCGGCGTCGCGCAGCACGACGCGCACGATCGGCAACACGTATAGCGTCGGCCTCGACGCGTCGTGGGAGCCGGACCTGTGGGGCAAGGTGAGCCGCACGGTCGGCGCGCAGAAGGCGGGCGAAGCGGCGGCCGCCGCCGATCTCGCGAACGCGCGGCTGTCCGCGCAGGCGACGCTTGCACAGACCTATTTCCAGCTGCGCGCCGCCGACGCGACACAAAAGCTCCTCGACGACACCGTCGCGTCGTACCAGAAATCGCTGCAACTGACGCAGAATCAGTATGCGCAGGGCGTCGCCGCGCGCTCGGACGTGATCCAGGCGCAGACGCAGCTCCAATCGGCGCAGGCATCCGCGATCGACAACGGAATCGCGCGCGCGCAATACGAGCACGCGATCGCGACGCTCGTCGGCGAGCCCGCATCAACGTTCTCGCTGTCGCCGATGCCGCTCACGGCCGAGCCGCCCGCGATGCCGATCGACGTGCCGTCGGCGATCCTCGAGCGGCGGCCCGACGTCTCCGCCGCCGAACGGCGCGCGGCCGCCGCGAATGAGCAGATCGGCGTCGCGATCGCCGCGTTCTTCCCGACGCTCACGCTGTCGGCGTCGGGCGGCTTCCAGAGCTCGGTGTGGTCACAGCTCTTCACGCTGCCGGCGCGCTTCTGGTCGGTCGGCCCGCAGCTCGCCGCGACGCTGTTCGACGCGGGCCTGCGCGCCGCGCAGACGGAGGCCGCGCGCGCGACCTACGATCAGGACGTCGCCACGTATCGGGCCGCCGTGCTGTCCGCGTTCCAGGACGTCGAGGACAACCTCGCGTCGCAGCGGATCCTCGAACAGGAGATCGGCGTGCAGCGACAGGCGGTCGAGTCCGCGCAGCACGCGCTCGACATCACGCTCAATCAGTACAAGGCGGGCACGGTCGGCTATCTGAACGTGCTGACCGCACAGACGACCGCGTTCAGCGCGCGGCAAAAGCTCGCGACGATCTCCGGGCAGCGGATGGTGTCGTCAGTCGGGCTCGTGAAGGCGCTGGGCGGGGGCTGGGACGTCGCGCAGATCGCGCGCGAGACGGGCGGCATGCAAGCGCCCGCGCCGGTGCCGGCGTCCGCGCCTGCGGGAGCGCCGACGCCAGCGGCGACGCAACCGGCAGCGGCTGCCGCTGCGCAGGCCGCAACCGGCGGCGGTCCGACGACGACGGCCGCGCAACCCTGAAACGCGATGGCGCCTGCCGACGGCCCGCGACGCTCGCGGTCACGATCTCGGCCTCGTCGCATCCGGCGCGACGGTTGCCGTCGGCACGCCGGCGAAACGGCCGGCGCCGCCGGATCGATCTCGCGTCGCGGCCGCCCGGCATCGACCGCAGCTTCAGTGCGTTGCCGGAACCGCCGCTCGAAATCAAGCGACCCGACCCGCTCGCTTCGCCGCATCGCCCGCGCCCATGACGACGCGCGACTCGACGCAGCCTAGACCGCGCGCTCAGCGCGACGCGTCGCCATAGATCAACGACACCGCGCCGTCGCCGATCGGGTGGCCGAGCAGATTCAAGAGACCCGCGAGGTTGTCGCGTTGCTCGGGCGTGGCGCTCGCGGTGCCGCGGAACGACGCGCCCATCGCGCCGAAATTCCCTTGCCCCGACATCATCAGCGGCCCCTTCAACGTCGACAGATCGAGCGCCGAATTCGCGCCGCGCGCCTCGATCACCGCGCGGTACGACCCGAGCGGCTTCACGCGCGACACGCGCGAGCTCATGTCGGTGATCGTCACGGTCAACTGGCCGAACGCGTCGTTGCCGAAGAGCCGCCAGTCGGTCCAGTCGATCCGCACGCTGCCTTGCAAATCGAGCGTGTTGAACGGCGTGCCGAGGCCCGCGAGCAGCGACGCCGGCACCGCCATCGAGCCCGACGACAGCACCGCGCCGCGCAGCGTCGCGTCGAGCGTGACCGCGTCGGGCATCGCATCGGTCTGGCGCAGCCGCATCCGCACGCGCCCCGTGAAGAGCGGCCAGAACTGCGTGCGCCATTCGACGCGCCCCGGCAGCAGTGTCGATGCGCTGCGATCCGCGCCGGGCGCGAGGACGAGTGTCGCCGAGCCGTGCCAGAGCGAGCCGTCCGGGTCGACGAGATTGACGTGGCCGCCCGTCGCCCGGGCGAACCGCGGCGTGACCCACGACGCGGGCAGCAGCGCGACGAGCGTGACGAAAATCGCGAGGCCGCCGACGACGGCCCACGGCACGAGGCGCCGAATGCGCATCGGCCAGGTCATCGGCATCCGCACTCCGCCTTGTCGGCCATATCGGGCATCGACGTCGCTCACTTGACCGACGCCGGCTGCAGCACCGCCGTCAGATCGACCTGGCCGTCTTCCTTGAGCCCGGTCACGTGCGCTTCGACGACCTGCGCCTTGAACTGGCGGCGCACGTCGTCGAGCCACTGCGTCCACGCGGGGAACGACGCGTTCTTCAGCTGGATCTGCACGCCGCCGCCGACGATCTGCGGCGCCGCCGCGGCGAGCCCGTGATCGGACAGCGACGCGGCGAGCGCATCCTTCAGCGCGATGCCCGTCGGCGCGACGCCCTGCGCGGCGGCCGCGAGCGAGCGCGCCTCGTTCGCCTGCGCGGTCATCTCCGCGAGCTCGTGGCGCATCGTCGGCAGTTGGCGCTGGATCTGCGCGCGGCCTTCCTGCGCGGGCGACCACAGCGCCGAATACGCGATCACGACGACGAGCACCGCTCCGCCCCAGCCGAGCAGCAGCTTCTCGCGCGCGGTGCGGCCCTCCCAGAACTGCGTCAGCGTTTCGTTCAATTCCGTTTTCATGAGCGGCTCCGAATGGTCCACTTGCCCGTGCTGCTGTCGATCTCGCCTGACAGGCCGTTGCGCGCGAGGCGCTGGGCGAAGTCCGGATCGACCTTGATCTCGGGCTTGAAGCCGACGTCGAGCCGGCGATCGTGATAATCGAGCGATGCGATGCCGTTCGGCGGCAGCGGCCCGAGCGAGCGCGCGAGGCCGCTCGCGAGCGACAGGAAATCGTTCGGCGACAGCTCGCCCGCCGCGATCCGCAGCCGGTCGAGCTGGCGCGTCATCTGCGCGGCCGGATCGAGCACCGTCGTCGTCTTCGGGAACGCTGACAAGAGCGTCTCGGTGATCTGCGCGGACAGCGCGTCGCGTTCGCGCGCAAGCTTCCACCAGTGCGCGTTCATCCCGATCACCGCGACCGCGAGCGATACCGCCGCGAGCGCGAGCGGCACGCGCACGCGCGTGAGGGTCGCGCGGTCGAAGCGCCACGGCGCGAACTCGAATTCGAACTGGCAAAGGTCGAAGCGCGCATCGAGCGCGCGGCGCACGAGCGCGTCGAACGGCCAGATCGCGGCGCCCGGCAACAGACGCTTGTCGTCGAGCGGCCGCACCGACGCGAGTTGCGGCTCGGCGCCCGGCTCGCCCAACTCGTAGAGCTCGAGCGGCGTGCCGTTCGCGAGCGCCTCGAGCGTCATCACCGCGGTCGACACCGGCGCGGCGAAGCCCTCGCCGAGCGCGCCGCGGGCGAGCGCGAGCGCGAGCTCGACGCGCGGCGCGGCGGCCGTTTCCGGCAGCAGCGTCGCCGATTCTTCGGCGAGCGACGGCGCGCTCGCCGTCGCGGCAAGACCGAGCGCGACCGCGACGATCGATTCGGGCGGCTTCACGGCGTCCGCCGCCGCGCCTTTGGCGGCTGCGTGGCCGTCGCTCGCCTTGCCGGCGGCAGCTTCATGCCCCGCTTGCAGCTCGTGCGCGATCTCGGCTTCGGCCACGACCTCCGCCGCTTCGCGCCGCGTCGGCAGCGGCAGGCAGCGCGTGACGGGCACCGCGCGCAGATGGCGATGTCCCGCCGCGGTGAACGCGTCGACGATGAACTTGAACCACGCGCGATCGATCACGGCGAGCACGCGGCGTCCGCCGTCGAGCGCCGCCGGGTCGACGGCGATGTGGCAGCCCTGCGGATCCTGGATCAACTGATCCTCGATGATGTTCGGCAGCGCCTGCTTCAGTCTCGGCCCCTTCAGGGGCGGCACGGTCTGCTCGAGCATCAGTAGGTCGCGCGCGGCGACGACGAGCACCGTCGTCGCCGCCTGCGGCAGCAGCGACAGCGACGCGCGGCCCGCGCGCTGCGTGTGGCCGCTCTTGTCGACGAGCGCGAACGGCAGCTCGGGCCATTGCCATTCCTGCAACGGCACGGCCGGCTCGCGCGGCGGCAATAGGACAATCAACGTGCTCAAGAGCTCCTCTCCCGAATGGCGTTGTTATAGCTGATCGCGAATGCGCACGATGCGCGTCGTGTGCGTGGTCGGATCACGATACACGAGCGACGTGCGATCGACGACTGCACGATCGTGCTCGATCCGGCCATGCACGATGAAATAGCTGGACGTGACGTCGATCTGGCTCGATTCGAGACTCACATTCGGCGCGCCGGCGCCGCGCAGCGCGAGCTGCACATCGCCGACATTGCGGAAAAACACGGTCTCGCGCCGCGACACGAGCGCCTGCGCGGACGACACCGACATCCCCGGCACGAGCGCCGCGATCACCTCGGCGGGCGCGGTGTTCAGATTGACGGGCGTCACCGTCGGCAGCACGGTGACGAACGGGCGCAGCCGCTCGACCATTTCCGGCGTGAAGCCTTCGACGTCGAGCAGCGAATCGACGCTCGTCATCATCAGCGGCGCGGGCCCGCGGCCTTCGCCGCCCGCGAGGCCCGGCTCATCGGTGAAATTGCCGCCGCTCTCGGTGCCGCCGTCCGGCAGCGGAATGGGCACGCCGCTCGCGGCGCCCGGCAGTTGGGCCGCCTGGAAGCGCGTCGCGGATTGCTTGAGCCCCGCGCGCACGTGGCGCGCGACGATCTTCGCGAGCTGCTGGTCGAGCCCGAGCGTCGACAGAAGGCGCTGGAACGTCTGCACCTGCGCCGCGTTCAATTGCAACGCGCCGGGCGCGGGCGACGACACGAGGTTGCGCAGATTGAACTTCGCCTGCGCGTCCTCGATCGAGCCGGACAGATAGGTGTCCGCGCCTTCGGCCGCGTCGGTCACGCCGATGCGGCCGAGAAAATCCGACAGCTTCGTCTTCGCGATCGGCACAGCCCAGATCCCGCCGAGATAGGTGATGCCGGGCGCGGTGTCGCCTTCGGAGCGCAGCACCATCCGGGTCCAGTCGAGCGCGCCGCGCGCGACCCATTGCGCCTGCGCGAGCAGCCGCTGGTTCTCGATCCGGCGCACCTGCACCTGCTGGCGCCACAGCATCCCGGACACGAGGATCGCCGACAGCGCGACGACCAGAAGCGCGTTGATGATCGCGACGCCGCGCTCGCGGCGGGCGCCGGCGCGGTTGCCTGCGCGGGTGCGCTTGCCCGCTCGGACACCCGCGCCGCTCGGCAACCGTGGCGCGCGCGACGTGCACGCGGTATGCGCCGCGCGCGGCGCGCGCGCGCGGCGAAGCGAAGCAAGACGAGCGAGGAGGGCGGACGCGCGCATGTCACTCCCCGATCAGAAAGATGCGCGTGATCGGCACGCGCAGCGACGTCGCGCCGATGCTGACCTCGAGCCCCGTCACCGCACGCGGCGGCGGCGCATTGCCGAGGAGCGGCACCTTGAGCGCGTTGTTGTTCTGCTCGAGCGCGCTGTCGGCGTCGGGCATGCTGGTCGTCCAGCCGACCTTCGGTACGTACAGGCGCGCGTTGATCATGCCGACGCCGCGCATCAGCGGCACCGAGCTCCAGCCTTCGGTGTCGCCGCCGCGCACCGCGTCGCGCAACGCGTTGACGTCGCCGATCGGCGGCGACGCATAGCGCACGACGCGGCCGTTCGAGATCCGGTAGCGCACGACCTGCAGACGCGGCGCCGCGCCCGGCGCGTCGAGCTCGCGCACGATCTGCAGCGTGTCGCCCGCGACGCGCACGGCGGGCTGGCCCGCTTCGTCGTCGGTCGCGGCGCGGCGCGCGTCGATGCGCATCTGGTCGAACATCTGCGAGAACACGCGCTCGTCCTCCATCGCGGCCGACACCTTCTCGCGGCCGCGGATGATCTGGTCGAGCCCGCGCCACGACAGGATCGCGATCACCGCGAGGATCGTGATCGCGATCATCATTTCGATCAGCGTGAAGCCGCGGACGTCCCGAGGCGCGCCCCCTAGGAATGCGCGCCGCCTCCCCTGAGGAGGCCGCCCGCGGGGCGCGCGGCGCTCAGAGCGAACGGCTGGTTTCATTCGCGACCACCGTGACCATCTGCGCGAGCACGCCGGCGCGGCCGTTCATCGACACCGCGATCTCGACGCGCCGGAACACCGGATTCGGCGTCGAACTCACGCGCTGCGTGCAGGTGAGCGCGACGTTGCCCTGCGAGCAGTCGAACGTCTGCGTGCCGATGTCGGGCCACGCGTGCGCGAGGCGCAGCTGCGCGAGCGCGTTGTCCGCGCTCCAGCCGGCCAGGAGGCGCGTGTGAAGATCGGATGCGCCCGTCGCCATCGAGCCGACCGCGCGGATCGATGCCGCGAGCGCGACCGCGATGATCGCGAGCGCGACGAGCACCTCGATCATCGTGAAGCCGCGCGAACGCACGGGCGAGCGGGGGAAAGCGTGGGCGCGCATCGTCAGCGCACCTCGTAGCGGCCGTTGCCGGTGCCGACGATCGTCGCGCTGCCGACCGCGGAATAGAGCGTGACGCGCACCGGCACGTCGATGCTTTCGGTGCCGAACACGACGGCGTCGGTGTGCGTGTCGGAGCCGGGATAGTCGATCGCGGCGCCCGTCACGCCGCCGTCCCAGTTGCGCGCGCGCAGTACGTCGTCACGCAGCGGACGCCAGCCGTCGCCTGTGCGGATGTCGAAGCGAAAGCCGTGATCGGTGGCGCGCCACGCGATCGGGCGCGCGCGCACCTGCGCCTCGTCGCCCGCCGTCTCGAACAGGAGCGCGACGCGCTGCGCTTCCTCGCGCAGATCGGTGCGCGGGTTGCGCCTGAGCGTCAGCGACGCGACCGACACGAGGATGCCCGCGATCACGAGCACGACGAGCATTTCGAGCAGCGTGAAGCCCCGCGCGCGGCGCCCGAAGGAAGTCACCGTGCGGCGATCGGAGGAAGCCCCCGTGGCATGCCCGAACGAAGTCCCCGTCGAGCGACCGAAGGAAGCCTCTACGGAAATCCCGAGAAAAGCCCCCGCGAATCGACCGCGGGAACCCCCCGCGTGACGCCGCGTACCGAAAACGGAAGACGTGCCGGGCAGTGCGTACATCGAAGCGTGCGTGCGTCGCGCGTGAGAGTGGCGTCAGCGGCTCATTGCCATGAGCCGATGTCGGAATCGTTGCCGTCGCCGCCTTCCTTGCCGTCGGCGCCGTAGCTGAACACGTCGATCTCGCCGTGCACGCCCGGGTTCAGGTACTTGTACGCGTTGCCCCACGGATCGTTCGGCAGGCGCTCGAGATAGCCGCCGTCCTTCCAGTTGTTCGGGATCGGATCGGTGGACGGCTTCTGGATCAGCGCGGTCAGGCCCTGATCCTGGGTCGGATAGCGGCCGTTGTCGAGGCGATACAGCTTGAGCGCCTGCATGATCGTGCCGATGTCCTGCTTCGCTGCGATCCGGCGCGCTTCATCGGGACGGCTCATGATCTTCGGCACGATGAGCGCCGCGAGAATGCCGAGAATCGCCACCACGACCATGATCTCGATCAGCGTGAAGCCGCGTTGACGGCGTGCTGCCTGAGAACGGCGAGTGATCCACGTTTGCATGAGTGACTACCTCTTCTTCAAAAATGAGCGGTGAGTGAGTGACGCGCGCGGCGCAAGCCGCTCGGCGTCCGCTGCGTGAAGCCGCATTGTAAGGCGCGACTCGCTTCGGGCTTCCACTCAACGCAAATTTCATATTCCTCCGTACAATAACGCGCATGAACGCGCTATCGATCCGGCTCCTTTCCCTCGCCCTCTTCGCGGTGCTCTGCGCGACGACCACCTATTGGTTCGTCACGCTGTCCGCGCATCAGGCTCCGCTACCTGCCGCCGCCGCCCACACGCCGGTGCGCACGGAGGACGCCGCCGCGCTCTTCGGCGGGCAGTTGACCCGCAATCCGATACAGGACATCCACCTGTTCGGCATCCTCGCGCTGCAGCGCGGCGCGGCGGCCATCGTCGGCATCGGCGGCGACGCACCGCACGCGGTGTCGCTCGGCGGCGAGATCGCGCAGGGCGCGAAGCTCGCCGAAGTGCGCGACCGCTCGATCGTCGTCGAGCGCAACGGCGCGCGCTCCGAGATCTTCCTGCCCGCCAACACGCCGTCTCCCGCCATCTACGTCCGCTAGAAGCGCCGCGCCGCCGAGCGGGCCGCCTCGTCTCGGGCGGCCCGCCACCGCGGGCCGCGCCGATCTTCCGTCACTGCACCATGTTGTTGAGCTCGATGATCGGCAGCATCACCGCGAGCACGATCACGAGCACGATGCCGCCCATCGCGAGAATCAACAGCGGCTCAAGCAGGCTCGTCAGGAACATCGTACGCCGCTCGAGCTCGCGCGATTCGCCTTCCGACGCGCGGTCGAGCATCGTCGTCACGTCGCCCGTCGCCTCGCCCGAACGGATCAGGTGCACGAGCACGGGCGGAAACGTCTTCACGTTGTTGAGCGCGCGCGACAGCGCCGAGCCTTCGCGCACGCGCACGATCGCGTCCTCGATGTTGCCGCGCATCGCGCGGTTCGACAGCGTCTCGCCCGCCGCCTGCAGCGCGCGCAGGATCGGCACGCCCGCCGCGGTCAGGATGGCGAGCGTGCTTGCGAAGCGCACCGTGTTGTAGCCGCGCACGAGCTTGCCCGCGAGCGGGGCGGTCAGGAGCCACCGGTCGAATGCGAGACGCGGGCCGTCGCGCGACAGCGTCGCCTTCACCAGATAGACGACGACCGCGATCCCGATCAGGATCGCCCACCACCAGTGCCGGACAAAATCGGACAGCGCCATCATCACGATCGTCAACATCGGCAGTTGCTGTTTCGTGCTCGCGAACACGTTGACGACCTGCGGCACCACGTAGCTCAACAGGAACGTGACGATGCCGAACGCGATCACCGTGACGATCGCCGGATACGTGAACGCGAGCACGATCTTCTGCTTGAGCGCGTTGCGCTCCTCGATGTAGTCAGCGAGCCGCGACAGCACGATCCCGAGCTTGCCGGTGTGCTCGCCCGCCGCGACGAGCGCGCGATAAATTTCCGGGAAATCGCGCGGGTGCTCGGCGAGCGCGACCGCGAGCGAGTGTCCGCCCAGCACCTCGGCGCGAATCGCCGCCATCAGCTCGCGGATGTAGTCGCGCTCCGCCTGCTCGGTCAGCACCGAGAGCGCCTCGTCGAGCGGCAGCCCGGCGATCAAGAGGCTCGCGAGCTGGCGCGTCAGGATCGCCTGCTCGCGCTGCGACAGCTTGCGGCCGAGCGCGAGGCGCTGGCTGCGTTCGCCGCGCTTGCGGCTCGCCGCCGGTTCGACGACGAGCGGCGTGAGCCCTTGCGTGCGCAGGTGGCCGCGCGCATTGCGCGCGCTGTCGGCCTCGATGACGCCCTTTTGCGCGCGCCCCGCTGAGTCGATCGCTTCGAAACGGAAGGCCGGCATGACGCTATGCGCCTCCCGTCACGCGCAGCACTTCCTCGAGCGACGTCGCGCCCGCCGCGAGCCAGCGCTCGGCGTCGTCGCGCAGCGTGCGCATCCCGTTCGCGCGGCCGGTCGCGAGGATCTCGGCGTCCGCCGCGTTACGGTGGATCAGCGAGCGGATCGGATCGTCAACCATGAGCAACTCGTAGACGCCGCGCCGGCCGGTGTAGCCCGAATGCCCACACTTGTCGCAGCCGACCGGATGCCAGACGGTGCGGCCATCCTCGTGCCGCTCTTCCTTGCACGCCGGGCAGAGCTGGCGCACGAGCCGCTGCGCGAGCACGCCGAGCAGCGACGATGCGAGCAGATACGGCTCGACGCCCATGTCGGTCAGACGCGTGACGGCCGACGCGGCGTCGTTCGTGTGCAGCGTCGCGAGCACCAGGTGACCCGTCAGCGACGCCTGCACCGCAATCTGCGCGGTTTCGAGATCACGGATTTCGCCGATCATGATGATGTCCGGATCCTGCCGCAGGATCGAGCGCAGCGCGCGCGCGAACGTCATCCCGATCCGCTCGTTCACCTGCGTCTGGCCGATGCCGGATAGGTCGTATTCGATCGGATCCTCGACCGTCATGATGTTGGTCGTCGCGGTCTCGAGACGCGACATCGACGCGTACAGCGTCGTCGTCTTGCCCGAGCCGGTCGGGCCCGTGACGAGCACGATGCCGTGCGGGCGCGAGATCAGCTTGTCGAATTTCACGAGCGTGTCGCGGCCCATCCCGAGCGCTTCGAGGTTCAGGCGCTGCGCGTCCTTTTCGAGGAGACGCAGCACCGCGCGCTCGCCGTGCCCGGTCGGCAGCGTCGACACCCGCACGTCGACGGGCCGGCCGCCGACGCGCAGCGTGATCCGGCCGTCCTGCGGCAGACGCTTCTCGGCGATGTCGAGCTGCGCCATGATCTTGATCCGCGAGATCAGCGCGCCGTGCAGCGCCTTCTTCGGGCGCACGACGTCGCGCAGCGTGCCGTCGACGCGAAAGCGCACGACCGACGCGTTCTCGAACGGCTCGATGTGAATGTCGGACGCCTGCTCGCGCGCCGCTTGCGTGAGGAGCGCGTTGATCATCCGGATGATCGGCGCGTCGTCTTCGGACTCGAGCAGATCCTCGACTTCGGGGATGTCCTGCATCAGCCGCGACAGGTCGACTTCGCCTTCGACCTCGCCGACGATCTGCGCCGCGCTGCCGTCCTGGCGCGCATAGGCCTGGTTGATCGCCTGCGCGAGCTCGTCGGCCGATACGCGCTGCACCGAGATCGCGCCGAAATTGCGCGCGACTTCGGCCAGCGCAGCCGCATTCGTGCGCTCGCTGATCCACACTTCGAGCGTGTCCGCGTGCTGGTGCGCGATCAGGATCTGGCCGGTTTTCGCAAACCCGTACGGCAAGAGCCGCGCGGCGAGCGGCGACGGCGCGCCGCCCGCCGGCTGGTCCTGGGTGGCTTGCGCGAGCGCTTGCGTCACGGACGGGCTCCTGGCGACGCGGCGCCGGCATCGCTCGCCGCCGCGGGCGCGGGTGCGCTGGCGGGCGCGGGCGGAGCGGCCTGCTGACGCCGCATCTTGTCGATGTCGAACAGGTTCATCGCAGGCGAACCGCCCTGGCTCGGGCCGAGCGGCATCGGCGGGACGATGGGGTCGTCCTTGTCGCGCATGATGTTGTTGTCCGACTTGTACGCGCCCGTCACGCCCTGGATGTAGTCGTAGCGGTTGGACGTCACCGCTTGCGCGGTCTCGCGATCGCCGATGATGACGGGGCGCAGGAACACCATCAGGTTGGTTTTCTGACGCTGCTTCGTCTCGGAGCGGAACAGCTGGCCGATCCACGGGATGTCGCCCAGCAGCGGCACCTTCTGGTTCGACACCTGGTAGTTATCCTGCATCAGGCCGCCCAGCACGATGATCTCGCCGTTGTCGGCGAGCACCGTCGACTGGAGCGAGCGCTTGTTGAACGTCGGGCCAGCCGGGTTCGACGTCGTGTTCGTCGTGCCACTGACGACCGACGAATCCTCGGTATAAAGCTGCAGCTTCAGAATCCCGCCGTCGGTGATCTGCGGCTTCACGTGCAGCGTGAGGCCGACGTCGCGGCGGTCGTATGTGTTGAACGCCGACGTGTTCGAGGTGCCGCCCGTCAGGTTCGAATACGAGCCCGTCGCGATCGGCACATTCTGGCCAACGACGATCTTCGCTTCTTCGTTGTCGAGCGTCACGAGGTTAGGCGTCGACAGCACGTTCGCATCGCTCACGCCGGCGAAATACTGTAGCAACCCGCCGAGTCCCTTGACGCCGAACATGTCGTGCAGCCAGCCGATGTTGAGTCCCGGCGTGAGCGCATTCAGCACGTTAAGCGGGTTCGTCGCGTTGGCCGTCAGATTGGTGATGCTGTTGGCGGCCACACTGCCCGCCGTGCTCGCCAGATTGGTGCCCGCATAGAGGGCATTGTTCGCGACCTGCCACTGAATCCCGAGGTTGCCGGCCGTATTCGAGTTCAGTTCGACGATCAGCGCCTCGATGTAGACCTGAGCGCGGCGCGCATCGAGTTGATCGATGACCGCGCGCAGGTTCCGGTACACCGGGTCCGACGCGGTGATGATGAGCGAGTTCGTCGCCGCGTCGGCCTGGATCATGCCGCCCGGCTGGTTCTCGTCGCTCTTGTCCTTGTCGCCGCCGAGGAGACCGCCCGTGCCGAGACCGCCGCCGCCCATCGTGCCGCCCGTGCCGCCCGACGAACTCGACGACGACAATCCGGACGGCAGCGGCGGCGTGCCCGACGTGCCCGTCGAGAAGCTCGAGCCGCTCTGCGAGCCGCCCTGATTGAACGCATTCGCATCGTTCGAGGTCGCCGACGAGCCGCTTTCGCCGCCGCCCTTGCCGAGCATTCCGCGCAGCGTCTTCGCGAGCTTCACCGCATCGGCGTTGCGCAGCGGCACGACGTGCATGTTGCCCGGCACGCCGCTCGGCGCGTCGAGCTGCTGCGCGATCTTCTTCGCCGCGGCGAGGCGCTGCGCGTTCGACGCGCGCAGCAGCAGCGCGTTGGTCCGCGGATCGGCCTGCACGGTGACTTTCAGCGTCGCGTCGGTGTTGCCGATCGCGCCTGGATCGAGCAGCTTCGTCAGTTGCGCGGCAATGTCGATCGCATTCGCGTTCTTGAGCGGCACGACGGCGACTTGCGAGCCCGCCGCGCTGTCGACGCCCGCGATGATCTGCGCGATCCGCCTCACGTTGTCCGCGTAGTCGGTGACGACGATCGTGTTGTTGGCCGGATACGCGGTGATCGTGTTGTTCGGCGAGATCAGCGGACGCAGCACCGGGAGCAAGTTGTTGGCCGATTCGTTGCGCAGCTCGAACACTTGCGTGACGACCTGGTCGCCGCGCGCCTGCGGCGTGTTGCCGATGTAAGTCGGCACGCCCTGCAGTTTCGCGTCGGCTTCCGGCACGACCTTCAGGACGCCGTGATCCTGGACGAGCGCGAAACCCTGCATCCGGAGCGCGGACTGCAGCGTCTTCAGCGCCTGATCTTCCGGTACGGGGCGTTCCGAAACGAGGTTCAGCTGACCCTTGACGCGCGGGTCGACGATGATCGTCTTGCCCGTCGCGGCGCCGATCGCCTTCGCGACCTGATCGATGTCCGCATTGACGAAATTGAGCGTGACCTGAGCGTGAGCGGCCTGCGCGACGACGATTCCGGCGACGACGAGCGCCGTTGCGACGCGCCGCAAAGCAAAGCGAGTTCTTGTCATGGAGTAATGGATCGATGCCGGCGGCGGCCGTGTCCGATGGTATGACGTAAGGTCGATGTCAAAAAAGCAGACATTAGCAGTTTTTCATGTCCGAAATATCACATTGAACTGAGAACTGTCTCACATACGCCATAAAAAAATTGAATGCGTATGCCGCATGTAAGTTTTCCCATGCGAAATCTCGAGAAGAACCAACACGATAATGCGGTATAAACGTGCTTGGCAAACGCCGTAGTCCGAACCAACCGAACGGCCTCCCTGCATTGCGAACCGTTCGGGTGCAGGTATGATACGGGCGGCCGGAGCGGCTTCGCGCGAAAAGCGCGTGCGGGTTTTCCCGGTTTTCTGCAAAGCGTAAAACAATTCACAGGTTCATTTCCTTCCATATGAGGATGCGGTTCGTTATTGTCGCGACGTTTGCCGCCGGCGCCTGGTTCGCCAGCGCGCCTGCACGCGCCGATTGTTACGACGAAGCCGCGAAGTACCAGAAGGTGAATCCGCTGATCCTGCGCGCGATCGCCTGGCAGGAATCGCACAATCGGCCGGAGGCGCTCAACAAGAATACGAACGGCTCGACCGATTACGGCCTCATGCAGATCAACTCGATCCATCTGCCGACGCTGTCCCGCTACGGGATCACGAAGGACACGCTGATGGAGCCGTGCAAGAGCGTCTATATCGCCGCGTGGCATCTGCGCCGCAAGATGGACAAGTACGGCAACACCTGGCAGGCGGTCGGCGCCTACCATTCGGAGACGCCGTCGCTGCGCGACAAGTACGCAAAGCAGATTGCCGACATTCTCGTTCGATGGAGGCTGATGCCGGCGCCGGTTGTACAGGATGCGCAGAGCGCGCAACGCTAGCCGGCGGCCCGGCCGCGAAAGAAGCCCGGCCGCGGAACATATATAGACATAGCAAGAGCACATCGGCGGACCGCGCTTGTGCGAGTCCAACGCTCGCACCGCGTGCAAACACCTCCGTCCATCTCGTTCACGCCGCACGCATCATGAAATCGCCGACGGCTCGCCGTCGCGCACGGCCGTCTGTCTATATTTGATGCACAATGCGGCTTTCCCGCCGCTTGTCCGCGCCGGCCGCTCGCCGGTGCCGCCCCGTTTTCCGGGGCACGGCGGCTTGCTTCCCGCTTTTTTTTCGTTGGTGCGCACCGCAATGAACCAGCCGTTGCCCGTCACTGTGCTGTCCGGCTTCCTCGGCGCCGGCAAGACCACGCTGCTCAATCACATCCTCGCGAATCGCGCCGGCCTGAAGGTCGCCGTGATCGTCAACGACCTCGCCGCCGTCAACGTCGACGCGACGCTCGTGCGCGACGCGGCCGAGCTGTCGCACGTCGAGGAGCGTCTCGTCGAAATGTCGAACGGCTGCATCTGCTGCACGCTGCGCGACGACCTGCTCGTCGAGATCCGCCGCCTCGCGGCCGAAAACCGCTTCGACGCGATCCTGATCGAATCGACCGGCATCGCCGAGCCGATGCCGATTGCCGAGACCTTCACATTCGTCGACGACGACGGCTCGACGCTCGCAGACGTCGCGCGCCTCGACACGATGGTCACGGTCGTCGACGCGTTCAACTTCCTGCAAGACTATGGCCGCGACGACGCGCTCGCCGAGCGCGGCCTCGCCGCGACCGAAGAAGACGACCGCACGCTCGTCGAGCTGCTGATCGAGCAGATCGAATTCTGCGACGTGCTCGTCATCAACAAGGCGGATCTCGTCGATGCCGACGCGCTCGCGCGCCTGCAGCGCATCCTCGCGAATCTGAATCCGCGCGCGCGGCAAATCGTCAGCCGCTTCGGCGACGTGCCGCTCGCCGACGTGATCGACACCGGGCTCTTCGATTTCGAAGCGGCCGCGAACGCGCCGGGCTGGCTCGCGTCGCTCGAGCATCGCCATGACGAAAACGAAGACGACGGGCACGCCCCCGGCGATGCGCACGTGCACAGCGAAGCCGACGAATACGGAATCGGCCACTTCGTCTACCGCGCGCGCCGGCCGTTTCATCCGGAGCGGCTCTGGGCGTTGCTGCACGAAGAGTGGAAGGGCGTGCTGCGCAGCAAGGGATTCTTCTGGCTCGCGACGCGCGACGACATCGCCGGCTCGCTGTCTCAGGCGGGCGGCGTGTGCCGGCACGGTCCGGCCGGGCACTGGTGGGCGGCGCAGGACCGCTCGGAATGGCCGGAAGAGGGCGACGAGCTGTACAAAGAGATCGTCGCCGACTGGCACGGCGACCTCGCCGATACGTCGATCGGCGACCGTCGGCAGGAGCTCGTGCTGATCGGCATTGAGCTCGACGCGCTCGCGTGGCGCGCGAAGTTCGACGCGTGTCTGCTCACCGACGCCGAGTACGCGCAAGACAAGAACGCTTGGACGCGCTACGCGGATCCGTTCCCGGCATGGGACGTCGACGAACATGAGCACGATCATGACCACGGCGACGACGCCGAAATCGTCCATCGCCACTGATCGTCAAAGATTGAAAAAGACCATGCGGCGTGGCAAAAAAGCCGCGCCGAAAAGAAAAAAACCCGCTGGCATCAGCGGGTTTTTCGTTCGCGAACAGTTCGTCTCAGCGCTTGTTCACTGCGTCCTTGAACGCCTTGCCAGCCGTGAACTTGACCGTCTTGGCTGCCGGAATCTTGATGGTCTCGCCCGTCTTGGGGTTACGGCCAGTGCGCGCGGCGCGCTTGCCCGAACCGAAGCTGCCGAAGCCGATCAGTTGAACTGAGTCGCCTTTCGACACAGACTTCTTGATCACTTCGAGGAGCGTGTCCAGCGTTTCGCCGGTTTGAGCCTTGCTGGCGCCCGTCTGGGCGGCGACGGCGTCGATCAGTTCCTGTTTGTTCATTAAGGTTCCTTTCCAGGTTAGGTTGACACGAACAGCGCGAACGCGCCGATTATACGTGCGCGAACCGTGCCGTCTATAGTGTGTGGCGACGGCACAGCGCAAAGTATTGCGCCGCGCAACGCACCGCCGGGTGTGCCTCCTGGCAGCTCCGCGATACGGCGCTTGCTATGATAGCGCAGCGCAAACCCAATAACGACAAGGGTTTCAAAGATTTTCGAGCGAATTTTGTCGAGTTAGATGCTTCCCGTGCGGTTTCCGAGCCGCGCGATCCGGCTTCGCCGCGGCGCGTCCGAAGCCGGCGCACCGTTCTGTTGGATTTTGCCAACGCCTTGCGGGACGGGGCTCGCGCGGCGGTTCGTCGCAATTTCGCCGCCTTCTTTTTTGTTTCGCATGCCCGATCGAATCGTTCCGGCGACGCTCGTCTTCCGCGAAGACGGCACCGTCGTCTCGCCCCTCTACGGCGACATCTACCATAGCGCAGCAGGCGCGCTTGCCCAGGCCGACCACGTGTTCATCCGCGGCAACGACCTGCCGCGGCGCTGGCAGCACAAGCGAACTTTCACGATCGTCGAGACGGGTTTCGGCATCGGCTGCAACTTTCTCGCGACATGGGCCGCATGGCGCGCCGATCCGTTGCACGGCGAGCGGCTTCACTTCGTGTCGGTCGAAAAGCACCCGTTCGCGCACGACGACCTGCGTCGCGCTGCCGCGCATATCGTTGCATATACAACTATTGAGCCGCTCGTCGACGAACTCGCGAACGCATGGCCCTCGCTCACACCGGGCGTCCACCGTCTCGAATTCGACGACGGCCGCGTGACGCTCACGCTCGTGTTCGGCGATGCGCTCGACGTGCTGCCGAATCTCGTGCTGCGCGCAAACGCGTTCTATCTCGACGGCTTCGCACCGTCGAAAAACGCGGACATGTGGTCGCCCGCGATCTTCAAGTCGCTCGCGAAGCTCGCCGACGAGCATGCGACGTTCGCGACCTACACGAGCGCGGGCACCGTCAAGCGTGCGCTCGACGAAGCGGGTTTCACGTATCGGAAAGCCGAAGGCTTCGCCGGCAAGCGCGCGATGCTCGTCGGCGAATTCGCGCCGCGCTGGCGCGTGCGGCGCCATGAGCCGCCGCGCGCGCGCGCCTTCGGGCCGCGCGATGCGCTCGTGATCGGCGCGGGGCTCGCCGGCTGCGCCGTCGTCGAGCGGCTCGCCGCGCGCGGCTGGCGCGTGACGCTGATCGAGCGGCACGCGGAGATCGCGAGCGAAGCATCAGGCAATCCCGCCGGCGTGTTCCACCCGATGATCGCGCGCGACGACAACCTCGCGGCCCGCCTGTCGCGCGCCGGCTTCCTTCATGCGCTGAACCGCTGGCGCGCGCTCGAGCGCGCGGGCCACACGTTTGCGCGCAGCACGCAAGGCCTCGTGCAGCTCGCGACATCGGACGACGAGTTCGAGCGGATGTGCGAGAGCATCGATACGCTCGGCGTGCCGGCCGAACTCGCGTCGACGCTGTCGCGCGACGAAGCGCGAGCGCTGTTGCGAACGGACGTCGCGTACGGCGGATGGCTGTTTCCTCAAGGCGGCTCGATCAGCCCCGCCGCGCTCGCGGCTTCGCAATGCGCGGCGGCCGGCGAAAAGCTCACGCGCATCGTCGGCATCGAAGTCGCGCGGCTCGAGCGCGGCGACGACGGCCGTTGGCGCGCGCTCGACGCATCGGGCGCAACGCTTGCGCAGGCGAGCGTCGTCGTCGTCGCGAACGCGGCCGATGCCGCGCGCATCGCCGGTCTGCGGCATGCGCCGACGCAGCGCGTGCGCGGCCAGCTCACGCTGCTGCCGCCGGGCAGCGCGCCGGCCGTGCCGGTGCCCGTGATCGGCGACGGCTACGTCGTACCGCTTGCCAACGGCGTCACGCTGACGGGCGCGACGTACGAGCCGGACGATGCGGACGCGACACTGCGCGAAGCGGGCCATCGCGAAAACCTCGAACGGCTCGAACGGCTGCTGCCTGCATTTTCTGCGGCCACGCTCGATGCAGGCACGCTGCTGACGGGCCGCGTCGGCTTTCGCTGCGTCGCGAGCGACCGGTTGCCGCTTGTCGGCGAACTGGGCGATGAGACGGCGGCCGCCCGCAATGCGGCGGCACTGACGGGCGCCAAGCTGCGCGACATTCCGCGCGCGGCGGGCCTGTACGGCGCATTCGGCTATGGCTCGCGCGGACTGGTCTGGGCGGCGCTCGGCGCCGAGTTGATCGCCGCGCAGATCGAAGGGGAGCCGTGGCCGCTCGAGCGCGAACTCGCAGAAGCAATCGACCCGGCCCGCTTTCTCGTCCGCGCATTACGGCACGGGCGCGTCGACTGACTCACTCGGCCGACCCACCATCTGGGCGGCGGCGCCTTGCCTTTCTTGCGTGTCGCCGCGCCATTCTCAAACCCAACGTGGACGCCGCACACAGAATCGCCGATCAGTTATCCACTCAGCCCTGTGGATAACCGCACGCATTCCCAGCGCAATCCCTGTGCAACCGATGTGGACGTAAACGGGGCAACTTCACACAGCCGCACAGATCCGAAAAAGTTGCTCATCGAAACCCTGTGCGGGCAAACAGGCTGTACATCCTGTTATGCGACGCGCAAGTTCATGATCCATCGGCGTAAATGCCGGTTATCCACAGAAATTCGGCCGCTTTGTTAACTTCTACTATGTATGTATACAGGTTTACCTCAGAGTAAACGGGCGAACCTTGGCGATCGGCCAACCCTTTGCCCGAATTCGGTCCGGTCCGGAATAGCTGTGGCACAATCGGTTTCCTTCACGCATGTCATGGCGCTGCGCCACGCGTGCATCAACGGAACGGTCAGCTCGAATTCGAATCTGAGGATTTGAGATCGCGCTGCCCATTCACACGCGCCAGGCTGACCCCAGATCGGCCGCAAGCCCGACTGACCGTCGCACCCTTTTCGGCGACGCGGGCTTACCCCATGTCCTACTGGTCGTACAGAACAACGAACGACGGGGCAACCACTCATCCAGCGCGCATCATTCGCTCGACTCGCTCGATCCGCGTCGCCGGAGGTTGCCTTCCAAAGGAGAAGTCACCACGATGAAGTCAGCGTTCTCGTTTCTACCCAACTGGCCCCTCGTCCCGGATGCGATTTTCTGGGCCGGCTTTGCACTCTTCGCCGCTGGTCTTTGCGGCGAGCTCTGCTATCGCGCGTGGCGCCTGCCGCGGATCACCGGCTATGCGGTGATCGGGCTCATCGCCGGCTCGTTCGGCTTCGGCGTGATCGACGCGAGCACCGACGACACGTCGCGGCTCCTCGTGAACGTCGCGCTCGGGCTGCTGCTGTTCGAGCTCGGCAGCCGGCTCGACTTACGCTGGATCCGCCGCAATCCTTGGCTCATCGCGTCGAGTCTCGCCGAGGCGACGCTCACGTTCGTGCTCGTGCTCGCGGTGCTGCTGGTGCTCAAGGTGCCGGGAATGATCGCGCTCGTGCTCGCGGCGATCGCGATCTCGACGTCGCCCGCGATGGTGATCCAGTTGAAGACGGAATTGCGCGCGGAAGGGCAGGTGTCGCAGCGGCTCATCACGTTGTCCGCGCTGAACAGCGTCTACGCGGTCGTGCTGACGAAGCTCGTCACGAGCTGGTTGCATCAGGAAGCGTACGGCAACGTGTTCGCGACGATCCTGCAGCCGATCTATCTGCTCGCCGGCTCGTTCATCGTCGCGTATCTGTTCGCTCGCGCATGCAATTATCTGTTCCGGCATGTTGCCTCGACGATGCGCGACGAACATTCGTTCGTCGCACTGTTCGGCCTCGTCGTGCTCGCGATCGCGGTCGCGCAGGTACTCAAGTTGTCGACGATGCTCACGCTCCTGCTCGCCGGCATCATCGTGAAGAATCTCGAAGCGCGTCCGCAGTTGTGGCCCGAGCATTTCGGCACCGCCGGGTGGCTGCTCACCGTGATTCTGTTCGTGCTGACGCTCACGTCGTTCGCCTCGCAGGACATCATCGCGGGCGGACTCGTCGCGGGCGCGCTGATTGCGACGCGCTTCGTCGCGAAGCTCGTCGGCGTGCTCGTGTTCGCGAAGCCGAGCGGCCTCGGTGTGAAGCAGGGCGTCGCGCTCGGCTTCTCGCTCGTGCCGATGTCGGCGCTCGCGTATCTGCTCGTCGACGACACGTACCAGCTTTACCCGAATTTCGATCCGCGCCTGCGCGCGGTCATCATGTGCTCGATCGTCGTACTGCAGCTGATCGGGCCGCTCATCGTCTATCGTAGCCTGTCGGCTGTCGGCGAACGGCGCGACGCCAACTGATCCGCGCGTTCGCCGCTTCCCGCCCCGTTATCCGGAACCACGCCATGGCACTCGAAACCTTTGTCAATTCCGAACCGTTCACGTTCGGCATCGAGCTCGAAATTCAGATCGTCAATACGCACAACTACGATCTGACGAAAGCGTCGTCCGATTTGATGCGGCTCATCAAGGATGCGAAATTTCCCGGCAACATCACGCCGGAGATCACCGAAAGCATGATCGAGCTGTCGACGGGCATATGCAGGACGCACGATCAAGCATTGGGCGAACTGCACGCGATCCGCGACACGCTCGTCAGCGCGGCCGACCAGCTGAACGTCGGCCTCTGCGGCGGCGGCACACACGCGTTCCAGCAATGGAGCGAGCGGCAGATCTTCGACGCGCCGCGCTTCCAGTACATTTCCGAGTTGTACGGCTATCTCGCGAAACAGTTCACGGTGTTCGGCCAGCACGTGCACATCGGCTGTCCGGACGCCGACAGCGCGCTGTTCCTGCTGCACTCGATGTCGCGCTTCATTCCGCATTTCATCGCGCTGTCGGCGTCGTCGCCGTACGTGCAGAACGTCGACACCGGCTTTCATTCGGCACGCCTCAATTCCGTGTTCGCGTTTCCGCTGTCGGGCCGCGCGCCGTTCGTGCTCACCTGGAACGGCTTCGAGGAGTACTTCACTAAGATGGTGAATACGGGCGTCGTCAACAGCATGAAGGATTTCTACTGGGACATCCGCCCGAAACCCGGCTACGGAACGATCGAAGTGCGCGTGATGGATACGCCGCTGTCGGTCGATCGCGCGGCCGCGATCGCGTGCTACATCCAGACGCTCGCGCGCTATCTGCTGATCGACCGACCGCTGACGCTGTCGGAGGACGACTACCTCGTCTACACGTTCAACCGTTTCGAGGCATGCCGCTTCGGGCTCGAGGGCACTTGCGTGAATCCGCAGACGGGTGAGCGCCGGACGATCGCCGAGGACATCCTCGACACGCTCGATCGCATTGCGCCGCATGCGGCAGCACTCGGCTCGCGTGCGGCGCTCGACGAGATCGGCGCGCTCGCGAAGGCGCGCGTCAACGACGCGTCGTGGCTCCGGACGATCTTCAAGCAGGAAAAATCGCTGAACGAAACTGTGCGCCAGCAGTGTCTGCGCTGGCGGGAATGAAAAATAGTTTTTCAAATCGTCGCATCTGACGGGCGCGGGTTTAGGTTTACCCCAACGTATACGTATGTAAACGTAGTAGTAGTTAACAAGCCCCTGCCGATTCTGTGGATAACTTGATATTTCGCCACAAAGTCAAAGGCCTGTGGCATTGACAACGATGCGAATCGAGTGAGAATTCCGGCGGACGGCTCGGGACGGAAAATTTTTCGGCGAGCCTGTGCCACAAGTTGTCAAGAAACGACGCACAGTTCGTTACTGTACTTATTCAGTCGTTATCCACAGGTATGGTGGGATAACTTAGCTGTGCGATTTTCCGCTCTCGCTTAGAATGTCGGCTTCGCGGTGGTCAGCGCCGACGGGGGTGCTGAAACCGCGTGCAGGTTCGCGGCGTGTGCCTCGCGGCGAACATGTCGGACGCGCTCGTCCGGGTGCGCCCTTTTGAGACAGAGATCGAGACCTGATCTCCCCACAAACGGCCGCCTTCAAAAGATGGCCGGCAACAGCGAAAAGACTATGAGCGAAGGTGTTTACGGGAACCAGGCTGCGGGGCGAGTGACCCACAGCCTGTTGCGGTTGAGCACGGCTATGCGGAGCCAGGCATGGGATTGGGCGGAAGGCGCGGGGTTGACGCCGACGCAGGGTGAAATCCTCGTGCTGCTGCTTCAACGCAAGGGGCCGATGCGGCTGGGCGAGATTGCGCGCGAAACGCAATTGACCGCGGCGACGACGAGCGATGCGGTGAGCACGCTCGAGCACAAGGGGCTTGTCGAGAAGCGTCGCGCGCTCGACGACGGCCGCGCGCTCGCGGTGCGCTTGAGCGCGCGCGGCCGCACGGCGGCGAAGAAGGCGCTGCAGTGGCCGGACTTCCTGTCGAAAGCGGTCGGCACGCTCGGCGGCGACGAGCAGGGCGTGCTGTATCGCGCGCTGCTGAAGACGCTGCGCGAGCTGCAGGTCAAGGGCGACATTCCGCCGCACCGGATGTGCGTGACGTGCAAGCACTTCCAGCCGGGCAAGGCGGCGCGCAAGCCGACCTACCGTTGTTCGTTGCTCGACATGACGATGGCGGACAGCGACCTGCGTCTCGACTGCACGGTGCACGAGGAAGCGGACGCCCTGACGCAGAAGAAGACCTGGAAACTGTTCGCGCAGGCGTAATGCGCGTCGAGCGGGGGCTCGTCCGGGCCGGAGGTGCCGATGAATGCTGAAGCCGTTGCGATTCGCCACGTGCATTTCGAGGACCTCGGGAGCTTCGAGCAGGTGCTCGGCGAACGCGGGCGGCGCGTGCGCTATGTCGACGTCGGCGGTTCTCGCGTCGAGGCGCTCGACGCGCTCGAGCCTTCGCTGCTCGTCGTGCTCGGCGGGCCGATCAGCGCGTACGACGATGAGCTGTATCCGACGACGGCGCTGCTCGCGGCGCTCGTCGGCAAGCGCATCGAAGCCGGCTTGCCGACGCTCGGCATCTGCCTCGGCTCGCAGCTGATCGCGCGTGCGCTCGGCGCGCGCGTGTATCCGGCGGCGGCGAAGGAGCTCGGCTGGATACCGCTCACGCTGACGGAAGCGGGGCGCGCGTCGCCGCTGCGATACGTCGACGGTGCGATCACGTCGATGATGCACTGGCACGGCGACACGTTCGATCTGCCTGCGGGCGCGATCCATCTCGCGTCGACGCCGGCGTGCCGCAACCAGGCCTTCTCGTGGGGCACGCACGTGCTCGCGCTCCAATGCCATCCGGAGATCCGCGCCGACCGCTTCGAGCCCTGGCTGATCGGCCATGCGGGCGAGATCGCGGCGACGCCCGGGATCGACGCGAAGCGATTGCGCGAGCAGACCGCGCAGCTCGGTCCGACGCTCGAATGCGCCGCGCGCAAGATGTTCGGCGAGTGGCTCGATTCGGTTGGGTTGTAGCGGCCGGTCGGCTGCGATTGCGTTCGTTCGAAACGAAACGGTTCCGGGTTCGTCACCGATCCCAGTGCCGTTTCCATATTCGTTCCATCGCGTGAGTCGTCGTGCTCGCGGCAAGCCTGCGCGCCGCGTGCTAACCTCGATCGCTCGACTTTCTTCGCGAGAGCGGCTGCCATGAGTGCGTTGTTTTCTCCGTTCACGCTGCGTGGCGTGACGCTTCCCAATCGCATCGTGATTTCGCCGATGTGCCAGTACTCCGCCGAAAACGGCGAGGCGCGTGCATGGCACCTGATCCACCTCGGCCATCTTGCGCTGTCGGGCGCGGGACTTCTCTGCATCGAAGCGACGGCGGTCGAGCCCGATGGCCGCATTTCGCCCGCGGACCTCGGCCTGTGGAACGACGCGACCGAAGCCGCGCTCGAACCCGTGCTCGCGGCGATTCGCAAGCATTCGCCGATTCGCGTCGCGATGCAGCTTTCGCACGCGGGCCGCAAGGCGTCGAGCGACGTGCCGTGGAGCGGCGGGCAATTGATTTCGGTCGACAAGGGCGGCTGGCAGCCGTTCGCGCCGTCCGCGGTCCCGCATCGGGAAAACGAACCGTCGCCGCTCGCGCTCGACGCGGCCGGGCTCGAGCGCATTCGTCATGCGTTCGTCGAATCGGCGAGGCGTGCGGCGCGTCTCGGCATCGACGCGCTCGAAGTCCACGCGGCGCACGGCTATCTGCTGCATCAATTCCTGTCGCCGCTGGCGAATCATCGCACCGACGCGTACGGCGGCTCGCTCGAGAACCGGATGCGCTTTCCGCTTGAAGTATTCGACGCGGTGCGTGCGGCGTTTCCGGACGATCGTCCGGTCGGCGTGCGCGTGTCCGCGACCGATTGGGTGCCGGGCGGCTGGGAGCTCGACGATACGATCGCCTTCGCGCACGCGCTGAAGCGGCGCGGCTGCGACTGGATCGACGTGTCGTCTGGCGGCGTGTCGCCGCTACAGAAGATTCCGCTGTCGCCCGGCTATCAGGTGCCGTTCGCGCAGGCGGTCAAGCGCGCGGTCGACATGCCGACGGTCGCCGTCGGCCTCATCTCCGATCCCGAGCACGCGAATCGCCTGATCGAAGCGGGCGATGCGGACTTCGTCGCGATGGCGCGCGCGATGCTCTACGATCCGCGCTGGCCGTGGCACGCGGCCGCGAAGCTCGGCGCGACGGTCAGTGCGCCGCCGCAGTATTGGCGTTCGCAGCCGCGCGAGCACAAGGCGCTGTTCGGCGACGTGTCGTTCGGCCAGCGTTAAGCGCTGCGTGTGCGTCGCATATGCGGCGCGTGGCGGATGATCGGCGCGAGCGCCGAACCGAGCGCCGATTCGATCGGCGTCGCGTGATTTCGTGTGATTTCACTCGATTTCGTGCGTCGAGCGGCTGTTCGATGTTGAACGAAGCAATCCCTAACGTGTAGGATTCGGGTGATTCGCACTCGGCCGGCGCATGGCATGCAATGCCGCTTGCGCCGCGATCGACGAAGCGGCGCGAGCAACATGCGCCGCGCGTTCGTTTCAGTTTCAAGTCGTCTTCAAAGGATTCGTTCGATGAGTTCACGCAGGATCGTGGTGCGCCGCTCGGGCGTTCACGGCAAGGGCGTATTCGCCGCGGTACCGATCAAAGCGGGAGAGCGCGTAGTCGAATACAAGGGCGAGCGGATCTCGTGGAAAGAGGCGCTGCGCCGCCATCCGCACGACCCGGACGATCCGAATCACACGTTCTATTTCGCGCTCGAAGAGGGCGGCGTGATCGACGGCAAGATCGACGGCAACAGCGCACGCTGGATCAATCACTCGTGTGCGCCGAATTGCGAAGCCGAGGAGGTGGACGGACGCGTGTTCATCCACGCGTTGCGCGACATCGGCGAGCAGGAAGAGCTGTTTTACGACTACGGCCTCGTGATCGACGCGCGCCTGACGAAGAAGCTCAAGCGCGAATACGCGTGCCGTTGCGGCGCGGCGACTTGCCGGGGCACGCTGCTCGCGACGTCGGAAAAAGACGAGGGCAAGAAAAAGAAGAAGGCGAAGAAGGGCGGCAAGGATAAGAAGAAGTGACGCCGCCGCGGCGATGCACGATGCCATTGTGCGCACGTCGCGGTTTCGCCGGTTCGAACGGGCGGCCGAATCGAAGACGGCCGTCCCGATGCTTTCCAATCCCAACTAATCAGGCTGTGGCTGCGATCCTTCGCAGGGTCGGCGCGCGCCATTTGCGTCGTGTCGTCGATGGGGCATTCGTGAACGCGTTGCGCAACGTCGCGTGCGAACGCTGTTCGGCGCGGTCTCGATCGGGCCGCATGAGCGGTCATCATTCGACGATATCGATTCGCTGCGCAGACGCGGCGTAAACGGGCAAGCCGCGCCGCCCGTCCGCGGACATCGCTCGTGCGCGGCTCGTGCGGACACAGGCTGCGCTCGAGCCGCCACCTTGTCAGACCGACGTGGTCGGCGATTCGGATGAACGGAGCGCCGGCGCGAACGGCTTGTCGGCGAGTGGCACTCGCACGACGAATCGCGAGCCGCCCTCGGGCGCGTCTGCGTACGACACGGTGCCGCCGTGCATCGCGATGATGTCGTGGACGATCGCGAGGCCAAGGCCCGCGCCTGTCTCGACGCCGCTGCCGCTTTGCGCGTCGCCGCGGAAGAATCGCTTGAAGAGGTCCGCCTGCTGCCCCGCCGGCACGCCGGAGCCGTTGTCCTCGACGACGATCTCGACCGCCTGCTTGCCGTCGTCGAGCGCGATCTGCGACACGTCCATCGTAACCCGCGCGCCTTGCGGTCGCGCAAGCGGCACGTACTTCAGCGCGTTGTCGAGCAGATTTGCGATCACCTCGCGCAACAGCACCGGATTGCCGCGCACGACGAGCGGCTCGTCGTCGGCGCAGCCGTCGCCGCGCTGGAAGCCGAGATCGACGTGCGCGGCGAGCGCACGCGGCACCCATTCGGCGCCGGTTTCGAAAGCGAGGCCGGCGAGGTCGATGTCGACGAAGCGAGCGGCCTGCTCGCCAGGCTCCGCGCGCGCGAGCGACAGCAACTGATTCGACAGCCGCACCGCACGGTCAGCCGCCGAGCGCAGTTCGCGCACGGCGGTCAGCGCCTGCTGCGGATCGCGCGCAATGGCCGCCTGCTCCGCATGCAGCTTGATCGCGGTGAGCGGCGTGCGCAACTGGTGCGCGGCGTCGGCGATGAACTTGCGCTGCGCGTCGAGCGCGGTCTTCAGGCGGCCGAGCAGCGCGTTCATCGCGCTCGTGAGCGGCCGGATTTCGAGCGGCACTTCGGTTTCGTCGACGGGCTCGAGCGACGTGTGGGTCTGCCGGTTCAGCGAATCGGCGAGATGCGTGAGCGGGCCGAGCTGCTGGTTGACGACGCGCCACACGATCCCCCAGCCGGCGAGCAGCAACAGGAGGAGCGGCATCATGATCGCGACGAGGAATTCCGCTGCGATCCGGTAGCGGTAGCGCACCGGCTGCGCGACCTCGACGATCATCGGATTGCCGCTTTCCGTCTGCTCGACGCGCACTTGCGCGACCCGCACCGCCTGGTTGTCGTATTCGGCCTCGAACACGTACGCAACGTGCATCCGGCGCACGCTCGTGCCTTGCAGCGGCAGCTTCGGATCGCCGGCGAGCTCGTGCTCGCCGTCGCTGATCCGGTAGATCAGCTGTTCGGTGGGATCGGAGAACATCGCCTGCGCAAGCGGCGGCACCGTGAACGGCGCATCGGGGCCGGCGATCTGGATCTGTTTCGAGATGGCCGACGCGAGATCCGCGAGCGATCGGTCGACGACGTGCTGCGTGTATTGCCACGCAAGCCAGTACGCAATGAGGCCGCTCATCAGCGCGAGCATCGACAGCGGCGCGGCGAGGCGCCGCAGCAGCGTGCGGCGCAGGCTGGTCACAGCCGGATCAAGGGACATCGCGCGAAAGAATAGGATAAGCGCCGCTTCGCGAAGCGGCGCGGGTAGGGCGCGCGGCGCGCGCGGCCGCAGCGTGCCGCACGCGCGGCGTCAGACCGTCAGACGCTCGCGGTCTGGCGGATTTCCTGCAGCAGGTAGCCGAAGCCGCGCACCGTGACGATCTCGACACGGCACTGCTCGAGCTTCTTGCGCACCCGGTGCACGTAGACTTCGATCGCGGTGTCGCCGAGATCGCCGCCGAAATGCGTCAGGTGATCCTGCAGTTGCGCCTTGCTGACGACGCGGCCGTGGCGAAGCAGCAGCATCTCGAGCACGGCGAATTCGCGCGGCGACAGCTCGAGCGGCTTGTCGTCGTTGAAGATGCGGCGATCGACGCCCGACAGGCGCACGCCGCCGAGCGACACTTCCGGACGCGGCATGTCGCTGTGCGGGCCGCTGCGACGCATCACCGCGCGGATCCGCGCTTCGAGTTCGGCGGGCTCGAACGGCTTCAGCATGTAGTCGTCGGCGCCGGAGTTGAGGCCCTGCACGCGATCGTTCAGTTCGTCGCGCGCGGTCAGCACGATGACGGGCGTATGGCGGTTGGTCTGGCGGAAGCGCGACAGCAGCGTCATGCCGTCGATGCCGGGCAGGCCGAGGTCGAGGATCACGAGTTCGTGGCGGTTTTGCGCGAGCGCCTGCTCGGCAAAGATGCCGTCGTGAACCATGTCGACGGTGAAGCCCGCCTGTTCGAGGCTGCTTTGAATGCCGCGTGCGATGGGGCGGTCGTCTTCGATCAGAAGGAGTCGCATGAGATTCGCTCAAGTACAATGGGTTGGCGGTTCAGGCACGCGGGACAGCACGACGCCGTTTCCACGAAAACGTCGCATGCCCGGCGACAAGCAGGACGGCCAGCAACGAACATCTCGATCATGTCCGACATTTCGATCCACGAACTCGAAGCCGCGATCAATTTCTGGCGGGCCCGCTCGCCGGCGAGCGGCGACGAACTCGAACTCTGCGAAGAGGCTAGCGCGCTTTCCAAACCGTATGCGTTGCTGATTGTACAGCGCCAAAGTGCACTGCAACTGGAAGGATTGGACCCTAAGGCACGCAACGCATGGGACGCTTACGTTCGACTTAACGACGGCTTGGAAAGCTGAAGGCTTTCGCTTCATTCAGCATAGAAAACGCTTACTGAAAGCGATACGTTGACGATCCGATTTCGAATCTCCATCAGGGTAATTACGCAGCCTTTGCGTGCTTGCCCACTTCCTCGATGAAATGCGCGAGCTTGATGTCGCGCTCGGTGAGACCGTCGGCGTCGTGCGTCGACAGCGTGATGTCGACGCGGTTATAGACGTTGAACCACTCGGGGTGGTGATTCGCTTCCTGGGCCTTGATCGCGACGCGCGTCATGAAGCCGAACGCTTCGTTGAAATCGGCGAAGCGAAAACTGCGCTGGATGGCATCGCGGCCCGGCACGGCCGTCCAGTGAGGCAGGCTTTCGAGTTGCGTCTTGCGTTCTTCCGATGTGAGCTTGTGAATCATTTTCATACCTCGTCCGATAGCGGCGCGGCCGCGCGCCTTCGCGCGGCGAGGTGCCGTATCGGCCATTCTTTCATATTTGTTCGTCAAACGTCTTCATCGATTGCCCAGCCTTCGCCCGTGCCGCGCGTGAGCACGTGATCGCCGTCCAGCACCGCGCCCGCCGCGTGCTCGGGCGCGTCGGCGAGCCGGGCGGCGAGCGCGCGCGCGTCGACATGCGCGAGCGCAAAGAGCTGCGCGAAATCGTCGATTACGAAGTAGGTCTTCTGGAACGTGTCGATCCGGTAACGGGTCCGCATCACGCGCTCGAGATCGAAGCCGATCCAGTTCGGCGCGGCGCTTTCGAGGCTGTAGAGCGTCTCGCCCTTGCTTGACACGATGCCCGCGCCGTAGATCCGCAGCTCGCTTTCCCGGCGCGCGTCGCGGATCAGGCCGAATTCGACGGTATACCAATAGAGGCGCGCGAGCAGCGCCAGCGCGCGCGGATCGTCGGCGACGGCGAGCGCCGCGCGGCCGTACGCGTGCATGTAGTCGGCGAAGACGGGATCGATCAAGAGCGGCACGTGGCCGAACAGATCGTGGAAGCAGTCCGGCTCCTGCAGGTAGTCGAGCTGGTCCGGCCGGCGCATCCACCAGGTGACTGGAAACCACCGGTTCGCGAGATGCTCGAAGAACACGGCGTCCGGCACGAGGCCCGGGACGGCGACGATCCGCCAGCCGGTCGCGGGCTGGAGCTGCCGGTTCACGTCGGCGAACGACGGCACGCGCTCGGGCGACAAGTCGATGCGCGCGAGGCCGTCGACGAATGCATCGCACGCGCGGCCGCGCAGCAACGACGCCTGGCGCGTATAGAGCTGCTTCCACACCGCGTGGTCGACTTCGCCGTAGCGGGCGAGCGGCTGATCGATGGTGAAATCGGCACGGGTTTCGAGACCCGCGTCGAACTGTTCCTTCAGTTTCGCGGTGACGACGATGGACATGGTGAACGCTTGCTTCGCATCGGTTGGGATGCATGCAAGTGTAGGGCGGGTGCCACGCGGATTGGGCGCGAAGTTGTCGAGTATTTGGTTATAAATGCGATAATCTAGCATCACAACGCAGAATTACGCGGAGAATCTTCATGGTGGAACTCGATCACTTCGATTTGGCGCTGCTCGATGTGCTGCAGCGCTTCGGCCGCGCGACGCACCAGCAACTGGGCGAAGAGGTGCCGTTGTCGCCGTCGCAGATCGGCCGGCGGCTGCAGCGGCTCGAGGCGGCGGGCGTGATAGACGGCTACCGCGTCGTGCTGCGGCCCGAGCGGCTCGGGCTCGGCGTCACCGCGTTCACGAGCCTGAAGCTCAAGCATCACGGCGATTCGATCATCGAGCAGTTCCAGCAGCAGATCGACGTGCTGCCCGAAGTGCTCGAATGTCATGCGGTGGTCGGCGATGCCGATTATCTGCTGCGGATCGTTGCGCCGGATCTGAACGCGCTGTCGTCGTTCGTGATGAAAAAGCTGATGCGGGTGCCGGGCGTCGACAGCGTGCGATCGAACATCGTGCTCACGACGTTCAAGCGCAACGGGCCGCTGCCGCTCGGCCATCTGGCGTCCGGCACGCCCGCTGCGTGACGCGACGGGCGGGAGGCCGGCCGTCGATGGCCGGTTGGCGCGCGGGTCCCGACGGCCGGCCTGGAGCGCCGACGAGTCTCACGCGGCCGGTTCGGCCTGCGCGTTGAGCAGATCGACGTACGCGACCGCGACGAGATCGTCGCTCGGCACGCCGAGCTTCGTGAATACCGCTTGCGCCTCCGCGTGGCCGCCTTCCTCGTCATCGTCCGGCGCGAGCACGACTTCGAGCTCGACGAAGTCGCCGAGGCCGTCGACACGGTCGAGATGGATTCGCGTGCGGCCCGCGAGGTAGACGTGCCGCTCCTTCGTCACGATGCCGCGGGTCGTCAGCGCAGTCGCGAGGAGCGCGTGCATCGCGTCCGGGTTCGTCACCGGGCTGCGCGTGTAATACGACGCCTTCGGGCCGTCCTGGTCGTCGCGCTGGTAGAAGATCAGCTCGGCGGGCGTGCCGTCTTCGAAGCGGCGCAGCTTCAGGCGGCCGCGCGGCACGTCGTAGAAGAAATCCTGCTGCCGATAGAAGAGGGGGGCCTCGGTCGCCAGCTCGGCGGCCCGTTCGCGCAGTTGTTCGAATTCGCGCGCGCGGGCTTTGATCTCGATGTTGCGGGCCATGGGGTCTCCTGTGAAGAGCGTTTGCGGGTCCGGACGAACTATCCGGAAGCCCCCATTCTATCGGGGCACGAGCCGCTTTGACGCGACGCGGAAGACGGCGAGCCGCGCGCGGCGGATACGGTTGTGCCGCGGGCGTTCGCGCGGCGCGAGCGGTGCCGGGATGGGCGGTTGCCGATGCAGCGTGCCGCCGAAAGCTGCGGGGCGGCGCGATGCAGCGCGGCGGCCTTCACCGATGCGGCATTGAGCCGCAGCCGTGCGGCTCGAATCCGGCGCGAATGCGCGAGCGTCGTGCCGACGCACGCGGCGTCAGCGAGTTATTCTCCAACCCTTTATATCGAAGCCGCCGCGCCGATCATCATCAGCGGCGCTCATATTGCCCATTGCTCGTCGATGAGGCGCAGCGCGGCGGCGATCGCCGGCTCGTCGCGCCGCTCGGCGAGCGTGACGAACGTGAGCTCGGCAGGCGCCGAGACGTGCTCGACGATCGTGAGCGCATGCGCATGCGCTTCCCGCAGCGCGACCGAGTCACGCGCGAGCGTCAAGCCGACGCCCGATTTGACGAGATCGAGCATCGACGTCTCCTGATCGACTTCGGCGACCTTGACGGGCTGCACGCCGGCATCGGAGAAGCGGCGCGACAAGAGCCGCTGGTGCGCGGACGCGGCGGGCGTCCAGATCCACGGCAGCGCGGCGAGCTCGCGCCACGTGCGCGCGCGCTGCACGCGCTCCTTCCAGCCGGCGGGCGCGAGCACGCGATAGCGGAACTGCGTGAGCGTCACCGTGTGGAAGCGCTCGGCGTCGCGCGGATCGTCCTCTTCCGGCCGGCCGATGTAGTAGCCGACGTCGAGCTCGCGCGCGCGGACCTGGTCGAGCACCCAGCCGGACATCCCGTGCCGGAGCGCCGTCTCGATCTGCGGATAGGTCTCGACGAGCCGCTTCAGGAAGCCGCCGAGCCGCAGGAATTCCGGATCGAGGATCGTGCCGATCCGCAGCCGCCCGCGCACTTCGTGCCGCAGCGCGGCGGCCGCGCGCTTCACGTCTGCCGCCGCGTCGAGCGCACGCTCCGCATGCGGCAGCAGCGCCTGGCCGTCGCGCGTGAGCACGAGTCCGCGCGCCGTGCGCACGAACAGCGCGACGCCGAGCAGGTCCTGCAGATTCTTGATCTGCAGACTGACGGCGGGCTGCGTCAGATGCAGGTGCGTCGCCGCGCGCGTGAGGTTGCCCTCGCGCGCAACCGCGACGAACGCGCGGAGCAGAGTCAGGTCCATCGAGCAATATTAGCGCGGCTTATAACGCAATTGAGCATAACTCATTGGATCGCGAACGGGGCTCGCGGGTACGCTTCATCCCCGAAGCATGCGATTCGCGTGCAACACGCAAAGCGGAAAGCGGAAAGCGGCAACGGCAAACACGGAGGACGACATGACCGATACCCATTCGAACGATTCGCGCGTGCGCGCACTGACCCATTTCATCGGCGGCCGCGCGGTCGACGGCGCGAGCGACCGCTACGGCGACGTGTTCGACCCGGCGCTCGGCAAGGTGACGGCGCGCGTGCCGCTCGCGACGGTCGCGGAAGTCGACGCGGCCGTCGCAGCCGCGGCCGAGGCGTTCCCCGCGTGGAGCGAGATGTCGCCGCTCAAGCGCGCCCGCGTGATGTTCAAGTTCAAGGAACTGCTCGATCGCCATCACGACGAGCTCGCCGAGCTGATCACCCGCGAGCACGGCAAGGTGTTCTCCGACGCGAAGGGGGAAGTGATGCGCGGGATCGAGGTCGTCGAGTTCGCATGCGGCATTCCGAACCTGCTGAAGACCGGTTTCACCGACCAGATCGGCGGCGGCATCGACAACTGGAACCTGCGCCAGCCGCTCGGCGTCGTTGCCGGGATCACACCGTTCAACTTTCCGATGATGGTGCCGTGCTGGATGTTCCCGGTCGCGATCGCGTGCGGCAACACGTTCGTGCTGAAGCCGTCGGAGCGCGATCCTTCGGCGTCGGTCCGGCTCGCCGAGCTGTTGAGGGAAGCGGGGCTGCCCGACGGCGTGTTCAACGTCGTGCACGGCGACAAGACGGCCGTCGACGCGCTGATCGCGCATCCTGACGTCGCCGCGCTGTCGTTCGTCGGCTCGACGCCGATCGCCGAGTACATTCACACGGAAGCCGCGCGGCGCGGCAAGCGCGTGCAGGCGCTGGGCGGCGCGAAGAACCATCTCGTCGTGATGCCGGATGCGAACCTCGATCAGGCCGTCGACGCGCTGATCGGCGCCGCGTACGGGTCGGCCGGCGAGCGCTGCATGGCGATTTCCGTCGCGGTCGCCGTGGGCGGCGTCGCGGACGCGCTCGTCGAGCGGCTCGCCGAGCGTGCGAAGACGTTGAAGATCGGTAACGGAATGGATGGCGACGTCGAAATGGGGCCGCTCGTGACGGCCGCGCATCGCGCGAAGGTGTCCGCGTACATCGACGCGGGCGTCGCGGCGGGCGCGAAGCTCGTCGTCGACGGGCGCAATCACGTCGTCGACGGATACGAGAACGGTTTCTTCCTCGGCGGCACGCTGTTCGACGACGTCGCGACCGACATGTCGATCTACCGCGAGGAGATCTTCGGGCCGGTACTGGCCGTCGTGCGGGTGCCGGATTTCGCGAGCGCGGTCGAGCTCATCAACGCGCACGAATTTGCGAACGGCGTGTCGTGCTTCACGTCCGACGGCGGCATCGCGCGCGCGTTCGCGCGGCAGATTCAGGTCGGGATGGTCGGCATCAACGTACCGATTCCGGTGCCGATGGCGTGGCATTCGTTTGGCGGCTGGAAGCGCTCGCTGTTCGGCGATCACCATGCGTACGGCGAGGAGGGCGTGCGCTTCTACACGCGCTACAAGAGCGTGATGCAGCGCTGGCCGGACAGCATCGCGAAGGGGGCGGAGTTCACGATGCCCGTCGCTAAGTGACGCAATCGCAACCGTTGTTTTGACGACGCCGCGCGGCTCCCGCAAAGGGGCCGCGCGGTCTATGCTTTAACGGCGCGCATCGATGCTTGTTGCGCGGCCTGCGCCGCGGCGCATGACGACGGTCCGCGCAAGACCGACGCACCAGAATCGAGGAGACAGAGACAGTGGCTACCGAACGGATGCTCGAAGGCGAATTCGATTATGTGATCGTCGGGGCCGGCACGGCCGGCTGCGTGCTCGCGAACCGGCTCACCGAAGATCCCGACGTAACCGTGCTGCTGCTCGAAGCCGGCGGCAAGGACGACTATCACTGGATCCACATCCCGGTCGGCTATCTGTATTGCATCGGCAATCCGCGCACCGACTGGCTCTACAAGACCGAGCCCGAAGCCGGGCTGAACGGCCGCGCGCTGTCGTATCCGCGCGGGCGCGTGCTGGGCGGCTCGTCGTCGATCAACGGCATGATCTACATGCGCGGCCAGCGCGGCGATTACGACGATTGGGCGCGCGCGACGGGCGACGACGGCTGGTCGTGGGACGCGGTGCTGCCGATCTTCAAGCGCAGCGAGGATCATCACGCGGGCGCGAGCGACGCGCACGGCGCGGGCGGCATGTGGCGCGTCGAGAAGCAGCGGCTGCGCTGGGAGATCCTGGAGGCGTTCTCGCAGGCCGCGCAGCAGACGGGCATTCCGTCGACCGACGATTTCAACTGCGGCGACAACACGGGCGTCGGCTATTTCGAAGTCAACCAGAAGCGCGGCATCCGCTGGAACGCATCGAAGGCGTTCCTGCGTCCCGCGCTCGCGCGGCCGAACCTGACCGTGATCACCGGCGCGCAGGCCGAGCGGCTCGTGTTCGACGGCAAGCGCTGCGCGGGCGTCGGGTATCGCGGCGGCGGCGCGCCTTACGTCGCGCGTGCGCGCGGCGAAGTGCTGCTCGCGTCGGGCGCCGTGAATTCGCCGCAGTTGCTCGAGCTGTCCGGCATCGGCGGCGGCGGCCGGTTGCAGGCGCTCGGCATCGGCGTCGTCGTGGATCTGCGCGGCGTCGGCGAAAACCTTCAGGATCACTTGCAACTGCGGATGGCGTTTCGCGTGCGCGGCGTGCGCACGCTGAATACGTTGTCCGCGCACTGGTGGGGCAAGCTGGTGATCGGCGCGCAATACGCGCTGATGCAGCGCGGGCCGATGTCGATGGCGCCGTCGCAACTGGGCGCGTTCGCGAAATCGGACCCGAACGATCCGGCGCTCACGCGGCCCGATCTCGAATATCACGTGCAGCCGCTGTCGCTCGAGCGTTTCGGCGAGCCGCTGCATCGCTTCAATGCGTTCACCGCGTCGGTCTGTCATCTGCGGCCGACGTCGCGCGGCAGCATTCACGCGGGGTCGCCGGACCCGATGCGCGCGCCGTCGATCGCGCCGAACTATCTATCGACCGATTACGATCGCCACGTCGCGGCAAACGCGCTGCGCCTGACGCGCCGGATCGCCGCCGCATCCGCGCTCGCGCGCTATGCGCCTGAAGAAATCCTGCCGGGCGTCCAGTATCGGAGCGAAGAAGAATTGATCGCCGCGGCTGGCGCCGTCGGCACGACCATCTTCCATCCGGTCGGCACGTGCAAGATGGGGCGCGCGGACGATCCGGACGCGGTCGTCGATAGTCGCCTGCGCGTGCGCGGCGTGACGGGGCTGCGGGTCGTCGACGCGTCGGTGATGCCGACGATCACGTCGGGCAACACGAACTCGCCGACGCTGATGATCGCCGAGCGCGCGAGCGACATGATTCGCGCGGATCGTCGCGGCACGTCGGAGCGCGGCGCGGCTGCGCGCGCCGAAGCCGTGCTGCCGACGTAAAAATGACACGATCCGTTGAAAGAATCGGCAATGAATCGAAATAAAAAAGCGGCCGAGGGTTAACCCAAAAAAACGCGACGAAGCATCTTGCATGTACTCGATCGCGGCGTTTGTTTCGATTCGTGCCGGAACGCGTTTTTTCTTCGAAGAACTTTTCGCCGCGCGTAGAAGAAATACGCATGTCGTCAGGGTTTGCGTGAGGTCGGAAACGGTTTCGCGCGAGCAGACAGGCGGCGCGGCAATGCGCGAACGCATTGATCTGCACGACAAAAAAAGCGTGTAAAAATGCTGATGGCCGTCGCGTCCTATAAGTGCAAATCCCGATGAATGCACTGCACCAACGGCGCGACAATGACACGCAGTCTGAATCTGCGACTTGTGTGAGGAGACCAGCCTCGACGCAATGACATAAAGCTCGGGGGCCGCCTCTCATCCGCTGAATGCATCGTGGCCGCTTGCGCGAGATCTCCCAGCGCTTCGCCTCACTTCGTAGGAAGGGAACATGATTCTCGGCGACACGATTCTCGAAACACGCGGACTCACAAAGGAATTCAAGGGCTTCACCGCGGTGAACGGCGTGAACCTGCGCGTGCGGCGCGGCTCGATCCATGCGTTGATCGGGCCGAACGGCGCTGGCAAGACCACTTGCTTCAATCTCCTGACAAAATTCCTGAAGCCGACCGCGGGTCAGATCGTCTACAACGGCATCGATATCACCGACGAGCGCCCCGCGCAGATCGCGCGGCGCGGCGTGATCCGTTCGTTCCAGATTTCCGCGGTGTTTCCGCATCTGACGGCGTTGCAGAACGTGCGCATCGGCCTGCAGCGCCCGCTCGGCACCGCATTCCATTTCTGGCGTAGCGAACGGTCGCTGAAGCGTCTCGACGATCGCGCGATGGATCTGCTCACACAGGTCGGCCTCACCGATTTCGCGCACGTGCCGACGGTCGAGCTCGCGTATGGCCGCAAGCGCGCGCTCGAGATCGCGACGACGCTCGCGATGGAGCCGGAGCTGATGCTGCTCGACGAGCCGACGCAGGGGATGGGCCACGAGGACGTCGATCGCGTGACGGCGCTCATCAAGAAGGTCGCGAGCGGCCGCACGATCCTGATGGTCGAGCACAACATGAACGTGATCGCGGGCATCTCCGACACGATCACTGTCCTGCAGCGCGGCGAAGTGCTCGCGGAAGGCACGTATGCGGAGGTGTCGAAGAATCCGCTCGTCGTCGAGGCGTACATGGGCAGCGCCGACGCGGCGCTCGTGGGGGCGCACGCATGAACCACAGCGAACGGGAAGAGCGCGAGTTGAACAATGTCGAAAGCGGTACGCCCGCGCTCGCGCTCGCGGGGCTCGAAGCGTGGTACGGCGAATCGCATATCCTGCACGGCGTCGATCTGACCGTGCACCGAGGCGAGGTCGTCACGCTGCTCGGCCGCAACGGCGCGGGCCGCACGACGATGCTGCGCGCGATCATGGGGCTCACGGGCCGGCGCAGCGGCTCGATCAAGGTCGCCGGCCACGAGACCATCGATCTGCCGACGCACAAGATCGCGCATTACGGCATCGGCTATTGCCCGGAGGAGCGCGGGATCTTCTCGAGCCTGTCGTGCGAGGAGAACCTGCTGCTGCCGCCCGTGCTCGGCGATCGCCAGGGTGCGATGTCGCTCGAAGACATCTACGAGATGTTCCCGAACCTCGCGTCGCGCCGTAGCAGCCAGGGCACGCGGCTGTCGGGCGGCGAACAGCAGATGCTCGCCGTCGCGCGGATCCTTCGCACGGGCGCGAACCTGCTGTTGCTCGACGAGATCTCCGAAGGCCTCGCGCCCGTGATCGTGCAGACGCTCGCGAAGATGATCGTCACGCTGAAGGCGCGCGGCTACACGATCGTGATGGTCGAGCAGAACTTCCGTTTCGCGGCGCCGCTCGCGGATCGCTTCTACGTAATGGAGCACGGCCGTATCGTCGAGCATTTCGGCGCGACCGAGCTCGAGGGAAAGATGCCTGTGCTGCACGATCTGCTCGGCGTTTAGCGCGCCGCTTTGCCGGTCCCCCGATGTACATAACCTGACAACCACAACGCACTACACCAGGAGACGTCAATGAAATCGAAGACCCTCGCGCATGCATGTCTCGCCGTCGCCGCCGCGTGGTCGGTGGGCGCCGCGCAGGCCGCGGACACCGTGAAGATCGGCTTCATCACCGACATGTCCGGCCTCTATGCGGACATCGACGGACAGGGCGGCCTCGAGGCGATCAAGATGGCGGTGGCCGATTTCGGCGGCAAGGTCAACGGCAAGCCGATCGAAGTCGTGTACGCCGATCACCAGAACAAGGCGGACATCGCCGCGTCGAAGGCGCGCGAATGGATGGACCGCGGCGGGCTCGATCTGCTCGTCGGCGGCACGAACTCGGCGACGGCGCTGTCGATGAACCAGGTCGCCGCCGAGAAGAAGAAGGTCTACATCAACATCGGCGCGGGCGCGGATACGCTGACGAACGAGCAGTGCACGCCGTACACGGTCCACTACGCGTACGATACGATGGCGCTCGCGAAAGGCACGGGCTCGGCCGTGGTGAAGCAGGGCGGCAAGACGTGGTTCTTCCTGACCGCCGACTACGCGTTCGGCAAGGCGCTCGAGAAGAACACCGCGGAAGTCGTGAAGGCGAACGGCGGCAAGGTGCTCGGCGAAGTGCGGCATCCGCTGTCGGCGTCGGACTTCTCGTCGTTCCTGTTGCAGGCGCAGTCGTCGAAAGCGCAGATCCTCGGCCTCGCGAACGCGGGCGGCGATACGGTGAACGCGATCAAGGCGGCGAAGGAGTTCGGCATCACGAAGACGATGAAGCTGGCCGCGCTGCTGATGTTCATCAACGATGTCCACGCACTCGGCCTCGAGACGACGCAGGGTCTCGTGCTGACGGACAGCTGGTACTGGAATCGCGATCAGGCGTCGCGGCAATGGGCGCAGCGCTACTTCGCGAAGATGAAGAAGATGCCGTCGAGCCTGCAGGCGGCTGACTATTCGTCGGTGACGACGTACCTGAAGGCGGTGCAGGCGGCGGGCTCGACCGATTCCGACAAGGTGATGGCGCAGCTCAAGAAGATGAAGATCGACGACTTCTACGCGAAGGGCTACATCCGCACGGATGGCAGCATGATTCACGACATGTATCTGATGGAAGTGAAAAAGCCGTCCGAGTCGAAGGAGCCGTGGGACTACTACAAGGTTGTCGCGACCATCCCGGGCGAGCAGGCGTTCACGACGAAGCAGGAGACGCGCTGCGCGTTGTGGAAGTGATGTGGCGCGTTCGCCGCGCGCGTTTCGGCGCGGCGAACGCACGCGCAACGGCGGCTCCAACGCGGCCGTTGCGCCCATTTGGTTGCATGCGCAACGATTCAAACCTGACTGACTGACGGCAGATTCGATGGACATCTTCGGCATTCCGATGTCGGCGATGCTGAGCCAGTTGTTGCTCGGACTCGTCAACGGCTCGTTCTACGCGATCCTGAGCCTCGGGCTCGCGGTGATCTTCGGGCTGCTCAACGTGATCAACTTCGCGCACGGCGCGCTCTTCATGCTGGGCGCGATGCTCGCGTGGATGGGGCTCACGTATCTCGGCCTGCCGTACTGGGCGATGCTCGTGCTCGCGCCCGTCATCGTCGGGCTGTTCGGCATCCTGATCGAACGCTCGATGCTGCGCTGGCTCTACAAGCTCGATCACCTGTACGGCCTGCTGCTGACGTTCGGGCTCACGCTCGTCGTCGAAGGCGTGTTCCGCGCGATCTACGGCTCGTCCGGGCAGCCGTACGACGTGCCCGAGCTCCTGTCCGGCGCGACGAATCTCGGCTTCATGTTCCTGCCGAACTATCGTGCATGGGTCGTCGTCGCGTCGCTCGCGGTGTGCATGGCGACGTGGTTCGTCATCGAAAAGACGCGGCTCGGCGCGTACCTGCGCGCGGGCACCGAGAATCCGAAGCTCGTCGAGGCGTTCGGCGTCAACGTGCCGATGATGGTCACGCTGACCTACGGCTTCGGCGTCGCGCTCGCCGCATTCGCCGGCGTGCTCGCCGCGCCGGTGATCCAGGTGTCGCCGCTGATGGGGCAGCCGATGATCATCACCGTGTTCGCGGTCGTCGTGATCGGCGGGATGGGCTCGATTCTCGGCTCGATCCTGACGGGCCTGATGCTCGGCGTGATCGAGGGTTTGACGCGGGTGTTCTATCCGGAAGCGTCGGCGACGGTCGTCTTCGTGATCATGGCGATCGTGCTGCTGATCCGTCCGGCGGGTTTATTCGGCAAGGAAAGATGATGCAGAGAAAAGCGCTCTATGGGCTGCTGCTGATCGGCCTGCTCGTCGCGCCGTTCGTCGGCGCGTATCCGCTGTTCGTGATGAAGGTGCTGTGCTTCGCGCTCTTCGCGGCCGCGTTCAATCTGCTGATCGGCTTCACGGGCCTGCTGTCGTTCGGCCACGCGATGTTCCTCGCGACCGCGGGCTACGTGACGGGCTACGCGATGCAGTCGCTCGGCACGACGCCCGAGCTCGGCGTGCTCGCGGGCACCGCGGCGGCAACCTTGCTCGGCCTCGTCGTCGGGCTGTTCGCGATCCGGCGGCAGGGCATCTATTTCGCGATGATCACGCTCGCGTTCGCGCAGATGGTGTACTTCGTCTATCTGCAGGCGCCGTTTACGCACGGCGAGGACGGCCTGCAGGGCGTGCCGCGCGGCCGACTGTTCGGACTCCTCGATCTGTCGTCGGATCTCGTGCTCTATTACGTCGTGCTCGTCGTGATCGCGTGCGCATGTTTCTTCATCGTGCGCATCGTGCATTCGCCGTTCGGGCAGGTGCTCGTCGCGATCAAGGAGAACGAGCCCCGCGCGACGTCGCTCGGCTACGATACCGATCGCTTCAAGCTGCTCGCGTTCATCCTGTCGGCCGGGCTTGCGGGCCTCGCGGGCGCGCTGAAGGTCGTCGTGCTCGGCTTCGAGACGCTGAGCGACGCATACTGGACGATGTCGGGCCTCGTCGTGCTGATGACGCTCGTGGGCGGCATGGGCACGCTGTTCGGCCCGCTCGTCGGCGCGGCGCTGATCGTCGCGCTCGAGGATCGGCTCGGCGACATCGGCGGCTGGCTCGCGTCGGCGACGGGCATCGACTGGTTCCGCTCCCTCGGCGAGTCCGCAACGATCGTCACGGGCCTCATCTTCATTGCGTGCGTGCTCGCGTTCCGGCGCGGGATCGTCGGCGAGGTGATCGCTCGAGTGCGGCCGCTGCGGGCGTCCTGAGCGATCGTGCGGTGCGCAACGATCGTTTGGAATCCGATCTAATATGAACGGCAAACACGGATCCAGCCTGGCTGTGACGTGCCCCAATTTCGTGCGGCGATGCACCATAGGGGTAAATGCTAGGTTGTCGCGCTGTGCAGGCTTGCATTAACCTTCGTCTCAGTTCTGATGCACCGCGAAACGAATTTGCAGGTGGAGAACGAGGAGACATTCGAGGCACTGAGTGCCCGACCCAAAGCGCTGTTGGATTCGTTCCAACAGCGCTTTTTATTTGCGCGTTCGCGGTTGCCCGAAGCCTCGTCTTCGCCAAATAACGCCGATTCCGTTGCCGTCCCTGGCCGTTCGCGAGCACTGGATGGCCGCTGCCGCTGCGGGCTAACCCGGTTGCCGCGCGCGCAACGCGTCCGCTACACTCGCCGTTCCCCGACCCATCGGTCGGGACTGGCCGAGCGCAAGACACGGAGACGAACTCGATGAAAGAGGCGTGGCGATTCTGGGGATTCGGCGCGGCAGTCGCATGGGCGGCCGTCGTGGGCCCCGCGTTCGCGGACGTCGAGATCGGCGGCACTGTCTCCGCCATCGTCCCCGCCACGTTGCTCGACATCCCCGAAAAGAACACGATCGCGCTGCTGCCGAAGGAAATCGGCGGGAAGAAAATGAGCTACGTCGTTCTCGACGATGCGACCGATTCGACGCAGGCTGTGAAGAACGCTCGCAAGCTTACGAGCGAGGACAAGGTCGACGCGCTGATCGGCTCGACCATCGTGCCGAACGCGCTCGCGATGACCGACGTCGCCGCGCAGACATCGACGCTGACGATCTCGATGGCGTCGTCCGCGTCGATCGTCGAGCCGCTTGATGCGAAGCGCACACGGGTCTTCGAGACGCCGCAGAACGACAGCCTGACGGCGAGCGCGATCGCCGGGCACATGGCGAAGCGCGGCGCGAAGACGGTCGCGTTCGTCGGTTTCGGCGACGCATACGGCGAGCGCTGGCTCAAGGAATTCGGCAAGGCCGCGGCCGTGAAGCGGACCGCGCTCGTCGCGACCGAGCGTTTCGCGCACACTGACACGTCGGTGACGGGGCCGGTGCTGAAGGCGCTATCGACGTGGCCCGATGCGGTGCTGATCGCGGGCGCGGACACGCCGGCCGCGCTGTCGCAGAAGACGCTGAAGGCACGCGACTACACGGACGCGATCCATCAGACGCATGGCGTCGCGAACAACGATTTCCTGCACGTATGCGGCAAGGACCGCGAAAGCACGTATCTGCCCGCCGGCCCGATCGTCGTCGCTGATCAGTTTCCTGATTCGAATCCCGTCAAGCCGTCCACGCTCGCGTATGAGCGCGCGTACGAGAACGCATACGGCGACGGCACGGTGTCGACGCTCGGCGGCCACGCGTGGGACGCGGCGCTGCTTTTGCAGCGCGCGATTCCGATCGCGCTGGAGAGCGGCCAGCCCGGCACGCCGGGATTTCGAAGCGCGCTGCGCATGGCGCGCGAGAACGCACAGGACGTCGCCGGCCCGCACGGCGTGTTCGACGTGAGCGCCGCCGGCCACGCCGGTCTCGACGAACGTGCGCGCGTGAAGGTCGAGATCGCCGGCGGTCAGTGAAAGCGCATCCGGAACCGAGCGCGGGGCATTGCGCGGCGGACAGGGCGGCGAAAGGCGCGTGCGATCGGCCGCGCTTTTTTGTAACCGCGCGCGGCGGGCGGGATCCGTCGGACGATTGCCGCAGTAGCAGCAGATGGGCGCGTGCGATATGCGCGCGCAGGGGAGCGCAACAGAACGCGCCCCGCGTCGATTCACGGTGGAACGTGAAACCGGCCGCGGTGGCGTGCAGGTTCGATCGGCGCGCCGTGTCGCAGCGGCGCGATCGATCGCGTTTCGCGCAGCGTTTGGAGACACACAATGAAAATGAATCGATGGATCGAGGCCGTGTTTGCGGCCGGCTGCTTATGTACCGCCACGCTCGCGTCGGCGCAGGTGAAGATCGGCGTCACGGTGTCGGCGACGGGCGCCGCCGCGTCGCTCGGCATTCCCGAAAAGAACACGGTCGCGCTGCTGCCGAAGGAGATCGGCGGCAAGCGCATCGAGTACATCGTGCTCGACGACGCGTCGGACACGAGCCGCGCGGTGCAGAACACGCGCAAGCTGATCGACGAGGATCATGTCGACGCGATCGTCGGCTCGTCGATCACGCCGAATGCGCTCGCGATGATCGACGTCGTCGCGCAAGGCAAGACGCCGACGATTTCTCTTGCCGCGAGCGCGCACATCATCGGGCCGATGGACGCGAAGCGCGCATGGGTGTTCAAGACACCGCAAAACGACCGCTTGATGGCCGACGCGCTCGCCGGCTACATGGCGAAGCACGGCGTGAAGACGGTCGGCTTCATCGGCTTCGCCGATGCGTACGGCGACGGCTGGTATGGCGTATTCAGCGCGGCCGCGGCGGCGAACGGGCTCAAGATCGTCGCGAACGAGCGCTACAACCGCACCGACGCGTCGGTGACGGGCCAGGTGCTGAAGACGCTGGGCGCGCGTCCGGACGCGGTGCTGATCGCGGGCGCGGGCACGCCGGCTGCGCTGCCCGCGAAGACGCTGAAGGAGCGCGGCTACACGGGCAAGGTTTATCAGACCCACGGCGTCGCGAACAACGATTTCCTGCGCGTATGCGGCAAGGATTGCGATGGCGAACTGCTGCCGGCGGGGCCCGTGCTCGTCGCCGACCAGCTGCCCGATTCGAATCCGGCGAAGCAGCCGGCGCTTGCGTACAAGGCCGCGTATGAGAAGGCGTACGGCGCGGGTGCGGTGTCGACATTCGGCGGCCACGTGTGGGACGCAGGCTTGATGCTTCAGCGCGCGATTCCCGACGCGCTGAAGAAGGCGCAGCCCGGGACGCCGGCGTTTCGCGAAGCGTTGCGGGCGGCGCTCGAGAACGTCAAGGATTTGCCGGTGTCGCACGGCGTGATCAACACGACGCCCGCCGATCACAACGGCTTCGATGCGCGAGCTCGCGTGATCGTGCAGATCGTCGGCGACAAGTGGAAGCTGCAGGCTGATTAAATTGCGGTTGCGGCTGCCGCTGCGGGGTAGCGTGGCGAGCGGCGCATCGTGCGTGCTGCGCGGGACGTAGGGCAGCACGCGCGGCGGCGAGGGGGCTCATGGGCCTCGCTTGGCGTATCGCGTCCTGCTGCATTGGTTTCACGTCGCTCCGATATGGGCGAGCGGCGCGCCCCGTCCGTTTGCCGGATGATGGAAGTCGTCCGGCACGGCGGCGAGTCGCGCCGCTTTGCGACAGCGCCTGTCGTGCAGGCCGGATTTCCGTTTTTTCCGTCGACGCATTCTCAACCGAAGAGACCACATGGATTTCTCTATCGCGGCGATTCTCGCGCAGGACGGCATCACGACGGGCGCGATCTACGCGCTGTTGTCGCTCGCGCTCGTGCTCGTCTTCTCCGTCACGCGCGTAATTTTCATCCCACAGGGCGAATTCGTCACCTACGGCGCGCTGACGCTTGCGGCGCTGCAAGCTCAGAAGTTTCCGGCGACCTGCTGGCTGCTGTTCGTCGCGGGCATCGCGTGCTTCATGCTCGAAGTAGGCGGGTTGATCCGATATCGCGCCCGTCGTCACCAGGTCGCCCGCACGCTGACGACGCTCGCGAGCCGCTACGTGCTGCTGCCGCTCGCGATCTACTCGGTGACGAGAAGCGTCGCCGCGCAGCCGCTGCCGATGATTGCGCAGATCGCGCTCACGCTCGCGATCGTCGTGCCGCTCGGACCGTTCATCTATCGGCTCGTGTATCAGCCGATCGCCGAAGGCACGACGCTGCTGCTGCTGATCGTGTCAGTCGCCGTGCATTTCGCGTTGGTCGGACTCGGGCTCGTGATGTTCGGCGCGGAAGGTTCGCGTACGACCGCGTTCTCCGACGCATCGTTCGGGCTCGGCAGCCTGTCGGTCTCGAGGCAGAGCGTCTGGGTGGTCGGTGCCGCGCTTGTGTTGATCGCCGCGCTCTATCTGTATTTCGAGCGCACGCTGTCCGGCAAGGCGCTGCGCGCGACGTCGGTGAACCGTCTCGGCGCGCGGCTCGTCGGCATCGGCACGTCCGAGGCCGGGCGGCTCGCGTTCACGCTCGCGGCGGGGCTCGGTGCGCTGTCTGGCGTGCTCGTCGGGCCGCTGACGACGATCTACTACGACTCGGGCTTCCTGATCGGCCTGAAGGGCTTCGTCGGCGCGATCATCGGCGGGCTCGTCAGCTATCCGCTTGCGGCTGCGGGCTCGCTGCTCGTCGGCGTGCTCGAATCGTATTCGTCGTTCTGGGCGAGCGCGTACAAGGAAGTGATCGTTTTCACGTTGATCGTGCCGGTGCTGCTGTGGCGCAGCCTTGCGGCGCCGCAAACGGAAGACGAGGAGGCGTGACGCGATGAAGGCGATCTTACGCAACAAGGCGTTCTGGTTGTTTCTCGTCGTGCTGTTCGTGCTGTTCGTGCTGCCGGCGCTGCCCGGCGCGGTGCGCGTGCCTGAGTATTGGATCACGCTGCTGAACTATATCGGGCTCTATGCGATCGTCGCGATCGGGCTCGTGATGCTGACCGGGATCGGCGGAATGACGAGTTTTGGGCAGGCGGCGTTCGTCGGCATCGGCGCGTACGCGACCGCGTATCTGACGACGACGTACGGTGCGTCGCCGTGGCTCGGACTGATTGCGGGCATCGCGCTGACGGCGCTCGTTGCGCTCGTGCTGGGCGCCGTCACGATGCGTCTGTCCGGTCATTTCCTGCCGCTCGGGACGATCGCATGGGGGCTCGCGCTGTTCTTCCTGTTTGGCAATCTCGATTGGCTCGGCAAGTACGACGGGATCAACGGCATCCCCGCGCTCGCCGTGTTCGGTCAAACGCTCGATACGGGCCGCAGCCTCTATTACGTGATCTGGATCGTCGTGCTCGCGGCGATCGTCTCTGTTCAGAATCTGCTTAATAGCCGACCCGGACGCGCGATCCGCGCGCTGCGCGGCGGCGGCGTGATGGCTGAGGCGATGGGCGTGAACACCGGATGGATGCGCGTTGCGATCTTCGTTTATGCGGCGGTGCTCGCGTCGATCTCGGGCTTTCTGTATGCACATCTGCAGCGTGCGGTGAATCCGACGCCGTTCGGGCTGAATCACGGAATCGAGTTCCTGTTCATGGCGGTGGTCGGTGGCGTCGCGCACGTGTGGGGCGCGGTGATCGGCGCGGTGATCGTCACCGTGTTGCAGGACTACCTGCAGACGCTGCTGCCAAAGCTGCTCGGCGTCGAAGGCAACTTCGAGATCATCGTGTTCGGCGTGCTGATGGTGTTGCTGCTGCAGTACGCGCGGCACGGCGTTTGGCCCTTCGTTGCGCGGCGCTTTCCGCACGAGCCGGTCGCGCGGGCGCCGGAGCATGCGAAGCCGCTGCCGCAGCGCGCGCGGCCGCAGGCCGGCGAAGCGCTGCTCGTCGTCGAAAATGTGCGCAAGCAGTTCGGCGGGCTCGTCGCGGTGAACGACGTGAGCTTCAACGTGCTGGCGGGGCAGATCCTCGGCTTGATCGGCCCGAACGGCGCAGGCAAGTCGACGACGTTCAACCTCGTGACGGGCGTGCTACGGCCGACGAGCGGAGAGATCACGTTCCGCGGCGAGCGGATCGACGAACTTGTTTCACGTGAAATCGTGAAGAGGGGCATTGGCCGCACATTCCAGCACGTAAAACTGCTGCCTGGAATGACGGCGTTGGAGAACGTCGCGATCGGTGCGCACTTGCGCGGCACGGCCGGCATCTGGCGCAGCATCGTCAGACTGAATGCGAACGAGGAGGCGCGGCTGATGGCCGAAGCGGCGAAGCAGATCCGGCGCGTCGGGCTTGAAGCGCACATGTATGACGAGGCTGGCAGCCTCGCGCTCGGCCAGCAGCGGATTCTCGAGATCGCCCGCGCGCTGTGCAGCGATCCGACGCTATTGCTGCTCGACGAGCCCGCAGCGGGCCTGCGTTATCAGGAGAAACAGCAGTTGGCCGAGCTGTTGCGCAAATTGAAGGCGGAGGGAATGAGCGTGCTGCTCGTCGAACACGACATGGATTTCGTGATGAACCTGACCGATCGGCTGGTCGTGATGGAGTTCGGCGCACGAATTGCAGAAGGCTTGCCGCAGGATGTGCAGAAGGATCCGGCGGTGCTGGAAGCTTACCTCGGCGGGGTGGAGTGATGGATCAGTCGACGACGCCGGTTCTCGAGGTGCGGGATTTGTCGGTGCGTTACGGCAAGGTCGAGGCGCTGCATCGCGCGGCGCTGAAGGTCGAAGCGGGGCAGATCGTCACAGTGATTGGCCCGAATGGTGCGGGCAAGTCGACGCTGCTCAACGCGGTGATGGGGGCATTGCCGACGCACGGCCATGCAGCCGGCACAATCCGCTATCGCGGCGATGACGTGAGCGCGTTGCCGGTCGAGCAGCGCGTGTCGCGTGGCATGTGTCTCGTGCCGGAAAAGCGGGAGCTGTTCGGTACAATGTCAGTCGAAGATAACCTCGTGCTGGGTGCGTACCGGCGGAAGATGGCCGGCGACGCGAATTTTCTCGACCAGCTCGAGCCAGTTTTCGCGCTGTTTCCGAGGCTGAAGGAGCGGCGCAAGCAAGTGGCGGGGACGCTGTCGGGCGGCGAGCGGCAGATGCTCGCTGTCGGGCGCGCGCTGATGGGCAAGCCGGACTTGTTGATGCTCGACGAGCCGAGCCTTGGGCTCGCGCCGCTGATCGTGAAGGAGATTTTCCATATCATCAGTGCGCTGCGTGGAACGGGCGTGGCGACGCTGCTGATCGAGCAGAACGCGCGCGCGGCGCTGCAGATTTCCGATTACGGTTATGTGCTCGAGACCGGCGAGATCGCCCTCGACGGTCCGGCGGGCGAACTCGCACGGAATCCCCAGGTCATCGAAACCTATCTCGGACTCGCGAAGAAAGCGGTTTAGCGGCCGCTTCGCGTGCTCTCACCGGCGGCGTGTTTCACGTGAAACACGCCGTTTTTTGTTGATCGGCCGTTCGAACGAGATTCGAGTCAAAAGCTAACCCGCTATAATTCGGCCCATACATTTCTCTGATAGGTTCGTGCGTCGTCCTGCGCGAAGTCCGCAATGCTTTATCCCATTGAATTTGACGTCATCGTCGTCGGCGGCGGTCACGCCGGCACCGAGGCCGCGTTGGCTTCCGCTCGCATGGGCGCGAAGACGCTTCTGCTGACGCACAACATCGAAACCCTCGGCCAGATGAGCTGTAACCCGTCGATCGGCGGCATCGGCAAGGGCCATCTGGTCAAGGAAGTCGACGCACTCGGCGGTGCGATGGCGGCCGCCACTGATGAAGGCGGCATCCAGTTCCGTATCCTGAATTCGTCGAAGGGACCGGCTGTCCGCGCGACGCGTGCGCAGGCCGATCGCGTGCTGTACAAGCAGGCGATTCGTCATCGTCTGGAGAATCAGCCGAATCTGTGGCTGTTCCAGCAGGCGGTCGACGATCTGATGGTCGAAGGGGATCGGGTGGTCGGCGCGGTCACGCAGGTCGGCGTTCGATTCAGGGCGCGTGCAGTCGTGCTGACGGCCGGCACGTTCCTGGACGGCAAGATCCACGTCGGGCTCAACAACTATACAGGCGGCCGCGCTGGCGATCCGGCTGCGGTGTCCCTATCGTCGCGCCTGAAGGCGTTGAAGCTGCCGCAAGGGCGGCTGAAGACCGGTACGCCGCCGCGTATCGACGGCCGGACGATCGACTTCTCGAAGCTCGAAGAACAGCCGGGCGATCTCGATCCGATTCCGGTGTTCTCGTTCCTCGGGCGGGCCGAGCAGCACCCACAGCAGCTGCCGTGCTGGGTCACGCACACGAACGAGCGCACGCACGACATCATTCGCAGTGGCCTGGATCGTTCGCCGATGTATACAGGCGTCATCGAGGGCGTCGGGCCCCGTTATTGCCCATCGATTGAGGACAAGATTCACCGCTTTGCGTCGAAGGATTCGCACCAGATCTTCCTCGAGCCGGAAGGGCTGACGACCAACGAGTTCTATCCGAACGGCATTTCAACCAGCTTGCCGTTCGACGTGCAACTCGAGCTCGTGCACTCGATGCGCGGCCTTGAGCAGGCGCACATCCTGCGCCCCGGCTATGCGATCGAGTACGACTATTTCGATCCGCGCGCGCTGAAGTCGTCACTGGAAACCAAGGCGATCAATGGCCTGTTTTTTGCGGGCCAGATTAATGGCACGACCGGCTACGAAGAGGCAGCGGCGCAAGGTTTGCTGGCTGGCATCAACGCAGGCCGCTATGCACAAGAGAAAGCGGCGTGGTGTCCGCGGCGCGACCAGGCATATCTCGGCGTACTCGTCGACGATCTGGTCACGCGCGGTGTGTCCGAGCCGTATCGAATGTTCACGAGCCGCGCCGAATATCGACTGAGCCTGCGCGAAGACAACGCGGACATGCGTCTGACCGAAATCGGGCGCGAACTGGGCGTCGTCGACGACGTTCGATGGGACGCGTTCAACCGGAAGCGCGACGCTGTTTCACGTGAAACCGAACGGCTGCGCACGACATGGATGACGCCGAAGACGCTGCCTGCCGAAGAGGCGATCGCGTTGCTCGGCAAGCCGATCGATCACGAATATAGTCTCGCGGAGCTGTTGCGCCGGCCCGGCGTCAGCTATGAAGGCGTGTGCGCGCTGCACGGCGGCGAGTGCGGCCCGGCCGAACCGCTGACCGACGACGAGATCCTGCTTGTACAGATCAAGGAGCAGATCGAGATCGGCATCAAGTATCAGGGCTATATCGAGCGCCAAGCCGGCGAGATCGAACGGAACGGTGCGAACGAAAATACGCGATTGCCCGATGGTATCGACTACACGGACGTGCGCGGTCTGTCGTTCGAGGTGAGTCAGAAGCTGAATCAGTTCCGCCCGGAAACGATCGGGCAGGCATCGCGGATCTCGGGCGTGACGCCCGCTGCAATCTCGTTGCTGATGGTCCATCTAAAGAAACGCGGGCTCGGCCGGCGGAAGGGCGCCGACGGCGCCTCGAATGCCGATGCGGAGGCCAAAAACGCCGCGGCGCAGCAATGACGGCGCAACGTCGTCAAGCCCCGATTGCCAGCCGGGAAACGCTGGGAGCATTGCTGTCGGAAGGTGCGGAAGCGTTGGGCGTTGCGTTGAGCGATGCGCAGCACGGCGCGCTGCTCGATTACGTCGCGCTGCTCGCGAAATGGAACGCGGTCTACAACCTCACCGCGATTCGCGATCCGCGACAGATGCTGGTGCAACACATCCTCGATTCGTTGTCGATCGTTCCGCATCTCGGCGCGCACGGCGCGGTCGCGACCGCGCTGGACGTCGGCTCCGGCGGCGGTCTGCCGGGCATCGTGCTCGCGATCACGCTGCCTGAATGGCAGGTGACGCTGAACGACATCGTCCACAAGAAATCCGCATTCCAGACCCAGGCGAAGGCCGAGCTGAAGCTCGGCAATCTGTCGGTCGTGACGGGGCGCGTCGAAACGCTGCGTCCCGGCGGCGACGTCCCGGGGAAATTCGACGTGATCGTGTCGCGGGCATTCGCGGATCTGGCGGACTTCGTTACACTTGCCCGGCACCTCGTTGCGCCGGGCGGTTCGATCTGGGCGATGAAGGGCGTGCGTCCCGACGATGAAATCGGCCGCTTGCCCGCCGGCGCGCGCGTCAAGCAAGCGATCCGTCTGACGGTTCCGTCGCTCGATGCGGAGCGGCATCTGATCGAAGTCGAGCTCGGCGAAGCAATTTAACCGGCGCGCCGTGAGGCGCCCGGACCATTTGAAGAGAAGGAACACACCAACGATGGCAAAGATCTTCTGCGTGGCGAACCAGAAGGGCGGCGTCGGCAAGACGACGACGACGGTCAATCTTGCCGCGAGCCTCGCGGCGCAGGGGCAACGCGTGCTGCTGATCGATCTGGACCCGCAGGGCAATGCCACGATGGGCAGCGGCATCGACAAGGCCGAATGCGAGTCGACTGTCTACGAAGTGCTGGTCGACGGTGTCACGGTTGCCGACGCGCGCGTGCGTCCCGAAGCGGTGAAGTACGACGTGCTGCCGGCGAACCGCGAGCTCGCCGGCGCGGAAATCGAGCTGGTGAGCGTGGAGAACCGCGAGCGCCAGCTGAAGGCCGCGCTTGCGATGGTTGCGGACGACTATGACTTCGTGCTGATCGATTGTCCGCCCGCGCTGTCGCTGTTGACGCTGAACGGTCTGTGCGCGGCGCACGGCGTCGTGATCCCAATGCAGTGCGAATACTTTGCGCTCGAAGGGCTGTCCGACCTCGTCAACACGATCAAGCAAGTGCATGCGAACCTGAATCGCGACCTGAAGGTGATCGGCTTGCTGCGCGTGATGTTCGATCCGCGGATCACGCTGCAGCAGCAGGTTTCTGATCAACTGAAGGCGCACTTCGGCGACAAGGTGTTCGACGCAGTGATTCCGCGCAACGTGCGGCTTGCCGAGGCGCCCAGCTACGGACTTCCCGGTGTGGTGTTCGATCGTGGCTCGCGCGGCGCTCAAGCCTACATTCAGTTCGGTGCGGAAATGATCGAGCGGGTGCGCGCGCTTTGAGTCGGCCTTCCAGACGAGAATCGAGGGAACAGAACATGAATGCGGTAGCGAAGAAAAAGGGTTTGGGACGCGGCCTGGAAGCGCTGCTCGGCGGCAGTGCCGACATCACCGAAGCGGTGAAGATCGACGGCGCGCCGAACGTGCTCGCGCTCGGCAAGCTGCAGGCCGGCAAGTATCAGCCGCGTACCCGAATGGACGAGGGCAGCCTGCAGGAGCTTGCCGCGAGCATTCGCGCGCAGGGCGTGATGCAGCCGATCCTCGTGCGACCTATTTCATCTGACAAATACGAGATCATCGCGGGCGAGCGGCGTTTCCGCGCCGCGCGCCTCGCGGGCCTCGAAGAGGTGCCGGTTCTCGTGAAGGACGTGTCCGACCAGGCCGCTGCCGCGATGGCGCTGATCGAGAACATTCAGCGCGAGGATCTGAATCCGCTTGAAGAGGCGCACGGCATCCAGCGTCTGCTCGACGAATTCAGTTTCACGCATGAGCAGGCGGCAGAATCGGTCGGCCGCTCGCGCAGCGCGGTGTCTAACCTACTGCGCCTTCTGAACCTCGCGACGCCGGTGCAGACGATGCTGCTAGCGGGCGATCTCGACATGGGCCACGCGCGCGCGCTGCTCGCGGTGGATGCCGCGACGCAGATCACGCTCGCGCATCAGGTCGTCAACAAGCGGATGTCGGTGCGTGAGGCGGAAAAGCTGGTCACGCACACGACGAAGGCCGAACCGACGGTGAAGGCGCGTGCGAAGGACGACGGCGGCCGCGACACGCGGCGCCTCGAAGAAGAGCTGTCGGATCTGCTCGCATCGAACGTGAAGATCAAGGTCGGTCGCCGCGGGCGCGGTCAGTTGACGATCGATTTCGGCGACCTCGACGCGCTCGAAGGCATCCTCGCGCGATTGCGCGGCAACGTCACTGCGTAACGGAGACGTGTCGAATTTGGTCGGCGGCCGTGCGCCGGCGCGCATCATCGCGTTCATCCTGCACGAGCCGGTCCTATCCATTCTCATTGCGGCGCTGATCGCGCTGCAGTTCGCGCACCCGCAATCGGCGATTGCGCTCGCGCGGCTCGTCGACTGGCAGACGGTCGCGACGCTCGCCGGCCTGTTGATGCTGACGAAGGCGCTTGAGCTGTCGGGCTTCCTGATGTGGCTCGCGCATCGAATCGTTCACCGCGTGCGTTCGGAGCGTGCGCTTGCCGCGTTGCTCGTCATGTTCGCCGCAGCGTTGTCGGTGTGGCTGACGAACGACGTCGCGCTCTTCGTCGTGATCCCGCTCGTGTTGTCGCTGCGCGAGCTGACGCCGTTGCCGTTCAAGCGCCTCGTGATCTACATCGCGCTGGCGGTAAACGCGGGGGCGATCGCGACGCCGCTCGGCAATCCGCAAAACCTGTTTCTGTGGCAATTGAGCGGCGTCTCGTTCGGCCATTTCGTGATCGCGCTCGGGCCGCTCGCGCTCGTGCTGATGGTGCTGCTGCTCGCCATGACCGCATGCGCGTTCGAAAGCCGTCCGCTCGACTTGTCGAAGGACCGCATCGAACGGCCGGTCGATCGCGCACATGCGTTTGCGACCGTCGCGCTGTTCGCGGGCTTCGTGCTGCTCGCGGACGCGCACCATGCGCTCGTCGGCTCGCTCGCGCTCGCGGCGCTTTTTCTGATCGTGAGGCGCGACGCGGTGTTGAAGATCGATTGGCTGCTGCTGCTGATCTTCGTGCTGATGTTCGTCGTGCTGCGCAGTGCGGCGACGCTGCCGGCGGTCCATCGGACGATCGCCGGCATCGGCCTCGACACACCGCTGCGCGCGTATGCGGCGGGCGTGCTGCTGTCGCAAGGGATCAGCAACGTGCCTGCTGCGATCCTGCTGTCGGAGTTCACGCGCGACTGGCGCGCGCTCGCGTTCGGCGTGAGCGTCGGCGGCTTTGGCGTCGCGATCGGCTCGCTCGCCAACCTGATCGCGATCCGGCTGTCGCGGGCGCGCGGGATGTGGCTGCCGTTCCATCTCGTGAGCATTCCGTTCGGCGTCGCGAGCGCCGTGCTCGGCGCGCTCGTGCTGCATTATTTTTGAGCAGCCGAATGTGCCGGACCGGGGCCGGGGAGAGCGTGTTTCACGGCGCGCAAGCGATCAAAAAAACTCACCTTACAACTGCCGCCGGACGCCAAAAATTCACGAACTTTTCGCATCATGAAGCGCCGTTTCATACGGATTTTTGTCGCGTCTAAAGCCTTGAATCACCTGCAACTATCGCTTACAATCGCCCGGATTTGTTAGTTAGGCACCCCTGAAAGCTTTCGGAAAGCTTTAGGGCCGAATAGGGATTGAGCGGAAATAACTGCGATGGCGGATCGAGCGCCGGATAAAAGGCACGAAGATCGGCGAGCGCAACGCACCGTTTCGGGAGCCGTCGGGCGGCGCGAATCCGCCGCAAACGACTGGGATGTCGAACAGCAGGAAGTTGATGTCGCTCCGCTCACGCGGGCCGAGGCGGAAGCGCTGTTCGGTCCTGAAGTGAGCCGGCCATCGCGCGTCACGCCTTATCGGGTCGTGATGGCGCAAATGGTCTTGTCCCTGGTTGCAACACTGGCGTGGTGGCTGTTTTCCAAGTCGCCGGGCGCCGCTGCTCAATCGGCATTTCTGGGTGGAGCGATCGGCTGGGTGCCGAGTGCGTTGTTCGCGGCGCGTCTGAGGCAAAAAGGCGCGGATACCGTGATGGGCTGGGTGATCGGCGAAGTACTCAAGATGGGCGCGACGATTGCAATGTTCGTTGCCGTCGCGTTGGGGTACCCCGGCGCGCATTGGGTGCCGCTGCTCGTCACGTATCTGCTGGTGCTGAAGACGTACTGGATTGCGCTCGCCTGGCGATAAGGCATTAAGTGCCGCGCGTGGATTCGACAGTTCCCGCGTTGGCCCGTTCCCGCAATGAACCATTGCGGCGAAGCGGATATACCGATTTTCGACAATTTGGGTGACATCAACGATTATGGCAGCTAGCGAAGGAACGCGTGCTCTGGATCCGTCCGAGTACATTGCGCACCACTTGCAAAACCTTTCCACCGCGCATCAGACGTCGATCTTCGATATCCACGTCTGGAATCTCGACACGCTGTTCTGGTCGATCGTCTGCGGCATCGTCACCATCCTCATCCTGCGTCTGGCCGCGCGCAAGGCGACGCCGGGCGTGCCGGGACGCTTCCAGTGCATGATCGAAATGATCGTCGAAATGGTCGAAGACCAGTCGAAGGCGGTCGTTCACGGCAATCGCACCTTCATTGCGCCGCTCGCGCTGACCGTGTTCGTCTGGGTCGCGCTGATGAACTCGCTCGACTTCCTTCCCGTCGACCTGCCGGGCCGCGTGATCGGCTGGCTGGGCCTGTCGCAAGTCATTTCGCATCATCGCATCGTGCCGACGGCCGACCTGAACGGCACGCTCGGCATCGCGCTCGGCGTGTTCGTGCTGATGATCTACTACAGCCTCAAGATCAAGGGGCCGCGCGGTTTTGCGCACGAGCTTCTGTCGGCCCCGTTCGGTGCGCATCCGCTGCTGTGGATTCCGAACCTTGCGTTGAACATCGTCGAATATGTCGCGAAGACCGTGTCGCTCGGCATGCGGCTGTTCGGCAACATGTACGCGGGTGAGTTGCTGTTCCTGCTGATCGCCCTTCTCGGCAGCATGTGGGGCTTCGGCGCGGACGCATCGATACTCGGCTTCATCGGTCATGTCCTCGCAGGCAGTATCTGGGCGATCTTCCACATCCTGATTGTTCTGCTGCAAGCGTTCATTTTCATGATGCTGACGCTGGTGTATCTCGGTCAGGCGCACGAGTCGCACTAAGCGTGCCGGACAATCAAGCAAGTTTGTTTTCAGTTTTTTAATTCCAGTTCCAAGTCTTTTCTCAAAGGAGTGATCATGCAAGCTTTCATCGCCAACATCCAAGGTCTGACCGCTATCGGTATCGGTATCATCATCGGCCTGGGTGCAATCGGCGCCTGTATCGGTATCGGCCTGATGGGCGGCAAGTACATCGAAGCTTGCGCACGTCAGCCGGAACTGATCAACCCGCTGCAAACGAAGATGTTTCTGCTGGCTGGTCTGATCGATGCGGCGTTCCTGATTGGCGTGGGTGTGGCCATGCTGTTTGCATTCGCGAACCCGCTCCTGTCGAAGCTCGCGGGCTAAGGGTTCCTCGGAAATACAAATGCGTCAGGCTTGCCGGCGCAGGGCGGAACGGAAAGTGAGCGCGACTCGAAAGTTTTTTTCGGTGCGCTCCTCGTCGTTTCATTTTTCCGGAATAGCAGATTAAGGAAACACCGTGAATCTCAACGCAACCCTGTTTGCGCAAATGGTCGTGTTCCTGATCCTCGCGTGGTTCACGATGAAGTTCGTGTGGCCGCCGTTGATCAACGCCCTCGACGAGCGCTCGAAGAAAATTGCCGACGGCCTTTCGGCTGCGGAAAAGGGGCAGGCGGAACTCGCAGCGGCGCACAAGCGCGTCGACCAGGAACTCGCGCAGGCCCGCAACGAAGGCCAGCAGCGCATCGCCGAAGCTGAAAAGCGCGCGCAGGCGGTCGCCGAAGAAATCAAGGCGAACGCGCAGGCCGAAGCGGCCCGCATCATCGCTCAGGCGAGGGCGGATGCCGATCAGCAAATCGTGAAGGCCCGTGAAACGCTGCGCGGCGAAGTCGCCTCGCTGGCCGTGAAGGGCGCCGAGCAGATCCTGAAGCGCGAAGTCGATCATACGGCCCACGCCGAACTGCTGAATCAACTGAAAGCCGAGCTCTGATCATGGCCGAACTTGCAACCATCGCCCGCCCTTACGCAGAAGCGCTGTTCCGCGTGGCCGAGGGTGGTGACATCGCCGCCTGGTCCACGCTCGTGCAAGAGCTGGCACAGGTTGCGCACCTGCCCGAAGTGCTGTCCGTCGCGTCAAGCCCCAGGGTAAGCCGCGCGCAAGTCAGCGAGCTGCTGCTCGCCGCGGTGAAGGCGCCGCTCGCGACCAGCGCGGAAGCGAAGAACTTCGTGGGGATGCTGGTCGAAAATCATCGTATCGCGCTGTTGCCGGAAATCTCCGCGCAGTTCGACGAGCTGAAGAATGCGCGCGAAGGCGCGGCGGATGCGCTGATCGTCAGCGCGTTCCCGCTGGAAGGCGCGCAGCTTGCCGAACTCGTCGGAAACCTTGAGCGCAGGTTCAAGCGCAAGCTGAAGCCGACGATCGAAGTCGATGCGTCGCTGATCGGCGGCGTGCGCGTGACGGTTGGCGACGAAGTGCTCGATACCTCGGTCCGCGCGCGGCTCGCCGGCATGCAGGTGGCTTTGACCGCCTGAGCGCCTAAGCGGCCGGCACGCAACAGAATTGAATATCAGGAGCGAATAATGCAACTCAATCCCTCTGAGATCAGCGAGCTGATCAAGAGCCGGATCCAGGGCCTTGAAGCGAGCGCGGACGTTCGCAACCAGGGCACCGTGATTTCCGTGACCGACGGTATCGTGCGCATCCACGGTTTGTCCGACGTGATGCAGGGCGAAATGCTCGAATTCCCGGGCAACACGTTCGGTCTTGCGCTGAACCTCGAGCGCGACTCGGTCGGCGCGGTGATTCTCGGCGAATACGAACACATCTCCGAAGGCGACATCGTCAAGACGACGGGCCGCATTCTCGAAGTCCCGGTCGGTCCGGAACTCGTCGGCCGCGTGGTCGATGCGCTCGGCAATCCGATCGACGGCAAGGGCCCGGTCAACGCGAAGCTGACGGACGCAATCGAAAAGATCGCCCCGGGCGTGATCTGGCGTAAGTCGGTGTCGCAGCCGGTGCAGACGGGCCTGAAGTCGATCGACTCGATGGTGCCGATCGGCCGCGGCCAGCGCGAGCTGATCATCGGCGACCGTCAGTGCGGCAAGACCGCGGTGGCGATCGATACGATCATCAACCAGAAGGGCAAGGATCTCATCTGTATCTACGTCGCGATCGGCCAGAAGGCTTCGTCGATCATGAACGTGGTGCGCAAGCTCGAAGAAACCGGCGCGCTCGAATACACGATCGTCGTCGCCGCTTCGGCTTCGGAATCGGCCGCGATGCAATACCTCGCGCCGTACGCCGGCTGCACGATGGGCGAGTACTTCCGCGATCGCGGCCAGGACGCCCTCATCATCTATGACGATTTGACCAAGCAAGCTTGGGCGTATCGCCAGATCTCGCTGCTGCTGCGCCGCCCGCCGGGCCGCGAAGCCTATCCGGGCGACGTGTTCTATCTGCACTCGCGTCTGCTCGAGCGTGCGGCTCGCGTGTCGGAAGAGTACGTCGAGAAGTTCACGAACGGCGAAGTGAAGGGCAAGAGCGGCTCGCTGACGGCGCTGCCCGTCATCGAAACGCAGGCAGGCGACGTGACCGCGTTCGTTCCGACGAACGTGATCTCGATCACCGATGGCCAGATCTTCCTGGAAACCGACCTGTTCAACGCGGGTATCCGTCCGGCAATCAACGCGGGCGTGTCGGTGTCGCGCGTGGGCGGTGCCGCGCAGACGAAGGTCGTGAAGAAGCTCTCCGGCGGTATTCGTACCGACCTCGCGCAGTACCGTGAACTGGCGGCGTTCGCGCAGTTCGCGTCGGATCTCGATGAAGCGACCCGCAAGCAGCTCGAGCGCGGCCGTCGCGTGACGGAACTGCTGAAGCAGCCGCAGTACCAGCCGCTGCAGGTGTGGGAGCTGGCCGTGTCGCTGTTCGCGGCGAACAACGGTTACCTCGACGACCTCGAAGTCAAGGACGTCCTGCCGTTCGAAAAAGGCCTGCGCGAATATCTGAAGACGAGCCACGCTGACCTCATCAAGCGTATCGAAGACACGAAAGACTTGTCGAAGGACGACGAGAGCGCGCTGCACGCCGCTCTGAAGGACTTCAAGAAGTCGGGTGCCTATTGATCCGCGAGGGACACCTTGAAGTGGTGCGGGTTGCGTAAAGCGCTCGCCCCGCTTCGGTCAAGGAGCAAGCAATGGCTGGAATGAAGGAAATTCGCGGCAAGATCAAGAGCGTGCAGAACACGCGCAAGATCACGAAGGCGATGGAGATGGTGGCCGCATCGAAGATGCGCCGCGCTCAGGAACGCATGCGCGCTGCCCGCCCGTATGCCGACAAGGTCCGCGCCATCGCCGCGCACATGAGCCGCTCGACCCCGGAGTACCGTCACCCGTTCATGGTGGCGAACGATGGCGCGAAGACCGCGGGCATCATCCTCGTCACGACCGACAAGGGTCTGTGCGGCGGTCTGAACACGAACGTGTTGCGTGCGTCGATTCAGAAGTTCAAGGAGCTCGACGACAAGGGCCAGAAGCTCGAAGCCACCGCGATCGGCAGCAAGGGCCTCGGCTTCCTGAACCGTTTCGGCGCGAAGGTGATCTCGCAGGTCGTGCATCTCGGCGACACGCCGCACCTCGACAAGCTGATCGGCGCGGTGAAGGTGCAGCTCGATCTGTATTCGGAAGGCAAGCTGTCGGCCGTTTATCTCGCGTACACGCGCTTCATCAACACGATGAAGCAGGAAGCTGTGATCGAGCAGCTGCTGCCGCTGTCGACCGAACATTTCGACAGCAGCGACGGCATGCCCGCCACGTCGTGGGATTACATCTACGAGCCGGATGCGCAGGCGGTGGTCGACGAGCTGCTCGTGCGTTACGTCGAGGCGCTGGTGTACCAGGCCGTCGCGGAAAACATGGCGTCGGAGCAATCGGCGCGGATGGTCGCGATGAAGGCCGCTTCGGATAACGCGAAGACGGTGATCAGCGAGCTTCAACTGTCGTACAACAAGAGTCGTCAGGCAGCGATCACGAAGGAATTGTCGGAGATCGTCGGCGGCGCCGCCGCCGTTTAAGCGGGCGCGCGAGCCGAGACGCTCCTCGCTCGGGCAACCCTGTCCGGGCGACTCGAAACTGCGCCTTTGCGCGAGTAAAGAATCAGGTATTTAAAGGAAATGCGATGAGTACTACTGCTTTGGTAGAAGGCAAGATCGTACAGTGCATCGGCGCCGTTATCGACGTGGAATTCCCGCGCGACAGCATGCCGAAGATTTACGACGCGCTCATTCTCGACGGCTCGGAACTGACGCTCGAAGTCCAGCAGCAACTGGGCGACGGCGTGGTCCGCACCATCTGTCTGGGCGCCTCCGACGGCCTGCGCCGCGGCCTCGTGGTGAAGAACACGAACAAGCCGATCTCGGTGCCGGTCGGCAAGCCGACCCTCGGCCGCATCATGGACGTGCTCGGCCGTCCGATCGACGAGGCTGGCCCGATCGAAAGCGAGCACACGCGCTCGATCCACCAGAAGGCGCCGGCGTTCGACGAACTGTCGCCGTCGACCGAACTGCTCGAAACGGGCATCAAGGTCATCGACCTGATCTGTCCGTTCGCGAAGGGCGGCAAGGTCGGTCTGTTCGGCGGTGCGGGCGTCGGCAAGACCGTGAACATGATGGAACTGATCAACAACATCGCGAAGGAGCACGGCGGTTACTCCGTGTTCGCCGGTGTGGGCGAGCGTACCCGCGAAGGGAACGACTTCTATCATGAAATGAAGGACTCAAACGTTCTCGACAAAGTCGCGCTGGTGTACGGCCAGATGAACGAGCCGCCGGGCAACCGTCTGCGCGTCGCGCTGACGGGCCTCACGATGGCCGAGCACTTCCGTGACGAAGGCCTCGACGTGTTGTTCTTCGTCGACAACATCTACCGTTTCACGCTGGCCGGTACCGAAGTGTCTGCACTGCTCGGCCGTATGCCGTCGGCGGTGGGCTATCAGCCGACGCTGGCTGAAGAAATGGGCAAGCTGCAAGAGCGCATCACGTCGACAAAGACAGGCTCGATCACGTCGGTTCAGGCCGTGTACGTCCCTGCGGACGACTTGACCGACCCGTCGCCCGCCACGACCTTCGGCCACCTGGACGCAACGGTCGTGCTGTCGCGTGACATCGCTTCGCTCGGTATCTACCCCGCGGTGGACCCGCTCGACTCGACGTCGCGCCAGATCGATCCGAACGTGATCGGCGAAGAGCACTACTCGATCACGCGCGGCGTTCAGCAGACGCTGCAGCGCTACAAGGAACTGCGCGACATCATCGCGATTCTGGGCATGGACGAACTGTCGCCGGAAGACAAGCTGTCGGTCGCTCGCGCGCGTAAGATCCAGCGTTTCCTGTCGCAGCCGTTCCACGTCGCCGAAGTGTTCACGGGTTCGCCGGGCAAGTACGTGCCGCTCAAGGAAACGATCCGTGGCTTCAAGATGATCGTCGACGGCGAGTGCGACCACTTGCCGGAACAGGCGTTCTACATGGTCGGCACGATCGACGAAGCCTTCGAGAAGGCCAAGAAGATCCAGTAAAGGTCGGGTGTAACGCAGCGGGCGCCCGTGCGTCCGCGATGACTGCCGTTTCGGCAGCATGCCGCGGACGGGCGCCTACGTAATACGCTCAACCGTGCCTTGCATGGGATCGGAGTGAGGGCTGAGGCACTCACTCCGATCGACCGCCGGGGGGGCAGAGTAAGCGCTGAAGCGCTGACGCTGGCCAACCACGGCATGGGATCGGAGTAAGCGCTGAAGTGCCAACTCCGATCGACCGCCGCGGGGCCAGAGTAAGCGCTGAAGCGCTAACGCTGACCAACCACGGCATGGGATCGGAGTAAGCGCTGAAGTGCCAACTCCGATCGACCGCCGCGGGGGCAGAGTAAGCGCTGAAGCGCTAACGCTGACCAACCACGGCATGGGATCGGAGTAAGCGCTAAAGCGCCAACTCCGATCGACCGCCGCGGGGCCAGAGTAAGCGCTGAAGCGCTAACGCTGACCAACCACGGCATGGGGTCGGAGTAAGCGCTAAAGCGCCAACTCCGATCGACCGCCGCGGGGCCAGAGTAAGCGCTGAAGCGCTAACGCTGACCAACCACGGCATGGGATCGGAGTAAGCGCTAAAGCGCTAACTCCGATCGACCGCCGCGGGGCCAGAGTAAGCGCTGAAGCGCTAACGCTGACCAACCACGGCATGGGATCGGAGTAAGCGCTAAAGCGCTAACTCCGATCGACAGGAGTCGATATGGCAACCATCAAAGTAGACGTCGTCAGCGCGGAAGAGCAGATCTTCTCGGGCCAGGCGAAGTTCGTCGCGCTGCCGGGCGAAGCAGGTGAGCTGGGCATCCTGCCGGGTCACACGCCGCTCATCACGCGGATTCGTCCGGGTGCGGTGCGCATCGAGGCCGAAAGCGGCGACGAAGAGTTCGTGTTCGTCGCGGGCGGCATTCTCGAAGTGCAGCCGGGCGCCGTGACGGTGCTCGCCGACACCGCGATTCGCGGCAAGGATCTCGACGCGGCGAAGGCCGAGGAAGCGAGAAAGCGCGCAGAGGAAACGCTGCAGAACGCGAAGTCGGACCTCGATCTCGCGAAGGCGCAGTCGGAACTCGCGACCGCAATGGCGCAGCTCGAAGCGATCCAGCGTCTCGCGAAGATCCGCGGCAAGCACTGAAGCGTTCGCGCGCCTCATCGCGCGCGTTCGATTCGCGCTTTTGCATCGAAAAGGCAGCCTTCGGGCTGCTTTTTTCGTTTTGGACGCGCGCCGCGCTTTGCGGGTAACACTTGATGTCAGAGTGTCGTAAGCGGATGGCAGAATAATTTACAGAAATACGTCCAAAACGATCAAACGTTCCCGAAACGTTCCATTGGCGGAGACACTCTCATGGCAGCAGATTCAGGCGCCGGCGCGCTGATCGCGCCGCAGGACGGGCTTTCGTACGTGCGCGGCTCGACCGAGGTCCCATTGAGCGAAGTGACGATCGGGCAGTTTCTGCTCGACACGGTCGCGCGCTTTCCCGAGCGGCCCGCGGTCGTGTTCCGCGAGCAGGGCATTCGCTGGACGTGGCAGGCGTTCGCACACGAAGTCGACGTGCTCGCGGCCGCGTTGATCGGGCTCGGCGTCGAACGGGGCGATCGGGTCGGCATCTGGTCGCCGAATCGCGCCGAATGGCTGCTCACGCAATTCGCGACCGCGCGCATCGGCGCGGTGCTCGTCAACGTCAATCCCGCCTATCGGCTCGCCGAGCTCGAATACGCGCTGAACAAGGTCGGCTGCAAGCTGCTGATCGCGGCGGAGCGTTTCAAGACGTCCGCCTATACCGAGATGATCGTCGAGCTCGCGCCCGAGCTCGCGACGCACACGAGCGGCGAGCTGCACGCAGCGCGCGTGCCGAGCCTGCGCACGGTCGTGACGATGAGCGACGTCGCGCCGGCGGGCATGCTGAGCTTCGCCGAGATGCTTGCGCGCGGCCGCGCGGCGCTCGATCCCGCACGGCTCGATGCGATCGGCGCGACGCTCGACCGCCGCGATCCGATCAACATCCAGTTCACGAGCGGCACGACGGGCAGCCCGAAGGGCGCAACGCTCACGCATCGCAACGTCGTCAACAATGCGCGCTCGATCGCGAGCGTGATGCAGCTCACCGAAGCCGACGCGATGTGCATTCCGGTGCCGCTCTATCACTGCTTCGGGATGGTGCTGTCGGTGCTCGCGTGCGTGTCGGCCGGCGCGAAGATGGTGTTTCCCGGCGCGGCGTTCGAGCCGGGCGCGACGCTCGCGGCGGTTTCCGACGAGCGCTGCACGGCGCTGCAGGGCGTGCCGACGATGTTCATCGCCGAGCTCGATCATCCCGACTTCGACCGCTTCGACCTGAGCACGCTGCGCACGGGCATCATGGCGGGCTCGCCGTGCCCGATCGAGACGATGAAGCGCGTCGTCGCGAAGATGCACATGTCCGAGGTGACGATCGCGTACGGAATGACGGAGACGAGCCCCGTGTCGTTCCAGAGCTCGACGACCGATTCGCTTGAGAAGCGCACGACGACGGTCGGCCGCATCCAACCGCATCTGGACGCGAAGATCGTCGACGCGACGGGCGCGATCGTGCCTGTCGGCGAGACGGGCGAGCTGTGCACGCGCGGCTATTCGGTGATGCTCGGCTATTGGGACGACGAGACGAGAACGCGCGAGGCGGTCGTCGACGGCTGGATGCGCACGGGCGATCTCGCGACGCTCGACGAAGAAGGCTTCTGCAACATCGTCGGACGCCTGAAGGACATGCTGATCCGAGGCGGCGAGAATGTCTATCCGCGCGAGATCGAAGAGTTCTTGTTTCGGCATCCGAAGATTCAGAGCGTACAGGTGTTCGGCGTCCCCGATTCGAAGTACGGCGAAGAGGTGTGCGCGTGGATCGTGCTGCGCGCAGGCGAGACGATGACGGAAGACGAGCTGCGCGAGTTCTGCCGCGGCCAGATCGCGCACTACAAGGTGCCGCGCTACGTGCGCATCGTCGACGAGCTGCCGATGACGGTGACGGGCAAAGTGCAGAAGTTCGTGATGCGCGAACGGATGATCGACGAACTGGGATTGAGCATGCAGAAGACGGCGTGAGGCGTCGTGCACGTTTTCGATGGACGAAAAAAAGCGGGCTGATGAGCCCGCTAAAAACCACACGCTACGGGGTTAGCGCGAGGAGACCAAAGGTGGAACGCATCGGCGTGGGCCGACGACGACTCCAACAAGGATGCCCCTGGGAAGGGATTCGGTACGAAACCGACGGGCTCGTTTGTTTGTGCTTGTGTCCGCTCACACGCTGCACACGAGACCGCATCCGTGTTGAAACCGTGAGAGGCATTTTGGGCGAATTACCCCACCGTCGCGGTAACAAAGTGTTTCAGGTTGTAACCCCCGTCGGATAAGGCTTTGCGGGATTTTTTGCTGTTTCGAAAGGGGCGAGATGTCATTTTTACCGCATCGAAAAACGGCGCCTTCGAGGTCCGCCAGGCCCCTTTTACGATGTGCTAGGCTGGACCGGTCAAGCTTTCGGGCGCCATCAAACATGCATCGAAATGACAGCGATATCGACTGACACAGTCCTGAGAAAGATTTTGAAACGCGATCGGGTGATCGCGGTAGTTGGCCTTTCGGATAAACCCTATCGACCGAGTCATGAAGTCGCTGGATACATGCAGCGGAACGGCTATCGGATCGTACCCGTCAATCCGCTGCTCGCCGGCACGAAGGTGCTCGGCGAGACCGTTCATGCGTCGCTTGCCGACGCGCGCGCGGCGCTCGCGGCCGAAGGCGCCGAGATCGGCATGGTCGACGTATTCCGCAAGTCGGCGGACGTGCCGCCTGTCGTCGATGCGGCGATCGAGATCGGCGCGCGTTCGGTCTGGCTGCAGCTCGGCGTCGTGCATGACGCCGCCGTTGCGAAGGCGCGCGCGGCGGGCCTCGACGTCGTCGTCGATCGGTGCGTGAAGATCGAGCATCGTCGGCTGATCGATTAGCGACGTCGCGCAGGCGTGGCGTTCGCAGCGCAAGCATCGCCGCGGCGCGCAACCGCGGCGCCGATACATCCGCGCACGGCGGGCGCGCCGGCGCACGACGCCGCGTGCTGCGGCGCAACGTCCGCACGCGCGCATCGCACCGCCATCCGCATCGCGTTCACTTGAGCCACTTATCCGAGATCGCCCGCACCTCGCCCGTTTCACGCGCGAGGTGCAGCCACTGATCGACGTACTGCTGGAACACGACGTCGCCGCGCGGCACCATGTACGCCTTTTCTCCGAACTGGAACGGCTTGTCCGGATGCACCGAGCACAGGCCCGGATTCAGTTTTTGCTGCAACAGCGTCTCCGACGCGTCCGTGACCATCACGTCGGCATTGCCCGCGAGGATCTGCTTGAAGATCGTGACGTTGTCCGGAAAAACGGTGATCCGCGCGTGCGTGAAGTGCTGCTTCGCAAAGCGCTCGTTCGTGCCGCCCGGATTCACGATCACGCGCGTCTGCGGCTGGTCGATCTGCGCGATCGTCTGGTAGCGCTCGACATCCGCGCAGCGCACGATCGGCGTCTTGCCGTCGGTCACGTACGGCTGCGTGAAGAACGCACGCTTTTGCCGCTCGAGCGTCGTCGAGATGCCGCCCACCGCGACGTCGCATTTCGCGACGAAATCGTTCGTGAGCGTTGGCCACGTGGTCTTCACGAACGCCGTCTTCACGCCGAGCGACTTCGCGAGCGATGCCGCCATGTCGATGTCGATTCCTTCGAATGCGCCGTCTTCGCGGCGATACGTGTACGGCTTGTAGTCGCCCGTCGTGCAGACGCGCAGCGTGCCGCGCGCTAGCACGTCGTCGAGCCGCGATGCCGGCGCGGCGGGCTGCGGCACGGTCTGCGCATGGGCGAAGCCCGCCCAGCAGGCGAGCGCGAGCAACGTCTTCTTCATCGTGTCTCCTCGATACGTGTGGCCGGTCGGAACGCCGGATCATAACGGAGCGGCGGCGAGCGTCATATGGCCGCGAACGCTGAGCGCGGCGCCGCGTCCGGTAGAATGCCCCTTTGCGTTTCGCTTCGTCGCATTCATCGTGGCCCAGACTCTCATCAACGACACCTTCCTGCGTGCGCTCTTGCGCGAGCCGACCGACTACACGCCGATTTGGCTGATGCGCCAGGCGGGCCGCTACCTGCCCGAGTACAACGCGACGCGCGCGCGCGCGGGCAGCTTCCTCGGGCTCGCGAAGCACCCCGACTACGCGACCGAAGTCACGCTGCAGCCGCTCGAGCGCTTCCCGCTCGACGCCGCGATCCTGTTCTCCGACATCCTGACGATCCCCGACGCGATGGGGCTCGGCCTCGATTTCGCAGCGGGCGAAGGGCCGAAGTTCGCGCATCCGGTGCGCACCGAGGCCGACGTTGCGAAGCTCGCGGTGCCGGACATCGGCGCGACGCTCGGCTACGTGACCGACGCGGTGCGCGAGATCCGCCGCGCGCTCACCGACGGCCGGGGCCGCCAGCGCGTGCCGCTGATCGGCTTCTCGGGCAGCCCGTGGACGCTCGCGTGCTACATGGTCGAGGGCGGCGGCTCGGACGATTTCCGCGCGGTGAAGTCGATGGCGTACGCGCGGCCCGATCTGATGCACCGGATTCTAGACGTCAACGCGCAGGCGGTGGCCGCCTATCTGAACGCGCAGATCGAAGCGGGCGCGCAGGCCGTCATGATCTTCGACACGTGGGGCGGCGCGCTCGCCGACGGCGCGTATCAGCGCTTCTCGCTCGACTATATCCGGCGCGTCGTCTCGCAGCTGAAGCGCGAGCACGACGGCGCGCGCGTGCCGTCGATCGCGTTCACGAAGGGCGGCGGGCTCTGGCTCGAGGACATCGCGGCGACGGGCGTCGACGCGGTCGGGCTCGACTGGACGGTCAACCTCGGCCGCGCGCGCGAGCGCGTGGCGGGCCGCGTCGCGCTGCAGGGCAACCTCGATCCGACGATCCTCTTCGCTCCGCCCGAGACGATCCGCGCCGAAGCGCGCGCGGTGCTCGACAGCTACGGCAACCATCCGGGGCACGTGTTCAACCTCGGCCACGGGATCTCGCAGTTCACGCCGCCCGAGCACGTCGCGGAGCTCGTCGACGAAGTGCATCGCCATAGCCGCGCGATCCGCAGCGGATCGGGATCATGATCGCAAGCGGTCCGTTGCTGCGGCGCGATGCGGCGAATTTGCGCAATCGCGACCAAACAGGGCGCAAGCGCCCGTCCAATGGCGTTCTTATGCTTGTCAAGACTTGACTTATGCACATTTTCCACGTTGCAGCGCGGTAGAGGGCTTTATCGGCGAATGGGCTGCGCTATGGCGTCGGAAATTGGATAGCAGCCTTGCGGGATAAGGCTTCGCGGCCGGGCTGTCCGATCCGGAAAAAGCAGTGGATGGCCGTAGGCAGCGCCTTTGCGGGGTCATCGAGGGCGAGTTCTCAACAAAGTTATCCACAGGATCGGCGGTCGCGCCGCGATTCTTAATGAGAATCCAAAACTTAGCGCCGAAAGTGACGTTTTACTTTAACTTCGCGGGCGTCGCGGATGTCTGGTATGCCGGGCATTCTGGCGTTCGGCGGCGCCGCACCGATGACTGACGCGTTCGTGCGCGTCGCGCTCGACCATCCGCTGCCGACGCTGTTCGATTACCGCTATCGCGCCGACGTCCCGGCCATGCCGGGGATGCTCGTGCAGGTGCCGTTCGGCCGGCGCAGCGCAGTCGGGCTCGTATGCGAAGTGACCGCTCACACGGACGTGCCCGCCGACCGGCTGAAGGCGGTCGACGCGGTGTGCGCGGAGCTGCCGTCGCTGTCGCGGCACTGGCTCGACCTCGTCGCGTTCGCGGCCGACTACTATCAGCGCGGGCTCGGCGAAGTCGCGCTGCCCGCGCTGCCGCAGGCACTGCGCGACGTGTCGCGCTGGGGACGCCTCCTTGCGCCCGAGTTGCGCTTCCGGCTGCTCGACGCCGGGCGCGCCGCGCTGCCGGACGCGCTGCCCGCGCGCGGGGCGGCGCTGCGCCGGCTCGCGCAGGCGCTCGCCGACGCGCCCGTGCTGTCGCTCGCCGAAGTTCGCGCGCTGCATCCGAAGGCCGTCGCGGTGCTCGACGAGTGGCAGGCGCAAGGCTGGGCCGCGTGCGACGAAATCGCGATCACGGACGCCGACGCACAGCTTGTGGATAACCCGGCGCCCGCCGCCGGCCGGCGCGCGGTGGCGACGCCGCCGCAACTGACCGACCAACAGGCCGAAGCGCTCGACGCGATCACGTCGGCGGACGGCTTCGCGCCGTTCCTGCTCCATGGCGTGACGGGCAGCGGCAAGACGGAGGTCTATCTGCAGACGCTCGCCGCGCTGCTCGAGCGGCGGCCCGACGCGCAGGCGCTCGTCCTCGTGCCCGAGATCAACCTGACGCCGCAGTTCGAGGCGGCTTTTCGTACGCGCTTCGCGGCGATGCTGCCCGCCGACGCGATCGTCACGCTGCATAGCGGTCTCGCCGAAGGCGAGCGCGCGCGCCACTGGATCGCCGCGCACACCGGCCGCGCGCGGATCGTGCTCGGCACGCGGCTCGCGGTGCTCGCGTCGCTGCCGTCGCTCGCGATGATCGTCGTCGACGAGGAACACGAACCGGCTTACAAGCAGCAGGAAGGGTTGCGCTATTCGGCGCGCGATCTCGCCGTCTGGCGCGCGAAGCAGCTCGCGATTCCGGTCGTGCTCGGTTCGGCGACGCCGTCGCTCGAGACCTGGTGGCAGGCGGAGCAGGGCCGCTACAAGCGGCTCACGCTGTCGAAGCGCGCGGTCGCCGACGCCGTGCTGCCGTCGGTGCGGCTCGTCGATCTGGAAGAGGAGCGGCGGCGCGGCCGCGCGTCGATGGGCGGGCTGTCGGGGCCGCTCGTCGCCGCGCTGAAGGCGCGGCTCGAGCGCGGCGAGCAGAGTCTCGTGTTCCTGAACCGGCGCGGCTACGCGCCCGCGCTCGCGTGCGACGCATGCGGCTGGGTCGCCGGCTGTCCGCGCTGCAGCGCGTATGTCGTGATGCACAAGCCCGAGCACGCGGTGCGCTGCCATCACTGCGGATGGGAGGCGCGCATTCCGCGGTCGTGCCCGGAATGCGGGAACGTCGACATCGCGCCGCTCGGCCGCGGCACGCAGCGCGTCGAGGAGACGCTCGCGCAGGCGGTGCCCGGCGCGCGGATCCTGCGCATCGACGCCGACAGCACGCGCCGCAAGGGCAGCGCGCAGGCGCTCTTCTCGGACGTGCACGCGGGTGAAGTCGACATCCTCGTCGGCACGCAGATGATCGCGAAGGGGCACGATTTCCAGCGGGTGTCGCTCGTCGGCGTGCTGAATGCCGATACCGCGCTCTTTTCGCACGATTTCCGCGCGAGCGAGCGGCTGTTTGCGCAACTGATGCAGGTGAGCGGCCGCGCAGGGCGCGCGGGGCTGCCGGGCGAGGTGCTGATCCAGACGCGCTATTCGCGCCACGCGCTGTATCACGCGCTCGCGCGGCAGGATTACGTCGGTTTTGCGAGTTCGACGCTCGGCGAGCGGCGCGACGCGCATCTGCCGCCGTTCGTCTATCAGGCGCTGCTACGCGCCGAAGGGCGCACGCTCGATGCGGCGCTCGCGTTCCTGCAGCAGGCGGCCGACGCGTTTTCGACGCTGCCGGGCGCGGACCGCGTGACGGTCTACGACGCCGTGCCGATGACGATCGTCAAGGTCGCGAACGTCCATCGGGCGCAACTGCTGATCGAGAGCGCGTCGCGCGCGGTGCTTCAGCACACGCTGCGCGCGTGGCAGCCGCTGTTGCGCGAGCTGAAGGGCGTGCTGCGCTGGAGCGTCGAAGTCGATCCGCTCGACATCTGACGCATCATTCGTGCGCTTCGCGCAGCGTGGCGAGCGGCGCGTCGCGCTCGCATGCGTCGGCGTCGTGCGCGCGCCCTAGCGCCTGGAAGAACACCGCCGACGCGCGGTGTACGAATACGATCGCGCCCGCGATCCAGGCCGCGAGCACGATGCCGATCACTACCCATCCGTCCATCTCGTTTCTCCTTCGCATCCGCGGGCAGCGGGCGCACGCAAATCAGATATCACGTCAGATCGTTGCGAAAATCGAGCCGGCAAAATTGACAGGATCAGGGAAAATACTGATCGATCAAATTGGTGCGTGCGATTCACATTTTTTGATAACGCATTGATATTAAACGGGATTTGTGAGGTGCAACCAATTGCGCAATCTGGTTGCACCTTTTTATTGGGTGTCTTACGATTTTGCGATCTTTTAAAGTCCTTGGCCGGCATCGGGCTGGCCCCAGAAGAAAATCATGGCAAGCACCACACTGGGCGTCAAAGTCGACGATCTGCTCCGTTCGCGTCTGAAGGACGCGGCGTCGCGGCTCGAGCGCACTCCTCACTGGCTGATCAAGCAGGCGATCTTCGCGTATCTCGAGCGGATCGAGCATGGTCAACTGCCGCCGGAACTGTCCGGCCACACGGGCGTCGCCGATTTGTCCGACGGCCACGCCGACGGCGATGAAGACGGCGTGCCGCACCCGTTCCTAGAATTCGCGCAGAACGTGCAGCCGCAATCCGTGCTGCGCGCGGCGATCACGGCCGCGTACCGGCGTCCGGAGCCGGAATGCGTGCCGTTCCTGATCGGCGAGGCGCGGCTGCCCGCGAGCCTCGCGTCGGACGTCCAGTCGATGGCCGCGAGTCTCGTCGAGGCGCTGCGCGAGAAGAGCTCGGGTGGCGGCGTCGAAGGACTGATCCACGAATTCTCGCTGTCGAGCCAGGAAGGCGTCGCGCTGATGTGCCTCGCCGAAGCGCTGCTGCGCATCCCCGATCGCGCGACCCGCGACGCGCTGATTCGCGACAAGATCAGCAAGGGCGACTGGCGCTCGCACGTGGGCCATGCACCGTCGCTGTTCGTCAACGCGGCGACCTGGGGCCTGATGATCACGGGCAAGCTCGTTACGACGAACAGCGAAGCGGGCCTGTCGTCGGCATTGACGCGCCTGATCGGCAAGGGCGGGGAGCCGCTGATTCGCAAGGGCGTCGACATGGCGATGCGCCTGATGGGCGAGCAGTTCGTGACGGGCGAGACGATTTCCGAAGCGCTCGCGAACAGCCGCAAGTTCGAAGCGCGCGGCTTCCGCTACTCGTACGACATGCTCGGCGAGGCGGCGTCGACCGAAGAGGACGCGCTGCGCTACTACGCGTCGTACGAGCAGGCGATCCACGCGATCGGCAAGGCAGCGGGCGGCCGCGGCATCTACGAGGGCCCGGGCATCTCGATCAAGCTGTCGGCGCTGCACGCGCGCTACTCGCGCTCGCAGCAGGAGCGCACGATGAGCGAGCTGCTGCCGCGCGTGCGCTCGCTCGCGTTGCTCGCGCGCCGCTACGACATCGGCCTGAACATCGACGCCGAGGAAGCGGACCGGCTTGAGCTGTCGCTCGATTTGCTCGAGGCGCTGTGTTTCGATTCGGAATTCGCCGGCTGGAACGGCATCGGCTTCGTCGTGCAGGCGTACCAGAAGCGCTGCCCGTTCGTGATCGACTATCTGATCGACCTCGCTCGCCGCAGCCGCCATCGCGTGATGGTGCGGCTCGTGAAGGGCGCGTACTGGGATTCCGAGATCAAGCGCGCGCAAGTGGACGGCCTCGAAGGCTATCCGGTTTACACGCGCAAGATCTACACCGACGTGTCGTACCTCGCGTGCGCGAAGAAGCTGCTCGCCGCGCCGGACGCCGTCTATCCGCAGTTCGCGACGCACAACGCGTATACGCTCTCCGCGATCTATCACCTCGCGGGCCAGAACTACTACCCCGGCCAGTACGAATTCCAGTGCCTGCACGGAATGGGCGAGCCGCTCTATGAAGAAGTCACCGGCCGCGACAAGCTGAACCGCCCGTGCCGCGTGTACGCGCCCGTCGGCACGCACGAGACGCTGCTCGCGTACCTCGTGCGCCGCCTGCTCGAGAATGGCGCGAACACGTCGTTCGTGAACCGGATCGCCGACAAGTCGGTATCGGTGAAGGCGCTCGTCGCCGACCCGGTCGAGGAAGCCGAGCAGGTCGCGCCGCTTGGCGCGCCGCACGCGAAGATCCCGCTGCCGCGCGAGCTGTACGGCGCGCCGCGCCTCAATTCGATGGGCCTCGATCTGTCGAACGAGCATCGGCTCGCGTCGCTGTCGTCGGCGTTGCTCGCGAGCGCGCATCATCCGTGGCGCGCCGCGCCGATGCTCGCCGACGACGCGCTCGTGAACGCCCCCGCGCGCGACGTGCGCAATCCGGCCGACCTGCGCGACGTCGTCGGCACGGTCAGCGAGGCGACGCCCGAGCAGGTGAGCGCGGCGCTCGCGCACGCCGTCGCGGCCGCGCCGATCTGGCAGGCGACGCCCGTGGACGCGCGCGCCGACTGCCTCGCGCGCGCGGCCGACCTGCTCGAAGCGCAGATGCACACGCTGATGGGCCTGATCGTGCGCGAGGCGGGCAAGTCGCTGCCGAACGCGATCGCCGAAATCCGCGAGGCGGTCGATTTCCTGCGCTACTACTCGGCGCAGATCCGCGACGAGTTCTCGAACGACACGCACCGTCCGCTCGGCCCCGTCGTCTGCATCAGCCCGTGGAACTTCCCGCTCGCGATCTTCATGGGCCAGGTGGCCGCCGCGCTCGCGGCCGGCAACACGGTGCTCGCGAAGCCGGCCGAGCAGACGCCGCTCATCGCCGCGCAGGCGGTGCGCCTGCTGCGCGACGCCGGCGTGCCGGCTGGCGCGGTGCAGCTCCTGCCCGGCAACGGCGAGACGGTCGGCGCGGCGCTCGTCGCCGATCCCCGCACGCGCGCGGTGATGTTCACCGGCTCGACCGAAGTCGCGCGCCTCATCAACAAGACGCTGTCGTCGCGCCTCGATCCGGACGGCAAGCCGATTCCGCTGATCGCCGAAACGGGCGGCCAGAACGCGATGATCGTCGATTCGTCGGCGCTCGCCGAGCAGGTCGTCGCCGACGTGCTGCAATCGTCGTTCGACTCGGCCGGTCAGCGCTGCTCCGCGCTGCGCGTGCTGTGCCTGCAGGACGACGTCGCCGATCGCACGCTGACGATGCTGAAGGGCGCGATGCGCGAGCTCGCGCTCGGCAATCCGGATCGCCTGTCGACGGACGTCGGCCCAGTAATCGACGCCGACGCGAAGCGCACGATCGACACGCACGTCGCCGCGATGACGGACAAGGGCCATGCGGTCACGCAGCTGACGATGCCGGAAGCGTGCGCGCAAGGCACCTTCGTGCCGCCGACGATCGTCGAGATCAACAGCGTCGACGAGCTGAAGCGCGAAGTGTTCGGCCCGGTGCTGCACGTCGTCCGCTATCGCCGAAGCGCGCTCGACAAGCTGCTCGAGCAGATCCGCTCGACGGGCTACGGCCTCACGCTCGGCATCCACACGCGGATCGACGAGACGATCGCGCACGTGATCGGCCGCGCGCACGTCGGCAACATCTACGTGAACCGCAACGTGATCGGCGCGGTGGTCGGCGTGCAGCCGTTCGGCGGCGAAGGGCTGTCGGGCACGGGGCCGAAGGCAGGCGGCGCGCTCTACCTGCAGCGCCTCCTCGCGACGCGCCCGGCCGGTCTGCCGAAGTCGCTCGAGGCGTCGCTCGTCGTCGATGCGCCGCAGGACGGCGAGTCGCGCGATAATCCCTCCGCCGCGCTGACTGCGCTGCGCGACTGGCTGATCGAGCAGCGCGAGCCGGCGCTCGCCGCGCGCTGCGACGGCTATCTGTCGCACGTGCTGGCCGGTGCGACGGCGGTGCTCGCAGGGCCGACGGGCGAACGCAATACGTATACACTCGGCGCGCGCGGCACGGTGCTGTGCATCGCGGCGACGCCAAGCGGCGCGCGCGCGCAGTTCGCCGCCGTGCTCGCGACCGGCAACCGCGCGCTCTTCGCGGGCGCGGCGGGCGAGGCGCTCGCGGCGGCGTTGCCGGCATCGCTGAAGTCGCATGCGAGCGTGCGCAAGCAGGCGGACGCGGCGTTCGATGCGGTGCTGTTCGAAGGCGACAGCGACGAGCTGCTCGCGCTCGTGAAGGAGGTCGCGCAGCGTCCGGGGCCGATCGTATCGGTGCAGGGCGTCGCGGCGGGCGCGTTCGAGAACGGCGACGACGAAGACTACGCGCTCGAGCGGCTCCTGACGGAGCGCTCGGTGAGCGTGAATACCGCGGCGGCGGGCGGCAATGCGAATTTGATGACGATTGGCTGAGCAATCCTTGCCCTTCGCCTCAAGAAACGGAAGCGGCAAGGCGAACCCGAAGTCGCTCCATTTACCCTGGTACTAGGAGAAGATATGCAACACACGATGAAAAAGCTGGCAGGCGCGACGTTCGTCGCGGTCATGTCGCTCGCGGGGACGGCGCACGCGGATGACGTCAAGATCGGCTTCGCTGCGCCGATGACGGGCGCGCAGGCTCACTACGGCAAGGATATGCAGAACGGCATCGTGCTCGCGATCGAGGACTTCAATGCGACGAAGCCCGTGATCGGCGGCAAGCCGGTGAAGTTCGTGCTCGACACGCAGGACGATCAGGCCGACCCGCGCACCGGCACGACGGTCGCGCAGAAGCTCGTCGACGACGGCATTAAGGGCATGCTCGGCCACTTCAACTCGGGCACGACGATCCCGGCTTCGCGCATCTACGCGAACGCGGGTATCCCGCAGATCGCGATGGCGACCGCGCCGGAATATACGCAGCAAGGCTACAAGACGACCTTCCGGATGATGACGTCCGACACGCAGCAGGGCTCGGTCGCGGGCACGTTCGCGGTGAAGGATCTCGGCATGAAGAAGATCGCGATCGTCGACGATCGCACGGCGTACGGCCAGGGTCTCGCCGATCAGTTCGAGAAGGCGGCGAAGGCGGCGGGCGCGACGATCGTCGACCGTGAATTCACGAACGACAAGGCAGTCGACTTCAAGGCGATCCTGACGAAGCTGAAGGCGTCGAAGCCGGATCTCGTCTACTACGGCGGCGCGGATTCGCAGGCCGCGCCGATGGCCAAGCAGATGAAGTCGCTCGGCGTCGCGGCGCCGCTGATGGGCGGCGAGATGGTGCACACGCCGACTTTCCTGAAGATCGCGGGCGACGCGGCCGAAGGCTCGATCGCTTCGCTCGCCGGCCTGCCGCTCGGCGAAATGCCCGGCGGCAAGACGTACGCGGACAAGTACAAGAAGCGCTTCGGCGAAGACGTGCAGACGTACTCGCCGTACGCGTACGACGGCGCGATGGCGATGTTCAACGCGATGAAGAAGGCGAACTCGACCGATCCGGCGAAGTATCTGCCGTTGCTGTCGAAGACCGACATGGCGGGCGTCACGTCGACGCACATCGCGTACGACACGAAGGGTGACCTGCGCAACGGCGGCATCACGATCTACAAGGTCGAGAAGGGCGAGTGGAAGCCGCTCAAGAGCATCGGCGGCAAGTAAGCGTCGCGCGTGGCGCGGGCGTCGCGTAACGGCGTCCGTTTCGCGCTTCGATATCGACGGGCCCCGGATCTGCGCAAGCAGGTTCGGGGCTTTGTTTTGTCGACGGATGCCCGGCGGCGCGTCGCACGGGGCGATGCTTGCGATTGAGTTGGCATCGGCATCGGCATCGGCGCGCAGTGCGCGGTGCGCGGTGTGCCGAGCCAGTGAGTCACGGCGTTCGAGCGTCGTGAGGTTCGGATGCCGAAGGGTCGCCGTCGCCGCCGCCGCCGCATTACGCGCCGCTGGCGCGCAGCAAGTGCTTCTGCAGCTTGCCCGTCGGCGTGCGCGGCAGACGCTCGGCGAACACGTATTCGCGCGGGATCTTGTACGCGGCGAGCCGCTTCGCGCAGAACGCGCGCAGCGCGTCGGCATCGACCGCACCATCCGCGCCGCTCGCCGTGCGCAGCACGACGTGCGCGATCACGGTCTCACCCCATTCCGGATGCGCACGGCCGATCACCGCGGCTTCCGCGACGGCCGGATGCGCGGTCAGCACGTCCTCGACCTCCTTCGAATAGACGTTCTCGCCACCTGTCACGATCATGTCCTTGATCCGGTCGACGACGAACAGATAGCCGTCGTCGTCGACGCGCGCGACGTCGCCGCTCCGATACCAGCCGCCGTCCGCGAACGCCGCGCGCGTCGCGTCGGGATCGTCGAGATAGCCGAGCATCATGCTGTCCGCGCGCAACCGGATTTCGCCGATCTCGCCCGGCCGTGCGTCGTCGCCCGACGCGGTCACGACCCGCACGTCGACGCCAGGCGTGCCCTGCCGGCCGATCGAGCCCGTCTTGACGGTCTGCTCGAATGGATGGAGCACCGTGCCGGCCGGGCCCGTCTCGGTCATCCCGTACACCTGATAGAACGCCTCGCTGCGGTACGCGCGCATCAGCCGGCGCGCAATGTCCGCGCCGATCGGCCCGCCGCCGTACAGCCATGCGCGCACGCTGGTGAGATCGAACGACGCGAAGTCGGCGATCGCATCGAGCGGCAGCGTGTACGACACCGGCGCGCCGAAATACAGCGTCGCCTGCTCGGCCTCGACCGTCTGCAGAAAGTGCAGCGGATGATAGTCGCGCATCAGCACGACGGTGCCGCCTACATATAGCGTCCCGCCGAACCAGTTGTTGAGCGGCGACGCGTGCCAGATCGGCATCGCCATCAGCGTGCGCTCGCGCTCGGTCATCGACAGCGCGAGCGCGCTCGTCATGGCGGCGAGCGCGACTGTCCGATGGCTGTGCAGGCAGCCCTTCGGGCGTCCCGTCGTGCCCGACGTGTAGAGAATCTCGGCGAGCGCCGCGTCGTCGGGCGTGCCGGACGCGATGCCGCCCGCGTCGGCGGCGAGACGGTCGAACGACGCGGCGCTGCTCGCATCGCCTTCGGTCACGAGGCGATGCGCGTCGTGGTCGACTTTCGCGAGCACGGGCGCGAGCGCGGCGTCGAACAGCACGGCGCGGCTCGCGCTGTGGCCGAGGATGGCGTCGACTTCCGGCGCCTGCAGCTTGTGGTTGATCGGCACGACGACCGCACCGATGCGCCACGCGCCGAGCAGCAGATCGAAGAACGCCGGCGTGTTGAAGCACATCGCGGCGACGCGATCGCCCGGCGCGACGCCGAGCGCGGCGAGCACCTCGGCCGCGCGCCGCGAGCGGCGATCCATCTGTGAATACGTGGTCGTCGCGCCGTCGTAGCGCAGGAACGGCTTGTCGGGCGTCGCGCGCGCGGCGCGGTCGAGAGCGGCAATCAGGTTCATCGCTTCGGATTCCTTGCTTGCGGCGGACGTGGCGCGGAAAAGCGCGGCGCGCGAGCGGCGGCGCCGCGCGCGGTTATGCGGCGTACGCGCGTTGCAGCAGCGCGGCGACGTCGACGCGGCGCGAATCGAGCGCGCCCGTCACGCGGCCCCACACCGGTTCGCCGAAGCGCGTCGCGATGAAGCCGTCGCTGACGGCGGCGGGCGCCGCGTCGAGCAGCAGGCACGCTTGCGCGACGAGCGCGATGTGCTGCGCGAGCACGCGGCCGAGCGCTTCGAGCGCATCGGGCGGCGTGCCGAGCAGCGTGCGCAGCGCGTCGAGCGCCGCACGAATCCGCGCATCGCGGCCGCCGAGCGCGTGCAGTTCGTCGACGAGCGCGTGCGCCGCGTCCGGCTCGCGCGAGATCGCGCGCATCACATCGAGACACATCACGTTGCCGGAGCCTTCCCAGATCGAATTGACGGGCGCCTCGCGGAACAGTCGCGCGATCGGGCCGTCGTCGACATAGCCGTTGCCGCCGAACACTTCCATCACTTCGCCCGCCGCCTCGACCGCTCGCTTGCAGACCCAGAATTTCGCGGCCGGCGTGACGATGCGCGTCCACGCCGGCTCGCCGCGCTCAAACGCCTGCGCGAGCCGAATCGCAAGCGCGAGCGCCGCTTCGCTCTCGAGCGCGAGATCGGCGAGCACCGCGCGCATCAGCGGCTGCTCAGCGAGCGCGCGGCCGAACGCGTGACGCTGCCGCGTATACGCGATCGCCTGCACGAGCCCCTGGCGCAGGATCGCCGCGCTGCCGAGCACGCAGTTCAGGCGCGTGTAGGTCGCCATTTCGATGATCGTCGGAATGCCGCGGCCTTCTTCGCCGAGCATCACGCCCCACGCGTCGTCGAGCTCGACCTCGCTGCTCGAGTTGCTGCGATTGCCGACTTTGTTCTTCAGCCGCTGGACGAGCACCGCGTTCTTCGTGCCGTCCGGCCGCCAGCGCGGCACGTAGAAGCACGACGTGCCGCCCGACTCGGTGCGCGCGACGACGAGGTGCGCGTCGCACATCGGCGCGGAGAAGAACCACTTGTGACCCCGCAGCAGATAGTCGCCGCCGCGGCCGCCCGCGCCGACGGGCGCTGCGACCGTCGTGTTCGCGCGCACGTCCGAGCCGCCCTGCTTTTCGGTCATCCCCATGCCGAGCGTGATCGACCGCTTCGCGTCGATCGGCACGTCGCGCGGATCATGGACGTTGCTGTAGAGCTTGTCTTTCAGTTGTGCCCACAGCGCGGGCTCCTTCTGCAAAACTGGGATGCTCGCCTGCGTCATCGTCGCCGGGCACAGCGTGCCCGCCTCGATCTGGCCGTGCAGATAGAAGCCCGCCGCGTTCGCCGCCCAGCGGCCTGCGCGCGCGTCGCGGAACGCGAGCGAGATCAGGCCCTGTTCACGATAGAGGCCGAGGAGCGCGTGCCAGCTCGGATGGAAATCGATGCGGTCGATCCGGCGGCCGCGGCGGTCGAACGCATTCAGCTCGGGGACATGGCGATTCGCGTCTTCGGCCTGCTGCGCGGTGTCGCGCGCGCCGAGCCGCGCGCCGTACGCGTCGAGCTGCGGCGCGGCCCACGACGCGCCCGCGCGTTCGAGCGCTTCGCCGAGCGCAGGGTCGGTCGCGAAGAGGTTATAGTCGATCAATTCGTCGAACTGGTTGCTCACCGCGTGGGTCGACCAGGCCATGATGGACGTCTCCGTGTCGTTGTTCGGCTCGATCAGGTTAGCAAAGATGACTTCGCGACATGTTCAGGTTTCCGCGCATCCCGACAAGACGATCGCGCAGCCGCAGCCGGCCTTGCGCCGCCGTCCGCGGCAGCGGCGCGCGCACGCGAGCTCGGAGGCGCTGCAGCAGGCGTTTGTTCGGGTTTGGCTCGAGCGCGGCTACGCGAAGGCGACGATTCGCGAGATCGCCGCGGTTGCGGGCGTGAGCGTCGGCACGTTCTACGAGTATTTCGGCGACAAGGAGAGCCTCGCGGCGCTCACGATCCACCACTACGTGAAGGCGCTCGCGGCGCGGATGCGCGGCGTCGTCGATGTACGGCGCGGCGCGGGTTGCAGGGCGATCGCGGCCGCGCTCGTCGACGCGCAGGTCGATGTGATCGAGCAGGACGCGCGCGTATGGGCCGCGATCTTTACGCTCGAGCGCAAGGTCTCGCCGATCGACGCGTATCGCCGGCATTACGACGACTACGTCGCGCTGTGGCGCGACGCGCTCGCGGGAGCGGGCGATGCGCCGGCGAATGTGCGGCTCGACGTGGCGGCGCGTGTCGCGCATGCGTTGTGCTACGGGTGGGTGTCGCAATCGCTGCTGACGCAGGGTGCGGCCGTCGATGTCGTGCAGTTGCGCGGCGAACTGCATCGGGCTGTGGACGCGTATCTCGCGGCGGGGGCGGATGTCGGTGTCGGCGGCGGCGCGGTTTCTGGTTGAGCCGGGCCGGATGTCTCGCCGCCGATGTTGCGAATGCCGACGGGCGCTGCCGTGCGGTCGCAGCGCTTTTCTCGTCGATGTCGATGAGCTTCCCGCAGGCTTCGTATGCGTCGAACTGGTGATCGGCAGACCCGTCAGGCTGCGAACCGCTGAACCGCTGAACCGCTGAACCGCTGAGTCAGCCGTCTGGATAGGCCCCATGACAGCGGCCACGCGTCACCGGCATCGATCACGCGACGCCTTCCACCAACGCTCCAGCCTGCATCGAACAACATAGCCTCCGCCGTCCCGCGTCGCCCGCTCTCCCGCGTTATGAGTTTTCGTCATGCCTGCCATGACGAACTTTCGATTGCCGCGAGAAATTGGCTCAGGCCAAATCCGCGTCGTTGACCCATGCGTCGGAGATGACCGGCGCGCCATTCCAGGAGAAAGGAAGACCCATGCAGAGCGCCGCCGCGCCCCGTTCGAAGCTGCCCGACGTCGGCACGACGATCTTCACGGTCATCGGCCAGCTCGCCGTCGAACATCGGGCGCTGAATCTGTCGCAGGGCGCGCCGAACTTCGCGCCCGATCCGGCGCTCGTCGAGCGCGTCGCCTGCGCGATGCGCGATGGGCACAACCAGTACGCGCCGATGGCGGGCGTCGCCGCGCTGCGCGAGGCGCTCGCCGTCAAGACCGAGCGCCTGTACGGCGGACGCTACGATCCGGAATCCGAAATAACCGTCGTCGCGAGCGCAAGCGAAGGGCTCTACGCGACGATCAGCGCGCTCGTGCATCCGGGCGACGAGGTGATCTACTTCGAGCCGTCGTTTGACAGCTACGCGCCGATCGTCCGCCTGCAGGGTGCGACGCCCGTCGCGATCAAGCTGTCGGCAGAGGGCTTTCGCGTGAACTGGGACGAAGTGGCCGCCAACATCACGCCGCGCACGCGGATGCTGATCCTCAACACGCCGCACAACCCGACCGCGACGATCTTCGGCGACGCCGACATCGCGCGCCTCGCGCAACTCACGGCGGACACCGACATCGTGGTGCTGTCCGACGAGGTGTATGAGCACGTCGTGTTCGACGGCGCGCGCCATCACAGCATGGCGCGCCATCGCGTGCTCGCGGAGCGCAGCGTGATCGTGTCGTCGTTCGGCAAGTCGTATCACGTGACGGGCTGGCGCGTCGGCTACTGCCTCGCGCCGGCCGAGCTCACGCGCGAGCTGCGCAAGGTCCATCAATTCATGACGTTCGCGGCGGACACGCCGATGCAGCACGCGTTCGCCGAAGCGCTCGCCGAGCCGTCGAGCTATCTCGAGCTCGGTGCGTTCTACGAGCGCAAGCGCGATCTGCTCGTGCGTGAGCTTTCCGGCTCGCGTTTCGAGCTGCTGTCGAGCGAGGGCTCGTTCTTCATGCTCGCGCGCTTTCGGCATTTTTCCGACGAATCCGACGCCGATTTCGTGCTGCGCGCGATCCGCGACGCGCGTGTCGCGACGATTCCGTTATCCGCGTTCTATGCGGACGGCACGAACACCGGCTGCATCCGCCTCAGTTTTTCGAAGGACGACGCGACGCTGATCGAAGGCGCGCGGCGTCTGCGCAGCCTCTGACGCGTGCATCGCGCCGATGACCGGACACGACCCCGACCTCAAGGAGAATCATCGATGAAACGACTGCAAATCTGCCTGGCGCTCGCATGCGCATTGGGCGTCGTCACGGGCTCGGGCGCGGCGCGCGCCGAGGCTTCGCAAACGCTGCGCTTCGGTCTCGAAGCGCAATATCCGCCGTTCGAATCGAAGGCGGCGAACGGCGAGCTGCAAGGCTTCGACATCGACGTCGGCAACGCCGTCTGCAAAGAGGCGAAGCTCGCGTGCAAGTGGGTCGAGACGTCGTTCGACGGGCTGATTCCCGCGCTGCAGGGGCGCAAGTTCGACGCGATCAATTCGGCGATGAACGCGACCGACCAGCGACGTCAGGCGATCGACTTCACGACGGTGATCTACCGCGTGCCGACGCAACTGATCGCACGCGCGGACAGCGGCCTCGTGCCGACGCCGGAATCGTTGAAGGGCAAGCGGGTCGGCGTGCTGCAGGGCTCGATCCAGGAAGCGTACGCGAATGCGCACTGGGTGGGCGCGGGCGTGCGGGTCGTCGCGTATCAGGACCAGAACCAGGCATACGCGGATCTCACGGCAGGCCGCCTCGACGGCACGCTCGTGCTCGCGCCCGCGGGCCAGCGCGGATTCCTGTCGCGGCCGGATGCGAAGGGTTTCGCATTCGTCGGGCAGCCGGTGCGCGACGACAAGATTCTGGGAAGTGGCATCGCGTTCGGGCTGCGCAAGGGCGACGATGCGCTGAAGGCGCGCCTGGACGCCGTGATCGACAAGCTGAAGGCGGACGGCACCGTGAAGACGCTAGGCCGGAAGTACTTCGGCGACATCGACGTCTCGACGAAGTGAAGGATGTGGTGCGATGAGCGCGCGCGGGCACGACGCTGCAAGCTGTGCAGGACGCGACGGAAGCGGCCGACTTCGCGTTCGGCGTCGATCTCGGCGCGCGCGGCTCGTGCCAGATCGGCGGCATGCTCGCGACCAACGCGGGCGGCACGCGCGCGATCCGCTTCGGGAAGATGCGCGAGCAGACGCTCGGCATCGAAGCGGTGCTCGCGGACGGGACGGTCGTCACGTCGCTGAACCGGATGCTGAAGAACAACGCCGGCTATGACGTGAAGCAGCTCTTCATCGGCAGCGAAGGCACGCTCGGCGTCATCACGCGCGCGGTGCTGCGGCTGCATCCGCCGCTCGCGGCGCCTGCGACGGCGCTATGCCGCGTGCGCGACTATGACACGCTCGTGCGGTTCTGGCGCGACGTGCGCGCGACACTGCCGTGCGTCGTCAGCTTCGAGGCGATGTGGCTGGCGTTCTATCGCTACGTCGTCGCGTATACGCCGGGCGTCACGCCGCCGTTCGATGCGGACGACGATTTCGTCGTCCGCATCGAATGCGCGGCGAGCGATCCGCGCATCGATGCGCGCGACACGCTCGAGCAGCGTCTCGGCGCGTGCTTCGATGCAGGGCTCGTGAGCGATGCGGCGCTTGCCGCGTCGGAGCGGCAGACGCGCGACATGTGGACGCTGCGCGAAGGACTCGCGATCGACGCGCTGCCGCATCTGCTCAATTTCGACGTGAGCTAGCCCGTCGCCGAACTCGGCGTGTTCGCCGAGCGCTGCGATACCGCGCTGCGTGCGCGCTGGCCGCATGCGGTGTGTCTGTGCTTTGGGCATGTCGGCGACGGCAACGTGCACATCGGCGTGTCGCTCGCCGATCTGCCCGCGCATGGCGCGGACGGCGTCGAGCACGTCGTCTACGAAATCGTGCGGACGATGGGCGGGTCGATCTCGGCCGAGCACGGGATCGGCGTGCTCAAGCGGCCATATCTCGGGTACTCGCGGAGCGCTGCCGAGATCGGCGTGATGTGGGCGATGAAAAGCGCGCTCGATCCACTCGGGATCCTGAATCCCGGGAAGATGCTGTAGTCGCGGCTGGATGGGGTGAGGTGCGGTGTGCGAGCGGTTTCCGCTGGAGGCGGTGCGTCGTCGTTTCTGCTCGTGCCCTGGACGTTGTTGCGGACGACGCGAATCTGCGTAGCATCGTTGCCGTTGCCGTTGCCGTTGCCGTTGCCGTTGCCGTTGCAGCACGCAGCACGCAGCACGCCCGGCAATGAAGCCGGCACTGTCGGTCAGAGAAAGAAGCGACGGCTCGACTCTCGCGATGGCGCTTCGCCCATTCATTCCGAATCTGGCGAATCGGCCTGCGCGAATCGCGCGGCGACCTCGCGCAGCCAAGCCTCGCTCCAGGTGAGCGCGCCAACCTTCAGATGCTCGACGATGCTGCGTACCCAATCGAGCTCGGCTTCGAGCGTCACCCGCATCAGTTCGCCGTCGAGCAGAAAGAGCCGCGGGATCTGCATCGCGAGCGCGGCGTCGTGCGTTTCGTCGAGACGGGCGAGCTCGGCTTCGAGTGCGGCGGCACGCGCTTCGAGCTGGCGGCGCGCGTCGTCGGCGGACAGTAGCGGCAGCACCGACAGCGCGGCCGGAAACGACGGAAATTCGCGCGCCGGTCGCGCGAGCTGCTCACGCAGCCACATGCGGGCGGTGTCGCGGCCAGCATCGGTGATTTCGTAGACCGTGCGCTCGGGAAACGCGCCGTCGCGTTCGGTCTCGCGTACGGCGATCAGCGCGTCGCGCTGCAGGCGCTCGATCGTCTGGTAGAGGCTGTTGCGCTGCCTGACGTTGACGATCTCGTCCTTACCCCGCAGCTTCACGAGTTGCTGGATTCGGTACGCATGCATCGGCGCTTCGGTGAGCATCGCGAGCACGACGAGTGCAAGTGGAGAATATCGAGCCATAACATGAGTAGTTAATTAATTTCTAGTTATATTATGACTAGATATAAATGAACGCAAGCGCCGCAACGCCCGCCGCTCGGACATCGGCGGACACCGCATGTCAGCCGACGTGCGAGCGCTTGCCCGGCATGTCCGGCGTTTCCATCGTCGCGAGCCCGTGCACGATCCCGCAGTCCTCGACCGCATGCTCGCCCTGGCACCGCTCGCGCAATTCGATCAGCTGCGCGCGCAACTGCTCGAGTTCTGCGAGGCGAGTGTTGACGTGGCCGATGTGCGCGTCGAGCAGCGCGTTGACGGAATCGCAGCGGTCCGCTGGATCGTCGGTGAAGCGCAGCAGCGCGCGGATCTCGTCGTGCGTCATGTCGAGCGCGCGGCAATTGCGGATAAAGCGCAGCCGCTCGACGTGCGCGCCGGTGTAGTTGCGGTAGTTGCAGCCGGTCCGTTCCGCGTCGGGCATCAGCCCCTCTTTTTCATAGAAACGAATCGTCTCGGGCGTGCACCGGGCCGCTTTCGCAAGTTCGCCGATTTTCATTCGAATCTCCTTACAAAAAGGGTTGACCTTGTAGTGACTTCAAGGTGTTAACTGTACATCGTCAGTCACAGAGGAGTTGCCATGACCGAGGCCACCCGGGCCGAAAACCGGCCGCGTACGCCCGAAACCGATCGCGACTGCGCGCATCCGAACGATGTGCGCGATCCGGCATCCGTCGACGCTCGCTCGCATTCGCACGTGCACGCCCCTGATGGTGCCGCGGCGTACGCGTACGGTCAGGACGGGCGTTCACGCGGGCGCGAGCTGGCGGATGCGGCCGACCCGAACCGAAAGGACGGCGCTCGACACCAGGGTTGCGCGCACCGTGACGCCGAAGGCCATGCGCATGGCAATGCCCATTCTCGCGAACGCGATCACCATCCCGATCGACGCAATGCGGACTCCGGCGCGCGAGCGAATGGTGAAGGAGCGAACGGTGAAGTTCTGCTTCGCGCCGATGGTCACGCTCAGTCACGCGCCGACGGTTGTTGTTCGCACGACCACCAGCACGGCGATATCGACGCGCTTGCAAACCGTGGAGCCCCGTCTCACGATCGTGGTTCGATTGGTTGCGGCCACGATGCGCGAGCCGACGACGATCGTCAGCACTCCCACTCCCACGCTGATGCCGATGCCGATGCCGACTGCTGCGCACCCGCACCCGCCGCGTTCGCGCCGCTGCCTGGCGCGCGGAAGGCAGCGGACGGCCGCGTGCGCTCCGCGTTCCGGATCATGCAGATGGACTGCCCGACCGAAGAAACGCTGATCCGCAAGAAGCTCGGCGGGATGGCCGAAGTCGCGGCGCTCGAATTCAACCTGATGCAGCGGATGCTGACGGTCGAGCACGCGCCGGGCGCGGAGGCGGGCATCGTCGGCGCGATCCGCTCGCTCGGGATGACGCCCGAGCAGGCCGACACTGGCGCGACGGGCCGCGGCGCGTCGCCCGTGCCGGCCGAAGCGCAGCGGCCGTGGTGGCCGCTCGCGATCGCGGGCGGCGCGGCGGCCGCGTCCGAGGCGGTCACGTGGCTGCAGCTTCCCGTATGGCTTGCCGCCGCGCTCGCGCTCGCCGCGGTCGCGACCTGCGGCCTCGGGACGTACCGCAAAGGCTGGATCGCGCTCACGAACGGCAATCTGAACATCAATGCACTGATGAGCATCGCGGTGACGGGCGCGATGGCGATCGGCCAGTGGCCCGAGGCCGCGATGGTGATGGTGCTCTTCACCGTCGCCGAGCTGATCGAGGCGCGCTCGCTCGATCGCGCGCGCAACGCGATCCAGAGCCTGATGCGGCTCGCGCCCGACACCGCGACGGTCAAGCAGCCCGACGGCTCGTGGCGGACGATCGATGCCGCGCAGGTCGCGCTCGGCGCCGTCGTGCGCGTGAAGCCCGGCGAGCGGATCGGTCTCGACGGCGAGATCGCCGCCGGCCGCTCGACCGTCAATCAGGCGCCGATCACGGGCGAGAGCCTGCCCGTCGAGAAAGGCGACGGCGACCCGGTGTACGCGGGCACGATCAACGAAGCCGGCTCGTTCGAATATCGTGTGACGGCGGTCGCGGGCAACACGACGCTCGCGCGGATCATCCACGCGGTCGAGGAAGCACAGGGGGCGAAGGCGCCGACGCAGCGCTTCGTCGACAGCTTCGCGCGCATCTACACGCCGATCGTTTTCGCGATCGCGCTCATCGTCGCGATCGCGCCTCCGCTCGTGTTCGACGGCGCATGGCGCGACTGGATTTATCGCGCGCTCGTGCTGCTCGTGATCGCGTGCCCGTGCGCGCTCGTGATCTCGACGCCCGTGACGATCGTGTCGGGTCTCGCGGCGGCCGCGCGGCGCGGCATCCTCGTGAAGGGCGGCGCGTACCTCGAGCAAGGCCGCCGGCTCGCGTGGCTCGCGCTCGACAAGACGGGTACGATCACGCGCGGCAAGCCGGTGCAGACCGACTTCGAGATGCGCGCGGCCGGCATCGACGTCGCCCGTGTGCGGCGGCTCGCCGCGAGCCTCGCCGCGCGCTCGGACCATCCGGTTTCGCAGGCGGTCGCGGTGGCCGGCGTAGCCGAAGGCGGCGCGGGCGGCGTCGGCAACGGCAGGGACGCGTCGTTCCTCGACGTCGCCGACTTCGAGGCGATTCCGGGCCGCGGCGTGCGCGGTGCGATCGACGGCACGCTGTACTGGCTCGGCAACCACCGCCTCGTCGAAGAACTCGAATGCTGCACGCCCGCGCTCGAAGCGCGCCTCGACGAGCTCGAGCGGCAGGGCAAGACGGTCGTGATGCTGATCGACGGCACGCGCGTGCTCGGCCTCTTCGCGGTCGCCGACACGGTGAAGGACACGAGCCGCGCGGCGGTCGCCGAGCTGCACGCGCTCGGCATCAAGACTGCGATGCTGACGGGCGACAACCCGCACACCGCGGAGGCGATCGCGCAGCAGGTCGGCATTGACGACGCGCGCGGCAACCAGTTGCCGCAGGACAAGCTCGCCGCCGTCGACGAACTCGCGACAGGCGGCCGCGCGGTCGGCATGGTCGGCGACGGGATCAACGATGCGCCCGCGCTCGCGCGCGCCGATATCGGCTTCGCGATGGGCGCGATGGGCACCGACACGGCGATCGAGACGGCCGACGTCGCGCTGATGGACGACGACCTGCGGAAGATCCCGGCATTCGTGCAGCTGTCGCGCGCGACGCATCGTGTGCTCGTGCAGAACATCATGTTCGCGCTCTCCGTGAAGGCGGTGTTCGTCGGACTGACGGTCGCAGGGATGGGCACGATGTGGATGGCGGTGTTCGCCGACGCGGGCGCGAGCTTGATCGTCGTCGGCAATGGCTTGCGACTGCTGCGCCGCGGACAGTGAACGGAGGAGACGATGAACTGGCTCAAGCGGATCGTCGGCGGTGGGCATCATGGAAACGGCGGCCGTCGCAACCATCACGGTGGCGGGGCGGGCGGTGGGCACGGTCATGGCCGCGGCTACGGTTGGGGCTCCGACAGTCCCGGCGGCCGCGGTTGGGGCCGCCGGGACGCACCGAGTGACGACGGCCGGGATCGAGAACGTAGCGGCGTTCCGCCTCAAAGGGAGACGAGCGGGCCCGTGCAGCGCGCCGCATGCGCGAAGTGCGGCGCGATCAACGGAGCGGATGCGAAGTTCTGCGCGCAGTGCGGCGTATCGCAGGCACCGGCCGCGTGCGGTGGATGTCGCGCGCTGCTCGATGCATCCGCGCGCTACTGCCCGCAATGCGGGACGGCAGTCTCGAAGGCGCGCGCGTGACGCGAGGCGGGGCGGGGTGCGGGCGGTTGCCATGCGATGCGTCGGCGCGCGCATTCCGATAGCGCTGCTAAGCAAGTTCGCGATTGCGTGCGTGAGATTTCAGGCGCGCTATTCGGGTCGATATATTCGAGTCGACCCGTTCGTTCGGTGCACAAGTAAGCAAGCGTCGATATGTTTGATGCAGTGGTTCGACGCAATCCAGTCGCGGTGAGCGTCCGAACCCGTTCGTTTTCTCGCTGCCCTATCTGCAGCGAAGCGAATCCGCCGACTCAGCCGCGACACGGCCAAACTTGCCCACGGCAGCCGTTGTTCAGCGCGCACGGCGCACCCAAATCGCCCCCTGTCTGTCCGACGCCCCGCACAGCAAATCCCGGGCCTGCCATAGCGAACGAAAGCGTCTTGCGCAAGCCGGTTCACATTCTTCCATCAATCATCCCGTCTGTTTCATGCTTGCGACTCGCCGACACGAACGCGCGCCGTGTGCCGCATCATTTCGCGACGCGCGCAACGTCCGTGCGCACGATTTTTATTAGCAGGATCGATCCCTTAGAATAAAGTTCGAGTACAGTGAAGCACGATTGAAGCCGTCATCGTTCCCCGTGTAAGGTCGCCGCTGCGGAGCCAGGTTTTTCTTCGGAGTCCGCAGGTTGTTCGTCGAGGTCCAACGCAACATCACGCTTTTCGGGAGAGAACATATGGATTCATCCAGTTTCCTGACGTCGATGCAGAGCACGCTCGGCGTTTATCTGCCCAAGATCGCGGGCGCGCTCGGCATCCTGGTCGTCGGCTGGCTGATCGCCGTGATCGTCCGGGCGGGCGTGCGGCGCTTGCTGAGCGCGCTGAAGGTCGATGCGCGCATCGCCGAAAGCACCGGCCAAGGCGCACAAGTGGAGCGCATCATCGCGGGCGGCCTGTTCTGGCTCATCCTGCTCGTGACCGCGGTCGGCATCTTCAACGTGCTGAACCTCTACGCGGTATCGAATCCGTTCTCGCTTCTCGTCACGAAGATCATCAACTATCTTCCGAACCTGCTCGGCGGCGCGGCGCTCACGCTCGTCGCGTGGCTGATCGCATCGCTGCTGCGCAGCCTCGCCGACAAGACGCTGAAAGCGAGCAAGATCGACAGCAAACTGTCGGAAACGGCAGGGATGCGGCCGATGAGCTCGTACCTCGGCGACGTGCTGTTCTGGCTCGTGATCCTGATGTTCATCCCGGCGATCCTCGCCGCGTTCGATTTGAACGGGCTGCTGTCGCCCGTGCAGGGGATGATCGACAAGATCCTCGCGATCGTGCCGAACGTGTTCGCCGCGGCCGTGATCGGCTTCGTCGGCTGGCTCGTGGCGCGCATTCTGCGCGGGCTCGTCACGAACCTGCTCATCGCGGCGGGCGCCGACAGGCTCACGCAAAGCGTCGAGAGCCCGGCGCCCGTGAAGATCTCGAGCCTCATCGGCACGGTCGTCTTCATCTTCGTGTTCGTGCCGACGCTGATCTCCGCGCTCGACGCGCTGAAGATCGAGGCGATCTCGCGGCCCGCGACCGACTTGCTCGGCCAGTTCCTCAACGCGGTGCCCGACATCTTCGCGGCCGTCGTGATCGTGCTCGTCACGTTTTACGTCGCGCGCTTCGTCGGCGCGCTCGTGCAGAAGCTGCTCGTCGCCGCGGGAGTCGACGGCCTGCCCGCCGTGCTCGGCGTCGAGCGCGTGTTCACCGGGATGCTGCAGCCTTCGGTGCTGGCCGGCCGGCTCGTGATTTTCTTCGCGATGCTGTTCGCGACCGTCGAAGCCGCGAACCGGCTCGGCTTCACGCAGGTGCGCGACGTCGTCACGCTGTTCATCGAGTTCGGCGGGCACGTGCTGATGGGCGGCGTGATCCTCGTGATCGGCTTCTGGCTCGCGGGCCTTGCGCGCCGCGTGATCGAGCAGACCGACAGCGAGCACAGCCGGCTCTTGTCACGCATCGCGCAGTTCGCGATTCTCGGCCTCGTGTTCGCGATGGGATTGCGCGCGATGGGCATCGCGAACGAGATCGTGCAGCTCGCGTTCGGCCTCGTGCTCGGCGCGATCGCTGTCGCGGTCGCGCTGTCGTTCGGTCTTGGCGGCCGCGAAGCCGCGGGCAAGCTGCTTGACCGCTGTTTCAACCAGCGCGGCAAGCAGGACTGACGCGCGGGCGGTCGCGCGACGATCGCCCGTGCATCGGCGCGGTTTCCGCGGTGGCGCGCCGGTGTGGCACCGGGCGCCGTTTTCGCGTGCCGGACTTCGACGCGAACGTCACCCGATTACCGCGCTTCGAACCTTCCGCAACGCGTCTTCGAGTGATTCGAGCGCAATCGAGCCGAGCGCGATCCGCAGCGCATGCGGCGCGCTCGGCGCGGTCGAGAACGGCTCGGCCGTCGTCACGAGCACGCCTTCGCGCTCGAGTTCTGCCGCGACCCGGTCCGCGCGCAGTTCCTCGGGCATCGCAAGCCACAGATAGTAGGAAGACGGATGTGAGACGACGTCGCCGTCTCGCAATATCCGTCGCGCGAGCGTCTGCCGGCGTCGCGCATCCTTGCGCTTGCGTTCCTCGAGCGTGTCGACGATTCCGCTGTCGATCCACTGGCACGCCAGCGCGACCGTCAGCGACGGCGTATTCCACGTCGACACGCGAATCGCGTGCTCGAGCGCCGGCACGATGCGCTCCGGCGCGGCCACGAAGCCGAGTCTCAATCCCGACGCGACGCTCTTCGACAGCCCCGATACGTAGACCGTGCGATCGGACGCATGGGTGAATACGGGCTTCGGCGCGGGCTCGGCGAGAAACGCGTATGCGCCGTCCTCGATGACGAGCAGATCGTGACGCTCGGCGAGCTCGGCAAGGCGCATGCGACTCTGCGCGGACATCACGGAGCCGAGCGGATTGTGCAGCGTCGGCATCGTGTAGACCGCGCGCACCGGGCGCTTTCTGCAGAGCGCGTCGAGCCGGTCGAGATCCAGGTTCTGCTCTGCCGACAGCGGCAGCGGCGCAAGCACGATTCGGTGCGCGAGCGCGAGCGCTTTCATGCCGGGATACGTCAGCGCGTCGACAGCGAGGATTTCGCCCGGCTTCATCGTCGCCATCAGCGTCACCGCGAGCCCCTGCTGCGCGCCGTTGACGATCAGCACCTGCTCGCCCGGCACGCGGATGCCGCGATTGCGCAGATGCCTCGCGACGGTCTGCCGCTCGTGCCAGCGGCCGCCTTGCGGCGCCGAATGCAGCAGCGCGTCGAGATCGCCGGACGCGGCGAGGCCGCGCAGACCGCTGCGCAGCAGTTCGACCTGGCCCGGCAGCGACGGATAGTTGAACGTCAGATCGATCGCGCCCGCCTTCGCCGGATGCTGCTCGAGGCCGAGCCCGCGCGGCAGCGACGTGTCGCGCACGAACGTGCCGCGCCCGGTCTCGCCGACGATCAATCCCGCTTCCGCAAGCGCCGCGTAGACGCGCGACGCTGTCGCCAGCGCGATCCCGTGCCGCTTCATCAACGCGCGGATCGTCGGCAACTGCGCGCCGGGCGCGAGCGTGCCGGCGCGGATGCGGGCGGCGAAGTCGTCGACGATCGTCTGGTAGCGTGATTCGGCCATCGCGTTGTATCTAGAACAATTGTTTGTTTGTATCGGATGGCGCAGATTACGCTGCGCGTGTCGTTCACGCAAACATTCGCCAACATGATCCAGACGTCCACTCTGTCGGTCTTCATCGCGGCCGTGATGGTATTGCTGATGTCGCCGGGCCCGAACATGGCTTTTGTGATCGCGCACGGCGCGGCGTACGGGCTGCGCGGCGGCATCGCCGCGGCGCTCGGCGTCGGCGCCGCCGATCTGGTGCTCACCGCGCTGACGGCGGCGGGCGTCGCGGCCATCGTCGCCGCGTGGCCGCCGTCGTTCGACCTGATCCGCTATGCGGGCGCGGCCTATCTGCTTTGGATGGCGTACAAGGCGGTGCGCCATCCCGGTTCGCTCGGCAAGGCCGCCGCAACTGAGCGGTCGCTCTGGTCGGTCGGCATGCGCGCGATGCTGAACAGCCTGTCGAATCCGAAGGCGCTGCTGTTCTTCATCGTCTTTCTGCCGCAGTTCGTCGATCGTCACGGCGCGTCGATCGCCGGCCAACTGGTCGCGCTCGGCTGCGTGCTGACCGCGATCAGCATCACGTTTCACGCGCTGCTCGGCGCGGCCGGCCATGCGGTGCGCGGGTTCGTCGGGCATCGCACGGCATCTGCCTGGCTCGCGGCCTTATTCGTGCTGCTTGCGGTGCGCCTTGCGACGATGTCGAGGCTGTCGTGAGCGACGCACACGGTGCACACGGCGCATGCGCGCGTCATCGATAGGAGAACTTCCGATGTACATTGCCGCTTTCATCTACCGGCCCGGCAGCTTCGACGACGAATTCCGGCGGCTGACCGCGTCGATCGACGACGTCGCGGCGAGCCTGCCCGGCTTCGTCGGCATGGAGTCGTGGCGCTCGACGGACGGGCTGATGTTCAACGCGAGCTACTACTGGCGCGACGAGGCGACGCTGCGCGCGTTCGCGGCGCATCCGAAGCACCTCGATGCGAAGCGCGGGTTCCGCAAGTGGTACGACGGGTATCACGTCGTTGTTTCGAAGGTCGAGCGCGCATACGGCGACGGTTCATTTCAGCATCTCGTTCCGGATTCGCGGCGAGAGCAGATCGATTAGCATGTCCAACGATCGTGCCGACGATCAAGCGACATCCGCGCTGCCGATCCGGCCTTTCTCCGGCGCGCGCGCATAACCGGCCGGCAGTGGCGGGAAGCCGACGAGCCGCGCCGTTCCCGAACGCAGCGTGAGTACATAGAGCAGCATCGGGCAAACGATTCCCGCGAGCGTGCCGAGCGCGAGTTGCACGCCGACGTCGACGACGCCGAGTTTGACGAGCGCGATGCGCGTGGCGGCCGTCGCGAGGATATGCGCGAGATAGATCGGCATCGATGCGAAGCCGATGTGCTCGAGCCACGTCGGACGGCGCGCGAGCCGGGGCGCGGCGTCGCCGCGTCGCGCCGCGCGATCCGCGACGAGCAGCACGAGCGCGCAGCCCGCGAGTGCGGCGGGCAAGGCCCAGACGCTGTCCGGTTCGCCGAAGCGATGCGCGAGCGCGACCGCCGCGGCGAACGTCACGGCAACGGCGACGAGTGAGCGCCCGCTCGACGCGCGTTCGACGAGCGCGGGCAGCTTGTCGCCGATCAGCATGCCGAGCACGAAGAACGGAAGGTACGTGAGCGTCATCGACACAATGCCCCATTGCGTCGACGAGCCGGCGGCGAGCGCGACGACCGCGAGTCCGCCGATCGCGAGCGCCGCAAGCGATGCGAGCGCACGTCCGGACGCCGCGCGGTCGTGCGCACGGATGCCGGGCGCGACGATCGACCCTCCCCATGCGATCAGCATGCAGATGAAGAGCGCGTACAGGAACCAGAACTGGCCGAACGGCCGCCACCCGATCGCGAGCAGATCGTTCGGCGTGAACGCATGATTCATCCCGCGCGACGACAGCGCGAGCTGCACCGCGCCTTGCAGCAGCGACCAGGCGAAGTACGGATAGACGATCGTTCGCAGCTTCGCGAGCAGGAAGCCGTCGCCCGCGCGCTGCAGCGACTTCGGCACGTGCAGCCCCGACAGCAGGAAGAAGAGCGGCATGTGGAATGTGTAGATCGTGTAGTCGGTCGCGGCGAGCAGAGCGCTCGGCCAACCGGCCGGCACGAGGCCGGCGGCGAACAGGCCGCGCAGCGCGTGGCCGTACACGACGAGGATGATGCCCGCGCCCCGAGCGGTATCGAGATAGGAGTCCCGCATGCTCTGAATGATTGGAATGGTCGATCGCTGGGCCGCGCGTCGCCGGAAAGACGGCGCGCGGGACGCTCACTGCGTGACCACAATGTAGGGGCTTGCACGCCGGCGATCTGTGTGCCGGGCGACACAAGTTCGCTGTCGTGTCGTGCGGCGGACGCGGACGCTCGGCGGGCGGCACGCGAGGAGGCCGGCGTGCGGATACGCGCGCATCCGATGCGACGCATGCCGCCGGTCGCATTCGCCGCATCCGCCGTGCGTTGCGATGCAGCAAGTCGCAACGCGCGCGTGCACACCGATCCCTGCATGCGCCCGCTTCAGCCGTCGGAAATATTTCCGTATGCGAAATGAAAGCGCGGACGTTTGCCGATTTTCGATAACACGTCAATTATTGACTCACTAGCATCGATTCTCAGTTGCGGGGCGGGCCGATCTCGGCGCCGGGCTCCGCCCCTTCGAGGAGAGATTCATGCAGACAGAGTCGAATGGCCGTCCCGGCGCGGGTGGCGGCAAGGCAGCGCAGCCGGCGCTGCAGCAAACCCTCGGCACCTGGCAGTTGTGGGGCATCGCGGTCGGTCTCGTGATCTCCGGCGAATACTTCGGCTGGAGCTACGGCTGGGCGAGCGCGGGCACGCTCGGCTTCGTCATCACAGCGCTGTTCGTCGCGGCGATGTACACGACCTTCATCTTCAGCTTCACCGAGCTCACGACGTCGATCCCGCACGCGGGCGGCCCGTTCGCGTACGCGCGGCGTGCGTTCGGCCCGGCAGGCGGCTATCTCGCGGGCGTCGCGACGCTCGTCGAGTTCGTGTTCGCGCCGCCCGCGATCGCGCTCGCGATCGGCGCGTACCTGCACGTGCAGTTTCCGGGGCTCGAACCGAAGCACGCGGCGATGGGCGCGTATCTCGTGTTCATGGCACTCAACATCGTCGGCGTGCAGATCGCCGCGACGTTCGAGCTCGTCGTCACGCTGCTCGCGATCTTCGAGCTGCTCGTGTTCATGGGCGTCGTGTCGCCGGGCTTCGCGTGGAGCAACTTCATGAAGGGCGGCTGGTCCGGCGCCGATCACTTCAGCGTCGGTGCGTTCCACGGGATGTTCGCGGCGATTCCGTTCGCGATCTGGTTCTTCCTCGCGATCGAAGGCGTCGCGATGGCGGCGGAGGAAGCGAAGCATCCGAAGCGCTCGATCCCGATCGCGTACGTCGCCGGCATCCTGACGCTCGTCGCGCTCGCGATCGGCGTGATGGTGTTCGCAGGCGGCGCGGGCGACTGGACCAAGCTCGCGAACATCAACGACCCGCTGCCGCAGGCGATGAAGTACATCGTCGGCGCGAACAGCGGCTGGATGCACATGCTCGTGTGGCTCGGCCTGTTCGGCCTCGTCGCGTCGTTCCACGGGATCATCCTCGGCTATTCGCGCCAGATCTTCGCGCTCGCTCGTGAAGGCTATCTGCCCGAATGGCTCGCGAAGGTGCATCCGCGCTTCAAGACGCCTTATCGCGCGATTCTCGCGGGCGGCGTGGTCGGCATCGTCGCGATCTACAGCGACGAGCTGATCCAGTTCGGCGGCCAGACGCTCACTGCGAACATCGTGACGATGTCCGTATTCGGCGCTATCGTGATGTACATCGTCAGCATGGCCGCGCTCTTCAAGCTGCGCCGCGTGCAGCCGCGGATGGAACGCCCGTTCCGCGCGCCGCTGTATCCGTTCTTCCCGGCGTTCGCGCTCGTTGCGGCGATCGTGTGCCTCGGCACGATGGTGTACTTCAACGCGCTCGTTGCGTCGATCTTCGTCGTGTTCGTCGCGCTCGGGTATGGCTACTTCCTCGCGACGCGCTCGCAGCGCGCGGCCGCGCCCGCCGACGCGCTGCTCGAGGAGTAGGAAGCGTGCGCCGCGCGCCGGAGGGCGGCGCGCGGCCGTTACGACAAGGAGTCCAGATGCGATATACGGAGACGATCGGTTCGCGCACTTACCGCTTCGCGGACCTGAAGACGCTGCTCGCGAAGGCGAGCCCTTTGCGTTCCGGCGACCAGCTCGCGGGCGTCGCGGCCGCGACGGAGGAAGAGCGCGTCGCGGCGAAGATGGCGCTCGCGAGCGTGCCGCTCGCTGCATTCCTCAACGAGGCGGTGATCCCTTACGAAGACGACGAGGTCACTCGCCTCGTCGTCGACACGCATTCGCGCGACGCATTCGCCGAGATCTCGCATCTGACCGTCGGCGATTTTCGCAACTGGCTGCTGTCGAGCGCCGCCGATTCGGCCGCGCTCGAGCGGATCGCGCCGGGACTCACGCCGGAGATGGTCGCGGCGGTGTCGAAGCTGATGCGCAACCAGGATCTGATCGCGGCCGCGAGAAAGCGCCGCGTCGTCACGCGCTTCCGGAACACGGTCGGGCTGCCGGGACGGATGTCGGTGCGGCTGCAGCCGAACCATCCGACCGACGACGTGAAAGGGATCGCCGCCTCGATGCTCGACGGCCTGATGTACGGCTGCGGCGACGCGATGATCGGCATCAATCCGGCGACCGACAGCCTCGCCGCGATCACGAAGCTGCTCGCGATGATCGACGCGTTCCGCGAGCGCTACCGCGTGCCGACGCAGTCGTGCGTGCTCACGCACGTGACGAACACGATCGCGGCGATCGAGAAGGGCGCGCCCGTCGATCTCGTGTTCCAGTCGATCGCGGGTACCGAGAAGGCGAACGCGAGCTTCGGCATTTCGCTGTCGCTGCTCGCCGAAGCGCGCGAGGCGGCGCTGGCGCTCGAGCGCGGCACGGTCGGCAACAACCTGATGTACTTCGAGACGGGTCAGGGCAGCGCGCTGTCGGCGAACGCGCATCACGGCGTCGATCAGCAGACCTGCGAGGTGCGCGCCTACGCGGTCGCGCGCGCGTACGAGCCGTTTCTCGTCAATACGGTGGTCGGTTTCATCGGCCCCGAATATCTGTACGACGGCAAGCAGATCATTCGCGCGGGGCTCGAGGATCACTTCTGCGGCAAGCTGCTCGGCGTGCCGATGGGCTGCGACATCTGCTACACGAACCATGCGGAAGCCGACCAGGACGACATGGACAACCTGCTGACGCTGCTCGGCGCCGCGGGCATCAACTTCATCATGGGCATTCCGGGCGCGGACGACGTGATGCTCAACTACCAGAGCACGTCGTTTCACGATCAGCTCTACGTGCGCGAGGTGCTCGGCCTGCGCCGCGCGCCCGAGTTCGAGGAATGGCTGGAGGCGATGGAGATCGCGGATGCGCACGGCGCGCTGCGCGCCGCGTCGGCGCGCGTGCCGCTCCTCGCCGGCGCGAACGACTGGATGGGGCTTTCCGCATGAGCGACGCGGTCGAAAAGAACCCGTGGGGGCAGCTCAAGACGTTCACGAACGCGCGGATCGCGCTCGGACGCGCGGGCAACAGCTTGCCGACCGCGCCGCTGCTTGCGTTCAACCTGTCGCACGCGCAGGCGCGCGATGCCGTCCACCAGCCGCTCGACGCCGACGCGCTGCGGCGCGAGATCGAAGCGGCCGGACTCCCGACGCTCGGCGTGCAGAGCGCCGCGCCGGACCGGCAGCATTACCTGCGCCGGCCGGACCTCGGCCGCAAGCTGTCCGACGACGGCCGCGCGCTGCTCGCCGGCTACGGCGCGGCGCTCGACGCCGCGCCGGACGTCGTGTTCGTCGTCGGCGATGGGCTGTCGGCGTTCGCGGCCGCGAAGCAGGCGCTGCCGCTCCTGAATGCGATGCGGCCGAAGCTCGACGGCTGGCGGATCGGGCCTGTCGTCGTCGCGCGGCAGGCGCGCGTCGCGCTCGGCGACGAGATCGGCGAGCTGCTCGGCGCGGGCCTCGTCGCGATGCTGATCGGCGAGCGGCCGGGTTTGAGCTCGCCCGACAGCCTCGGCGTGTATCTGACGTACGCGCCGAAGGTCGGCTGCCACGACGCGCAGCGCAACTGCATCTCGAACGTGCGTCCCGAAGGGCTGCCGCACGATGCGGCCGCGCACAAGCTGCACTATCTGATGACGCATGCGCGGCGGCTCGGGCTGACGGGCGTCGGACTCAAGGACGACAGCGATGCGTTGTTGTCTTCGGCGGACGCGGAGCGGATCGCGGCGGCGTAGTTCGGCCGTGGTGCGGTGAAACGCGCTCGTGTGGCGCCGGCAGAGGGCGGTGCGGCTGCGCCCGCGCGCGGAAGCGCCGGCCTTATCCCTCCGCGCTTGCCTCGATTGTCTCGACCGGCACATCCGCATGCCGCCGCTCGTGCTCGAGCAGCCACCGCTTGCGCTCGATTCCGCCGCCGTAGCCCGTGAGCGAGCCGTCCTTGCCGATGATCCGATGGCACGGCACGATGATCGAGATGCGGTTCGCGCCGTTCGCCGCGGCAACCGCGCGCACGGCGAGCGGGCTGCCGAGCTTGCGCGCCTGCTGCTGATACGCCGCGGTGCGTCCGTACGGCACGGTCAGCAGTTGCCGCCACGCGGCGCGCTGGAACGCGGTGCCGGGCGCGTCGAGCGCGACGTCGAAGCGCTGCCGCCTGCCAGTGAAGTATTCGGCGATCTCCCGCTGCGCTTGCCGCGTGTGCCGATTCTCGCCGACGAGCACGCGCGCGCCGAGCAAACGCTCGAGATCGGCGAATTCGGCCGCGAGCGTGCGGCGATCGACGAATTCGAGCAGGCAGACGCCCTTGTCCGTCGCGCCGACGAACATCGGGCCGAGCGGCGTCGTAAAGCGGGCAGTGACGATCGTGTTCGTATGAGCGCCTTGCATCGGCGTGTCTCCGAGAATTTTCCTGAACGTGTGTGCGAAGCCGCTCAGCGAGCCGTAGCCGGCGTCGACTGCGGCATCGGTCGTGCGGGCGCCGTCCCGCATCGTCTGTCGCGCGGCGTCGATCCTGAGCATCCGCTGGTATGCGTGAAACGTCATCCCGTAGTGCCGCGCGAACCAGCGGCGCAGGCTTTCCGGGCCGATGCCGTGCGCACGCAGCGCGTCGTCGGAGATCCGTTCGTGCGGATGCGCATCGACGAGCGCGAGCGCCCGCGCGACGGCGGGCGGCGGCTCGCTCGCCGGGCGCGTCGGCCGGCAGATCTTGCACGGGCGATAGCCGGCCGCGAGCGCGTCGTCGAGCGTCGTGAAGAATTCGACGTTCTCGCGCTTCGGCTTGCGCGCGCGGCAGGTCGAGATGCAGAACACCGACGTCGTCTTCACGCCGACGAAGAACGTGCCCGCGTATTCGGGCGACCGTTCGACGAGCGCACGGTAATAGACGTCGATCCGCCGCGGGTCGGCGATGCGCATGGCAGGCTCCAGCGAATGCGATGGAACGACGATAGCGCGCGTCGCGCGCGGGCGGCAACCGAAAATCGGACGAGTATTTTTTCGGGCCGGACGGCGTCCGATGTGTCACGCTTTTGGCGTCAGGCGTCAGGCGTCAGGCGTCAGGCGTCGGATGTCGTGCGTCGTGCATCACGCGTCGCGAAACAGCCGTTCGCAGACGAAATCGACGAACACTCTCACCTTCGGCGACAACTGCCGATTCGACGGCCACAGGATCGAGAACTGTCCGGGGCCGATCCGATAATCGTCGAGCACGGTCGTGAGCGCACCTTCGGCGAGCGCGTCGCGTGCGAGGAAGTCCGGCATGTAGCCGATGCCGAATCCCGCCATCACCGCGGCGCGCAGCGCCTCCATGTTGTTGCACGTCATCGCCGTGTGCAGGTTCGGCGGCTCGCAGCCGTCGGCGAGCAGCGCCCACGGCTGCAGCTTGCCCGTCGTCGGAAAGCGGTAGCGCACGCACGCGTGCGCGTCGAGGTCGCGCAGCGTGCGCGGCGTGCCCGCCAGCGCGAGATACGCGGGCGATGCGCACAGCACGAAGCAGAACGGACCGAGGCGGCGTGACATCAGGCTTGAATCGCTGAGCGCGCCGCTCCTGATCACCGCGTCGAAGCCGCCTTCGACGACGTCGACGAGCCGGTCGTTGAAATCGAGATCCAGCTCGACGTCCGGATAGCGGCGCTTGAATTCCGGCAAGACGGGCAGCAGGAACCGGTAGCCGATCACGGGCAGGCTCACGCGCAACCGGCCGCGCGGCGTCTGCGCGCTCTGCGACACGGTCGCCTCCGCGTCGCGCAGCTCTTCGAGCACGCGGTGGCAGCGCTCGTAGAAGTGGCGTCCTTCGTCGGTCAGCATGACCTTGCGTGTCGTCCGGTGAAAGAGCCGCACGCCGAGCGTGCGCTCGAGCTTCGCGATCGTCTTGCCGACCGCCGACGCCGACACGCCGAGCTTGCGCCCGGCCGCGACGAAGCTGAGCGTCTCCGCCGTGCGCACGAACGCGACGATGCCATTCAGGTTGTCCATATCGCTCCGAGTCTCTTCGTTCGCTGAAATTCAGGAATTGAAATCAGCAATATACGGAATCTTGCGTTGTTTTTCGTCGATTGAATCCGGATTATCGTTCGTCGCTCTGCCGGCTTGCTCGCCGCGCCCGCCGCGGCGCGGCGACGACCGACGCTTTCCGAACGGAGCGATGACGATGGATCGATCTTTTTCTGCCGCGCGGCTCGCGATACTCGCGGCCGTCTGTCTTGCCGCGCTCGCGCTGCCGCTCGGCTTTTCGGGCGGCGCGGTCGCGACGCCCGCGATCGGCCGCGATCTCGGCGGCGGCCCGATCGCGATGAGCTGGATCACGAACGCGTTCATGCTGACGTTCGGCAGCCTGCTGATGGCGGCGGGCGCGCTCGCCGACCAGTTCGGCCGCAAGCGCGTGTTCGCGCTCGGCGTCGGCGGCTTCACCGCGTGCTCGCTCGCGCTCGGCTTCGCGCCGTCGATCGTCGTCGTCGATCTTCTGCGCGCGGCGCAAGGCGTCGCGGCGGCGGCGGCGCTCGCGGGCGGCACGGCCGCGCTCGCGCAGGAATTCGACGGCGCCGCGCGCACCCGCGCGTTCAGCCTGCTCGGCACGACGTTCGGGCTCGGGCTTGCATTCGGGCCGGTGCTCGCGGGCGTGCTGATCGAGCGCTTCGGCTGGCGCGCGATCTTCGCGACCGGCGCGGCGGCCGGCGCGCTGTCGCTCGCGGTCGGCGTGCCGCGGATGCGCGAATCGCGCGATCCGAACGCGCAAGGCCTCGACTGGGCGGGGACGCTCGCGTTCACCGCGATGCTGTCGAGCCTCACGTTCGGCGTGATCCAGGCGCCTGAAAGCGGCTGGGCGAGCCCACTCGTCGCGGGGCTGCTCGCGGGCGCGGCGCTTTTCGCGATCGCGTTCGCGGCGATCGAGACGCGCGTCGCGCGGCCGATGCTCGACCTGGCGCTGTTTCGCTACCCGCGCTTCGTCGGCGTGCAGGTGCTGCCGATCGCGACCTGCTGCTGCTACATCGTGCTGCTCGTCGTGCTGCCGCTGCGCTTCATCGGCGTCGACGGCTTCAGCGAAGTCGACGCAGGCTGGCTGATGCTCGCGCTGTCGGCGCCGATGCTCGTCGTGCCGATGATCGCCGCGACGCTCACGCGCCGGATGTCGGCGGGCGTGATCTCGGGCATCGGCCTTGTGATCGCCGCCGCGGGCCTCTGGTGGCTGGGCCGCGCGCTGCACGACGGCGCGGGTCCCGCGGCGATCGCGCCGATGCTTGCGATCGGCGTCGGCGCGGGGATGCCGTGGGGGCTGATGGACGGCTTGTCGGTGAGCGTCGTGCCGAAGGCGCGCGCCGGGATGGCGACGGGGATTTTCAGCACGACGCGGGTCGCGGGCGAGGGGATCGCGCTCGCGATCGTCAATGCGATCCTGGCGACGTTCGCGCAGTCGCACGTGCGTTCGGCGACAGCGTCGCTCGCCGCGCCGGCCGCCGTGCACGAGGCCGCCGCGCGGCTCGCGACGGGCGATCTCGCGCATGCAGCCGCACTGTTGCCGGGCGTCGCGCGCGCGACGCTGCGGCAAAGCTATGCGGCAGCGTTCGGCAGCGTGCTCGAAGGGCTGACGGTCGTCACGCTGTTGTGCGCGCTCGCCGCGTTCGCGTTCCTGAGCCGGACCCGCGCGCATGAAGAGCCGGCGGCCGGACCCGCTCGGCAGCCGCGCACGCTGACGCTCGATCGCGAATGCGGTTGAGTCGACGCGACGATCGCCCGGCCGACTTGGTGTGAAGAGCGTGCGGCCAATGAATGATGCGACGACGATTGACGCGACGATGGAAGACGTGCGCCCTGCGAACGAGGTGCGCGAGATGAGACTCTACGTCGCACTGCGCCGAGTCGCGCCTAGTGCCGCGACGCGACGACGCGACGATGTGACGACGCGCGAGCCGCTCGCCCGCTCGACCGATTCGACATCCCAGTCGCAAGAACGCCCGGCGGATCCGCATCGAGACGCGAATCCACCGAGCCGGGCCAAGCCGTTCATGCGACGCGTATCGGTCGCGCATCGCCCGCGTGCGGGATCAGAAGAACCCGAGCGGCTTCTCGCTGTAGCTGACGAGCAGATTCTTCGTCTGCTGGTAGTGGTCGAGCATCATCTTGTGCGTCTCGCGGCCGATCCCCGACTGCTTGTAGCCGCCGAACGCCGCGTGCGCCGGATACGCGTGATAGCAGTTCGTCCACACGCGGCCCGCCTGGATGCCGCGGCCGACGCGGTATGCGCGGTTGCCGTCGCGTGTCCAGACGCCCGCGCCCAGGCCGTACAGCGTGTCGTTCGCGATCTCGAGCGCCTCTTCCTCGGACTTGAACGTCGTTACCGCAAGCACCGGCCCGAAGATCTCTTCCTGGAAGATGCGCATCTTGTTGTGGCCGCGAAACACGGTCGGCTTCACGTAATAGCCTTCCGACAGCTCGCCGCCGAGCACGTTGCGCTCGCCGCCCGTCAGGCACTGCGCGCCTTCCTTGCGGCCGATGTCGATGTACGACAGGATCTTTTCGAGCTGCTCGGACGACGCCTGCGCGCCGATCATCGTCTGCGCGTCGAGCGGGTGGCCTTGCTTGATCGATTCGACGCGCTTGAGCGCGCGCTCCATGAAGCGCTCGTAGATGCTCTCCTCGACGAGCGCGCGCGACGGGCACGTGCAGACCTCGCCCTGGTTGAGCGCGAACATCGCGAAGCCTTCGAGCGCCTTGTCGAAGTAGCTGTCGTCGCGGTCCATCACGTCGGCGAAGAAGATGTTCGGGCTCTTGCCGCCGAGCTCGAGCGTGACGGGGATCAGGTTCTCGCTTGCGTACTGCATGATGAGGCGGCCCGTCGACGTCTCGCCCGTGAACGCGATCTTCGCGATCCGCTTGCTCGACGCAAGCGGCTTGCCTGCCTCGAGCCCGAAGCCGTTGACGATGTTGAGCACGCCGGGCGGCAGCAGATCCTGGATCAGCTCGGCGAACACGAGGATCGACGCGGGCGTCTGCTCGGCCGGCTTCAGCACGACGCAGTTGCCGGCCGCGATCGCGGGCGCGAGCTTCCACGCGGCCATCAGGAGCGGGAAGTTCCACGGGATGATCTGGCCGACGACGCCGAGCGGCTCGTGGAAGTGATAGGCGACCATGTCGCCGCCGATGTCGGCGATCGAGCCTTCCTGCGCGCGGATGCAGCCCGCGAAGTAGCGGAAGTGGTCGATCGCGAGCGGCACGTCGGCCGCGGTCGTCTCGCGCAGCGGCTTGCCGTTGTCGATCGTCTCGGCGACCGCGAGACGCGCGAGGTTCGCCTCCATCCGGTCGGCGATCTTGAGCAGCACGTTCGCGCGCTCGCCCGCGCTCGCCGCGGCCCAGCCGGCTTTCGCGGCGTGCGCGGCGTCGAGCGCGAGCTCGACATCCGCTGCGCGCGAGCGAGGGATCGCGGTGAACGGCTGGCCGGTCACGGGCGAGACGTTGTCGAAATACTCGCCGCCGACCGGGGCGACCCATTCGCCGCCGATGAAATTCCCGTATTGCTTGCGGTACGGAAATTCGATGTTCAGGTGTTGCATGTCCGCGTGATTCATCGTTGCTCCTCGCATGTCGGTATCGGTGATGCGTCGCGCGACGTGCGCGACGCCCGTCGTTACGCCAAAACCGTGCCAGCCGGCTGCGCGGCGGTGCATCGGGGCCCCGGCGCGGGGCTCGGCGCGCGGGCGCCGCCGCCTGGCGCGCGCGACTGCGCCGTCGTTGAACAGCCGCCGCATGCGGATTGTTCAAATGCGGCGCAGCGCGAAGACGAGACCGGCGATTTTGGCGACGCTACGCTTCGGCATGGGAATTGCGTAATCGAACGGATCGTTTCAGCTTCAGCGACGCAAAAGAGGGCGCGATGGATCACGAGCACACCGGCGCCGAGACGACGGCGGAGGACACGGGGCGCAGCGCGGACGGCGACGGCACGGCCGGGCGCGCCGTCGTCAGCGTCGCGCACGACGCCGACGAGCAGGCGCGCAACCTGATCGGCTGGCGCCAGACCTACGACCAGCTCGCGGCGGGCCGCTTCGTCGGCACGCTGACCGAGCTGCCGCTCGACACGATGAAGGTGTTTCGGGAGACGACGAGCCACACGCTGCGGCAGGCGTGCGAGGTGCGCGGGGACGCGTACTGGTTCGGCATTCCGGTCGCGCGCGACGGCGCGGCGCGCATCGACGCGCGGCCGATCGCCGCCGATGCGCTCGCGTTCCGGCCCGGCAACGTCGAATTCGAGCTGTTGACGCCCGCGCAATTCTCGATCTACGGGCTGGTCGTGCGCGGTGCGGTGCTGCGCCGCTACGCGGAGGAGGTCGAGCGCTGCGGGCTCGACGAGCGGTTGCCGCTCGTGCCCGTCGTGCGCGTCGGCGAGGCGCGGCTCACGCGGCTTTGCGCGCTGCTCGCCCAGCGGCTCGACGACGCGGACGCGATGAGCGCGGCGGGCGCGCCGCTGTCCGACTGCGCGCGCAACGACTTGCAGGCGGAAGTGCTCGCGGCGCTGTTCGACCTGTGCGTGTCGCCTGCCGCCGACGTGACCGTCGAGCATTCGTCGCGGCGGCGCAAGATCGTCGCGGCCGCGCGCGACTACGTGCTTGCGCATCGTTCGCGGCCCGTCGGCGTGCCCGAGCTGTGCGAGCAGCTGCACGTGAGCCGGCGCACGCTGCAGTACTGCTTCCAGGACGTGCTCGGGATGGCGCCCGCGACCTACCTGCGCGCGCTGCGGCTGAACGGCGTGCGGCGCGACCTGCGCGGACGCGCGGCGGATTCGGTGCAGGACGTCGCGGCCGCGTGGGGGTTCTGGCATTTGAGCCAGTTCGCGACCGACTATCGGCGGATGTTCGGCGCACGGCCGTCCGAGACCTTGCGCGACGCGCTCGCTTGCTGAAAAAGGACGGTTGCGAGCGGGGCGGCTGGCGCTTGTGCCGGCTTGACGCGGCATCGCACGATGCGGCGGCTTGCTTGCGATGCCGGGCGAGTGAGATGTCGGCGGATTGCCGTCACTTGCGCGACGAAGCGCGGCAGCAGCGGATCGCATGGCGCTTGTGGAAAGGCGGCAAGCAAGTACTATCGCAAGCGTGCCCGACCGTGCGTACCGGCGCCCGCGCGCTGCTCCGTGCTCATCGCTTACCACTTCCGCTTACCGCTTGCTCAATGGCTTCGCCGCGCTCACCCCCGCGCCGGCGGCCAAGCGATCGCGTCCCAATCGACCCGCCGATACGCAGCCTCGACCAGTGCGATATCGCCGGCCGCGTCGCTCTTGTGGCGATTGCGCAGCGTCTCCGGCACGTCGAGCGCGATCGCCGTGCAGAACGGATAGTCGCGCACCCGCAAGTCGGGCGCGATGCTGGAAAAGCACGCGAGCGTCGGCACGTCGAACCCGGCCGCGATGTGTACGGCCGACGTGTCCGCGCACAGCGCGACGCTCGCGTGCTTGACCCAGCGAATGAACTGCGCGGTATCGCCGGAGTGGTCGCTCACGTCGACGTAATCCGGATGATCGATCGGCTCGAAGCCGACCACGGGCAGCCGGTAGGTCCGCGCGAGCCGGTCGACGAGCGCGGCGCGCAGTGCCGGCGGAATGCTGCGCAGCGGGGTGCTTGCCTGCGGGCAGAACAGCGCGTAGCGCCGGCCGCGCCATTCGCGCGGCGGCTCGGGCAGCGCCAGCCGGGCGAGCCAATGATTGCGCTTCGCGCCGGCGGCGACCGATTCGGGCGGTACGCCGAGCGCCGCGAGGAAGAAGTCGATCATCGGCAGTGTTGCGAACGCGGGCCAGTACAGGTGATTGCCGAGATCGATGCGCGTGTTGCCGGCTGGCAGCGCGGCGGCAGGCCACGGCAGCGGGCGGATCGGCGCGATCACGTCCGCCGCGAGCCGGTACAGCGCGTCGACGTAGGCGGGCGCATGCGCGGGCCGGTACAGCACGAAGCGCGCGTGCGGGTGACGCGTCTCGATCGCCGCGAGCGCCGTGAGGCCGATCACCGAGTCGCCGAGTGTGACGCCCATCCCGTTGATCACGTGAACGGTCGATAACGTCGCGTAATCGAGCGTGAACGGGCGGCTTGCCGCGTGCAACAGGCCGAGGCGGGCCGCCGCGCCGACGTAGCCGTGCGCGTCGGCCGCCGTGCGCTCGAGATCGTATGGCGCGACGAGCCGCCCGTCCGGCGCGAGCAGCGTGCCGGGGTAGGCGAGCGCGTCGGCGGGCGACAACGTGGCTGCGGCGTGCGTCGTCATCGATGCGGGGTGCGGTGCAGGACGACGCGTCAAGCGCGACGCGCACGCAGGCCCTGCTCACGCACCTGCTCGAGCGTCGCGGCGGGCGTGCAGGCGTCCTGCGGCACGCGGATCTCGATCAGCGCGGGCAGCCCGCTCGCGAGCGCGCGATCGAGCGCGGGCAGGAAATCTGCGGTGCGCTCGACCGTTTCGCCGTGCGCGCCGAACGCGCGCGCGTACGCGGCGAAATCCGGGTTCGTCAGCCCCGTGCCGTGCACACGCCCAGGATAGTTGCGCTCCTGATGCATGCGGATCGTGCCGAAATGACCGTTGTTCACGACGAGTACGACGATCGCGAGCCCATATTGGATCGCGGTCGCGAGCTCGCTGCCCGCCATCATGAAGCAGCCGTCGCCCGCGAGCGCGACGACCGTGCGCTGCGGATACAGCGACTTCGCCGCGAGCGCGGCCGGCACGCCGTAGCCCATCGCGCCGCTCGTCGGTGCGAGCTGCGAGCGGAAATGCCGGTACGCGAAATGGCGATGCAGCCACGCCGCGTAATTGCCCGCGCCGTTCGTGACGATCGCGTCGTGCGGCAGCCGTTCGCGCAATTGCAGCATCAGCTCGCCGAGCTGCACGCCGCCCGGCATCGGGCGCGGCGTGCGCCAGTCGAGATAGGCGCGATGCGCGTCGGCGGCGCTGCCCGTCCACGCGGGCGATGCCGGCGGCTCGAGCGCGGCGAGCTGCGCGGCGATCTCGGGCATCCCCGACGCGATCGGCAGATCCGCCGCATAGACCCGCCCCAGTTCGTCCGCGCCCTGGTGCGCGTGAATGAGCACTTGCTTCGGCTTCGGAATGTCGATCAGCGTATAGCCGCCCGTCGTCGCTTCGCCGAGTCGCGGGCCGAGCGCGAACAGCAGGTCCGCATCCTGGATGCGGCGCGCGAGCGCCGGATTCACGCCGAGGCCGACGTCGCCCGCGTATTGCGGATGCTCGTTGTCGAACGTGTCCTGATAGCGGAACGCGCACGCGATCGGCAACTGCCAGCGCTCGACGAACGTGCGCAGATCCGCGCCCGCCTCGGGCGTCCAGCCGCTGCCGCCCGCGACCACGAGCGGCCGCTCGGCGCGCGCGAGCCGCTCGCGCAGCTCGTTCATCTGCGCGGCGGACGGCGCAGCGGCGATGCGCTTCGCCGCGGGCGCGACGGGTTGCGGCGCGCACGACTCGGACAGCACGTCCTCGGGCAGCGCGAGCACGACGGGGCCAGGCCGGCCCGACATCGCGACGTGAAACGCGTGGCTCAGATATTCGGGGATGCGGCGCGGATCGTCGATCTGCGCAACCCACTTCGCGAGCTGGCCGAACATCCGCCGATAGTCGATTTCCTGGAATGCCTCGCGATCGAGATGCTCGCGCGCGCATTGGCCGATGAAGAGGATCATCGGCGTCGAATCCTGGAATGCGGTGTGCACGCCGATCGATGCGTGCGTCGCGCCGGGGCCGCGCGTGACGAACGCGATGCCTGGCCGGCCGGTCAGCTTGCCGACCGCTTCCGCCATGTTCGCGGCGGCGGCTTCGTGCCGGCAGACGACGGTCTGGATGCGTTCGGTTTCGTCGGCGAGGGAATCGAGGACGGCGAGAAAGCTCTCGCCGGGCACGCAGAACACGCGCTCGACGTGATTCGCGAGCAGGGCGTCGACGAGCAGGCGTGCGCCGGTGGTGGCGCGCTGCTCGAGGTCCGGGGAAATCGACATGTAAGACGGACTCCCTTCGTGGCGGGACGTACAGCTTACGCCGGAAGGGAAGGTGGCGGAAGGCGCGCCATTACCTATGGCGCGCCCGATGGCGATTACCAGCGGAACGACTGCGGGTAGTGATCCGATGCGCCGACCAATTGAGTTCCGGCCTGAGAAAAGGTGAATCCAGGCGCGTTGGTGATCGCATAGTCGAGAATGCCGCCGCCTTGTTGCGTCGCGCGGTTGCTGCTCACGACGGCGCCTTGCGGCGGTGGAACGAATCCCGCCGCATTCGGCGGCGCATTGAAGTCACCGACGCATGCCCAGGTTCCGCCGAGCTGACTGATCTGTCCGATCTGCGCATTGTTCCACGTGCAGACATTGGCCAGCGTGACGTTGCGGGATACCGGCGGGCTGTGAATCGAATAAATCGTGATGGCGTTACGCGTTTGGGGATCGGTGACCGTGCACCACGGCATCGCGCGCGGGCTGTTCGGATTGAAGCCCGCGGCGGCGGGCATCAGGATATGGCGCTCGCTCGGGGCGATGTTGCTGAGCACGGCGAGGCCGAGCCGGTCTTGGGGCGCTTCCCAGTACACGCATTCCATGAAGTCCGCGCGGACTCTGAAGTTACCCGTGTAGCCGATGATTGCGCCGTCGTTGCCGATGATCGGCGCCCTTTCCTCCAGCAACGTCGCGAAGTTCGACCCGCATTCCTGCAGGCACAGCACGTTTGCGCGGGTTTGTTGCAGTACCGGGTCCAAATAGACGGCATTGGTTGCGCCCAGCATGTTCCACGTAGCGATGATCATTTTTTCTCCTTTGAGCGACATGGGGAGTCGGAGACGAGCACGGCTGCGGCGGCGAACGTCGGGCGACGCGGCCGCTCGGACGGTAGTCCCGCCGATCAAGATATCGATTGGCGGGCGGGCGCGATACTGACAGGAATGGTAGGCGCGCGGCGGCGTCGACGCGCTGCGCGCTGGTCGGCATTGCGCGCTCGCGAGCTGGTGCCACGGGCGGCAGGCGGTTTTTTTGTCGTTAGGGTGTTGCTTGAGGTAGGGGAGAGATCCGAGCGCTGCTTGCGGCAAGAGCGAGATACGCCGAGTACCGGTTGTGGACGCGTAAAAATGCCGTAAGCGCGCCGCTTCGCCGCACGTGAGCCGGCCATGCGCCGCGCGAGTTGCGTGGCCGGATGGCCGCGAGCGCGGCGCGAAGAAAACCGGGAGGCGGCGTTCGGCCGCCCCCGCATCAGCACTCGACGATATTCACCGCCAGCCCGCCGCGCGACGTTTCCTTGTACTTCGTCTTCATGTCCGCGCCCGTCTCGCGCATCGTCTTGATCACGGAGTCGAGCGACACGTAGTGCGTGCCGTCGCCGCGCAGCGCCATGCGCGCGGCGTTGACGGCCTTCACCGACGCCATCGCGTTGCGCTCGATGCACGGAATCTGCACCATCCCGCCGACCGGATCGCAGGTGAGGCCGAGGTTGTGCTCCATGCCGATTTCGGCCGCGTTCTCGACCTGTTGCGGCGTGCCGCCCAGCACGGCCGCGAGCGCGCCCGCCGCCATCGAGCACGCGACGCCGACTTCGCCCTGGCAGCCGACTTCGGCGCCCGAGATCGACGCGTTGAGCTTGTACAGGATGCCGATCGCCGCCGCCGTCATCAGGAAGTCCATCACGCCTTGCTCGTTCGCCCCCGGCGTGAAACGCGTGTAGTAATGGAGGACGGCCGGGATGATGCCTGCAGCGCCGTTGGTCGGCGCGGTGACGACGCGTCCGCCCGCCGCGTTCTCTTCATTGACGGCGATCGCATACAGGTTGATCCAGTCGATCATCGACAGCGGATCGCGCAGCGCCTGCTCCGGGTTGCCCGTGAGCGTCCGATAGAGCTGCGGCGCGCGGCGCTTGACCTGGAACGGGCCGGGCAGGTTGCCGTCGGCGTCCGGGTTGTCGATCCCGCAGCCGCGCGCGACGCAAGATTGCATCACGTCCCAGATCTTCAGCAGGCCCGCGCGCGTCTCCTCCTCGGTGTGCCACGCGCGCTCGTTTTCCCACATCAGCTGCGCGATCGACTTGCCGGTCGATTCGGTGAGCGCGAGCAGCTCGGCGCTCGTGCGAAACGGATGCGCCATCTGCTCGACGGCGGCGAGCACCTTCGTGTTCGGTGCGCCCGCGGTGACGACGAAGCCGCCGCCCACTGACAGATAGGTCGCCTCGCGCAGCACCGCGCCGTTCGCGTCGGCCGCGCGCAGCTTCATCGCGTTCGGATGCTCGGGCAGCGCCTGCCGGTAGAACGCGACGTGCTCCTTCGGCACGAACGGCACCGGATGCGTGCCGAGCAGCGCGAGCGTCTTCGAGTCGCGCACGGCGTCGAGCCGCGCGGCGATCGTCGACGGCTCGACGGTGTCGGGCGCGTCGCCCATCAGGCCGAGCATCACGCCGCGATCGGTGCCGTGGCCCTTGCCCGTCGCGCCGAGCGAGCCGTACAGCTCGACCTTCACGCTCGCGGTCGCGGCGAGCAGCGCGTCGCGTTCGAGCCCTTGCGCGAACATCAGCGCGGCCCGCATCGGACCGACCGTATGCGAGCTCGACGGACCGATGCCGATTTTGAAAAGATCGAACACGCTGACTGCCATTTCCTTTCCTGAATTGCTAGAAGTATTGGGGGATCACCGCGCCGGCAGCGGCAAGCACGCGGCCAGCCACGCAGGCGGCATCGGCGAGAGTTGTTGGGCGACGCTCGTGTAGCGGCCGTCGAGGCGCGCGGCGAGGTGGAACAGCTCGGTCGCGTTCTTCGGCTCCCACATGCCCGAATAGCCGGGCAGGCCCGCCTCACGGCGCTTTGCATCGAACGGCACCGGCGAACGGACGAATTCTTCGTGCGTCTTTTCGCCGCGCGCGTACGGCACGAGCCAGTCGAGCGCGGCAGCGAGCGTCGCGCCGTTCGACGCGCGCTCGCGCAGCCAGTTGCGGTTGAAGCGCCGCGCGGCGAGCGCCGCTGTCACGAGCGGCTGCAGATCGTAGACCGCGTAGTGCAGCGCGTCGCGTTCGAGAAAATCGTACGTGGTGCCGTCCGGCTCGACGTTGTCGGCGAGATGCTCGACGAAGAGCCGCTGCGCGGCGTTCATCATCTTGCGATCGCCGAGCGTGAATGCGGCGAGCGCGATCAGCTTGATTCGGTGGCTTTGCCAGTTGTTGCGCCACGTGCCGTTGAGCGGGCGCTTCTGCGCGTCGATCTGCTGCACGTAGCCGTTGCCGAGCGACGCGATGAACGCGGCCGTCGCGTTGCGCGTCTTCACGGGCAGCACGCTCGCCGTCATGTCGTACGCGAGGATCAGGCTTTCGAACCGCGTCTCGTCGATCGGATTGAAGCTCGGACGGTAAGTGTTCACCCACGCCGACAGGAAGCGGTCGACGAGCGCCAGATAGCGGCTCTGGTTCGTCACGCGCCACGCGAGCGCCGCGTTGCGCATCAGCTCCATGTCGTTGAGCGCCTCGGCGCTCTGGTCGTAGATGCCTTCGTGCGGCAGCGTGCCTTCGGTGTGCACGCGCGGCAACGCCTTCGGCTCGTCGTTCAGATGCACGTCGACGCTCTTGATGAGCGCCTGCACGCCCGGCTCGGCGTGCGTCGCCTCGCTGCTCTGCAGCGCGGGCGCGGCGCAGAAATTCATCGCCGCCCGGGCGGGGCCGGCCGCCGTCAGCGCGGCGGCGGCGAGAAGCGCCGGCGCGAGCGCGCTCAAGCGCCGCCGCGTCGCCTGCGCGCGGCCCGGAAACGTCTGACGCACCATGCAGAACTCCTTTAATGGCTGGATCGCGGTGTGAGATGTTAGCCGGACTTGCGGGCGAATGCGAACGCGCGCGCCGTCCGCAACGGCGTATTGCGGACGGCGCGTCGCCGATGAAAGGAACACGGCGCGGCGCGCAGGCCGCGCCGGCGCGTCATGCGTATTCCGAGACCGGCACGCAGGAGCAGAACAGATTGCGGTCGCCATATGCGTTGTCCGCGCGGCCGACGGGCGGCCAGTACTTGTTCGCGACGAGCGATGCGACCGGGAACGCGGCCTCTTCGCGCGAGTACGCATGCGGCCAGTCGTTCGCGGTGACGACGGCTGCCGTGTGCGGTGCGTGACGCAGCGGGTTGTCCTCGCGGTCGGCGCGGCCTTCCTCGACCGCGCGGATTTCGTCGCGGATCGCGATCATCGCGGCGATGAAGCGGTCGAGTTCCTCCTGCGATTCCGATTCGGTCGGCTCGACCATCAGCGTGCCCGGCACCGGGAAGCTCATCGTCGGCGCGTGGAAGCCATAGTCCATCAGGCGTTTCGCGACATCGTCGACGCTGATGCCGCTCGCGTCCTTGATCGGACGCAGGTCGAGAATGCACTCGTGCGCGACGAGCCCGCCCGGGCCCGAATACAGCACCGGGTAGTGCGGCGCGAGACGCTTCGCGATGTAGTTCGCGTTGAGGATCGCGGTTTCGGTCGCGGCGGTCAGGTTCTTCGCGCCCATCATCGCGATGTACATCCACGAGATCGGCAGGATCGACGCCGAGCCGTAAGGCGCCGCCGACACCGCGCCGATGCCTTCGTCGCCGCGCGCGTAGCCGGTCGAGCGCTGGTTCGGCAGGAACTTCGCGAGGTGCGCGCCGACCGCGACCGGGCCGACGCCCGGGCCGCCGCCGCCGTGCGGGATGCAGAAGGTCTTGTGCAGGTTCAGGTGCGACACGTCGCCGCCGAACTGGCCGGGCGCGGTCAGGCCGACCATCGCGTTCATGTTCGCGCCGTCGACGTACACCTGGCCGCCGTGCGCGTGGACGATCTCGCAGATTTCGCGCACGTTCTGCTCGAACACGCCGTGCGTCGACGGATACGTGATCATGATCGCGGCGAGATCGTTCGAATGCGCGTCGGCCTTCGCCTTCAGATCGGCGATGTCGACGTTGCCCTGCGCGTCGCACGCGACGACGACGACCTTCATGCCCGCCATGTGCGCGGACGCCGGGTTCGTGCCGTGCGCGGACGCCGGGATCAGGCAGATGTTGCGGTGGCTTTCGCCGCGCGATTCGTGATACGCGTGGATGATCAAGAGGCCCGCGTACTCGCCCTGCGAGCCGGCGTTCGGCTGCAGCGACACGGCTGCGTAGCCAGTTGCCGCCACCAGCATTTCTTCGAGCTGGCCGATCATCTCGCGATAGCCGACCGTCTGCTCGGCGGGCGCGAACGGGTGGATCTGACCGAACTCGGGCCACGTGACGGGCAGCATCTCCGACGTCGCATTGAGCTTCATCGTGCACGAGCCGAGCGGGATCATCGAGCGGTCGAGCGCGAGATCCTTGTCCGACAGGCTGCGCAGGTAGCGCAGCATTTCCGTTTCCGAATGGTGGCGGTTGAACACATGGTGCGTCAGGTACGCGCTCGTGCGTTCGAGGCCGGCCGGCAGCGCGGGCACGCCGGGCAGCGCGGCGTCGAGCGTGTCGACATCGGGCGCCGTCGCGCCCGCCGCCTGCGCGAAGATCGCGAACAGGTCGGCGAGATCGGCGCGTGTCGTCGTTTCGTCGACCGACACGCCGACTCGCGTGCCGCTCACGCGGCGCAGGTTGATGCGCTTGCCCTTCGCGAGCTCGTGGACTTGTGCGGTGCGCGCGCCGGTGTCGATCGTCAGCGTGTCGAAGAACGTGTCGTTGACGAGCGCATAGCCGAGCGGCTCGACGCCCGCTGCGAGGAGCGCCGCGACGCGGTTCACGCGCAGCGCGATCGTCTTCAGGCCGCGCGGGCCGTGATAGACCGCGTACATGCTCGCCATGATCGCGAGGAGCGCCTGCGCGGTGCAGACGTTCGACGTTGCCTTCTCTCGGCGGATGTGCTGTTCGCGGGTTTGCAGCGCGAGGCGCAGCGCGGGCTTGCCCTGCGCGTCGACCGTCACGCCGACGAGACGGCCCGGCATCTGCCGCTTGAATTCGTCGCGCACCGCCATGTACGCGGCGTGCGGGCCGCCGAAGCCCATCGGCACGCCGAAGCGCTGCGTGTTGCCGACCGCGACGTCCGCGCCCCATTCGCCGGGCGGCGCGAGCACGGTGAGCGCGAGGATGTCGGCCGCGGCGACGACGTGGCCGCCCGCCGCGTGGATCGCGTCGGCGAGCGCGCGGTAGTCGCGCACGTCGCCGTTCGCGCCCGGATACTGGAGCAGCACGCCGAACGCGTCCGCGCTCGCGGCGTCGGCGGCGGGGCCCGTCTTCACTTCGATGCCGACCGGCTTCGCGCGCGTCTTGATCACTTCGAGCGTCTGCGGCAGCACGTCGTCGGCGACGTAGAACAGGTTCGACTTCGGCTTGCCGACTCGCTGCAAGAGCGTCATCGCCTCGGCCGCGGCCGTCGCCTCGTCGAGCAGCGACGCGTTCGAGATGGCGAGGCCCGTCAGATCCGCGACCATCTGCTGGAAGTTCAGGAGCGCCTCGAGGCGGCCCTGCGAGATTTCAGGCTGGTACGGCGTGTACGCGGTGTACCACGCCGGGTTTTCGAGCACGTTGCGCAGGATGACGGCGGGCGTGTGCGTGTCGTAGTAGCCCTGGCCGATGTACGAGCGGAACACCTGGTTCTTGTCCGCGCGCTCGCGCAGCGCGGCGAGCGCTTCCGCCTCGCTCTTCGGCTGCACGAACGGGCCGAGCGGCAGCGCGTCGCCGCGGCGGATCGACGCGGGAATCACGGCGTCGATCAGCGCGGCGCGCGACGCGAAGCCGAGCGTGGCGAGCATCGCGCGCTGGCTGGCGTCATCGGGGCCGATGTGGCGCTCGGCGAACGCGTCGTGCGTTTCGAGCGCCGCGAGCGAGAGGGGCGTGCGCTTCATCAGATGATCCGGGTATTCGAGCTTCATAGCATTCCTGTGTCGACCAGAGTTGGCGCTTTAGCGCTTACTCTGGTCCCACGCGGCGCGGCGGCCCGTGCTGCCGGCGCGCCGCGCGGTTCGTGAGTGGGTGGATTAGCCGACCAGCTTCTCGTAGGCGGCTGCGTCGATCAGCTTGTCGGTCGACGCGCCTGCTTCGAGCTTGATCTTGAAAAGCCAGCTCGCATACGCGTCGCCGTTGACCTGGTCGGGCGCGTCGACAATCGCCGCGTTCACTTCGACCACTTCGCCCGACACCGGCGTGTAGATGTCGGACGCTGCCTTCACCGACTCGACGACGCCGATGGCGTCGCCCGCCTTCACGGTCTTGCCGACTTCGGGCAGTTCGAGGAAGACGATGTCGCCGAGCGTTTCCTGCGCGTGGTCGGTGATGCCGACCGTCAGCGTGCCGTCCGCTTCGGTGCGGACCCACTCGTGTTCTTCCGTGTATTTCAGATCGGCCGGGACGTTGCTCATCGGATGCTCCTGAGATTGAATTCGTTCAAGCGTTTAAATTGAGTCTGGTTTCGCGCGCGCGGGCGCGCCGGCTGCCGCGCGTCAGACTGCGAGCACCTTGCCGTTGCGCACGAACGGCAGTTTTACCACGCGCGCGGGGAGATTTTTGTCGCGGATCTGAACGTGCACCGTGTCGCCTGCGGCGACGTCCTTCGGCACGCGCGCGAACGCGATCGATTCCTGCATCGTCGGCGAGAACGTGCCGCTCGTGATCTCGCCTTCGCCATGCGGCGTCACGACCTTCTGGTGCGCGCGCAGCACGCCGCCCGCCTTGCCGTTTTCCTTCTGCAGGATCAGGCCGACGAACGCGGCGCGCGAGCCGTCGCGCTCCAGCGCGTCGCGGCCGACGAACGCGCGCGGCGCGGCGAGATCGACCGTCCACGCGAGGCCGGCGTCGAGCGGCGACACCGTCTCGTCCATGTCCTGGCCGTACAGGTTCATGCCGGCTTCGAGGCGCAGCGTGTCGCGCGCGCCGAGTCCGCACGGACGCACGCCGCGCTCGGCGAGCGCGTTCCACAGCGCTTCGACGTACGCCGCCGGGACGATGATCTCGAAGCCGTCCTCGCCGGTGTAGCCGGTGCGCGCGACGGTGAGGTCGCCGAACGGCGTGCCCGCGACCTGCGCGGCGTTGAACGGCTTGAGCTCGCTCGTCGCCGCGCGCGCGGCGGGGATCGTGTCCCATACCTTCGCACGCGCGTTCGGCCCTTGGACGGCGACGATCGCGAAGTCGCGGCGCGGCGCGATCGAAAGGCCGAAGCCGCCTTGCTCGTTGAGCTGGGTGAACCACGCGACGTCCTTGTCGGCGGTGCCGGCGTTGACGACGACGCGGAAGAAATCCTCGGTGAAGTAGTAGACGATCAGATCGTCGATGACGCCGCCTTGCGGGTTCAGCAGGCACGAGTAGAGCGCCTTGCCGGGCGTCTGCAGCTTCGCGACGTTGTTCGCGAGCGCGTGCTCGAAGAAAGCGCGCACGCGGGGGCCCGTGAAATCGACGACGCACATGTGCGACACGTCGAACATCCCGGCGTCGGTGCGCACGGCCTGATGCTCGTCGATCTGCGAGCCGTAATTGACGGGCATGTCCCAGCCGCCGAAGTCGACCATGCGGGCATTGAGGGCGCGATGCGCAGCGTGAAGCGGGGTGATTTTGAGAACGGTCATCGGGGTCTCAGGCAAGGCGGCCGGGCTTCGGCCCGGCCGCGAAAACAAAACGGCAGACTCGGCGAACCGCCGGCGCGTGAAGCCGCCTGCGATGCGTGCATGCCCCTCTGTCCTCGATACCTGAGAGATTGCGCGATGGATTCGATCCGGTTCGCGCGCGCCCCTTCGGTGGGCAGCCTGCCCGTGCGACGCGTTGCGTGCACGCAGCTACTGCCGCTCTCCAGAGTGCGAAAAACGGCGTCCGACGCATGTCGTCGTCAGACGGATTCTTCGACGCGGCCGGTCCTTTTGCCTGAGAGTTTGCGGGTGTGCCCCTTCGGCGGCGCGGCTTGCCTTTCGATCAACGAACGACGGCCGCACGCTCTCCCGACGCGTGCGGGCGAATGTACGCGAGCGCGGATGGGTTGTCAATTTGGGCAAATAGCTGTCGCTTGAAGACAAGCGACGGTGGTATGCGGGGCGACGTCGGCGCGTTGTTTGCCGGTGAGCGTGTGGCGCGTTCGCGGTGAGCGGTGAGCGGTGAGCGGTGAGCGGTGAGCGGTGAGCGGTGAGCGGTGAGCGGTGAGCGGTGAGCGGTGAGCGGTGAGCGGTGAGCGGTGAGCGGGCCGGGGTTGGAACCGCGAAGTGCCGCCTCGTGAATGCGCGGCTCGGGCGAAAGTCGCCGAAGCCGCGTCCCGAAGCGTTATCGGCCGAGCGGCCCACGGGCCGCCCGGAACGCTCACTCGCCGATCGCGCGAGCGGCCGTATCGAGTTCCTGGTTCAGCACGCGCTGCTCGTCGGCGGACAGGCCGCCGCCGTGCTGGGCCGCCATGTCGGTCGACTCCTGGCGGATCACGTCGAGCCGGCGATGCAGCGCGGCGCCTTGCGGCGGCGGATAGTAGCCGGCGTTCACGCGCGCGTCGATGCGGTGGTTCAGGTTGTCGATACGGCCCTGGATCTGCTGCATCCGCTCGTAGCCGACCACCTGCGGACTTGGGCGGGGTGCCGGCGCGGGCGCGGGTGCCGGCGCGGGGCGCGGCGGCGTGACCACACATGCCGCGAGCGACGAGACAAGGACGCAGCATACCGCCGCGCGGATCAACCGTTGCATTGCATTCTCCTGATTGTCGATGCCGGACAGGCAATTAGACGAACGGCTCAGACCCTCGTCGAGATGACGTTCGTTCCCGAATCGTTTGTAACGGTTTGTTGAAGCTTGAAGATCAGGCAAGCCGCAGGCGCCCGATCGCGCCGACGGCGTGTCGCGCGCCGCTCAGATCGCTTCGCGCACGAACGGCAGGCGCCGGCCTTCGCGTTCGCTGCGCGCGGCGAGCTCGATGATCGTCATCACGTCGACCGCGTCCTGCGCCGCGACGGGGAACGGCGCGCCGTCGTGGATCGATGCGGCGAGCGCGCGATAGAACTCCGCGTACTGGCCGTCGAGTGTCGGCACCGGACGCTCGATCTCGAGCTCGCCGTCGAGTCCGCGCAGCACGCCGGGCGGGTTGCCGCCGCCGAACTCGACGTCGTCGGGCGTGAGGCCCGCCTTCAGCTGATCTTCCTGCGTGTCGAGCCCGTGCTTCTGATAGCCGGCTTGCGTGCCGAGCACGGTGAAGCGTGCGGGATCGATGGCCGCGAGCGCGCTCGCGTGCAGGATGACGTCCTTGTCCGGATAGCCGAGCTGCAGATGGACGAAGTCGGGCGCGTCGCCGCCGTCGCGTCGCGTCTTGACCGTCGCGCTCACCGTATCCGGCGTGCCGAACAGCGCGAGCGCCTGGTCGATCAGATGCGGTCCGAGATCGAACAGCAGCCCGCCGCCGCGCGACGCTTCCTCGCGCCATCGCGTGCGCACGCGCGGACGGAAGCGGTCGAAGTGCGATTCGAAATAGGTGATGCGGCCGAGCTCGCCGCTTTCGACGAGTTGACGCACAGTCAGGAAATCGCCGTCCCAGCGGCGGTTGTGGAACGGTGCGAACACGCGGCCGCGCGCGGCCGCGAGGCGGGCGAGCGTGAGCGCGTCGACGGCAGTCAGGGTGACCGGCTTGTCGACGACCACGTGCTTGCCCGCTTCGAGCGCGCGCTTCGCCAGCTCGAAATGGGTGTCGTTCGGCGTCGCGATCACGACGCATTCGACGTCCTCGCGCGCGACGAGCGCATCGAGATCCGGCACGACGACGGCGTCCGGATAAGCGGCGCGCGCGCGTTCCGGTTGGCCGGTGGCGATCGCGGCGATCTGCGTGCGGCCGCTGTGCGCGATGACGGGCGCGTGGAACGTCGCGCCTGCGAAACCGAAACCCATCAAACCAATCTTGAGCGTTGACGACATGAACGATCCTGTCTGCTTGCAAAACGGGGGCGCTGCGGCTTGGACGCCGCACGGCGACGGATGACTATTGTGGCATGACGAATGGGGGCGGAACGGGTTGCCGGCCACGTTGGCCGAACGGACAGGGCGCGCGTAAGCCGAACGACAGGCGCGCCGAGTGCGACGCTTTCGGCGCTGCCGCGGCGCGGAAGGCGGATTGCCGAAGCGACGGGATTCGATTCCTGTCCAACCGACTTTCGATGCCCGTCCGATGCTCGCGAGAGCCGAAATCGAACTGAATATCGCCCGTTCGCTTCAACTTCTTCCGATTCCCATGCAGTTCCCGTAATCATGTCGAGGTCGATGGCGTGTGCCCGTGATAGCGGCGCGCGCGATCGCTCAGTCGGGCGTCGCCATGCTCGTCGACGCTTGCGGGCGCGAGCCGCGGGCGGCGAACCGCTTTGTCATGCCCTGCACGACGATCGACAGCGCGGCGGCTTCGGCGAACGCCCAGACCGCCGGCTGGTGCGGCAGCGCCAGCGCGACGCACAGGCAAAACGCCGCGAACGAAAAGCGGCCGAGCACCATGCCGCGCAGCAGATGGACGACGAATTCGGGTCCGTGCGTGCGATGCGACGACACCGACAGCACGCTGCCGAGCAGCGGAAACACGGCGAGCAGGCCGCTCCATGCGGCGCCGAGCGCACCTGACAGCGACGTGACGGCGAATGCAAGCGCCGCGCCCGCTGCGAGCCGGCCGGCGAGATCGGCGGGCGCCAACGGGGCGCGCGGCGCGGCCGCTCCGCCGCGCGGCAGACAGGACTGGCCGAACAGCGTCGCTGCGAGCGCGACGGCGGTCGCGGCGAGCGGTGTCGCGGGCAGGCGCACGAGCATGCTCGCGGCGGTAATCCAGGCGGCAAGCCCGGCCGCCAGCGCGAGCGGCCACCGATGCCGGCGGCACGTCCACGCGTACGCGAAGTTGAACGATTCGGACGCGACGATCGCGGACAGCGACAGCAGCGCCGCATGCGCACCGAACGCGGGGCCGCGATCGACGGCAAGGAGGAAGAGAATCGGACCGGCGACGACCGGGAGCCCCGCGAGCCAGCCCGCAATGGATGGCCCCCACCACCTGCCCGACATCGACACGATCAGCAGAAACAGAGGAACCAGCGTGAGCTTCAGCGCGAGCATCGGAGGGCGCGTCCGGTAAAAGGGGCATGCTATCAAAGAACGCCGCGCACGATCGGCGGCGGGGGAGACGGCGCGCGCCTCGCGCCGTCGGTCAGCACCCCCGTCGCGCGAACGCCGGGTGCACACTGTCCGAACGGCTATCGCAGCGATCGTTTCACATTCGCGAAAGAACCGCCGGCCGTCGCCGTGTTAACATGCGCGTCCCGCGAGCCATTTGCCGGGACCGGCGCCGCCGTCCGCGCGCCGGCTGCGCTTCGTTCGCGGCGCCTCCGGCTTCGCCGCCGTCAACCGCAACACCATCCGCCATCATGTCCGCAGGCCTGAATCCCGCTCAAAGCGAAGCGGTGCGCTATCTCGACGGTCCCTGCCTCGTGCTCGCCGGCGCGGGCAGCGGCAAGACCCGCGTCATCACGCAGAAGATCGCGCACCTGATCGAAGCAAAAGGCTTCGAGCCGCGCCACATTGCCGCCGTCACGTTCACGAACAAGGCCGCCGCCGAAATGCGCGAGCGCGTCGGCAAGCTCCTCGAGGGCAAGACGCTCACGACGCCCGGCAAGGAAGGCCGCAAGGTGCCCGTCAATCAATTGACGGTCTGCACGTTCCACTCGCTCGGCGTGCAGATCCTGCGGCAGGAGGCAGAGCACGTCGGCCTGAAGCCGCAGTTCTCGATCATGGATTCGGACGACTGTTTCGGGATGATCCAGGAGCAGATCGGCACGACCGACAAGGGCCTGATCCGCAAGATCCAGACGATCATCTCGCTGTGGAAGAACGGCCTCATCATGCCCGAGGAGGCGATGACGATTGCGGCCAACGGGGACGAGCACCAGGCGGCGCTCGTCTATCGCAATTACGTCGCGACGCTGCATGCGTATCAGGCGGTCGATTTCGACGACCTGATTCGCTTGCCCGCCGAGCTGTTCGCGCGCAACGAGCCGGTCCGCGATCGCTGGCAGAACAAGCTGCGCTATCTGCTGATCGACGAATACCAGGACACCAACGCGTGCCAGTACGAGCTGCTGAAGCTGCTCGCGGGCCCGCGCGCCGCGTTCACCGCGGTCGGCGACGATGACCAGGCGATCTACGGCTGGCGCGGCGCGACGCTCGAGAACCTCGCGCAGCTCGGCAAGGACTTCCCGAAACTGCACTTGGTAAAGCTCGAGCAGAACTATCGGTCGACCGTGCGGATCCTGACCGCCGCGAACAACGTGATCGCGAACAACCCGAAGCTGTTCGAGAAGAAGCTGTGGTCCGAGCACGGAATGGGCGATTCGATCACCGTCACGCCGTGCAACGACGAGGAGCACGAGGCCGAATCGGTCGTGTTCCGGCTGTCCGCGCACAAGTTCGAGCGGCGCACGCAGTTCCGCGATTACGCGATCCTCTACCGCGGCAACTTTCAGGCGCGGATCTTCGAACAGGTGCTGCGGCGCGAACGGATTCCGTACGTGCTGTCGGGCGGCCAGTCGTTCTTCGACAAGGCGGAGATCAAGGACCTGTGCGCGTACCTGCGCCTGATCGCGAACGCCGACGACGATCCCGCGTTCATCCGCGCGGTCACGACGCCGCGCCGCGGGATCGGCAACACGACGCTCGAGGCGCTCGGCGCGTTCGCCGGGCAGGCCAAGGTGTCGCTGTTCGAGGCGGTCTACATGGGCGGGATCGAAGCGCGGCTGTCCGCGCGGCAGATCGAGCCGCTGCGGATCTTCTGCGACTTCATCCAGCGCCTGACCGACCGCGCGGACAAGGAGCCCGCGACAGTCGTCCTCGACGACATGATGGAAGCGATCCACTACGAAGCGTACCTGTACGACGCCTACGACGAACGGCAGGCGCAGACGAAGTGGCAGAACGTGCTCGAATTCCTCGAATGGCTGAAACGCAAGGGGACGAAGCCGGAGCCGGCAGAGGCAGCCGACGGCGAAGCGGACGGCTTCCACAACGCGGACGGCCTCGCCGACACCGGCAAGAACCTGCTCGGCCTGATTCAGACGGTCGCACTGATGTCGATGCTCGAAGGCAAGGAAGAGGATCCGGACGCGGTGCGGCTGTCGACCGTGCATGCGTCGAAGGGGCTCGAGTATCCGCACGTGTTCCTTGTCGGCGTCGAGGAAGGGATCATGCCGCACAGCGGCGGCAGCGACGACGGCCCGATCGACGACGAGCGGATCGAGGAAGAGCGCCGGCTGATGTACGTCGCGATCACGCGCGCGCAGCGCAGCCTGCATCTGAACTGGTGCAAGAAGCGCAAGCGTGCGCGGGAGACCATCGTGTGCGAGCAGTCGCGCTTCATCGCCGAGATGGGGCTCGACGAAGCCCCGCCGCCGACGCCCGAAGAGGCGCCGATGACGCCGAAGGACCGGCTTGCGAGCTTGAAGGCGTTGCTGCAGAAGTGAGCGGGGCGCGCGGCGGGGGCTGCCGCGCCTGGGTTTTCGGGCGGTTATGAGGAACGCCGCGTTTGTGCTGCGGCGCGACGTGAGGGTGTCATTGGGGCTGATGAGGGGTCAATCGCGCAATGGCTAGGCTCGCGGGCCGCGACGAGATGCGCGAACGATCTCGCGGAGGTTGGCGGCATCGCGGACGCTTCGCGACGGTTGCCGTCGGCGATTGCATCGCGCAGCGTGGTGCGGCCTGCACGTGCCGGCCGCGGCTTTGCCGCGATCTTGCATAAGGCACGTCTGGCAAGGAGCCGCAGGCGGAAACAGGTCGGCCGCGCGGATCGGGCCGCGGCTTCTCAAGCCCGGTTGTGGCGAGCCGCCCGGACGAACGATCCGCGTCGATTCTTGCGCCTGCGGCATGCGGCATGCGCCGGCGGACCCTATCAAGAAAAAACCCCGCGCCGCGGAAGACCACGGATCGCGGGGTTGTCTGCCGCGCGTGATGCCGCGCCGGTGCTTACTTCGCGGCGTTGACCATGTAGTCGACGGCCGCCTTTACGTCGGCGTCCGACGCGTTCGAGCCGCCTTTGGGCGGCATCGCGCCCTTGCCGTGCAGCGCGAAGTTGTAGACGGTATCCATCGAATCCTTCAGGCGCGGCGCCCAGTCGGCCTTGTTGCCGAACTTGGGTGCGTTCAGCACGCCCGTTGCGTGGCATGCCTGGCACGTCGATTCGTACAGCGCCTTGCCGGCCGACGCCGAGCTTTCGGCGTTCGCGCCGGCTGCGGGCGCCTCGCCCGGTTTCGGCAAAGCGGCGATTGCGGCCATCGCGGCGGCGGCTTGCGCGTCGGCGGCGGCCGTATCGGAAGCGCCTGGCGCAGACGCGGCGGCCGCGCCGGAAGCCGACGCCGCATTCGTGGCCGGCTGCGCCGGCTCGGCGAACTTCGCGCCTGCTTGATTGGCCATGTAGACGACCGCGCGCGCGACTTCGTAGTCGCTGTAGTCGTCGGGGTTCGTGCCGCCGCGCGGGGGCATCGCGCCCTTGCCGGTCAGCGCGATATGCAGCACCTCGTCGTAGCCGGCGGCGATGCGCGGCGCCCAGGCGGCGTCGTCGCCGAACTTCGGCGCGCCGGCTGCACCGGTGCCGTGGCAGGTTACGCAGACGGCCTTGTAGACTTCCTCGCCCGTCTTGTAGACGCGCGGCGCGTTTGCGTCCTTCACGTCGACTTGTGCGATGGGCGCGATGCGCTTCGCGACGGCTTCGTCGGACAGGCCGTCGGTGCCGGCGCCCGTGCGGAACGCGTGATTGGCGTAGGTGGCGAACAGGACGATGACCGCGATCGGGATCGCGAATGACGCGATGACAACTGCGATGAGTTGCCCGGGGGTTTTGATGGGGGCTCCGTGGGGTGCTTCGCTCATGCTTGCCTCGTCTCCATGATTAGGAATTGTGAGCGGTACGGCAATGAACGGCTGTTGGGTGAAGCTCGGACGATTATAGACGGAACGTTTACATGGCGGCGAGCGATCGCCCGGCGCGTGTTTACCCGCAAGCCGGAGGGGCGGGCGACGCGCGCGGAGGGCGATGCGAGAGGGATGTGGGATGGACGCGCAGCCGCGGTGGACGGTCCAGTGGAAACAAGGTATTCTTGCCGTCTTGCTACGCGTTGCGGCTATCTAGGGCCGCATCGCATCCGTAAGCGCCCGTAGCTCAATGGATAGAGTACTGCCCTCCGAAGGCAGGGGTTGCTGGTTCGATCCCAGCCGGGCGCGCCAAGCCGGATAAGGCTCTCAGCGATTTTCCCCCACCGTCGTTTTTACCGAGTGTAGCTAAAGTACACCTGTTATCCGGCCCTTCGCACGCTTTCCCGCGTCGCCGGCGGCGGCAACTGGATCACCTCCGCGACTTGTGTATGCGGGGTCACCCATTGCGCGAGGTGATCGGCCGATAGGTGTGCGTAGCGCTGCACCATCTCCATCGTTTCCCAGCCACCGAGCTCCTTGAGCACCTGCAACGGCGTGCCGCGTTGCACATGCCAGCTCGCCCAGGTGTGCCGTAGGTCATGCCATCGGAAGTCCTTGACGTGTGCGCGCTTCAACGCCTTCCGCCACGCCTCCGTCGTGGTTTGGCGAACCGGCACGCCCTTGTACACGAACACGCTTTCGAGGTGTTCAGACTTCCGTTTTTTTGCGATCTGCTGCCGTAGCACTTCAACTGCGGTTTCGGACAGCGGCACGGTGATCGCCTTGCGCGCTTTCGCCTGGTCGGGATGGATCCAGGCAACCCGACGCACGAGGTCGACCTGGGACCATTGCAGCCCCGTCACATTCGCGCGTCGTAGTCCGGTTTCAAGGCTGAACTGCGCCATTGCCGCGAGATGGTTGGGCAACTGCGTGAGTAATCGGCCCGCTTCCGCCTGACTGAGCCAACGGATGCGCTTTGCGGCCGACTTCTTCCGCTTCCGTGTCGGCGCCCGCGCGATCCAGCCGCGTTCGGCCGCATGATTCAGCACAGCAATGATGACGCCGCCGACGCGCCGTACGGTGCCGGCTGCAACCGTCCGACCGGTCTGCTTCAGGCCACTTCGCGTGCGAACCATGACGGGCTCCGCACGCTTCGCGCGCTCAATTGCGTCGATCCTGTCGCGGTCGATGTTCACGAGCAGCTCGCCGTTCAGATGCGGATCCAGCCAACGCAGGTGAATCTTCGTTGTCTCGATGCTCGCGATGCCTTCGCGATCCTCGAGGTACGCGACAACAGCATCGTTCCAGGTGTACTGCTGCGCCTGGCCGAGCTTCGCTTGATCCCACATGCTTGCTTTCAGGCGGTCGTGAAATTCCTGCGCCTTGGCTCGGTCGCTGGTGCCAGTGCTGCCTTGTAGCGGCGTTCCGCCGCCAGGGGGGTAGAGCTTGTAATACCAGTTCGAACTTCTTTCTCGTTTGTAGAGCGACATCTTTCAATTTCTCCGGGACGTTCGCCCTGCACAACTCGCGGAGTCCATTCTCCGGCGAGGTAACGCTGCAGGGCAACTGTCGAAAACATCCAGCGCTTGCCGACCTTCCTGCCGGGTAGCGCGCCCGCCTTGGCTTTCAAGCGCACCGTCTCGGGATGCGCACCGAGCATCGCGGCTGCGGCGGGCAGGTCGACCGTGTTCACTGGCATCGTGCCCGCGTCCCGCGCCGGGGGAGCACACGCAGCGCAACTCGTGGACTGATGGTTTGCACCGAAATCTCTCATAACTCTTTGATTTTTAAGGTGTGTGTGCGCCATCAATTGCCATCATTCAGGCATGGCAACACCGACAAACTCATGGCCTAAAAAATAGGCAGCGTCTGTCACTGATGGCAAAACGCGCTCAACTCGTGGCAGTCCGTTTCGACCTATGCCTTGCCCTTCCTCGCTTTCTTTCTCTTTCTTTTTCAATGAAATAGAGAGAGAAGAGAGAAGGACGGCGGCGGCCCGAGCAAAAACCGGACTCATGGCAAAAGCGGCTTGACTAGTGGCAAATCGAGGGAGACTCGCGGCGGCACTCGCTTCAAGAATCAATGACTTACGAGCGGACACCGTCGAAATCCACGATTCGCGTGCGCTGCCTGCCCGGTCGCTGTGGAAAATTTCGCCCGCGCGGCCCCGCTTCCTCTCGGCTCGCGCTGTTGCCCGGCCGTTTCGACTCGCGGGGGGAACGGGGGGAAGTGAACCAAGCGGCGGCCGCGGGTTGGCGTGCGCCGACTGCTGCGCGCATCGGCGCACGCAGCGGAAACCCGATTTCAGGGCCGCTACGCGGCCGGAATGAACGAGGGAAGGGGCACGGCCGCACGGCGGCCGCGATGGCTGAGAGCGGGTCATGCGTGCCCCCGTTCGAGTGCATCGGTCGCCAGGTCATCGCGGATCGACACGTGCAGGCCGAACACGGCCAGGCGCTCGAGCGAAACCGGCGTGAGGTAGGGCACGCGGCGGGTGTAAATGCGGCGCTCGACTTCCTTCTCGCCGACCACGACGCCGGCGTGCTTGAGCTGCGCTTTGAACACGCGGTCGGACTTCACAGGCAGCCCGTTCCATTTGTCGCGTAGCGCGCTCGTGTGCGCGAGGTGGTCCATCACGTGGCCCGTGCGCAGCAACAGGCAGAACTCGCCGTCGACCGTATCGAAGGTGTACGGGTGTTTGTAGTTGCCGCCGTCGATCTCCGACAGCACCGTTTCCATGATCCAGACCCACGGCTCGCGATCGGCGCTCGTCTCGGCGACGTGGCCGTTCATTTCCGCGATCAGGTCATGCGGAAAGCCACCCTCGCTCGGGTCCATGCCGGCGAATTCGCAGAGATAGCGCCAGGCGAGCGCGATCGCCGCATAGTTGGCTGTCCGCGAAGTCGGGGTTGATTTCGATCGACGTGAAAATCTTCTGGCGCTTCTTCGACAGCGCGACGAGCTCGTCGGTCGGATCGATTTGCGCAAACAGCGCCATCTTTCCTTTCAGCGGGCCGTCTTCGATTTCGGCCGCCTTCAGCGCGATCACGTCGCCGTATGCGCCGAACGGGTTGAAATTCGAGAGCGGCGCCCAGCCCTTGATGTGCTCGATGTTCAGTCGCGCGCCGTACAGTTTCGGGTCGTAGTTTTTCGCCATCTGCGTGAGCCATTCACGCTTGATCTCGCGACCGTCGACGGTCGCACCTTCCACTGCGACGCGGAAGAATTTCGATTTGCTTGCCATAGAGAGGGTCGAACGTGGGTTGAGTGAGCGTGGTTCTCATGTTCGGCGTTCACGCGCTACGGCTCAACGAGCGGCGTTTGTGGGTCACGCGGGTACAGCGCGCTCCGCGTGCTCGCGCGTGCGCGGCGGCCTACGCTTGGCCGCATGCTCGAAACTACGGACTCCCATCAGCTCGAAAACGACGTGCGCAAGGTCGCGCGCACGCTCTATTGGCAAGGCTGGCGCCTCTCGTCGATCGCCCGCCATCTCGACGTGAAACCCGCGACCGTCGCGTCGTGGTGCCGCCGCGAAAAGTGGAAGGATGCAACGCCCGTCGAGCGCATCGAGGCATCGCTCGAAGCGCGCATGATGGTGTTGATCGCGAAGGAGAAGAAGGACGGCGCGGATTGAAAGAGTGCTACCCAAATGGAGGCTCATTTATTAAAATGAGCCATCCCATTATAAGTTCGGGTTAGTCTTTCTCGAAAGTCTCTGCATCACCAATATACCAAATCTGGCTCTCGCCGCCATTATAGAGCTCTAATTTAATATCGCCCTCATCACCCGTTTTTTTGGCGGTAACAACATATTTGTCATTGTACTTTAGGCGAATGGGGCCCTTTCCATTAGTTCTGGGGAATGACCATAGTTGGTCCCTATCCCCCTTTGTCTTAAACGCCATCACTACCTCATTATCTGTTCCCGTCGCCGTCCAGGAGAAAGGATCTTGACCTGAGACAGAGGCCTCAAGCAAAATAAGTCCAGTATCTTCATCCATATTCCATATATAGTTCTTCGAGGAAAGTGTTCCTTTGACAAAAAGCCCAAGCGGAGCTTTGTCAATAACCGATTTGACGGCAATTCGAAATTTTTTGTCGCTGCTGAGCGCGATATAATTTTCACTCATGAAACTCTCCATGGAGTTATTTACGTATCAGATCTGCCGCGATACGTTCGGCATGGTTGCGAAGTGAGGCAGCCATGCTTTTAATATAGTCGCCTGAGCTTTATTTTAAACTACCAATTAAAGTGGGAAATTTTGAGATTGCCTGATTCGAAAGTTGACGCCCTTATGCGATGCGCTCACGGCTGCGGCGCTCAGCGTCGTGGCTTCAAGCTCCGCGTCGGGCGCATGGTCCACGATCTGTTCGACGAATTTGCGTACGCGTTCTCCATCGTTCTCGCGCTTGCGGGAGAACAGATTCTTAGCCGATGCCGTACGATCGGAAATTCGGCTTCTAATCCGATTGACGCGAGGATCTTCAGCCATTCTTCCAACAGCACGACGAATTCGGCGGTCGGGGCAATGTGCGCACACAGCGCCGTTAAATCTTTCAGCGGTCGGCTCTCGAAAATTGCTGCATTCGATGCAATTACGTAATCGTATGAACGAACATGATTAAGTGAGCGTGGCTCTCGTGTTCGATGTTCACGCGCCACGGCTCAATCCGCGGCGTTTGTGGGTCACGCGGGTACAGCGCGCTGCGCGTGCTCGCGCGCACGCGTCGGCCTACGCTTGGCCGCATGCTAGAAACTACGGACTCCCATCAGCTCGAAAACGACGTGCGCAAGGTCGCGCGCACGCTCTATTGGCAAGGCTGGCGCATCGCGTCCATCGCCCGCCATCTCGACATCAAGCCCGCAACCGTTGCGTCATGGTGCCGCCGCGAAAAGTGGAAGGATTCAACGCCCGTCGAGCGCATCGAGGCATCGCTCGAAGTGCGCATGATGGCGTTGATCGCGAAGGACAAGAAGGACGGCGCGGACTACAAGGAAATCGACCTGCTCGGCCGTCAGGTCGAGCGGCTCGCGCGCGTGCGCAAGTACGACGAGACGGGCAAGGAATCGGACCTGAACCCGAAGATTGCGTCGCGCAACGCCGGCCCGAAGCGCCGCGCGCCGCGCAACGAAATCAGCGAGGAACAGCACAAACGCATCATCGAAGCGTTCCGCGAATCGCTGTTCGATTATCAGAAGGTCTGGTATCGGAACGGCGATCAGCGCACGCGCAACATCCTGAAGTCGCGGCAGATCGGCGCGACGTGGTACTTCGCGCGCGAGGCACTCGTCGACGCGCTCGTCATCCGCAACGGCCGCCTGCAATTCGACGCGGGGTGGATCGATCTGGCCGCGTCGTTCATGGCGATCAAGCAGACGATGACGGCAAGCGGCCGCCAATCCACCTACACCGCCGGCCGCAACGACGAGACGGGCCACGCCGACCTGGCGTGGGCCTGCCTGCACGCGATCGACCGCGAGCCGCTCGCCGGCGGCGGCATCCATTCTTCTTCATTCACGGAGTTCTACTCATGAGCAAGCGCCGATCGCGCGCGCCGCGCACGTTCGCGGCCGCGCCAAATCCGAGCGCCGGCAGCGCCGCGCCGGCGCGCGCCGAGGTCTTCACGTTCGACGATCCCACGCCCGTCATGAACCGGGCCGAGATTCTCGATTACGTCGAGTGTTGGTCGAACGGCGAGTGGTTCGAGCCGCCGGTCAGCTTCGCCGGCCTGGCGAAATCGTTCCGTGCGAGCACGCACCATAGCTCGGCGCTGTACTTCAAGGCGAACGTGCTGGCGTCGACGTTCCGCCCGCACCGCTGGCTGTCGCGGCACGCGTTCGAGCGGTGGGCGCTCGATTTCCTGACGTTCGGCAACGGCCACCGCCGCGCGCGTGTTCGGGCGCAACGAAATCAGGCCGCTACAGGCGCGCTTCGCCGAGCTGAACGACTGGCTCGGCGAGGAGGTCGTGGCGTTCGACGATTACGAGATTCCGCCGGCGCCTGTCGCGGCGTAGCGCATTGACCGCGTGCGGACGCGTGCGAGCCCCGATGCCGGCTGGCTCATACGGATAAAAGTATGTACAAATATTCGTTGCAACAGGGTGTTTTTGTACATACAATAATGGCTATGGAACTTGAATTCGATCCCAACAAACGCGACAAGACACTGACCGAGCGGGGGCTGGATTTCGCGCGTGCCGTGGAGGTGTTCGCCGGGCACCACTTCACATTGGAGGATACGCGGGAGGATTACGTGGAATCGCGTTACATCACGGTCGGCACGCTGGACGGCCGCATGATCGTGATGGTTTGGACGCCTCGCGGCGAGGCTCGCCGCATTATCAGCATGAGGAAAGCAAATGACCGTGAGCAAGCGAGCTACGCACACCAATTGGGTTGATCCGGACGACGCGCCGGAGCTGACCGACGAATTTTTTGAGAGGGCGGACGAGTACGTCGGCGACCGCTTGGTCCGTCGCGGGCCGGGCCGGCCGCTCGGCAGTCACAAAACCGCGACGACGATCCGACTCGACGACGACGTGCTCGACGCGTTCAAAGCGACCGGCCGAGGCTGGCAAACGCGGGTGAATGCTGCGTTGAAGGAGTGGCTCAAGACGCACAAGCCAGCATAGCGAATCGCATTCGCCGAACGAAGGGCCGCGCACCGGGCAACCGGGCGCGGCCCTTTTTTGCGTCTGACGAGCGCGAGCTGCTGAGTCGCTCGGCGCGACGGCGCATAGGCATCCCGTCGCTGTCCCATTCGTGTCCCGACTAGCGTCCCGTTGTCCCGTCTAGCGTCCCATCGTCCCGATTTCTGTTGCCGCGAGGCTGCGAATGTCAGCGATTGGTCGAATGCCGGAGGCGGCCGACCAAGCCGAAGAAGGCGAACGACAGAACGAGCGCGAGGACGAAGCTGATGACGAGCAGGATGCCGACGAAGATCTCTTCGTTTTGTTCGCCGCCGTCAGAGCCGAGCGCGCGAAACACGGGCGACAGCGCGTTCCAGCCTTCGCCGCCGTTTGCGAACCAATGCACCAGCAACGGCGATGACGAGATGCCCGTCAGAAGAGGCCAGGTAAGCAGCAGCGCCAGCAATATACGGCCGATCATCTTCATTTAACCGTCACCCTCCCATATGCCCTGAATGAGGTGCCTGGGACCTGCATAGTCGGTTGCGCTTTCAGGAAAGCCCGCAGCTTATCGAACTGCCCACGGCTCGTCAGCGTAATGCACCCGTCGCTTTCGCCCAGCCGGCCGACCGGATGCAGGCGGAAATGGCCGCGGCGGATGCCGTTGACGATCGTCCAGTCGTCAATCTGGCCGTCAATGCGATACAGCGCGAACCAGTCCGCGCGATTCGTGTTCAGGGCTGCATCCATCACCGTGTCTCGGAACCAGCCAAGATGGCCGCCGCTTTGCCGGTCGATGATGTAGTAGACGCCCGCGGGCAGTGGCCCCTTATCCGCTACGGCGGTCGAGCCCGGATCGTTGATGTATCGGCCGTTACCGGAAAAGGCGGGGACGCTTCCGAATCCTGGACAGGTCAGCGTCGATAGGCGGCTGCGGTTCAGGACGAATGTGCACTCGGCGGGCATAGGGTATTCCTCGGGACAGAGCTCTCAGGTTGTTATGGCGCAGGTTCGGCTAGCGCGGCGGCGCCCCGTTAGTCTTGCGCTAATTTCTATCGGAACTTGGCGGCCAGTGCAAGCCTATGCGACTGCGTTTGGATAGAGGCGCTACAGCGCCTTGGGACGCGGGGCGTTCTCCGGGCTTCAGCCAGATCGCGCGAGGCCGCTGTAGTCCCGTCAGGCGGGCGGATGGGGGCGGAAATGGGGGGAGGAGGCCGATGTGCGAAGGAGGGCGCCGCAGCCGCCTTTGCGCGGTCCCCTCCTCGCCTGCGGGCTTCGCTTGAGTGGGTGGTTTTAGTGCACGCTGCCGTTCGGCTCGGCTGCCTATGTGGCGCGGGGTTTCGGGCGTTTCGAGGAGTGCGAAAATCGTGCGTTCTGGTGCGCGACGATGCGAATTGATGCGTCGACCCTAAAGAGATCGGCCTAGAGCTCACCTTTCACTCGTAAAACGCTAACTTGCGAATTCATGATGTAAGCCTGAGCCCCTACAAAAATGGCGCACGATGTTGCATCATCGTCGAGCAGAACAAGAGATTGATGCGTAACCGATAACAATTTCGAACGGGGTCTCAACATGCCGGTAACTACAGTAGTTTCCTTCTACAGCGATTGGACCTTCTGGAGTATGGTCGTCGCACTGGCGGCACTCCTTGTATCAACCGCCCCATATGTTCTGCGCTGGCTTCGCCCTGGTCGCCTGGACATGGATTTGTACGACACTCTGGCGATCTCTCACAAAATTGGATACCCAATCCTTCAGCTACATATTCGTTTTCAGAATATTGGTGCGCGTGATGTGAAGGTTTCTCGCATCGCAGTGACCGTTAAGCGCGACGGCCAGGTGTTGCAAACTATGTCGGCAAGAAACACGGTGCAGCCCACGGGACCGGCGCTGTTGTTCACCCCCTTCAAGTTACAAAGCAGGGAGGAATGGGGGCAGGTCGTCAACTTCTTTCTGCCGTTCACGCGGGAAGATGACCGTGTGTATCGAACTGCCGAGTATGCTCTCCGGAGCAACATTATTGGGAAAATCCAGGCGTTGAATGATCAGCAACGACGGGCAGTCGAAGCGGACCCCGGTCTCGTGACTCCGTTCACTTCGATGTTTGACGCGCATTTCAATTGGCTGCCAGGGCAGTACGACATTGAGATATCGATGGATACGGCACCTTTAGCAGCAGCCCTTCGGCAATCGTACCGATTTATTCTTTTCGAGTCGGATACGCAGGCACTCCGTGACCTGGCACAGGATTACAAGCTCGGGGCGGGAGTTTACTTCAACAATACCGAGCGGAAAGAGTGGGTCAATCCGCAATTGTTGAAGGTCTGAGCTGGCAGTGCGAGCGGTGAAATGTGTAACGGCGGGGGACGTGGTGCGCTGAAATGTTTCGCCGCGCCCTGCGCGAACTACAGTGAAATTACAGTTTGGACGAGCTTGGATAGCCCTGATTGGCCTTGGTTAGCCTTGGTTTTACAGTTTGCGAGTTGCGCAAGGCTTTGATTTTTAAAGGGTCTTGGGGTGCCGGTAAAGCTCCGAAGGCAGGGGTTGCTGGTTCGATCCCAGCCGGGCGCGCCAAGCCGGATAAGGCCTCGACAATTTCCCTCCTTCGTCGAGTACCGACATTGCAGCTAAATTGCAGCTAATTTCAACTCAGGCGGCAAGCTCACCACGGCGGTAGCATCCAAGACGACAACGGCCGTTACCTCCGCCGCGTGCTTGCCGCAGCGAGATAGCACTGCCGTCGCGCCTTTGCATGGCGCGCATGCTGCCCATGTGTTCGAATTCCCAGCCATGACTGACATGATTTCGGACCGTCAGCGCTCACTCGCCGCGGATCATGCATCCGAAGACGCGCCGTTTCCCGATCGACTAATTTCGCCAGCGTCCTTTGGGCATGTACCATTTCAATTATCGAATCGATATTCCAGTAATTTTGATTATTGGCTGAATGATAAATAAAGACTCATTCCGTTGATATAATAAAAAATACAAACGGCAGGGCATTGCGGAAAGTTAATTGGCGCATCTCGAATTAAAGTCCTAGCATAAATTTCATTGGTATCGAGAATGGCTTCCAAACGTTGGCTTTGCCGATGTCCGGAATATTTGCAGCAAAGGAGGCGATATGAGTACTGCCGGTTTGAAAGACGAAAAACATTCCGCGGCAATTTCACCGAAGCACGGTCGCGTCATCACGCCCAAGTCGCGCGCCGTGTTCCTCCACGAAGCAGGCAAGCTCGATTTGGGACAGGTCAACGAGTTGGAGGGCGGCAAGTTCTTTCCCGCAACCCAAGGCGGGCTGAAAGATCCGGACGCGCCGGACGACGTCGCCAACGGCGTACCGCCGCGCGATGGCGAAATCGCGAGCGGCGGACGCACCGCGGACGCCCGGGCGCAGCTCAACGAACCCGATTCCGTCGCGCATTGGCAGAAGCACGCGGTGCGATCCGGCCAATCGCTGCAAATCACGTGGTCGTATTCGAGGCCGCACAAGACGCGGCGCTGGACGTACTGGATCACCAAACCGGGATGGGATGCCGGTGCGCGGCTTGCACGCGCGCAGTTCGAATCCGAGCCGCTCAAGATCTACCTGAACACGTATCAGCCCTATTGGGGGCCGGACGCAAACCGGGAACTGATCCCCGACGGCGACACGGTTCACGAACTCAACCTGCCGGATCGCACCGGCTATCACGTGCTGCTCGCAGCCTGGGACGTCGCCGATACCCAAAACGCGTTCTATCAGGTGATCGACCTCAATTTCGCGTGAGCCGGTTCGCCGTCCCCGTGACCGGTTGCGGTTGACTGCGCGAACAGAATCGCGGCTATCGGATTCGAGACCGTCCGTTGGCCGTTTCGTCCTTCGATCGCCGAGACGATCGCGCACGTTGCGCGAGCCGCACGGCCGTCGTTCGACCGGTCTGGATGTGCCCGATACGATCGCAGGAGGTTCACATGGCCTATGTGTTCGTCGACAGCGCCGATCCCCGCTATTCGACCCTTCAGAAGGGGTTCAACCTGCGTTGGCCGCCGACGGCCAACGCAGGCGCCGCGGCGATCTACGTATGCCGCACGGCCGACGACGTGATCGCGGCGTCACGCGATGCGCTCGCGAAGGGCTGCAGGATCACCGTGCGCAGCGGCGGGCACTGCTACGAAGGTTTCGTCGCGAACCGTTTGCCGAGCGACGATGGGCGACCGCTCGCCATCGTCGATCTCGGTCTGATGTCGGGTTTCGATTTCGATCCGCGCGGGCAGTTGACGTCGGCGTTCGATCGCGTCGGTTTGGCGCGTCACCAGTTTCGCCTGGCCTCGGGCAGCCAGAACTGGGACGGCTATGTCGGCCTGTACAAGACGTCGGGCAAGACGCTCCCCGGCGGCTCGTGTTATTCGGTTGGGGCGGGCGGTCATATCGTTGGCGGCGGATATGGCCTGCTGTCGCGCATGCACGGCCTGACGGTCGACTGGCTGGCCGGCGTCGACATCCTGACGCCCGCGCGGGGCGGCGCCGCGCTCGAGGCGAAGCATGTGCATCTCGGCTGCGCCGACGCGATGGACCGGGCGCTCTTCATCGCGTGCCGCGGCGGCGGAGGCGGCAACTTCGGCATCATCCTGAATTACTACTTCAAGGCGCTGCCCGATGCGCCGCGCGACGCTTACTGGCTGACGCTCGCGTATCCCTGGCCGCATTTCACGAAGGCGAGCTTCGGCCACTTCATCCAGACTTACTGGGATTGGTTCAGCCGCAACGACGCCGATTGGAACGCCGGCGATCCGGCGCGCGCGAACGGCGGTTTGTTCACGCTCCTGAAGCTGCAGCACCGCTCGACCGGGCCGATCGTGCTCGCGATCCAGTACACGGGAAAAGACGGGACGGTCGGCGGCGCGGCGGATGCGCCCTTCATCGATTTCGTCGACACGATGAATGCGGCGGCCGGCCAGATGCCGGTCATCTGGGATCGATTCGTCGCGCCGAATCTTCCGACGCTCGGACATCCGCTCGCCGGGCAGAGGCTGACGCACGCGACTCGAAACGCGTTAAAGATGGACTGGCTGTATCTGACGCAGATGATCAACCCATCGGGCGCGAATCGGCGCGGCAAGTACAAGTCGGCGTACCAGATCGGCAATTTCGACAACACCGAGATCGACGCGCTGTGGACCTATCTGAATACCCGAGACGATCCGCGTCTGAATCAAACGCTGGTGCAGATCGATTCGTACGGGGGCTGCGTGAACACGAACGACGAAAGCACGAATCCGACGTCGGTCTATCAGCGGCGTTCGCTATTGAAGTCCCAATATCAGACCTACTGGACGAATCCCGGCGACGACGCGTTCCACGTCGAATGGCTGCACGATCTGTTCACCGCCGTGTATGCGGATCAGGGCGGCAAGCCCTATGACGATGCCGGCGGCCGCTACGAGGGCTGCTACATCAACTATCCGGACATCGACATGAAGTATCTCGAGAAGGACCCGGCGCGAATCGATCCGCGGTGGCTCGAGCTTTACTACGGCGACAAGGCGGCGTCGCTCGTCGCGACGAAGCAGGCGGTCGATCCGGGGGATTTGTTCAGGCATGAGATGTCGATTCCGCTGACGCCGCCGGTGGGCTGACAGCGCGATTGCCGATCCATGCGTGGTGATTGCATCTGAAGTGCTCGCTGTAGATCGGTTGCAAACGTTCCGTTGAACGACGTTCGCGGACCCGAGAGCGCCGCAGACGAATTCGTCTGCGGCGGCCTTTTCGAACTGACTGTGTTTCGTCCATTAATGGCAAGCCGGCGCGTCGATGCCGCATCAGGAGACCAAAATGCCGACAAAAATCGTGGACCTATCAGCGCGTTCCGAGATCATTCGTGACGAGCCATTCCATGTTCATTTTTGGGAATGCACGCCCGACGAATATCTCGAATATCTGTCTCACCCGCGCGCCTTCTTGTCGAAGATCGGGATCGACATTCCCGACGATTGCCGCATCGAAACGACCATCGAGAATCACGATTGGATCGGCCAGCACGCGCCGGGCCTGAAGAGCGCGAACGGCACGATCATCTGCAACGTGGGCGGCGGCAACGTTGCTCGCGCGGTCTATCGCGTGGTGAGTTACGGCCACGATCACGCAACGGTGGGCAAATTCAAGAAGCAGCTCTTGCACGCGGAGGACGAGCAGCAGAAGCGGTGACAGCCGAACGGTCGATCGCTGCATGGGATTCCATGCGGCGGTCAAGCGGCATGCGGTCGCGCCGTGCGGTCATGCGCGTCTGCATGCGTAGCCGCCTTCGCGAGCGCCTGCTTTCGCCCGGGCGTCGAGCCGGCGACTGCGTTGCCGGCATTGCGTCGTTCGCCGTTCCTTTGCTACGGGGGCAATGGAATCGAGATGGCGCTCCGCTCGAACAGCTAGTCACTCGGTTTGGAGCCATCGATTCACGTTTCATCGCCAATTTTTTCGATCGACTCGATTCCTTTTGAGTCGTTAGAAAAATGGCAATACATCAGACAAAAACACTCGCGCACCCGGTGTAAACCCTAGCGCGAAAACCCTGACTCTCCGCCTTCTTCGGGTTAAGTCGGACCTTTCCGCTGCCGTTAACCAATAAGTTCGCCTACCCCCCATGTCGCCCTCATGCTCTCCTCGATCCGGTCCCGCATCCTCGTCGCGTGCCTTGCCATCGTCATCGGCTCGCTCGTCATCAACACGGCGCTCAACTACTTCGTCGCCAATCGCTACAACCGCGAGTCCATCAGCCAGAACCTCAGTGCGGTGCTGACCGGCCACGAGGCGGGCATCGCCGACTGGGTCGCGTCGAAGACGCAGATGATCGTGTCGGCCGAAGACGCGACCCTCGCGCCCGATCCGATTCCGGCGCTCAAGCAGATCGCCGCCGCTGGCGGATTCACCAACGTCTACGTCGGCTACGCGGACAAGACCGCGAAGTTCTCCGACGCGACCGGCATCCCGCCCGACTATGATCCGACCGGCCGCCCGTGGTACAAGCAGGCCGTGCAGGCGGGCAAGCCCGTCGTCACGCCGCCTTACGTCGATGTCGGGACGGGCAAGCTCGTCGTCGCGTTCGCCGCGCCGATCCTGCGGGACGGCGTGCTGAAGGGCGTCGTGTCCGGCGACGTCGCGATGGACAGCGTGATCGCGAACGTCAAGGCGATCCATCCGACGCCCGAGAGCTTCGGGATGCTCGTCGACCGCAGCGGTCACATCGTCGCGCATTCCGATCCGAAGCTCACGCTCAAGCCTGTCACCGATCTGTCGGACGATCTGAGCATCGACGCGCTCGCCGCGTCGTCGGCCGACGACAACGCCGCGCCGATCGAAGCGCACGTCGCGGGCGTCGCGAAGCTGATGCGCGCGCGCGCCGTGCCGGGCACCGACTGGCTGACCGTCGTCGCGCTCGACAAGTCCGACGCGACGGCCGGCATGCATTCGCTGTTGCTCGTGTCGATCGGCACGCTCGTCGCGCTCGTCGTCGTCGCGGCGGTGATCGTGAGCGCCGTCACGGGCGTCGCGTTCAAGGGGCTCGCGCGCGTTCGCGACGCGATGGAGTCGATCGGCTCCGGCACGGGCGACTTGACGCAGCGTCTGCACGACACGGGCCGCGACGAAGTCGCGCAGATCGCGCGCTCGTTCAATGCGTTCGTCGGCAAGCTGCACGACGTGATGCGCGCGATTCGCGACGCGAGCGAATCGGTGCGCCATGCGGCGAGCGAAATCGCATCGGGCAACCACGATCTGTCGCGCCGCACCGAATCGGCCGCGGCGAGCCTTCAGGAGACGGCCGCGTCGATCGAGGAGATCACGTCGACGGTCACGCAATCGGCGGGCGCCGCGCGCCAGGCCAACGACATCGCGACGAACGCGGCGTCCGTCGCGTCGCGCGGCGGCACGGTCGTCTCCGACGTCGTGTCGACGATGCACGAGATCGAAGGTGCGTCGGGCAAGATCAGCGACATCATCGGCGTGATCGACGGTATCGCGTTCCAGACCAACATCCTCGCGCTGAATGCGGCTGTCGAGGCGGCGCGCGCGGGCGAGGAAGGGCGCGGCTTTGCGGTCGTCGCGGGCGAGGTGCGCACGCTCGCGCAGCGCAGCGCGCAGGCGGCGAAGGAGATCAAGGCGCTGATCGCGTCGAGCGTCACGAGCGTGTCGACGGGCGCGACGCTGGTTCAGGAGGCGGGGCAAACGATGAGCGACATCGTCGGCACGGTCTCGAACGTGACGACGATCATGCGCGAGATCTCGAACGCCGCCGACGAGCAGACGCGTGGCATCCAGGAAGTGAATCGCGCGGTCGCGCAGCTCGACGAGATGGTTCAGCAGAATGCGGCGCTCGTCGAGCAGTCGGCCGCCGCGGCTTCGGCGCTGCAGACGCAGGCGGTGGAGCTTGCCGAAGCGGTCGGGCAGTTCAAGGTCGCCTGATTCGATTCGGCACGGCGGCCACGCGGTGCGGCCTCGCATCGACGCCGTCGCGCCGTTCGGCATCGTCGCGAGCGATGGCGCGGCCGTCGAACGGTCTCCGGCGGGCCGTACCGTGTCAGGTTGCGTCGACGCACCGGCGCTCGCGACGTAGCGCCGAGCCGCCGTACTTCGAATGCGTTGCGCGCCGCGTCCTGTGTTGCGTCAGGCTCGTCATGCCTGACGGCCGTCGCGCCCGAGCCAGTCGAGCAGCATACGCGTGACGAACTCCGGATTCTCGAGATTCGAGATATGTCCGGCATTCGGCACGAGCACCTTCTCGCAGCCGATGAGCGTCGCCATCTCGTCGGTCTCCATGGGCGGTCGCGCGACGTCGTTCGCGCCGCACATCACGAGCGTCCGGTCAGCCGGCAGCGCGCTCAGTTTCGAGCGCGCGTCGGTGCGGCCGAACGTGATCTTGCCGAGCGGAATCACCGAGTCGCGCAGCGAGTTCGTCGCGAACGTCCGCAGCGCGCGCCGGAAGCCCGCGGGCAGCCCGCTCGCGAGATCGATGCCAGGTCGGAAGAAGATCGGCACGATCGCGTCGAGCAGCGGCTCGGGAATCGAGCCTTCTGCGTCGATCGCCGCGAGCATCTGGAAATACTGGTTGCGCGTCGCGTCCGGCTCCTCGCCGACGTAGGTGTCCATCAGCACGAGCCGGTCGATCCGCTGCGGCGCGCGATGCGCGAGCGGGACCGCCCACATGCCGCCCACCGACAGCCCGACGATCGAGCAGGTCTCGATGCCGAGGTGATCGAGGAGCGCGAACATCTGCGACGCGAGATCGTCGAGGCTGCTTGTACCGGCGGGCAGCGGGCCGGACTGGCCGTGCCCCCACAGGTCGGGCGCGATGACGCGATACGACTTCGAGAGCGCGTCGAGCTGCGGCTCCCACATCGACGAATCCCACAGGTAGCTGTGCCCGAACAGGACAGGCGCGCCGGCGCCTCTGATCTGATAGTGAAGAGGCTGGCCATCGATCGTGACGAAAGGCATATCGATAAGGTCTCTGGCAGTGAATCGGTTGATGGAATTCGGGTGAACGCGCCGAATCGACGCGTGTGCGGAAATAATCGAATCGGCGGCGATCGTCGCAATCGCTGCCGTTGATTGCGGGGTGACGGAATCGCGGTGCCACCTTATATCGACCGCGTGTCGAAATCAATCGAGCTCGCCGCCATCGTGCCGGTCGGAGCCGAAGCCACCGAATTCGAACTGGCGTGCTTCATCGGCATTTCAAACTCGGTATGGCAATCGAAATCGAGAAATGCCCGGTATCCCGGTGCGTCGACACGCGGCCCGTTATGCGTGCAACGTTGCGGGCGCTCGACATTCGGCACTTTTTTGTTGTCGCCTGTGCACGGTTGCCGTTATCGTTGCGCTCTACGAGAATAATTGCGTGTCGTGAGAGCTCAGTGGCAGCACACAACGAGATTTGGCGCCTGGCTTCATCCAGGCATCGGGGGGCGGTGAACACGGTCGAGCCGGCAGCATGCGCGGCGAACGGACCCGTGCGCCGCAACGCATCGGCGCGCGTCGCGTCGCGGCCGATGCGCGGTCCGGCGCGCGGCCGATCGGCGTTGGCGCGTCGCGCCGCGATCGTATCCGGCCTGCGCTTCCCGCGCGCGGGCTCGACACCGTCCGGCCGTGCGCCGCGTCGCGCTGCGCGCACGCGCCGGCGTGCCGATGCACGGCCGGACCCGCCGGCCGCTGCGCGCGAATCCCGACCATTCGCGCTTCTCATTCGATCCTGCATCTGACATTCGGCGTCGCGTCGCGGCTCGTTAGCGCAACGCGACGCCGTTCGGCGTGCGCGCTCGTTGCGCGCGCCTTCACGGACGCCGCCGCAGGCGACGAATCCGGGACGCGCAAGCGCGCCGATCGATTCGCGCACGCGGAGTGCGACGACCCGGGCCGACCGATCGGCACCGGACCGTCGACACGGCGTTTTTAGCGATCTCCAAGGAGGGTCCATCATTTGAAAACTTCGAAGACAGTTCTGGCGTTGCTCGCGGCATCGGCCATCGTCGCGTTGAGCGGCTGCGCGACCGAAGCGTCGCGCACGCTGCCCGTGCCTGCGTCGGCCAGCGCGCAAAAGCCGTTTGCCGGCAAGCCGATCGAGATCGCGGTCGGCAAGTTCGATAACCGTTCGAGCTACATGCGCGGCATCTTCACCGACGGCATCGATCGTCTGGGCGGCCAGGCGAAGACGATTCTCGTCACGGAGCTGCAGCAGAGCCGCCGCTTCAACGTGCTCGATCGCGAGAATCTCGACGAGATCAAGCAGGAGGCCGCCTTCATGAAGAAGACGCAGAAAGTGAAGGGCGCGAATTACGTCGTGACGGGCGACGTGACCGAGTTCGGCCGCAAGGAAGTCGGCGATCAGCAGTTGTTCGGCATTCTCGGTCGCGGCAAGAGCCAGATCGCGTACGCGAAGGTGAACCTGAACATCGTCGACACGACGACGTCGGAAGTCGTGCTGTCGAGCCAGGGCGCGGGCGAATACAGCCTGTCGAACCGCGAGATCATCGGCTTCGGCGGCACCGCCGGTTACGACTCGACGCTGAACGGCAAGGTGCTCGATCTCGCGATCCAGGAAGCGGTCAATCACCTCGTCGAGCAGGTCGACGCGGGCGCGCTCGCGTCCGGCAAGTAAGCGCGCGGCGCAGCGCGCGCCGAATCATTCATCCATCGACTCATTCGACAATGACAACAACGAAGAAGACCTTCAAGACGGGGGCCTGGCTGCCGATCGCGGCAGCAGGCGCGCTGCTCACGGGCTGCGCGGCGAATCAGCCGAAGCCGCTCTATCAATGGGACGGCTATCAGCCGCAAGTCTACGAATACTTCAAGGGACAAAAGAGCCCCGAAGACCAGATCGACGCGCTCGAGAAGGCGCTGCAGCAGATTCGCGCGAAGGGCAACCGTCCGCCGCCCGGATTCGAAGCGCATCTGGGGATGCTGTACGCGAGCGTCGGCAAGGAACAGCAGGCCGAGCAGGCATTCCAGGCCGAGAAGGCATCGTTTCCCGAATCGTCGCCGTTCATGGATTTCCTGCTGAAGAAGAAATCCGCGGCGCCGCAACCGAAACCGCAAGCGCCGGTGCAAACTCAAACGCACGCACAACAGCAATAAGGGCCGCCATGTTCAAGTTCATTTCCGCAAGACGCCTGTCGGCCGTGTCCGTGCTCGTGCTGCTCGCCGCGTGCGCTGGGCCGGCGAAGCACGTCGATTACACCGCGTTCAAGAAAAGCCAGCCGCGCGCGATCCTGCTGCTGCCGCCGCAGAACGACACGTCGGACGTTAAGGCGACGTATGGCCTCCTGTCGCGGATGACGCAGCCCGTCGCCGAAGCGGGCTACTATGTCGTGCCCGTCGCCGTGATGGAGGAGACGTTCAAGCAGAACGGCCTGACGAACGCCGCCGACGTCCAGAGCGTGTCGCCCGCGAAGCTGCGCGAGATCTTCGGCGCGGACGCGGCGCTGTACACGACAGTCACGCAGTACGGCTCGGTCTACACGGTGCTCGACAGCACGACGGTCGTGTCGGCGTCCGCGAAGCTCGTCGACCTGCGCACGGGCGACTTGCTGTGGCAGGGTACCGGGCGCGCGACCGGCAAGGAACTCGGCTCCAGCATGGATTTCAGCGGTTTCGGCCTGATCGCCACGCTCGCGCAGGCGGCCGTCAAGCAGATCGCGCACACGCTGAGCGACGACGCGGTCGACGTCGCGGGGCTGACGAGCGGCCGGATGTTGTCGGCCGGCCAGCCGAACGGGCTGCTGTACGGCCCGCATTCGCCGAAGTACGGCACTGACTGAGCGTCGGCGTCGATCGGTGAGGAAACGGCTCGGCCCGGGATGGCCAAGCCGTTTTTTTTTGAGCAACACTGCCGGCGTGTTGCGCATTACGGCGCCTGCACCTCGATTGCGACGCGCTCGACCGCGCCGCTCGTGCGGCCGACGCACAGGCGCGATGCCGGATTCGGTCGCCGCGTTCGCGGCGCGATCGCGCCCGCAACATGATCTCCTTGCGCGGTGAACTTGCGCACGAATGTTTCATTTTTCGCTGTTCATGCATCAATTGAGCAGGGTTTAGTGCGATCGGCACGCTATAGTCGCGAATGTGATGTTTTTGTGACGGTTTGCGGCCACGTCGCTTCGGCCTTTTTGCAAACGTTCTAGCGGTTCGAATGCGTGTTGCGGATAGGTCGGCGGCGCGCATTGTGCCGGCAGCGGCGTCGAACGGCCGCGCGCGCACGAAACACGTCCGACTGCGGCAGCAGCGATGCGACGCTGCCGGTTCCAGGCGCCGATGCGCGCGACGGACCGTACGACCAACCAGAAGATCGAGGAGCAGAAGTGACTGACAAGAATTCCCCGTCGACCGACCTTCCCGAAGACCCCGACCGCCGCCGCGTGCTCGGCGGCATCGCCGCGCTCGGCGCGAGCGTCGCGCTTGCCGGCTGCGAGACGACTGAACCGGGCGCCCCGCGCACGGCCGATGATCTGCGGCTCGATGCCGCATTGCGCAAGGAGGTGCGCAACATCGTCGTGATCTATGCGGAGAACCGCAGCTTCGCGAACCTGTTCGGCGATTTCCCCGGCGTGCAGCAGCTACTCGGCGCGGTGCCGTCCGAGCGCTACGCGCAACTCGACCGTGACGGCAGGACGCCGCTGCCGACGCTGCCGAAAATCTGGGGCGGCCTCGTGCCGCAGGCGCAGGTCGTCGACGGCAAGCGCTATATGATCGGCGAGCGCGACATCACGGGGCTGCCCAACGCGCCGTTCGTGATTCCCGATGCGCAAGGCAAGCCGCTGCCGAACGGTGTCATCACGCGCGATCTGTGGCATCGCTTCTATCAGAACCAGATGCAGATCAACGCGGGCCGCAACGACCAGTTCGCCGCATGGGCCGACTCGGGCGGGCTCGTGATGGGCCATTACCGCAATTCGGCCGAAACGCTGCGGCTCTGGAATCTCGCACGGCAATACACGCTCTGCGACAACTTCTTCATGGCCGCGTTCGGCGGCTCGTGGCTGAACCACATCTTCCTGATTTCCGCGCAAGCGCCGCTCTATCCGGACGTGCAGAAGAGTCCGGCGAAGCATCTGGTGTCGGTCGTCGAAGGCGACGATCCGACCGGCGCGCGCCTGAAGCTCGCGACGGATTCGCCCGCATCGGCGCTCGACGGCCCGCCGAAGTTCGAGAACGACGGCCTCTTCACGCCGGACGGCTACGCGGTGAACACGATGGCGCCACCGTATCAGCCGAGCAGCGTGCGGCCGCCCGTCGACGGCAACCCGGCGTATGCGGATCCGTCGAATCCGCGCGTGCTGCCGCCGCAGCACTACGCGACGATCGGCGATCGCTTGTCGGAGAAAGACATCGACTGGGCGTGGTACGGCGGCGCGTGGCAATTCGCGCTCGAGCATCGCGACACGGGCTCGATGCCGGATTTCCAGTATCACCATCAGCCGTTCAACTACTTCGCGAACTACGCGCCTGGCTCGGAGGCGCGACGCCGGCACGTGCGCGATGCGGGCCTCGGCGACGATCCGTCGACGAACCATCTGATCGCCGACATCGTCGCGGGACGCCTGCCGACCGTCACGTTCTACAAGCCGCAGGGCAACCTGAACATGCACGCGGGGTATGCGGACGTCGAGTCGGGCGACCGTCACATCGCGAAGGTGATCGACCACATCATGCGCGGCCCGCAATGGCCGCACACGGTCGTGATCCTGACGGTCGACGAGAACGGCGGCTGGTGGGACCCGGTGTCGCCGCCGAAGGGCGACCGCTGGGGCCCGGGCTCGCGGATCCCGGCGATGGTGATCTCGCCGTTCGCGAAGAAGGGCTACGTCGATCACACGCTGTACGACACGAATTCGATCCTGCGCTTCATTTCGCGCGTGCACGGGCTTTCGCCGCTCGACGGCGTGCTCGCGCGCGAGCGCGCGTTCGCGGCGCGCGACGCGCTGCCGCCGGGGGATCTGACTGCGGCGCTCGATCTCGGCTGACGCTCGGCCGAGATGCCGTAGCGGGCAGCACGCCCGGTTGTCGGGCGTGCTTGCGAGCCGGTTTAGCAGATGCGGCCGGCATCGCGGATGGGACAGCTTTCGGGGCGCTCGTGCGCCGCTTCGAACGTGCGTCAGGCTTCCGGGAGTATTCACGTGTTCGCCTCGGACGCGCGGCCGGCATTGCCTGCGCGGCCGGCCGGCACACGCGCGAGGTCAGCTCCGCGACATCCCGAGCGTCAGCGTACCCGCACCGATCAGCGCGGCGCCGCCGCCATAACCGAAGCGGCGCTGCGCCGCGGCGCCCGTCAGCCGAGCGGCCGCGAAACGCGCGATGCGCGCATAGCAGGCGGCGTTGATCGTCGCGAGACAGACGAAAGTCGGCAGCAAAACCGCGCACTGCTGCGCGAACGTCTCGTGCGGCGATATGAACTGCGGAGTGAACGCGACGAAGAACACGATGCTCTTCGGGTTCAGCGCGGTGACGGCCCATGCGGACAAGAAACGCCGCTTCGCCGAGCGGCGCTCGACGCTCACGTCCCTCGCGCCGATGCGACGCGCGTGCAGGATCGACCGGATGCCGAGATAGATCAGATAACCGCCGCCGACGAGCTTGAGCGCCGTGAACGCGGCGGCCGACATCGCGAGCAGCGCGCCCGCGCCGGCGAGCGAGATCGTCATCGCGGTGGTGTCGCCGGCCGCGACGCCCGCGACGGTGCTCCACGACGATCGATTGCGGTTCGCGAGCGAATCGCCGATCACGAGCAGGATCGTCGGGCCGGGGATCATCAGGAGCACGATGCTCGCGCCGGCGAATGCGAGCCAGGTTTCGACGGACATGGGAGCATCCTTTCGCGTTTTCGCGGGGTAAGGCGGGGTAAGAAGAAGCCTCAGTGATCCACGGCGGCGGGCGGCTTGTCAAGCGGTTCCCGCTGGCGACCATTCTTCGCTTTGCGTCGATGGCCGCTGTGGCTTCGGGGAAGCGTTCTCAATTTTGGCTCTATTGAATTTTGAGTGGGTGAAGCGGGGCGGGTTGAGCGTAGGCGAAGCGTTGCCGGCTCGACTCGGCCCGCGTATGCCGAGCGAGACTGCGGACTTGCTGCGCTTACGCGCCATTCGGCCAGCACGTTCGAACTTGCCGTCACGACGATGGGCAAGCATGCTTTTTGGGGCACAAGTGCGATGTCGGCATGCATCTGCTGCTCCGAGGGGCGGGCCGAGCGAGGATGCGGGCATGAAGAACGTGCCCCGACCGAATGAGCGATATCTAGCGGCCTAATCGAGCATCCCGGTGAGAAATTGTCCGCCAATTGATAGATCGCGTCTGCGCACAACGGGCGAAAAAATGCCCGCCTTGCGGCGGGCCGTGAGGTGAACGAGCACGCGCCGAAACGCGTGATTTGTTGTTGTGGGGGGAATTCGTCAGATCAGAACTGCGCAGCCGCCTGATAGGCGCCGGCCTTGCTCAACCGATCCATGGCGGTGCGGTATTCGACCTGCAACTCGGCTTGCGCCGCCTTCGCGTTCGCGAGAAGCGCAGCATCGATCGCCTGGACCTGGCGCACGAGCGCGAGCGACGCGGGCGTCTGTTCGGCCGAGATCGACATCAGATACGGCGAGCGCTCTTCGGTCAGGCGCGCGGCCTCGGTCCAGTTGGCCATCTGCACCGCGTGATCGATTTCGCGGGTGATCGACAGCACGTGTTCAACCAACGACAGCTGATCCATTTCCGGCTTCTCCATCGTGCTCGATTCGTTACTTGTTGGTCGCCAGCGTGCCCGAGCTGTTGGCGCCGCCGAACAGTTGCGTCAGGTAGTTCGAATTGGTGTTCATCTGCGCCATCAGCGTGTTGAGCGCGGTGAACTGGGCGTTGTACTGCGACGTCAGCTGCGACGCGTACGACGCGAGCTGCGTCTGCTGCTGCGCGAGGCTCTTCAGATCCTGGTTCAGCGCGTTCGAACGGGTATCGAAGACGCCGCCCGTCTGCACGTAGCCCTGGATCGTGTTGTTCAGTTCAGCGCCGATGCCGTTCGTCGAGTTGAACAGCGCGGCGACGGTCGACGGATTGTTCTGCAGCGCCGCATTCAGCTTCGTGGTGTCGATGGTCAGCGTGCCGTCCGCCTGCGTCGACGTCGAGCTATCGGCGAACGTGATGCCGATCGACGCGAGCGACACGGTCGAGCCGCCCGTCGTGACGCCTGCGCCGACGACCCGTGCGAGCGAGTTGCGGATCATGTTGAGCGTCGAGTCGCCGAGGAGCGGCCCCGCGCTTTGCGAGCTGGTGCCCGCGCCCGACAGCGACGACAGCGACGCCATCGTCGTGACGACCGTGTTGTACAGGTTGACGACGTTCGTGATCGCGGTCGCCTGCGCGGTCGTGTCGGTCGCGACGTCGAGCGTCTGCGTCGTGCCGACGGCGGCCTGCGTCAGATTCAGCGTGACGCCGGCGATCGCGCCCGTCACCGCGTTGTTCGCGCTCGACGCGGCGATGCCGCCCACCGTGAACTCGGCGTCCTGCGCGGACGTGCTTTGCATCCATGCGATCGTGCCGCCGGACTGGATCGTCGACTGGCCGCCCGTCGTGCTCGCCGTCGACGTCACATTGAGGCTCGACAGCCCGTTGTCGCCGGACAGGTTGCTCACGCCGACGTTGATCACGTTCGCGGCGCCCGTCGTCGCCGAGCGCAGCACGAGGTGCGCGCCGTCGGTGCCCGTGACGATCGTCGCCGTCACGCCGGGGTTGTTCGATGCGGAATTGATCGCGGCGGCGATGCCGGAAAGCGTGTTGTTCGTCGAGTCGATCGAAATCGACGTCGATTTGCCGCCGACCGACAGTGTCAGCGTGCCCGTGCCGAGCTGCTGCGTCGCATCGAATGCGCCGGAAGACAACGTCTGCGACGTGGCGATTTGCGTGACGGCAACCGAATAGCTGCCGGCCACCGCGCCGGCGGCCGTCGTCGCCGTGAGGCCGCTGCCCGTCGCCGTGGCGGTGAATTTCTGGGTCAACGTGCCGTCGCTGAGCGAGCCAATCCCGGCTTGCAGCGCGGTGAGCGCGGCCTTCAGCGTGCCGAGCGCGGAAAGCGTCGTCTGGTCGGTGGCGATCGACGTCGACAGCGCGGCGGTCTGGCCCGCCGTTTTTGCGTTGACGAGCGCGGTCACGAGCGAGTTGACGTCCATCGACGAGTTGCCCGTCGAGCCGCTGATGATCGACTGCGCTGCTTGCTGTAGCGCCGCGTTGGTTTGCTGCTGCGTCGTAGTCGTAGTGCTGGTGACGGGCGTGGACATCGGATAGCTCCCTTCGTCGCCGGAAACGGCGCGCGAAATTCGCGAGATTCGGTAGATTCAGAAAACAAAAACGTGCGGCGGCCACGAGGGTGTTGCGCCGCCGCACAAAGGCGGGCCGCCGGACAGCGCGGCCCGTCGTTCGGTACACGTTATTGCAGGAGCTTCAGCACTTGCTGCGGCAGCGAGTTCGCTTGCGCGAGCACCGAGATGCCGGCTTGCTGCAGCACTTGCGCACGCGACAGGTTCGCGGTTTCCTGAGCGAAATCCGCGCTCTGGATTTGCGATTGCGCTTGCGCCAGGTTGTTCGAACCCGCTTGCTGCGTCGTCGCGATCGCGGTGAAGCGGTTCTGGGCGGCACCGAGCGTTGCCTGCAGGTTGTTCACCGTCGAGAGTGCGTTGTCGATCGACACCATCGCCTGGTAGGCGCCCGTCTGCGTGCTGACGTTCAGGTTCGAGACCGTCTGCGGCTGGTTGACCGCGTTGATCTGCGCTTCCATTGCCGTCGCCGCCGCCTGATCCGACGCGCTCAGCGAACTGGTTGCAGCTGCGTTCACCGTCAGCGTTTGGAACGCCGGCGCGGCCGCGGTGCCCGTGCCTGCGGTCGACGAACCGAACAGCGCGGTGACGGCCGCCGCAGCCAACGCCTGGTTGTTCTGGTCGGTGAACGTGAAGCCGCCCTTGCCGTCCGACAGGACGTTGATTTGCGTCGTTTCCTGACCGGTGCTGGTCGACGTCCAGGCCGCGCCGCTCGAATCGACGGCGACCTTGAGCGTGCCGAGCGTCTGGCCCGACTGGACCATGCCGCCGCCGATCATCGCAGCCGACATGCTTTGCGTCAGGTTGACGCTGACCGTCTGGCCGACGTTCGCGCCGACTTGGAAGCTGAGCGTGCCAGCCGAGCCGTCGAGGATGTTCTTGCCGTTGTAGTTCGTCTGCGAAGCGATACGGTTCACTTCAGCGATCTGCTGCGAAACTTCCTGTTGCAGCGCCGATGCGTCGCTCGCGCTCAGCGGGCCGTTCGATGCTTGCACCGCGAGCTGGCGGATACGCTGCAGGCTGTTCGTCAGCGACGTCAGGCCGCTCGACGCCGTTTGCAGGATCGACACGCCGTCGTTCGCGTTCGACACGCCCTGGTTCAGGCCGTTGATCTGCGTTTGCATCCGGGTCGCGATAGCGAGGCCTGCTGCATCGTCGGCTGCGCTGTTGATGCGCTTGCCCGACGACAGACGGGTGATCGCTTGCGACAGGGCGCTTTGCGAGCCGTTGAGGTTCTGCTGAGCGACCAACGAGTTGATGTTGCTGTTGATTCCGAGCATGAAAATCTCCTAATTGAGCCGTAGAGCCCATCAATGCCACTATTGGCGGGGGCGGAAGCACTCGTTCTTTGCCGGCCGCCTTGTGCTGGATTTCGGCGCACGCCAAAAAAACTTGAGGGACGCGACGAGATTCGGCCCGATTTTTTTGCTCAGATCGTTCGGTGAGCAAACGTTGCAGGTGCAGCAATCGCATGCACGGCCCGGTGCCGTTCGCGGCGCGCGCAACGGCGCTTGCACAGGTTTTCGGTCAGAAGAACAAGCAGGGCTTCCGCATGAAGGCGCCGATAAACAATGGGCTTGAGGGCAGAAGGCGGTTGTAAGCAAGAATCGCCTGAGGTTTACTTTCGATTTTTACCCGAGAGGTGGCCACGATCATGGGCGCGTTTGAGGATCTATACGATCCGCGTTGCCGTAAATGCCGCCACGCGCTGGACGAGATTCTACTGACAGCCTTGTGCGCCGTGCTGTGTGGGCGGAGACGATGACGCTGTGGGGGGCGTAGCCAACTGGCGTGGCTGCGCAAGCATCTGCCGTACGAGAACGGCATTCCGTCGCCGGATACCTTCAGCCGGGTGTTTGCGGCGCTCAATCCGGTGCCGTTCGAACAATGCTTTGTCGCCTGGACGAGTGGTTTGTGCCCGAGCCTTGCCGGTCAGCATGTGGCGATCGACGGCAAGAGCGTGCGCGGCAGCCGCACCCGAGAGGCATCGGCGCTGCATCTGGTGTCGGCGTGGTGCTCGAATAACGGCTTGAGTCTGGCGCAAGTGAGCACGGCCGACAAGAGCAGCGAGCTGACGGCGATTCCTGAATTGCTCAAAACGCTGGAGTTGAGCGGGGCGACGGTGAGTATCGATGCGATGGGCACCTAACACGAGATTGCACGAACCATCGTCGAGGCCAAGGCGGATTACGTGCTGGCGGTCAAGGAGAACCAGCCCAAGCTGGCCGAGGGCATTCGCCAGTGGTTCACCGCGGCCCGACAAGATCAATTGGAGCACTCCTACTGGGAGCATGTCGAGCATGGCAAGTCGCACGGCCGCCTCGAAACACAAATCTGCCGCGTCGGTGAGGATGTGGACTGGCTCTCGGCGCTGGAACGGGAATGGGCGGGCATCAAGCGGCTGGTGATGATCGAGAGCACGCGCCGGATCGGTGAGAAGCTCGCGACCGAGCTGCGCTACTCCATCAGTTCGAAGCCGGCCAAGGCGGCAGAGATGATGCAATTGATCTGGGCCCATTGGGGCATCGAAAACCAGTTGCACTGGATGCTGGATGTCTCGTGGGCCGAGGATGCCTGTCTGATCCACGACAAAGTAGCTGCCCGCAATATGGCGACCTTGCGAAAAATGACCCTTAATCTGGCCCGACTGGCCCAGCAACAGCAGCCCAAGAAAGTCAGCCTCAAAAATATCCGCAACCTCGCCGCTGGGGACCCTGAGCTGCGAAGTTCCATTCTTGGCCTTGATTGACAAGGGTCTTCATGCGGAAGCCTTGGAAGAACAATAAACCACTGGCTCAGCCGACAATTACCTGTTATGATGATCGGCTGAATTGAGATTTCTGTCACGCCTTTGCCGTTTACGTGGATGCGTAGGGCATGTCTGCTGGCAGTCAAACGCGGCGTCTGGTGTTGATTGCCGGGCGTTTCGCGGTGCATTCCGCCTCTCTTTTCCGGCCTCCGAGGCCGCTTACCCGCTCGTTTCGCCCGTTCGTGGAAACGCCCGGAAGGCCGGTGCGTGGCGCTTGGCCGCTACGTTTTTGACCGTATCAAGCAAATTAGGAACGACATGACGACGATTCTTTTGAAAGAAAATGAGCCGTTCGAAGTGGCGATTCGCCGCTTCCGCCGCGCTATCGAAAAAAATGGCCTGATCGCCGAGCTGCGTGAGCGCCAATCGTACGAAAAGCCGACTGCCGTGCGCAAGCGCAAGAAGGCTGCTGCGGTGAAGCGTCTGCACAAGCGCCTGCGCAGCCAGATGCTGCCGAAGAAGCTCCACTAAGCTTCGTCCGCTTCGCCTCGACGGCGGTGCCGCTTCGCAAGAAGTCGCACCGCCGTTTTGCTTGGGTCGCGCGGGCAGCAGCCGGGCAGGGCGGGTGCAAGCGGTCGCGACACACCACACGCGCCGCGCGCTCGATCGAGCGCGGCGCGTGCTCGCCGCACCAGAGGTCGATCTTCGCGGCGGCGCTCGCCGTGCGTGGATCGCCTGGTTTCACGTCGTCCGCGTGCTGGAACTCCCGATGCTCCCGAGACCGCCGGTTCATCGGGTCGTCGATCGACACACGCCCATCTTCGAATTCACGCCCGCTTCGCCGAGTGCAATCGAAGGCGGCTCGACGGTCCGCTGCTTCTACTTCACGCCCAGCCCCGCGAACCGACGCCCCGCAGTTCGGCTGAGATCGTCGCTGACGCACGTGGCCGGACGCCCAAGCGTCATGCCGCCGACCCCTTTTTCCCCATCTTCTTGCCGAGCGCCGCGCAGCGCGCGCGGCATGGACAGTTCTTCTCGTGGTCGTTGACCATGCCCGTCGCCTGCATCAGCGCATAGCAGATCGTCGAGCCGACGAACTTGCAGCCGTAGCGCTTGAGCGCCTTGCTGAGTGCATCCGAGCGCTCGGTCGACGCCGGCGCTTCGCGGTACGACGCCCATGCGTTCTGTAACGGCGCGCCGTCGACGAACGACCACAGGAACGCCGCGAGCGAGCCGTGCTCCGCGCGAATCTGCTGGACCGCGCGCGCGTTCGCGACGGTTGCCTCGATCTTCGCGCGGTTGCGTACGATGCGCGCATCGAGCACCAGCTCGTCGATCCGCTTCGGCGTGAAACGGGCGACCTTGTCGACGTCGAAGTCGGCAAACGCCGCGCGATAGCCGGCGCGCTTGTTCAAGATCGTCGACCATGACAAGCCTGCCTGTGCGCCCTCGAGCACGAGCATTTCGAACAAGTGCCGGTCGTCGTGCGACGGCACGCCCCATTCGGTATCGTGATAGTGAGCGTCCGCTTCGGTTTTTACCCAATTGCAGCGTTCCTGCATCGGCATCTCTCGCCTGTTTCGTCGATCTGGTCGCGCCAGCATAACGGATCGGCGAGCGCGTGCAAGCCTGGCCGTTCGGCCGATGGGCGCGGCGGGCCGTTGCGGTTAAGCTCTTACATCAGTGACACTTCGACGAATCATCTGGACTGAAGCGGCAATGGGCAATGACATTTTTCTGATCGGCGTCGACGGCGGCGGCACGGGCACCCGTACGGTGCTCGCCGATGCGCAGGGGCGCGAACTCGCGCAAGGCAGCGGTGGGCCGTCGGGGCTCGCGCTCGGCATCGACGCCGCGTGGCGCTCGATCGGGGGCGCCTGCATGGACGCTTGCGCGCGGGCCGGCGTCGCGTTCGACTGGCAGCGCTGCGTGCTTGGCTGCGGCCTTGCCGGCGTGAACCATCGCGAGTGGCTGAGCGCATTTCGCGCGAGCGCGCCGCTTGCCGCGCTCGCGGTCGAAAGCGACGCATACACGACTGTCGTCGGCGCGCACGGCGGCGCGCCGGGCGTCGTCGTCGCGCTCGGCACCGGCAGCATTGCCGCCGCGCTTGACGAGACGGGCGCCTGCCGGATCGCGGGCGGGTACGGCTTTCCGTCCGGCGATGAGGCGAGCGGCGCATGGCTCGGCCTGCGCGCGCTGTCGTACGCGCAGCAGGCGCTCGACGGCCGCGCTCCGCTCGACGCGTTCGCGCAGGCGCTCGTCACGTATACCGGCGCGTCCGATCGCGACGCGCTCATCGTTTGGTCATGCGAAGCGAATCAGACGGCATATGCATGCCTTGCGCCGATCGTGCTCGCGCATCGCGACCATCCGGCCGCCGCGCAATGGATCGAGCAAGCGGGCGCCGAGATCGGCAAGATGATCGATGCGCTCGATCCTGCTGCGGCGCTGCCCGTCGCATTGTGCGGCGGGCTTGCCGACGCGCTCGTGAGCGCGGTGCCGGAGCCCCACCGTGCGCGGCTCGTCGCGCCGCAAGCCGACTCCTCGCACGGCGCACTGCGGCTTGCCGCACGGGAAGCGGCAAGGCTCGGGCTCACGGCGCAGCAATGAGTGCGACGAGCGTGAACGGACATCGGCGAGCAGCGTTTTCCATCCGACGATAGAATGTCCGCTTCTCTCTGCGCCCCCCGCATCCTCCGATGTCCGCCATGTACAAAGTCATCGCAACCGATCTCGACGGAACCCTGCTCAACAGCGATCACCAGCTCGATCTGTACACGATCGACACGGTACGGCGGCTCGCGGGCGACGGCGTGCGCTTCGTGATCGCGACGGGACGCCACTATGCGGACGTCGCCGGCATTCGCGACGTGCTCGGCATCCGGCCGTACCTGATCACGTCGAACGGCGCGCGGGTGCATGCGCCCGACGATACGCGGATCCACGCGCAGGACGTGCCCGCCGACACGGTGCGGCAACTGGTGCGGCCCGAGCTTGTCGGCCCGCACGGCCGCGTGATCGTCAATCTCTTCACGAACGACGGCTGGCTGATCGACCGCGACGCGCCGCATCTGCTCGCATTCCATCAGGATTCCGGATTTCGCTACGACGTCGTCGATATGCTGTCGCACGACGGCGCGGACATCGCGAAGGTGCTTTACATCGGCGAGCCGGGGGATCTGGCCGTCATTTCCGACAACCTCGCGCGCCAGTTCGGCGACGCGCTGTACGTCACGTACTCGCTACCCGATTGCCTCGAGGTGATGACGGCGAACGTGTCGAAGGGGCGCGCGCTGCGTGTCGTGCTCGAGCGGCTCGGCGTCGATTCCGCGCATTGCGTCGCGTTCGGCGACAACATGAACGACATCGATCTGCTCGAGACGGCAGGGCACCCGTTCATGATGAACAACGCGAATCCCGATCTCGTCTCGCGTCTGCCGAAGGTGCCGCGGATCGGCAACAATTTCGAAGCGGGCGTCGCGCGCCATTTGCGTACGCTGTTCGTGCTCGAGGATTCCGCGACGCACTGACGCGCACGGCAAGCCGCCGTCGATGAAAAAACGGGCGCCACGGCGCCCGTTCCGGCTTCGCCCCGTCGCCGCTGACCGGCGAGGGGCGAATGATCGTATCCCTCTGTCGCGTCGCCCCGTGAGGCGAGGTGCGGACGGCCGGCGCGAATCCTGCCGCGCCGGCGTCAGCTTTCGTCGCGGCCCGCGACGAGCGGGTACACCACACCGGCGATCGCCGCGCCGATGATGGGCGCTACCCAGAACAGCCACAGCTGGCCGATCGCCTCGCCGCCGACGAAGAGCGCCGGCCCCGTCGAGCGCGCCGGGTTCACCGACGTGTTCGTCACCGGGATCGAGATCAGGTGGATCAGCGTGAGGCACAGGCCGATCGCGATCGGCGCGAAGCCGGCTGGCGCTCGCTTGTCGGTCGAGCCGAGGATTACGAAAAGGAAGAAGCCCGTCAGGACGACTTCGCAGAGGAACGCGGCCGCGAGCGAGTAATGGCCGGGCGAGCGCGCGTCATAGCCGTTCGTCGCGAAGCCGCTGCCGACGACGTCGAAGCCCGGCTTGCCGGTCGCGATCAGATACAGCACGAACGCGCCGAGCGTGGCGCCGACGACCTGCGCGACGACATACGGCACGAGATCGCGGGCCGGGAAACGTCCCGCCACGGTCAGGCCGACGCTCACGGCAGGATTCAGGTGGCATCCGGAGACGTGGCCGATTGCGAACGCCATCGTCAGGACCGTCAAGCCGAAGGCCAATGCGACGCCGGCAAAGCCGATTCCGAGGCCCGGATAAGCGGCCGCCAGCACGGCGCTGCCACAGCCGCCTAGAACGAGCCAGAACGTGCCGAACACTTCCGCTGCGAGACGCTGAGGTAATTTCATTGAAGTGGCTCCTGGTCATGTAAATCGAAAACGGATCGCGCCGCCAAAAGCGGGGACGCATCCACGAACGCCGTCTGGATTATAGGAAATCTTACGGATTGTGAAGGGTCAACGATTGTCAAATTGAGATTGGCCGATCAGTGTTTTTATTAGAATAAGGCCGCATTGCAGGAGTATTGCAATTGATTTTTAAAATTTATCAGACGAAATAAATTTGGTGGATTTCGTAGCAATTCCGATTGCGCAATAGATCCTTTGTGTCTAGGCTGGGAAATGCCAGGCGGATCATGATATAGGGAGTCGAAATGTCTCAATACGCGAAAATCAAGGCGCAGATCGCCGAGCTGCAGGCTCAGGCGGACGAGGTGCGTCATCAGGAAGTCGCGGCCGTGATCGCCGAGCTGCAAGGCAAGATCGCCGAGTATGGGCTGACGGCGCAGGATCTGGGATTCGCCGAACGCGCAAGGCGCGGTCGTCCGCCGAAGAAAGGACCGCTGCCGCCCAAATACCGCGATCCGAAATCCGGCAGCACGTGGAGCGGCCGCGGGAAGCCACCGCATTGGATCGTCGGCAAAAACCGTGAGCGGTTTTTGATCGGCTGATTATCGAGCGCTTGGCAAAAAGAAAGCCGCATTTACCGATGCGGCTTTCTTCTCTGTGGGACGTAATGGGCGCATCATTTCTGCAATGGCGCCGGCTAAAGGGTTAACCCGCCGCCGCGCGTCGCCATTGTGGTTGCTTGGCCGACTCGCGCAGCGTTTCATAGATGTCGATATAGCGCCGCGCCATTGCGTGCGAGCTGAAACGTTGCTCGAATTGCGCGCGGATTGCATCGCGCGACAATTCGTCGATCCGGTGCAGCGCGCCCACCGCGCCTTGCACGTCCTCGACGATGAAGCCCGTCACGCCGTCGTCGATCACTTCCGGCACGGAGCCGCGGTTGAACGCGACGACGGGCGTGCCGCACGCCATCGCCTCGATCATCACGAGGCCGAACGGCTCCGGCCAGTCGATCGGGAACAGCAGCGCCTTCGCGCCTGACAGAAACGCCGGCTTCTGCGCCTCGTTGATCTCGCCGATGAACTCGACATGCGCGGAATCGAGGAGCGGCTCGATTTCGGTCTTGAAATAATCCTCGTCGACCTTGTCGACCTTCGCCGCGATCTTGAGCGGGAGGCCGCTTTGCGCTGCGATCCGGATCGCGGTGTCTACGCGCTTTTCCGGACAGATGCGGCCGAGGAAGGCGAGATATTCGGGCTTGCGGTCGGCCTGCGGCGTGAGCAGCGTGGCGGGCAGCCCGTGGTAGACGGTGCCTGCCCAACCGGCCTGCGGCAGCGGCGTGCGCTGCGAGTCCGAGATCGACACGACGGGCGCGTTCGGAAACGCGTCGAACACGGGCTGCAGTTCCGGCAGGTCGAGGCGGCCGTGCAGCGTCGTGACGAACGGCGCATCGAGACGCGACAGCAGCGGAAACGGCAGGTAGTCGAGATGGAAGTGCAGGACATCGAACGTATGTGCGACGCGCGCAACCTGCTCGAGAAGGCGCATATGGGGCGCCATTCCGTCGCGGATCGACGGATCGAGCCTTAGCGCGCGCGGCCAGGCGGCCTCGAGGCGCGCCGACGTGACGGAATCGCCGCTTGCGAACAGCGTGACGTCGTGCCCCATTTCGACGAGCGTCTCGGTCAGATAGGACACGACCCGCTCGGTGCCCCCGTAGAGTTTGGGCGGAACGGCTTCGTAGAGCGGGGCGATTTGGGCAATGCGCATGAGCGATCTCCGTTGCGAAGAGAGCGGAACTCGCCGACGGATGCCGCGAGCAACGCTCCCGATGAGCGGCGGGCGCCTGCCCTGGGGCAAGCAAGCGGTGCTCGGCGAATGTCGCCGGACCGGGCGTTCCGATTCATTATCGGGATCGTCCGCGCGGTATCGAGGGATTTTTCAAACGCTTAACCCTTGTTACAGGATGAAATACGCGAAAACCCTAGAAATCGCCCGGCCGAATGGCTAGCATGTGGCAAAAACGGAATGCGAAAGTCGTCCGTCCATTCGAGCGGATTGCGCCGTTTTGCCGCTGCCGCGCCTGAAGATAGTGTTTCCCCCTGCGCTGACTGGCGCGACTTTCGGCCAGATGGGCGGCTCCGCCGGCCACCCCGCGCTATGTCAGAAAAATTCCTACACGGTTTACAGACAATTCCGGCAAAGCGCATTCCCCTTCACTGATAGCGGCGTCCCCGCTGATTGGCCAAAATGCCCGTAAGAATATAAACAAGCCGATTGCCCGGCCTTACTGGGTAGATCGAGCAAACGTTTTCATTGGCATCACCGATTGGCCAAAGATTTCTTACGGGGGAATCGAATCATGAGCGCAACCAGCGAAATGCTCGCCGAGATCAACGAAGTCAACCTGTCTTACCTGCTGCTCGCGCAACGACTGCTGCGCGAGGACAAGGCCATGGGCATGTTCCGCATGGGGATTTCGGAGGAACTCGCCGACGTGCTCGTGAACCTGACGCTTGCCCAGACGGTCAAGCTCGCCGCCTCGAACCAGATGCTCTGCCGTTTCCGTTTCGACGATCACTCGCTCCTGTCGTCGCTCGCCGACAAAGGCCGCAGCTCTGCCGTCGCGCACGCGCACTCGGCGATCCTGATGGCCGGTCAGCCGGTCGAAAGCTTCCGTTGAGGGAAGCCGCGTCTCCCGTTCGGGCGCATTGATGCATCTGCAGAAATTGTCAATCTTATTGTTCGATTAACGGAAATAACGGGGAGCGGCGATGGCGTCCAAGAGCGTAGTGATCGAGGTCAAGGAGATCACCCTGGCGATCGAACTGATCGAACTGGGCGCGCGGCTGCAATTGCTCGAAGCCGAGACGAACCTGTCGCGCGATCGCCTGATCAAGCTCTACAAGGAGCTGAAGGGCGTTTCGCCGCCGAAGGGGATGCTGCCGTTCTCGACCGACTGGTTCATGACGTGGCAGCCGAACATTCATTCTTCGCTGTTCTATAACATCTACCGTTTCATGCGCGAGCACGGCGGCTGCGAGTCGATCCAGGCGATCGTCAAGGCATACCGGCTGTACCTCGAGCACGTCGGTATGTCGGACGACGAAGCGGCGCTGAGCCTCACGCGCGCCTGGACGCTCGTGCGTTTCTTCGATTCCGGCATGCTGCAGATGACACCGTGCACCCGCTGTGGCGGACACTTTGTCGCGCACGCGCACGATCCGCATCACGGCTACGTGTGCGGTCTCTGCCAGCCGCCGTCGCGCGCGGGCAAGACCCGCAAGGCCGCCGCGTTGGCCGGCCGGGCCGCCATCGCCGCATAAGTCGACAAACCGCATAAGCCGCGGGCGAGCGAGCGTTCGCTCCGGCTGTCGAGCCGCGCCGTCCGTCGGGCGGCGCGCCGTTTTCCCCATCTGCTGGTTTACACCGGCGGGCCTCTCCGGGGCGGTTCTCAAAGTTTTCGTTCCGACTGCCGTAAACCACTTAACGGCGGCCTCCCGGCCGCGCATTCGTGAGGGACAGGCAGTGCTGATTTTCGTGGGAACTCTCGTGACGTTGTTGTCCGTGTTCGGCGGCTACGCGCTGGCGGGCGGACACCTGGGCGCGCTCGTTCAGCCGGTCGAGATCTTGATGATCGTCGGCGCGGGCGTCGGCGCGTTCATCCTCGGCAACGGCATCAAGACGATCAAGGCGACGCTGCGCGTGCTGCCCTCGCTGTTCAAGGGCTCGAAGTACAACAAGGACATCTACATGGAGCTGATGGCGCTCCTGTACGTGTTGCTCGCGAAGGCGCGCAAGGAAGGCACGCTCACGCTCGAGGCGGACATCGACGACCCCGAGAAGAGCCCGATCTTCACCCAGTATCCGAAGATCCTCGCCGACAAGCACATCGTCGAATTCCTGACCGACTACCTGCGCTTGATGGTGGGTGGCAACATGAACGCGTTCGAGATCGAAAGCCTGATGGACGAGGAGATCGAGACGCACCACGCGGAAGGCGAAGGCCCCGCGCACGCGCTGATGCGCGTTGGCGACGCGATGCCGGCGTTCGGGATCGTCGCCGCGGTGATGGGCGTCGTCCACACGATGGCGTCCGCCGACAAGCCGCCCGCGGTGCTGGGCGCGATGATCGCGCAGGCGCTCGTCGGCACGTTCCTCGGCATTTTGCTGTCGTACGGCCTGATCGGCCCGCTGTCGAGCCTCGCGGAGCAGCGCGTCGCCGAGTCGACCAAGATGTTCCAGTGCATCAAAGTGACGATCCTCGCGAGCCTGAACGGCTACGCACCCGCGATCGCGGTCGAGTTCGGCCGCAAGGTGCTGTTCTCGACCGAGCGCCCGTCGTTCGCCGAGCTCGAAGAGCACGTGCGCCGCGTGAAAGCGAAGTGAGCGCGAGGGCCCCGACATGAGCAAAGGCAAGGATCAGGCGATCATCGTCAAGCGGGTGAACCAGCAGAAGAAGGGGCACCACGGCGGTGCATGGAAGCTCGCGTACGCGGACTTCATGACCGCGATGATGGCGTTCTTCCTGTTGATGTGGCTGCTCTCCGCTGTGACGCCCGTGCAGTTGAAGGGGATTGCCGAGTACTTCAACACGCCGCTCAAGGCTGCGATTTTCGGCAGCGGCGACCGCAGCGCCGACGATTCGAGCATCGTCAAGGGCGGCGGCCGCGACATTTCGAGCATCGAAGCCGGCGCGACGCGCCGCACCGACGGTTCGACCAGTCTCGCCGACCGCATCGCGAAGAAGAGCGAGGACGAAGCGCTCGCGCAGGCGCAAGGCTCGCTCGAGCGCCGCGAGCAGGTGCGGCTGCACGACCTGCAGGTGAAGCTGATGGCGGCGATCGAGGCGAACCCGACGCTGCGCCAGTTCAAGCAGCAGATCCGCATCGATTCGACGCTGATGGGGCTGCGCATCGAGATCGTCGATACACAGAAGCGGCCGATGTTCGCGATGTCGAGCGACGCCGTCGAGCCGTACATGCGCGACATCCTTCGCGAGATCGGCAAGACGCTCAACGACGTGCCGAATCGCATCGTCGTCCAGGGCCACACCGACGCCGTGCCGTACGCGGGCGGCGAGAAGGGCTACAGCAACTGGGAACTGTCCGCCGATCGCGCGAACGCGTCGCGCCGCGAGCTGATCGCGGGCGGCATGGACGAGGCGAAGGTGCTGCGCGTGCTCGGCCTCGCGTCGACGCAGAACCTGAACAAGGCGGATCCGCTCGATCCGGAGAACCGCCGGATCAGCATCATCGTGCTGAACCGCAAATCCGAGCTCGCGCTGATGCGCGACGACGCGACGACGACGACGCTGTCGTCCGACGCGGCCGGCTCGGCACGTCTCGCGCAGCAGATCACGCCGCCCGGCGCGGCCGCCGCGCCCGCTTCGCCGGGCGCCTCGAGCCCCGCCGCACAGAAACCCTGACGCTTTCGAGACACGCATTCGAGACACGACATGATTCGAACCATTCTCGCCATCGACGATTCCGCCACGATGCGCACGCTGTTGCACGCGACGCTCGGCGAAGCGGGCTACGACGTGACCGTCGCCTCGGACGGCGAGGCCGGACTCGAGGTTGCATTGGCCGCGACGTTCGACCTGGTGCTGACCGATCACTACATGCCGAAGAAGAACGGCCTCGAGGTGATCGCGGCGCTGCGCGGGCAGCCCGCTTACGAGGCGACGCCGATTCTCGTCCTCACGACCGAGAACGGCGATGCGTTCAAGGACGCGGCGCGCGCCGCGGGCGCGACCGGCTGGATCGAAAAGCCGCTCGACCCGGACGCGCTGCTCGAGCTCGTCGCGGCGCTTGCGTCGTCGTCGAGCCTTTCGTGATGAACACGACGTTTTTATGCGGTGAACCGGCATGACTCTCGATATCACACAGTTCTATCAGACGTTCTTCGACGAAGCCGACGAGCTGCTCGCGCAGATGGAGCAGCTCCTGCTGAACCTGGACGTCGCCTCGCCCGATCCCGAGGATCTGGCCGCGATCTTCCGCGCCGCGCATTCGATCAAGGGCGGCGCCGCGACGTTCGGCTTCACCGCGCTCACGGAGACGACGCACATCCTCGAATCGCTGCTCGATCGCGCGCGCAACCACGAACTGACACTGACGAAGGAGATGGTCGATGCGTTCCTCGAGACAAAGGACGTGCTGTCCGACCAGCTCGCCGACTACCGCGCGAGCGCCGAGCCCGACGCGGCCGCGGCCGCCGCGATCTGCGGGAAGCTCGAACGGCTGAAAGCGTCGGCGAGCGGCGCGCAGGCAGCGCCTGCCGCAGCGGCGGCACCGGCCGCAGCTCAACCGGCTGCGCCCGCTCCAGCCGCCGCGTCTGCCGCACCCGCCGCGCCGACGGCAGACCTCTTCGGCGTGCCCGAGCACGTCGTCGAGCAGGCAGTCGAGGCCGCGCATCCGGCGCCCGGCGCGCCCGACGCCGCAGGCGGCGACGGCCCGCATCTGAAGATCACGCTGACGGGCGTCGGCGACAAGGACCAGGAACTGCTGACCGAGGAGCTCGGCAATCTCGGGCAGATCGTCGGCCGCGTGAAGGCGGGCGACGCGCTCACGCTGTGGCTCGAAACCGACGTGCCGTCGGACGACATCATCGCCGTGTGCTGCTTCGTGATCGACGAAAGCCAGATCGCGATCGGTCGCGGCACCGCGCCGGGCACCGGAGCGGCGCAGTCCGAGGCGGCCGCCGCGACGCAGGCGGCGTCGCAGTCGTACGAAGCCGAACGCGAGCCTGAGCTCGCCGAAGCCGCGGCGGAACCGGCCACGGCCCGGCCGGCGGCGCCCGCCGCCGAAGCGAAGCCGGCTGCGCAACCCGCCGCGCCGAGTGCGCCCGTCGCGGCCGCCGCCGCGCCGGCGGCCGCGGCTCCCGCCGCACAAAGCGCGGCGCAAGCCGCCGCGCAGCATCACGACGACCGCAAGCCGCGCCCGGTCGCCGCCGCGAGCGCGGAGGGCAGCTCGATCCGCGTGGGCGTCGAGAAGGTCGACCAGTTGATCAACCTCGTCGGCGAGCTCGTGATCACGCAGGCGATGCTCGCGGAGACGACGAGCGCGTTCGATCCGGCGCTGCACGACCGCCTGTACAACGGCATGGCGCAGCTCGAGCGCAACGCGCGCGATTTGCAGGAAGCGGTGATGTCGATCCGGATGATGCCGATGGACTATGTGTTCAGCCGCTTCCCGCGGCTCGTGCGCGACCTTGCTGGCAAGCTCGGCAAGCAGGTCGAGCTCGTCACGTTCGGCCAGGCAACCGAGCTCGACAAGAGCCTCATCGAGCGGATCATCGATCCGCTCACCCACCTCGTGCGCAACAGCCTCGACCACGGGATCGAAACCGTCGAGGCGCGCCGCGCGGCGGGCAAGGATGCGGTCGGCCAGCTCGTGCTGTCGGCCGCGCATCACGGCGGCAACATCGTGATCGAGGTCAGTGACGACGGCGCGGGCCTGAACCGCGACAGGATCCTCGCGAAGGCCGCGAAGCAGGGGATGCAGATCTCCGAGAACATCAGCGACGACGAGGTGTGGAACCTCATCTTCGCGCCGGGCTTCTCGACGGCCGAAGTCGTGACCGACGTGTCCGGCCGCGGCGTCGGGATGGACGTCGTCAAGCGCAACATCCAGTCGATGGGCGGGCACGTCGAGATCTCGTCGCAGGCCGGCCGTGGCACGACGACGCGGATCGTGCTGCCGCTCACGCTCGCCATTCTCGACGGGATGTCGGTGAAGGTCGGCAGCGAGATCTTCATCCTGCCGCTCAACTTCGTGATGGAGTCGCTGCAGCCGTCGGCCGAAGACATCTACACGATCGGCAACGGCGAGCGCGTCGTGCGCGTGCGCGGCGAATATCTGCCGCTCGTCGCGCTGCACGAGGTGTTCTCGGTCGACGACGCGCGCACCGATCCGACGCAGGGCATCGTCACGATCATGCAGACGGAAGGCCGCCGCTTCGCGATGCTGATCGACGAACTGGTGGGCCAGCAGCAGGTGGTCGTCAAGAACCTCGAGACGAACTACCGCAAGGTGTACGGCATTTCCGCCGCGACGATTCTCGGCGACGGCAGCGTCGCGCTGATCGTCGACGTCGCGGCGCTCAATCGCGAAACCCGCTCGACGCACGGCGCGCACGCGAGCGCCGCGCTCGCCGCGTCCTAACTTACGTCATCCATCGACCTGGGGGCTAATGTGTCCGAAGTCCAAACGAACAATTCGGCCGCCGCGAACGCGGCCAACCGCCGCGACGCCGAGCAGGGCGACGCGGCGGGCCAGGAGTTTCTCGTCTTCACGCTCGGCGACGAGGAATACGGCATCGATATTCTCAAGGTGCAGGAAATCCGCGGTTACGACAGCGTCACGCGGATCGCGAACGCGCCCGAGTTCATCAAGGGCGTGATCAACCTGCGCGGGATCATCGTGCCCATCGTCGACATGCGGATCAAGTTCCATCTCGGCCGCGTCGACTACGACCATCAGACGGTCGTGATCATCCTGAACGTCGCGCACCGCGTCGTCGGGATGGTCGTCGACGGCGTGTCCGACGTGCTCACGCTGTCCACCGAGCAGATCATGCCGGCGCCGGAGTTCGGCGGCGTGCTGACGACCGAATACCTGACGGGTCTCGGCACGGTCGACGGCCGGATGCTGATCCTGATGGACATCGAGAAGCTGATGACGAGCAAGGAGATGGCGCTGATCGACACGCTCGGCGCGTGAACGGGCGCGCCGCGCTGTCGCACGCGACGCACGCAACGGAACTACGGGGGAGCTGACGATGCTGCACAACTGGTCGATCCGCACGACGCTGACGGCCGTCGGATTAATGCTGGTGCTCGTCGCCGCGCTGGTCGGCGGGCTCGGGCTGTACGCGCTCAATCACGCGAGCCGCTCGCTCGACGCGATCGCGCACGGCGATCTGCCGACGATCCACACGCTCGACGACGCGTCGTCGTACCTGCTGCGCTCGCGCGTCGCGCTCGACCGTTTCAAGACGCTGTCCGAGGCCGGCAACGCCGACGAGGCGCAGAAGGTGCTGTCGCGCGCGCAGGAGCTGTACGCGAAGTCGGCGCAGAACTGGCAGACGTATCTCGCGGCATCGAAGGAAGGCATCGACCAGGCGCTCACGGACGCGCTCGCCGCGCGCTACGCGACGCTGACGAAGGAAGGCGTCGAGCCGGAATTCGCGGCCGCGCATGCGGGCGACCTCGCCGCGTATCACGCGATCGCCGACACGAAGATCAGCCCGATGTTCGTCGCATACGACAGCGCGGCGTCCGCGGTGGTCGCCGCGTATTCGAAGCGCGCGGAATCGCGCTTCGACGCGACGCAGGCGCGCATTTCGCTGATGATTGCGTTGATCGCGGCGGGCATCGTCATCGCGTTCCTGATGGTGATCGGCATTCGCTTCGCGCTGCGTGGGCTCATCGTGCAGCCGCTCAACGTCGCGATCGCGCAGTTCGAGCGGATCTCGGCGGGCGACCTCACGCAAGCGTCGCAGGGCGCGGGCAAGAACGAAATCGGCCGGCTGTTCCACGGCATCGGCCGGATGCAGGCGGCCGTCGCCGACATGGTGAAGGCCGTGCATCGCGGCGCGGCGGCGGTCGACGCCGGCGCGCGCGAGATCTCGAGCGGCAACGCCGATCTGTCGGCGCGCACCGAATCGCAGGCGGCGTCGCTGCAGGAAACCGCGTCGAGCATGGAGCAGCTCACGGGCACGGTGCGCCAGAACGCGGAGAACGCGCGGCAGGCGAGCCAGCTCGCGGTCAACGCTTCCGACATCGCGACGCAAGGCGGCGAGGTCGTCGGCCGGGTCGTCACGACGATGCAGGACATCGCGGCGAGCTCGACGAAGGTCGCCGACATCATCGGCACGATCGAAGGCATCGCATTCCAGACCAACATCCTCGCGCTGAACGCGGCCGTCGAAGCGGCGCGCGCGGGCGAGCAGGGCCGAGGCTTCGCGGTCGTCGCGGGCGAGGTGCGCTCGCTCGCGCAGCGCAGCGCGACGGCCGCCAAGGAAATCAAGCAGTTGATCGGCGACTCCGCGCACAAGGTGCAAAGCGGCTCGGCGCTCGTCGAGCGCGCGGGCACGACGATGGCCGAGATCGTTCAGGCGGTGCGCCGCGTGACGGACATCATGGGCGAGATCAGCGCGGCGTCCGAAGAGCAGTCGACGGGTATCGTCCAGGTGAATCGCGCGGTCAGCCAGATGGACGCCGTCACGCAGCAGAACGCGGCGCTCGTCGAAGAGGCGGCCGCCGCTGCCGCGTCGCTCGAAGAGCAGACGCGGCAGATGACGCAGGTCGTGTCGGTCTGGCGGGTCGAAGGCGGGATCGCGTCCGCCGCGGCGCCGTCCGGCGCGGCTTCGTCGGGTGCGAAGGCGCATGCGAACGCGGGGTCGCCGAGCGAGCCGTCGGCTGCTTCGACGACGTCACGCGCGCCCGCTGCCGGCAAGCCTGCGACCACCGGCGCGTCCGGATCGTCGTCGGCTTCGGCCGCCGCGGCGCCGGCTGCCGCACTCGGCGCCCGCGCGGCGCATGGCACTGCGCCGCAGCCCGCGAAGAAGCCCGCCGACGCGCCGAAGTCGGCCGCGTCCCCGGCGTCTTCCGCCTATGCGCCGAAGCTCGCGAAGCCGGGCGCAGCCGCGCATCCGTCGCCAAGCAAGGCCGGCGCGGCCGCCGCGCCGCAAGCTGCCGCCGCTTCCGCGTCCTCCTTCGCGCTCAAGCGCCCGGTGCTGTCGGGCGAGTCGAAGCCCGCGGCCGCCTCGGCGTCCTCCGACGACGACTGGGAAACCTTTTGAGCCATGATGCCCGCACGCGCCGCCTCTCGTCTCGACGCACTCGAACCGCAAGAACGGTCGGGCGACGCTGCGCGGGACTTCGAATTCACGTCCGCCGACTTCACGAAGATCCGCGCGCTGATCCATCGGCGCGCGGGCATCTCGCTGTCCGAGCACAAGCGCGACATGGCATACAGCCGCCTTGCGCGGCGCCTGCGCGCGCGCGGACTCAACCGTTTCTGCGACTACCTCGAGCTGCTCGAGCGTGAAAACGACCCGGCCGAATGGGAAGCGTTCACGAACTCGCTGACGACGAACCTGACTGCGTTCTTCCGCGAGTCGCATCACTTCCCGATCCTCGCCGAATTCGTCAAGCGCCGCGAACAGCCGGTATCGGTGTGGTGCTCGGCGGCGTCGACGGGCGAAGAGCCGTATTCGATCGCGATGACGCTCGTCGAGGCGCTCGGCGATTCGGCCGCGCGCTCGGCGACCGTGCTCGCGACCGACCTCGACACGCAGGTGCTCGCGAAGGCGGAAGCTGGCGTCTATGCGTTCGAGCAGGTGAAGCACCTGTCGCCCGAGCGGCTCAAGCGCTTCTTCCTGAAAGGCACGGGTACGCAGGCGGGCCGCGTGAAGGTGCGCCCCGAGCTGCGCGCGATGATCCGCTTCGCGCAGCTCAACTTGACGGACGCCGACTACGGCTTCACGAAGCCGTTCGACGCGATCTTCTGCCGCAACGTGATGATCTACTTCGACAAGCCGACGCAGTCGCAGGTGCTCGCGCGCTTCGAGCCGCTGATGAAGCCGGGCGGCCTGTTGTTCGCCGGCCATTCGGAGAACTTCACGTACGTGACGCAGGCGTTCCATCTGCGCGGGCAGACGGTCTACGAGCTGACGCGCGACGGGTATTCCGCCGCGCCGCGCGTGCGTTCGCGCATCGGCGCGGCCGCGGCCGAGGAGGAACTCCGATGAGCGGGCTGCCGATCGCGACCAATCATTATTTCGACGCGCACTTCCACCGCCGCGGCGTGAAGCTGCTGCCGAACGAGTTCTACACGACGCGCGAGGACATGGTGCTCGTCACCGTGCTCGGCTCGTGCGTCGCCGCGTGCCTGCACGATCCGATCGCGCGGATCGGCGGGATGAACCACTTCATGCTGCCGGACGACGGCGCGGACCCGTCCGCCGCCGCGTCCGAATCGATGCGCTACGGCGCGTACGCGATGGAAGTGCTGATCAACGAGCTCATCAAGGCGGGCGGCCGCCGCGAGCGCTTCGAAGCGAAGGTGTTCGGCGGGGCGGCCGTGCTCGCCGGGATGACGACGATCAACATCGGCGATCGCAACGCCGATTTCGCGCGCCGCTATCTCGCGCTCGAGCGCATCCGCATCACCGCCGAGGATCTGCAGGGCGTGCATCCGCGCAAGGTCGCGTTCATGCCGCACACGGGGCAGGCGATGGTGAAGAAGTTGCGCGTGCAGGCGCCCGACGTCGCCGAGCGGGAAGCCGCGCTCGCGCGCGAGGCGCGGGGCGAGCGCGCCGCCCGTCCGCGCCCGCGCGTCGAGCTGTTCGGGACGCCCGCGCCCAAGGCGGATGCGAAGCCCCGCATCGAATTGTTCGGTACGCGGGCCGCGTCGCAGCCCGCCACAAGAAAGCAGGAGGCTTGAACGCTGTGCAGAAGAAAATCAAAGTGCTGTGTGTCGACGATTCGGCGCTGATCCGCAGCTTGATGACCGAAATCATCAACAGCCAGCCCGACATGGAGGTGTGCGCGACGGCGCCCGATCCGCTCGTCGCGCGCGAGCTGATCAAGCAGCACAACCCGGACGTGCTGACGCTCGACGTCGAAATGCCGCGGATGGACGGCCTCGACTTCCTCGAGAAGCTGATGCGCCTGCGGCCGATGCCGGTCGTGATGGTGTCGTCGCTGACCGAGCGCGGCTCGGAAATCACGCTGCGCGCGCTCGAGCTCGGCGCGGTCGACTTCGTCACGAAGCCGCGCGTCGGGATTCGCGACGGGATGCTCGAATACTCGGAAAGGCTGGCCGACAAGGTGCGCGCCGCGTCGCGCGCGCGCGTGCGGCAGAATCCGCAGCCGCACGCGGCCGCCGCCGCGCCCGGCCACGCCGGCGCCGCCGCGCCGCTCATCAACAATCCGCTCGTCAGTACCGAGAAGCTGATCATCGTCGGTGCGTCGACGGGCGGCACCGAGGCGATCCGCGAGGTGCTGACGCCGCTGCCGCCCGACGCGCCCGCCGTCCTGATCGCGCAGCACATGCCGCCCGGCTTCACGCGCTCGTTCGCGCAGCGCCTGAACGGACTGTGCCGGATCTCGGTGAAGGAGGCGGAGCACGGCGAGCGCGTGCTGCCGGGCCACGCGTACATCGCGCCCGGCCACGCGCACCTGCTGCTCGCGCGAAGCGGCGCGAACTACATCGCGCATCTGTCGGACGATCCGCCCGTCAACCGCCATCGCCCGTCGGTCGACGTGCTGTTCCGCTCGGCCGCGCAGCACGCGGGCAAGAACGCGCTCGGCGTGATCCTGACCGGGATGGGCCGCGACGGCGCGGCCGGGCTGCTTGAAATGAAAAAGGCGGGCGCGTATACGTTCGCCCAGGACGAGGCGAGCTGCGTCGTGTTCGGGATGCCGCGCGAGGCGATCGCGATGGGCGGCGTCGACGACGTCGCGCCCCTTTCCGACATGAGTCGCCGTATCATGGCGCGCCTTGCGTCGATGGGCGACCGCGTGCAGCGCGTGTAACCCTAGGCGCGACCGTTACAGGACACGAATCAGGAAAGGAACAGAGATGATGGACAAGAGCATGAAGATTTTGGTGGTGGACGATTTTCCGACGATGCGTCGGATCGTCCGCAACTTGTTGAAAGAGCTGGGCTATTCGAACGTCGACGAGGCGGAGGACGGCCTCGCCGGGCTTGCGCGGCTGCGCGGCGGCGGCTACGACTTCGTGATCTCCGACTGGAACATGCCGAACCTCGACGGCCTCGCGATGCTGAAGGAGATCCGCGCGGACGCGTCGCTGTCGCATCTGCCGGTGCTGATGGTGACGGCCGAGTCGAAGAAGGAGAACATCATCGCGGCCGCGCAGGCGGGCGCGAGCGGCTATGTCGTGAAGCCCTTTACGGCGGCGACCCTCGACGAGAAGCTCAACAAGATTCTGGAAAAGATGGCGAAAGCGGGGAGCTGACGTGAACGAGCCGATCAATGCGGCGCTTGCCGGCGCGAGTGCCGACGAACGCCTTGCCGACGCCGCCGATCTGGCGAGCGACCGTATTCTCGCGCGCATCGGCCAACTGACGCGCACGCTGCGCGACTCGATGCGCGAGCTGGGACTCGACAAGCACGTCGAGAAGGCAGCGGAAGCCGTGCCGGATGCGCGCGATCGGCTGCGCTACGTCGTCGCGATGACCGAGCAGGCGGCCGAGCGCGTGCTGACCGCGATCGAGATCGCGAAGCCCGTGCAGGTGCGCCTGCAGGAAGAGGCCGCGGCGCTCGACGCGCGCTGGGCGAAGTGGTACGAATCGCCGATCGAGCGCGCGGAAGTGCGCGTCCTGATGGACGACACGCGTGCGTTCCTGCGCGCGTTGCCGGAGGCGACGGGCGCGACCAACGCGCAATTGCTCGAGATCATGCTCGCGCAGGACTTCCAGGATCTGACGGGCCAGGTGATCAAGAAGATCATGGATATGGTCTATCTGATCGAGCAGCAACTGCTGACCGTGCTGGTCGAAAACATCGCGCCCGAACGGCGCGAGCAGTTCGCCGCAACGGCCGCCGCGCTCGCCGCCGAGCAGGCGGGCGGCGCGATCACGCCGGAATCGCTGCTGAATGGGCCGCAAATCAACCCGGAAGGGAAGGCGGATGTCGTGCAGGATCAGGCGCAAGTCGACGATCTGCTGGCGAGCCTCGGCTTTTGAGTCGATTTGTTTTGCAGTATTTAAGAGATCGTCAAGATTAATGCCAATAGGCTCCTGACATAAGAGACAGGCATACTACGCTCCTGGTTTGCGGGCTCTCGATGGCTTTCTTTTCGCTTTCGATTGTCGATAATGAGCGGTGCGTGAACCGGCAGACGTCACGCCGCCCGAGATGCAGAGCCTGAATTCGAGGAGGAATGGAGTGAGATCGAGTCGATTTCGCCGGATCGCCGCGACGGCGGCCGGCTTCATGTGCGCGTGGCTTGCCGCGCCCGTCCACGCGGGCCTCGGCGGCGCGCCGATGACACCGCCCGCCGCGGATACCGCCGCGACGGTGCGTTCGATGCAGCGCAGCATCCATGCGGCGGGCGGCGCATCGACGGCCGCCGTCGGCTACACAGTGCGGGAAACCACGCTCGGCTCGGGCACTGTCGTGCGCGAGTACGTCTCGACGGCAGGCACCGTGTTCGCGTTGTCGTGGCGAGGCCCCGTCGCGCCGGATCTCTCTGATCTGCTCGGCAGCTATTTCCCGCAATACGAGGCGGGCGTGAAGGCGTCCCACGCCGCACGCGGGCCGCGCGCGCCGGCCGCGATCGACACGAGCGGGCTCGTCGTCCACACGGGCGGCCACATGGGCTCGTACTCCGGTCAGGCGTGGCTGCCGCAGGCGCTGCCTGCCGGCTTCTCCAGCAACGACGTCCAGTGATCGCGACGGGAGGGGACAGATCTTGCGCTTCCAATACACTCTGACTCGCTGGCTCGGCGCGCTGAGCCTCGCCGCGGCCACGGTCGCACTCGTCGCCGCTTGCGGCGGCGGGGGCGACGGCGGCTCGAACGCGTCCGTCAACACCGGTTCCGGCGGCGGCAGCACGTCCGCGGGCGGTGGTTCGGGCGGCTCGTCCGGCACGCCGCTCGCGTCGAACCAGGCGGCGATCACCGTCAGCACGGGCGTCGCGACCGTCGTCAACATGCCGACCGTCAGCGTGACGATCTGCGCGCCCGGCACGTCGACGTGCCAGACGATCGACAACGTGCTCGTCGACACTGCGTCGTACGGGCTGCGGATCGTCAACACCGCCGCGTCGAACGTGCTCGGCAGCCTGCCCGTGTCGAGCGTGAGCGGCGGCGCGCTCGTCGAGTGCGGCAAGTTCGTGACGAGCTACACATGGGGCACCGTGCGCACCGCCGACGTGAAGATCGCCGGCGAACAGGCGAGCTCGCTGCCGGTCCAGATCATCGGCGACCTCGGCACGTCCGGCGTGCCGACGTCGTGCTCGAACGGCAATTCGCCGTCGAACACGGCCGCCGACCTCGGCGCGAACGGCATCCTCGGGATCGGGCCCGCGCCGTACGACTGCGGCGCGAACTGCGTGACGTCGACGCTCTACAGCAACTACTATGCGTGCCCGAACGGCAACTCGAGCTGCCAGGTCACGACGGTGCCGCTCGCGCAGCAGGTCGCGAATCCGGTGCCGCGCTTTCCGGCCGACAACAACGGCGTGGTCGTCGCGATGAATCCGCCGTCAGGCGGCAGTGCGACCGGCACGCTGACGTTCGGCATCAACACGCAGGCGAACAACGCGCTGCCGGCGGGCGTGACCAAGCTCACGTCGACGACGGCGGGCGACCTGACGGGCACGTTGCTCGGCCGCGCGATCAGTACGGCGTTCTTCGACACCGGATCGAACGCGTACTTCTTCGACACGGGCGGCAGTACGGCCGTCACGCTGCCCGTTTGCAGCAACAACTCGTCGTTCTACTGCCCATCGACCACGCAGTCGACGACGGCCACCGTCATCGGCCTGAACGGCGCGCAGGCGTCGCCGTCGATCTCGATCGCCAACGCGAACTCGCTGTTCTCGTCGTACAAGTCCGCGGTGCCGAACCTGGGCGGTCCGTTCGGCGACACACGGATGCTCGACTTCGGCCTGCCGCACTTCTTCGGCAAGACGCTGTACTTCGGGGTGGACCAGAGCGGCAGCGGCGGGCCGGCCCCATATATCGCATTCTGACGCAACGGGCGGCGCGCGCCGGCATCCGGGGCTCCGGGCGCCGGCGCGCCGCACACTGACGACAAAGGGCGCGAGAAATCGCGCCCTTTTGCATGGAGCACTACGAAAGATGCGCGGCCGCACGCGCCGCGAGCGCCTATCATCGTCAGGTTGTTCCGCAGAGGAAGACTCACGAGGAGAGACGTCATGGCGGCACGTGTGCAGCGCATCACCCCCTTCCTGTGGTTCGACGGCAACGCCGAGGAAGCCGCGACGTTCTACGTATCGGTGTTCGACGACGCAAAGATCACGCGCGTCGCCCGCTACGGCAGCGAGGGCGCGCAGGCGTCCGGGCAGGGCGAGGGCACCGTGATGACGGTCGCCTTCGAGCTCGACGGCCAGAGCTTTGTCGCGCTGAACGGCGGCCCCGCGTTCCAGTTCAATCCGGCCGTGTCGTTCGTCGTCAACTGCGCAACGCAGGACGAGATCGATTACTACTGGCGCCGGCTGTCCGAGGGCGGCGACGAGAGCGCGCAGCAGTGCGGCTGGCTCAAGGACCGCTTCGGGCTGTCGTGGCAGATCGTGCCCGCGCAACTGCCGGAACTGCTGACGGGCGCCGATCCGTCGAAGGCGTCGCGCACGATGCAGGCGCTGATGCAGATGAAGAAAATCGACCTCGCGGCGCTGCAGCGGGCCGCGGCCGGCTGAGCGCCCGCCTGCCGTTTCGCTGCCGTCGGTCCTTCGCGTTCGCCGCCTTTCGACGACAATACGGGCTTCTCCGCAGCGGAGACACGGAATGAAGCCAATCGGTGTGACGCGTGTCGCGATCGTCGGCGGCGGCGTGGCGGGCCTTGCGGCGGGCGTCGAGCTCGCGCGCCGGGGCTGCGATGTGCGGCTTTACGAGGCACGCGACGTGGTGGGCGGATGCGCATCGACGACCGACGTCGACGGCTTTCGCTTCAACGACGGCGCGCTGTTCGTCGCGCTGCCGCGCCTGCTCGATCACGCGTTCGCGCGGCTCGGGCTCGATCGCGCGGCATGCGCGCCGCTGCGGCCGATCACGGTGCCGCAGGCGTCGTGGCTGCCGGACGGCACGCGTGTGACGCTCGGCGCGCGCGGTGCGGCGTTCGTCGACGGTGCGCAAGGCGCCGAGCGCAGCGCGGTGCTGCGGGCGGAGATTGCGCGCTGCGTCGACAAATGGCGGCCGCTGCTGCAGGTCTTCGTCGACGATCTGCTGATCCGGCCGCGGTCGCTGCCGCATTTCCTCGCGAAGACTTGGCGTCATCTGCCGAAGCTGCGCGGCACGCTCGCGGCCGAGCTCGCGCGCGATTTCTCCGATCCGGACGCGCGCGCGGCGCTCGCCGCGGTCACGCTGTACACGGGGCTGCCCGCCGAGCGCACGCCTGTCTCGCAGATCGTCGGATTGATCGCGCTCCTCGACGACGGCCTGTATTTGCCCGAAGGCGGGATGGGCGCGATTCCGCGCGCGCTCGCGGACGCGTTCGTTGCGCACGGCGGACAGGTGCACACGGGGGCGGCGGTCATGCGGATTCGCGTCGCGGGCGGCCGCGTGCGCGGGCTCACGCTCGCGTCGGGCAAGCAGATCGACGCGGATGCGGTCGTGTCGACCGTGAGCGGGATGGCGACGTTCGCGCGCCTCGTCGAGGCTGCCGACGCGCCGCGAGCGATGTTGCGCCGCGTCGCCCGCGCGCCTTTGTCGCATCGCGTGCTCGGCATCCAGCTCGGGCTGCGCAACCGGATCGAGCCCGTCGCGTATTCGGTCAACCATCTGCCGCCCGCGGGCGACCAGCGGGCGATGCTGTCGCCGCAGCCGGACGGCGTGCGTTGGTTCAACTACACGGTGCCGACGGTCACGCTGCCCGGGCTCGCGCCGCCGGGCGGCAGCATTGTCGAGATGTTCGCGGCCGTCGACGCGCACACGCCGCTCGACGCGTGGACCGACGCCGCGAAGACGGCGGCCGCGCAGCCCTGGATCGACGCGCTCGCGGGCCGGCACCGGCTCGACATCGCGACGCTGCGCGTGACGAGCCCGCGGGGTCATGCGGAGCGGCTCGGCCTGTACGAAGGCGCGCTTTACGGGCTGTCGCCCGCCGCGCGGCCGGATCAGCAGTTTCCACACGCGATGCCGATCGACGGGCTGTATCTCGCCGGCCAGACGACATATCCGGGCTTCGGCGTGACGACATCGATGCTGTCGGGCGTCTTCGCGGCCGACGCGCTCGCGTCGCGCGCGTTGCGGTGAGCGGCGGGCGGGCGCGGGCGCTCGAGCATAGGCGCCGAGCGCCGGGCTCGCCGCAAACACGCCCTTCGAGACCGCGTCGGCGTTTTCCAGCGGGCGGGCCCGTTTCGGCGGCGCGCGCGGCAAGCATGAAGACGTTGGCTGCAAGGGTCGCCCGCCGCCGATCCCGCCCCCAAAACCCGCTTAACGCCCGCCCTTCAACGCCGCAACCGATTCCGAGAAATACCCCCGTTTCCCCGCTTTCCTCGACCGATCGCCCGTTGACCGCCGCGGGAATAATCGGTGTCACTGAAAAGCGGCATCCCGCCGCGCCCGCATGGAGGCCCTCGTGGCAGAGGACAGCGATCTCGAACGGACAGAAGCCGCGACGCCCAAGCGCCGCGAGAAGGCGCGCGAGGAGGGGCAGGTCGCGCGCTCGCGCGAGCTGGCTTCGTTCGCGCTGCTGTCGGCGGGCTTCTACGGCGCGTGGCTCCTGTCCGGCCCGATCAGCGAGCATCTGCGCACGATGCTGCACGCGGCGTTCTCGTTCGACCGCGCAACCGCGTTCGACACCCATCGGATGCTGTCGCACGCGGGCAGCCTGAGCCTCGAAGGTCTCTACGCGCTCGCGCCCTTGCTCGCGCTGACGGGCGTCGCGGCGCTCGCCGCGCCGATGGCGCTCGGCGGCTGGCTCGTGTCGACGAAGACGTTCGAGCTGAAGTTCGAGCGCCTGAATCCGATCACGGGCCTCGGCCGCATTTTCTCGATTCAAGGGCCGATCCAGCTCGGGATGTCGATCGCGAAGACGCTCGTCGTCGGCGGGATCGGCGGCATCGCGATCTGGCGCAGCAAGGACGAATTGCTCGGCCTCGCGACGCAGCCGCTCCACGCGGCGCTCGCCGACGCGCTGCATCTCGTCGCCGTGTGCTGCGGGATGACGGTCGCGGGAATGCTCGTCGTCGCGGGCCTCGACGTGCCGTATCAACTCTGGCAGTACAACAAGAAGCTGCGCATGACGAAGGAAGAAGTGAAGCGCGAACACCGCGAGAACGAAGGCGATCCACATGTGAAGGGCCGGATTCGCCAACAGCAGCGCGCGATGGCGCGCCGCCGGATGATGGCGAACGTGCCGACGGCCGACGTCGTCGTCACGAACCCGACGCACTTCGCGGTCGCGCTCAAGTACACGGACGGCGAGATGCGCGCGCCGAAGGTCGTCGCGAAGGGCGTGAACCTCGTCGCCGCGCGGATCCGCGAGCTCGCGGCCGAGCACCACGTGCCGCTCCTCGAAGCGCCGCCGCTCGCTCGCGCGCTCTATCACAACGTCGATCTCGAACGCGAGATTCCGGGCACGCTGTATTCGGCCGTCGCCGAAGTGCTCGCGTGGGTGTATCAGCTGAAGCGCTTCCGCGCCGAAGGCGGGATCGCGCCCGAGACGCCCGTCGATCTCGAGGTGCCCGCCGAGCTCGACAAGGGCAAGCACGTCGCGCCGGAAGACGAGCAGGAAGAGGCTGACGACGTGCTTGGCCGTCACGCCGCCGGAGGCGCCGCATGAACATGCCGGCCGGTTTCCTCGGCAAGCGCGCGCAGCTTCTCGACGGCGCGAACCTGCGCGCGCTCGCGGGCCCGATCCTCATCTGCATGATTCTCGGGATGATGATCCTGCCGCTGCCGCCGCTGCTGCTCGATCTGTTCTTCACGTTCAACATCGCGCTGTCGGTGATGGTGCTGCTCGTCAGCATGTACACGATGAAGCCGCTCGACTTCGCCGCATTCCCGAGCGTGCTGCTGTTCTCGACGCTCTTGCGCCTGTCGCTGAACGTCGCGTCGACGCGCGTCGTGCTGCTCGAAGGCCACACGGGCCCCGACGCGGCCGGCCAGGTGATCGAGGCGTTCGGCCACTTCCTCGTCGGCGGCAACTTCGCAGTCGGCATCGTCGTGTTCGTGATCCTGATGATCATCAACTTCATGGTGATCACGAAGGGCGCGGGCCGGATCGCCGAAGTGTCCGCGCGCTTCACGCTCGACGCGATGCCCGGCAAGCAGATGGCGATCGACGCCGACCTCAACGCCGGCCTCATCAACGAAGAGCAGGCGAAGAAGCGCCGCCAGGCGGTCGCGCAGGAAGCGGAGTTCTACGGGTCGATGGACGGCGCGTCGAAGTTCGTGCGCGGCGACGCGATCGCGGGCCTCATCATCATGGCGATCAACGTGATCGGCGGCCTGATCGTCGGGATGCTCCAGCACGACATGAGCTTCGCCGCGGCGGGCAAGAACTACACGCTGCTCACGATCGGCGACGGCCTCGTCGCGCAGATCCCGTCGCTCGTGATCTCGACCGCGGCGGGCGTGATCGTGTCGCGCGTCGCGACCGACGAGGACATCGGCACGCAGCTCACGACGCAGCTCTTCACGAACCCGCGCGTCTTGATGATCACGGGCTCGATCATCGTGCTGATGGGCCTCATCCCGAACATGCCGCACTTCGCGTTCCTGCTGCTCGGCGCCGGCGCGATCTGGCTGTCGCGGACGTTGACGAAGCGCGAAGCCGCGAGGAAGGCGGCGGGCATGGTCGCCGAGATCGCGCCGCCGGCAGCGCTGCCGGCCGACAGCCACGAAGCGACTTGGGAAGACGTCACGCTCATCGATCCGCTCGGCCTCGAAGTCGGCTATCGGCTGATTCCGCTCGTCGACAAGAACACCGACGGCGAACTGCTCAAGCGGATCAAGAGCATCCGCAAGAAGTTCGCGCAGGAAATCGGCTTCCTGCCGCCCGTCATCCATATCCGCGACAACCTCGAGCTGCGTCCGAACGCTTACCGGATCGCGCTGAAGGGCGTCGAGGTCGGCGTCGGCGAAGCGTACCCGGGTCAGTGGCTCGCGATCAATCCGGGCCAGGTGACGGCCGCGCTGCCGGGCGCGCCGACGCAGGACCCGGCGTTCGGGCTGCCTGCCGTCTGGATCGACACGTCGTTGCGCGAGCAGGCGCAGGTGTACGGCTACACGGTCGTCGACGCGAGCACGGTCGTCGCGACGCACCTCAATCACCTCGTCGTCCAGCACGCGGCCGAGCTGCTCGGCCGCCAGGAAGTGCAGGCGCTCATCGAGCGGACCGGCAAGGATGCGCCGTCGCTCGTCGAGGACCTCGTGCCGAAGACGATCTCGCTCACCACGCTGCAGAAGGTGCTGCAGAACCTGCTCGACGAGGGCGTGCCGATACGCGACATGCGCACGATCATCGAGGCCGTGTCCGAGCAGGCGGGCCGCATCACCGATCCGTACGAGCTCACGGCCGCCGTGCGTCTCGCGCTTGGCCGCGCGATCACTCAGCAGTGGTATCCGGGCGTGGGCGAGATGCAGGTGATGGGACTCGACGCGAATCTCGAGCGCGTGCTGTCGCAGGCGCTCGCCACCGGCGCGAATCCTGGCCTCGAGCCGGGCCTCGCGCACACGCTGCTCATCGGCACGCAAGACGCGATGCTGCGTCAACAGAACATGGGGCTGCCGCCCGTGCTGCTCGTCCAGCACGCGCTGCGCGCGATGCTCGCGCGTTTCCTGCGGCGCAGCCTGCCGCAATTGAAAGTGCTGTCCTACGCCGAAGTGCCGGACACGCGCACGATCAAGGTCGTTAACGTCATCGGGGGTACCGCTTGAACATTCGCAAATTCATTGGCCCGACGAGCCGCGACGCGCTGCGCCTCGTGCGCGAAGCGATGGGCGCCGACGCGGCGGTACTGTCCAACCGGACGCTCGACGACGGTCGTGTCGAGATCGTCGCGCTGCCCGCCGCCGAGCTCGCCGAAATCTCGACGCAGCGCGCGGCCGCCGAAGCCGCACACGGCGCGGCCCAGCCGCAGCCGCAAGCGCTGCGCCAGCCGGCGCTGTATCCGTCTTCAGCGCCGTCGTTCGCGTCGCCCGCCGCCTCGGTCATCTTTCCTTCGGCGAACGCGTCGGCGCTGCGCGCCGCCGCGAATCCTTACGCGGCGGGCGGCATCCCCGACGTGTTCTCGTCGGTGTTCGGCGCGAGCGTCGATGCGGCAGCCGACGACGATGCGCCGGCCGCCGTCGCGCAGCCGGCCTCTGCGCCGTCCGAGCCTGCACCGTGGCTCGTCGAGCATGCGAAGCGGCTGACGAAGCAGCACGAGGAACTCGTCGCGCGTCCGCGCGCGGCGACGGCTGCCCCGCATGCGCCGCGCGAGCGCGCGGCCGCCGACGAGCCGCCCGAATGGGCGCGCGACATCGTGCGCAACACCGTGCGCCGGCTGCCGGCCGACGATGCGTCAACGTCGGGGGCCGCGGCGCTGCGCCTGCCTGAAGACACGGCGACCGTCGTCGCGGACGCGGTGAAGGCGCGCATCGAGCGCATCGTCAACGACACGGTGATGCAGGAGCTCGGCTCGCTGCGCGAGCTGATGGAAGAACAGTTCGCGGGCCTGATGTGGAACGAGCGCCAGCGCCGCAATCCGGTGCACGGCGCGCTGACCAAATATCTGTTCGCGGCGGGCTTCTCCGCGCAGCTCGTGCGGATGGTCGTCGACAACCTGCCGGAAGGCGGAGGCTACGACACGCTCGACGCGGCGGCCGACTGGGCGCACACGGTGCTCGCGGCAAACCTGCCCGTGCTCGACAGCGAGGACGCGCTGATGGAGCGCGGCGGCGTGTTCGCGCTGATGGGGCCGACGGGCGTCGGCAAGACAACGACGACCGCGAAGCTCGCGGCGCGCTGCGTGATGCGCTTCGGCGCGAGCAAGGTCGCGCTCTTGACGACGGACAGCTACCGGATCGGCGGCCACGAGCAACTGCGCATCTTCGGCAAGATTCTCGGCGTGCCGGTGCACGCGGTGAAGGATGGCGGCGATCTGCAGCTCGCGCTCGCCGAGCTGCGCAACAAGCACATGGTGCTGATCGACACGATCGGCATGAGCCAGCGCGACCGCACGGTGTCCGACCAGATCGCGATGCTGCACGGCGCGGACACGCCGGTGCAGCGCCTGCTGCTGCTGAACGCGACGAGCCACGGCGACACGCTGAACGAAGTCGTGCAGGCGTACCGCAGCGCGGCCGGCCAGCCTAAAGCGGCCCTGCCCGATCTCGCGGGCTGCATCCTGACGAAGCTCGACGAGGCGAGCAACCTGGGCGGCGTGCTCGACACGGTGATCCGCTACAAGCTGCCGGTGCACTACGTGTCGACCGGCCAGAAAGTACCCGAGAACCTGTACGTCGCGACGAAGAAATTCCTGCTGAAGAGCGCGTTCTGCGCGCCGCGCGAGGATTCGCCGTTCGTGCCGCACGACGACGATCTTCCGGCGATGCTGTCCGCGTTGAGCGTGCGCGCAGGCAACGAACTGCACGAGGTCCGCTTTGGATAAACGCATCACCGACCAGGCCGAAGGATTGCGGCGCCTGCTCGCCGGACGCGCGTCGCGCGTCGTCGCGGTGACGGGCGGACCGTCGGGCGTCGGCTGCACGTCGACGGTCGCGAATCTCGCCGCGGCGCTGACCGCGCTCGGCAAGGACGTGCTCGTCGTCGACGAGCGCGCGAACGTCCGCTCGATCTCGGCGACGCTGTGCGGCTCGTGGTTGCGCGGCGGCGAGCCGGTGCGGCACGAGCTCGGATTCGCGATATGCGAGGCGTCGCGGCTCGCGCGCGGCGGCTACAGCGAGACGCAGCTCGCGACGCTCGGCGACGGCGCGGCGGACATCGTGCTGATCGACGCGCAGCTCGACGCGAACGGCGCGCTGTCGGCGCTCGCGCGCGACGCGCACGACGTGCTCGTCGTCACGCGCGTGTCGGCGTCGGCGATCACCGAGGCGTACGCGTGCATGAAGCGGCTGCATTACGCGCATGCGCTCGCGCAGTTCCGCGTGCTGACGAATCACGTGCAGAGCGCCGCCGACGCGAAGGCCGCGTACGAGAACCTCGCGGGCGTCGCGAGCCGCTATCTGCGGGTGTCGCTGTCGGACGCCGGATGCGTCGCCGCCGATACGCTGATCGAGCGCGCGCGCGGGCTCGCGCACACGGTGGTGGACGCGTTTCCGTCGGCGGCGGCGGCGCGCGATTACCGGCAGATCGCTGCCGATCTGCTGTATTGGCCGATGCGCCCGGGTCCGGGCGTCGGCCGGGTCCGGACGGGAAGTTCGGCGTTTGAACGGGGTGCGGCTCATGCCGCCTGAACGCCACGACGAAGAGAGGGCACGATGTATAACGCTCAAGGCAAGATTTCCCAGGACGAAGTGCTGACGCAATACGCGCCGCTCGTGCGTCGTCTCGGCCTGCAGCTCGTCGCGAAGATGCCGGCGAGCGTGGACCTCGACGATCTGATCCAGGCCGGCATGATCGGCCTGCTCGACGCGGCGAGCCGTTACAAGGAAGATCAGGGCGCGCAGTTCGAGACCTACGCGACGCAGCGGATCCGCGGCGCGATGCTCGACGAGCTGCGCAGCAACGACTGGCTGCCGCGCAGCCTGCGCAAGACATCGCGCGAAGTCGAGCACGCGGTTCACCAGGTCGAGCAGCGGCTCGGCCGCTCGGCGAACGAAACGGAGGTCGCCGCGCATCTGCAGATGCCGCTCGGCGAATACCAGTCGATGCTGCAGGATCTGCACGGCAGCCAGCTTGTCTATTACGAGGATTTCGACCGCTCGGCCGACGACGAGCCGTTCCTCGACCGCTACCGCGCCGACCACGCCGATCCGCTGTCCGCGCTGCTCGACGGTCATCTGCGCAGCGCGCTCGTCGATGCGATCGAGCACCTGCCCGAGCGCGAGAAGCTGCTGATGTCGCTGTACTACGAGCGCGGCCTGAACCTGCGCGAGATCGGCGCGGTGCTCGAAGTGAGCGAGTCGCGCGTATGCCAGCTGCACAGCCAGGCGGTCGCGCGGCTACGCGCGAAGCTGCGCGAGCAGACGTGGGTCGGCACGGAGAGCTGAGCCGTCCGTGCGACGATCGGGCGCGAAACGGGAAAGCGCGCCGACGAAGCCGGACGAAATGCCGCGCGCGAGCGGCCGGCCCGCCCGATAGGAAAATTTCGTCTCGATTTGCTACAATCCCACCTCGTTTCCGAGGAGCGTTGCGACGGGCCCCGCCCGCCAGGCTCGGAAATGGTCAACCGAGCGGTGTGTCGGCGCAGTATCGTCGCGTAGCGGCGATCGTTCCTGCCGATGCCGGCCGCTTACTTGAACGGCGCTCACGTCACAATTTTCTAGAACTTTTTTAGAAAGGAGGGCGTGATGAACGCCGCTGTCATCGATTCCAATTCCTCGCAAGATTACGTCGTCGCCGATATCGCGCTTGCCGGCTGGGGCCGCAAGGAGCTGAACATCGCCGAGACCGAGATGCCCGGCCTCGTGCAGATCCGCGACGAATACAAGGCGCAGCAGCCGCTCAAGGGCGCGCGCATCGCGGGTTCGCTGCACATGACGATCCAGACGGGCGTGCTGATCGAGACGCTGAAGGCGCTCGGCGCCGACGTCCGCTGGGCGTCGTGCAACATCTTCTCGACGCAGGATCACGCGGCGGCCGCGATCGTCGAAGCCGGCACGCCCGTCTTCGCGTTCAAGGGCGAGTCGCTCGACGAATACTGGGAGTTCTCGCACCGCATCTTCGAATGGCCGAACGGCGAGTTCGCGAACATGATCCTCGACGACGGCGGCGATGCGACGCTGCTCCTCATCCTCGGCGCGAAGGCCGAGCAGGACCGCTCGGCGATCGCCAAGCCGACCAACGAGGAAGAAGTCGCGCTCTTCAAGTCGATCGCGCGCCACCTCGACATCGACGCGAACTGGTACTCGAAGCGCCTCGCGCACATCAAGGGCGTCACCGAAGAGACGACGACGGGCGTGCACCGCCTGTATCAGATGGAAAAGGACGGCCGCCTGCCGTTCCCGGCGTTCAACGTGAACGATTCGGTGACGAAGTCGAAGTTCGACAACCTGTACGGCTGCCGCGAGTCGCTCGTCGACGGCATCAAGCGCGCGACCGACGTGATGATCGCGGGCAAGGTTGCGGTGGTCGCGGGCTACGGCGACGTGGGCAAGGGCTGCGCGCAATCGCTGCGCGGCCTTGGAGCTACCGTGTGGATCACGGAAATCGATCCGATCTGCGCACTGCAGGCGGCGATGGAAGGCTACCGCGTCGTGACGATGGAATACGCGGCCGACAAGGCAGACATCTTCGTGACGGCGACCGGCAATTTCCACGTGATCGGCCACGATCACATGAAGGCGATGCGCCACAACGCGATCGTCTGCAACATCGGCCACTTCGATTCGGAAATCGACGTCGCGTCGACCCGCCAGTACCAGTGGGAAAACATCAAGCCGCAGGTCGACCACATCATCTTCCCGGACGGCAAGCGCGTGATCCTGCTGGCGGAAGGCCGCCTCGTGAACCTCGGCTGCGCGACCGGCCACCCGTCGTTCGTGATGTCGAACTCGTTCGCGAACCAGACGCTCGCGCAGATCGAGCTGTTCGTGCGCGGCGAGCAGTACGAGAACAAGGTGTACGTGCTGCCGAAGCATCTCGACGAGAAGGTCGCGCGCCTGCACCTCGCGCGCATCGGCGCGCAGCTCTCCGAGCTGTCCGACGATCAGGCGTCGTACATCGGCGTGCCGAAGGCGGGCCCGTTCAAGCCGGATCACTATCGTTACTGATATCTTGATCCGTACCCGGCGCGCGGGCGCCGGGCGGCCGCTCGCCTGACGTCCGCCGCGCGCGGCGCGTCGGCGGGCGAAGTGCGCCGCCCGACGCGTCGTGCGTTCTCATCTTCCGGGGCGGCCGCACCCGGCCGGATCGTCAACCGCAGAAGGAGCTTCACATGACCGTCATCCTGACCTGGATCATCAACGCGCTCGCGCTCTTGATCATCACGTACCTCGTGCCGTCGATCCACATCAAGAGCTTCGGCACGGCGCTCATCGTCGCGGTCGTGCTGGGCCTCATCAATGCGGTGATCCGGCCGATCCTGATCCTGCTCACGCTGCCCGTGACGATCGTCACGCTCGGCCTCTTCATCCTCGTCGTGAACGCGCTGTGCTTCTGGCTCGCGGCGTCGCTGCTGAAGGGTTTCGAAGTGTCGGGATTCTGGTCCGCGTTCTTCGGTTCGATCCTGTACAGCATCGTGTCATGGCTGCTGTCCGCCCTGATCTTCGGTCAGCGCAACATCGGCTGACGGGGTGATCCCTGAATCATGAACCCGATCGAACTTTCCTTTGAATTCTTTCCGCCGAAGACGGCGGAAGGCGTCGACAAGCTGCGCGCGACGCGCGCGCAGCTCGCGCCGCTCAAGCCGAAATTCGTGTCCGTCACGTTCGGCGCGGGCGGCTCGACACAGCAAGGCACGCTCGACACCGTGCTCGACATGCAGAAGGCGGGGCTCGAAGCCGCGCCGCACCTGTCTTGCATCGGCTCGTCGAAGGACAGCCTGCGCGCGATTCTCGACCAGTACCGCTCGCACGGCATCCGCCACATCGTCGCGCTGCGCGGCGATTTGCCGTCCGGCATGGGCGAGGTGGGCGAGCTGCGCTATGCGTCCGAGCTCGTCAGCTTCATCCGCGCCGAGCACGGCGACTGGTTCCGGATCGAAGTCGCCGCCTATCCGGAGTACCACCCGCAGGCCCGCTCGCCGAAGGCCGATCTCGAGAACTTCGTGCGCAAGGTGAAGGCGGGGGCGAACGCCGCGATCACGCAGTACTTCTACAATGCGGACGCGTACTTCCGCTTCGTCGAAGACGCGGCGAAGCTCGGCGTCGACGTGCCGATCGTGCCCGGCATCATGCCGATCACGAACTTCTCGCAGCTCATGCGCTTTTCCGAGATGTGCGGCGCGGAAGTGCCGCGCTGGGTCGCGCGCCGGCTCGAGAGCTTCGGCGACGACAAGGACTCGATCCGCGCATTCGGCGCGGACGTCGTCACGGGTCTTTGCCGGCGACTGATCGACGCGGGCGTGCCCGGTCTGCACTTCTACACGCTGAACGGCGCGGCGGCGACGAAGCTCGTCTGCGAGCGGCTGGGTCTCTGACGCCGGCTGGCGCGCAGGCGGCGCGTCAGCGAGTACGACGAGGCGAAACCTTTCGGTTTCGCCTCTTTTTTTGCCCGAATTTCCGTGTTCGATCGACAGGCGCGGCGCGCAACGAAGCGCCGCCGCGCCACTGCACGCCGTTCATGCCTGCGCGCGAACGAGCGGCGGCCGCTTGTCGAACCACGGGCGCGCGAGCTCGAGCTGGCGCGCGAGCTTGAAGAGCCGGGCGTCGTCGCCGTGGCGCGCGACGAACTGAACGCCGACCGGCAATCCGCGCGGCGTCCAATGCAGCGGCACCGACATCGCCGGCTGCCCGGTCAGATTGAAGAGCTCGGTGCAGCCCGCCCACGCGAACGCCTTCTGCGACGCCTCCGCGAGCATCCGCTTCAGCAGCGGCTTCACCGGCAGCACGCCGAGCATCTCCATCTGCCGCGTCTCGAACGGCGTCGGCTGCATCTCGCCGATCTTGATCGGCGGCGCGGCAAGCGTCGCGCACAAGATCACGTCGTAGCGCGATACGAGGCCCGCGACGCGCGCGGTGATCTGCCGCTGCAGCTCGAGCATGTGCGGCAGCCGCTCGCGCGCGAGCCGGCGGCCGACCTGCGCCATCGCCCAGGTCGCGGGCTCGAATTCGGCGCGCGCGGGCTTGCGTCCGGTGATGTTTTCCGCGCCGAGCACGAGCTCGTCGGCGATCGTCGCCCAGATCGTCAGGAACACTTCGTTGACCTGCGCGAAGTCGAGATTGAGCGACGTCGGCTCGACGATATGCCCGAGCGACGCGGCAAGCGACGCAGCCCCGTCGAGCGCGTCGAGCACGTCGGCGGACAGCGCCGGCGCGAGCATCGGGTCCGTCACATAGCCGATCTTGAGCGCGGGCGGTGGCGCGTCGAGCGCGCCGAGGTACGCGTCGGGCGCGCCGGCGGCATCGAGCCGGCCCGGTGCGGCCCGTCCCGTCGTGATGTCGAGGAGGAGCGCGCTGTCACGCACGCTGCGCGAGACTGCATGCTCGACGACGATTTCGCCCGGCACGGGCCACGGCGCGAGCGCCGGATCGCGCGACGGCTTGAAGCCGAACAGCCCGCAGCACGACGCGGGAATCCGGATCGAGCCGCCGCCGTCGGACGCGTGCGCGAGCGGCACGATGCCCGCGGCCACGGCCGCCGCGGAGCCGCCGCTGGAGCCGCCTGGCGTGTGATCGAGATTCCAAGGGTTGCGGCACGCGCCGAACAGCGCGGGCTCGGTGTACGGCATCTGCCCGAGTTCGGACGTGTTGGTCTTGCCGAAGATGTTGAGCCCGGCCGCCTTCGTCCGGGCGACGAGCGGCGAATCTTCGGCCGGCACGTAGTGGCGATAGTGGCGGCTGCCGAGCGACAGCGGCAGCCCGCCCACCGCGGAGCCGAGATCCTTGACGAGATACGGCACGCCGGCGAGCGGCCCGTCGAGCGCGCCATTCGTCGCGCGGTCGCGCGCGGCTGCGTAGTCGTTCAGCACGATTGCGTTGAGCGCCGGATTGAGCGCTTCCGCGCGGCCGATCGCGGCATCGAGCAGCTCGCGCGCGCTGGCTTCGCGCCGCGCGACGAGCTGCGCGAGACCGATTGCGTCGTGAGACAGATAGTCGGACTGCACGGTCATCTCCCGTGGTGACGAGCGGCTACCGATTCGGAATTCGGAATGCGGAATTCGGAACGGGTGAAGCGGCGCCCGCGCCCGCGCATCGCGCGCGGGTGCGGCGATTGCATGCAGCTTACAGATGTTCGGTGAGGAACGTCAGCGTGCGGCCGTGCGCGAGCGCCGCCGCGCGCTGGTCGTACGTCGCGCGATCCGAGCAGTTGAAGCCGTGCTGCGCGTCCGGATACAGGTAGAACTCGGCGTTCGCGCGGCCGGCGAACGCGGCCTTCACGTTGTCGACTGCATCGGGCGGGATCGACTGGTCGTGGCCCGCGTAGTGGAAGAGGATCGGCTGCGCGATCTTCGCCGCGACGTCGACATGATTCTGGATGCCGCCGCCGTAATACGCGACCGCGACGTCGACGTGCTGCCGCGCCGCGGCGAGATACGCGAGGCGCCCGCCGAAACAATAGCCGATCGCGGCGAGCTTGCCCGCGACCTCGGGGCGCGCACGCAGCGCCGCGGCGACCGCGCCGATGTCGGCGACCGCCTGCGCGACGTCGGTCTTCTGAAGCAACTCGATGCCTTTTTCGCGGTCCGCGCCCTCGTAGCCGAGCTCGACGCGCGGCTGCGTGCGCCAGAACACGTCGGGCGCGAGCGCGACGTAGCCGTCGGCCGCGTACTGGTCGGCGACCGAGCGAATGTGGCTGTTGACGCCGAAGATCTCCTGAATGATGACGACGGCCGGGCCCTTGCCGCGCTTGGGCAGCGCGAGATAGCCGCCGAACGCGTCGTTGCCTGCGGGGATGTCGATCCATTGCGAAGCCATGCTGATCTCCTGGCAAAGCAGGACCGGTAACGGTCCTGACGGTGAATGTAAAAGCGGGACTCAGTGTGCCATCAAACCTTCGTCGATGCAGTGCCGAGCGATGCCCGCGCAACGCCCGTGCCCGATGTGTTCGCGCGAGCCTTCTCGCCGCGCGATCGGATCGATCTGGATTATTCATTTTTCAGTGCCGTCGCGCGCGGTTACAGTCGTTGCATCGGTCGTTCGATCCCGCCCGTCTCCCGCGTGACCGCATCCGCATCCCTGCATCCATTCGAGGATTCGCCATGACTTCCCGCATTGCCCCGACTCCGTTCTCCGCCCGCTTCGAATTGCGCCTGCCGCTCGTGCAGGCGCCGATGGTCGGCGCGACGACGCCCTCACTCGTCGCGGCCGCGTCCAATGCCGGCGCGCTCGGCAGCCTGGGCGGCGCGTCGTTCGCGCCCGACAGGCTCGCCGCCGAGATCGCCGCGGTGCGCGCGGCGACGAGCCGTCCGTTCGCCGTGAATCTGTTCGTGCTGCCCGACGCGCATCCGGACGACGCGACCGTGCGTCGCGCGCTTGCCGCGATCGACCCATTGCGCGCGCAGTTCGGGCTGCCGCCCGGTGCGCCGCCCGCGCGCTACGCGCCCGACTTTCGCGCGCAGCTCGATGCGCTCGTCGACGCGCGCGTGCCGGTTGCGAGCTTCACGTTCGGCGTGCTCGACAAGGAAGACGTCGCGCGGCTGCAGGCGGCGGGCACGTACGTGATCGGCACCGCGACGCACGTCGCCGAAGGCCTCGCGTGGCAGGCGGCGGGCGCCGACGCGATCTGCGCGCAGGGCGCGGAAGCGGGCGGCCATCGCGGCACGTTCATCGGCTCGGCCGAAGACGCGCTCGTCGGCACGATGGCGCTCGTGCCGCAGCTCGTCGACGCGACCGGCCTGCCGGTGCTCGCGGCGGGCGGCATCATGGACGGACGCGGGATCGCCGCCGCGCTTGTGCTCGGCGCGCAGGCGGCGCAGCTCGGCACCGCGTTCCTCACGTGCGCGGAAAGCGCGATCCCCGCGTGCTGGAAGGCACGCCTGCTCGCGAGCGACGACACGTCGACGGCCGTCACGCGCGCGATCACGGGCCGGCATGCACGCGGCATCCGCAACGCGCTGATGGCGCAACTGACCGAGCGACTCGATTCGGTCGCGCCGTACCCGATGCAAAACGCGCTGACGCAAGAGCTGCGGCAAGCAGCCGCGCGCGCAGGCGACGCCGAGTATCTGTCGCTGTGGTCCGGCCAGGGCGCACCGCTCGGCAAGCACCGCGACGCCGCACAAACGACCGCGCAACTGATCGATGCGCTCGACTCGGAGTGGCGCGCGACGCTTTCGCGCCACATTATTTCGGTTGACTGACGAATCGGCCGGCGCGACAAAAACGCGCGCCGCCCGCGTTGTCCGACACGCTCTGTTCACCGAATTATTTCAACCGGAAGACATTGATTAAAAACATGATTGAAATCGCTTTCCCAATCATTAATTGCGCCTTTCATTTCCTCATCCGAATTGGCGGAAACCCTTACGTTTAGCGGGTTTGCGGCCGATCGGACCAGGTTCGCCGCAAGCGCGACATCGGTAGTCGTCCCAGTTCTCTAAAAACGTCCCACTTATTAATTTGATCGCCTACACTTGCGCGCAAGCACGTGAGGGCCGCCCCGCATGCGGTGCATCGCGCGCTTGATTGGTGCAAGTGCATAAACCAATGCAGCCGGCGAATCGTCCAGTGATTTTTTGTCGAACACGAGGATCGGTGCGGGGCGTCGGTGAAGGCGTTTTTTGGATTGAAACTGGAGACTTCCATGAATATCAAGATGCAAAAGCTGCTGCCGATCAGCGCGGCAGCTATGCTGTTGGCTGCAGCCGCCACGAACGCCGCTGCCGACCAGATCGTCAAGATCGGCCACGTCGCACCGTTGACGGGCGGGATCGCCCACCTCGGCAAAGACAACGAAAACGGCGCGCGTCTCGCGGTCGAGGAGATCAATGCGAAGGGTCTCACGATCGGCGGCCAGAAGATCACGCTCCAGCTCGATGCACAGGACGACGCGGCCGACCCGCGTACCGCGACGCAGGTTGCGCAGAAGCTTGTCGACGACAAGGTCGTCGCCGTGGTCGGCCACCTGAACTCGGGCACGTCGATCCCGGCGTCGAAGATCTACAGCGATGCGGGCATCGTGCAGATCTCGCCGTCGGCGACGAATCCGGCTTATACGCAGCAAGGCTTCAAGACGACCTACCGCGTCGTCGCGACCGACGCACAGCAAGGTCCGGCGCTCGCCAACTACGCGCGCTCGAAGGGCATCAAGAGTGTCGCCGTCGTCGATGATTCGACCGCGTACGGCCAGGGCCTCGCGAACGAATTCGAGAAGAAGGCGAAGGCGCTCGGCCTGAAGGTGGTGTCGCACGACGCGACGAACGACAAGGCGGTCGACTTCCGCGCGATCCTGACGAAGATCAAGGGTGAAAATCCGGATGCCGTGATGTACGGCGGCATGGACGCGACGGGCGGCCCGTTCGCGAAGCAGGCGAAGCAGCTCGGCCTGCGCGCGAAGATCCTTGCGGGCGACGGCGTCTGCACGGAAAAGCTGTCGGACCTGGCGGGCGATGCGACCGACAACGTCGTGTGCTCGGAAGCGGGCGCGTCGCTCGAGAAGATGCCGGGCGGTGCGGCGTTCAGGGCGAAGTACGAGAAGCGCTTCGGCCAGCCGATCCAGATCTACGCGCCGTTTACGTATGACGCGGTGTACATCATCGTCGACGCGATGAAGCGCGCGAACTCGACCGATCCGGCGAAGATCCTCGCGGCGATGCCGAAGACGAACTACACGGGCGTGATCGGCACGACGACCTTCGATTCGAAGGGCGATCTGCAGCACGGCGTGATTTCGCTGTACGACTACAAGAACGGCAAGAAGACGTTCCTGGACGAAGTCAAGATGTAACCGTCTGCGCGGCTGACGGAGGGGGCGGGGCGCGCATGCCGAAAGGCGTGCGCGCCTCGTTTTTTGAGAGGAAGAAAGAGGACAAGCGGAGCGGGTGATCGGGCGAATGCCTCGGAGGCTTGCCGGCGCCGGATCAGATCTTCAGCCGGCTCAGCACTTTCGGCGCGACGCTCGCGACGAGCGCCGCACACAGCGCGACGATCGACAGCCCGACTGAAAGATTGGCCGCCTGCGCGACCGCGCCGATCACGACCGGCCCGAACAGCAGCCCGAAGTACGCGAGCCCCGCAACGTGCGCGAGCCCTTCGGCCGCGTGGATGCCTTCGACCCGCGCGGCGGCGGCGAACAGCACGGGCATCATATTGGCGAGGCCGAGGCCCATCAGCGTGAAGCCCGCCAGTGCAACGAGCGGATACGGCAGCGCGAGCGCGCCGATCATGCCGACGCACGCGAGCGTCGCGCTCGCGCAGACGAGGTGCGGCGCGCCGAAGCGTGCGCGGACCGCATCGCCCGCGAAACGCGCGGCGGCCATGCCGCCCGAGAACGCCGCGTACGCCGCGCTCGAGAACGCCGGCGACGCGGATACGACGTCGCGCATGTAAACAGTCGCCCAGTCGTACATCGCGCCTTCGGCGATCAGCGCGATGAGCGCGATCGCGCCAAGCGCCCACAGCGGGGTCGAACGCCAGCGGTTCGCGCGCGGGCCGCCGGCCGCGGCGGCATCGGCGTGCGGCACGTGCGGCAGCACTGCCGGGCATGCGACGACGAGCACGAGCGCGCTCGCGAGCGCGGCGAACGCGAGATGCGCGGCGCTCGCCATGCCGGCCGACAGCAGCGCGCCGCCCGCGGCGGCGCCCGCCATTCCGCCGACGCTGAACATCCCGTGCAGCATCGACATGATCGGCTTGTCGAACGCCGATTCGACCGCGCTCGCCTCGGCGTTCATCGCAACGTCGAGCGTCGCCATCGAGAAGCCGAACAACACGAGCACCGCGAGCAGCAGCGGGTAGGACGGCACGACGAGGATCAGCGCGCCGCATGCGGACATCGCGAGGCCGCCCGCCAGGCACGCGGTGCGGGAGCCGACGCGCGCGATCCAGCGCGCGTTGGTCGTCATCGCGACGATCGAGCCGATCGCGGCCGCGAGGAGTGCGAACGACAGCAGCGCGGGCGACAACGCGAACTTGTCTCGCACGGTCGGTACGTGCACGCCCCACGACGCATACATCATGCCGGCGACGAAGAAGAGCGCCATCGTCGCCGCCCGCGCGCGCTGGCGGGCGGATGCCGGAAGCCGGCGATGGATGGAGGCGGGCGAAGCGAGATCGGGCGACTGATCGGACACGGAAGGAAGGCTCGGCGGGAGACGGGGTGAGATCAGGGGGAGATTGGGTGGGAACGGCGCGCGAAGCTTACGCGGCGTTTAGCAAAACAGCGCAGATTCTAGCGGAGCGCGTCGCGTCTTGCTTGCGCTTGCCGGGTTGCGCGCGATGCGTCGGCGAGTGCATGCTTGGCGTGCGCCGCCGCCGTTGGCTTGAGGGCCCGCCGATCGCACCTGCCGGGCGCGCCGACGCGTTCGGCGCGCCCGGCCCGGACGGACGCCGGTCCGGCCCGAGCGTTTCACCCCCGCATGCGAGGATCACACACGTGCACATTTCCGCCGTCTTGCCGCTTCATCTTCTACACCGCAATGCGCTCGGCACGCTCGCGACGCACTCCCACGCGCCCGAAGGCTATCCGTATCCGACCGTCGTGCCGTACGCGGTCGACGCGCAGCACCGGCCGGTCGTGCTCGTGAGCGGGCTCGCCGAGCACACGCGCAATCTCGCGGCCGATCCGCGCGCCGGGTTTCTCGTCGTCGACGGCCTGGGCGATGCGGCGGGCGCGTCGGACAGCGTGCTCGAGGCGGAACGCGCGACGCTCGTCGGCCGCTTCGAGCCGGCCGGCATCGATCCGCACGTCGCTGCGCGCTACCTTCGCTATCACCCGGACGGCGAACGCTATCTCGCGCTCGGCGATTTCACGTTCTGGGCGCTCACGTGCGAGCGGCTGCGCTATATCGGCGGATTCGGGCGGATGGGCTGGCTCGACGCGGCCGAACTGGATCCGCTCGCGCCTGTCGGGTACGACGACGAGCGCGCGCTATGGGACGAATACGACGCGTCGCGAGCGCGGCGCATAGGGCTCGAATTGCTCGGCGTCGACCGCTACGGCGCGGACTGGCGTTTGAATGGATCGAGGCGGCGCACGCCGTTCGACGTGCCGAAAATGGATGCCGATGCGCTGTCCGCGGCGTTATGGGAGGCGGCGGCCGTTTCGTTTACGTAAAGCAGCGGGGCCGATTATGAGCGATTGCGCACATTGCGGGCGTATTAAACGAGATAAGGCGACGGCTACGCTTTGAATCCGTGGAACCTTTCGTTTCATGAAAACTTCTAATTCGATCGCCCAGGTCAATTGCGCAATTTGCGAGCTTAAAATATGTACTGAATTCAGCCAATCCGCTTGTAAGACTAGCAATAATTGCAAATGAAGCGGATGCTGGTCAATTTGAACAATCAAATCACAAAATACAACGCTTATTTTCTGCGATACGGTATTCGCTGATTTCTTTTTTGTGCTAACCTTTGATCCGATTATCCGAGGCATCGTTAGTTAAGATGGCAAGCCGGCTGAAGATCGGCACCATTTGGTCAGATAAAAGGGAATTTATGTCTTCTTACAAGGACCTTCTCGCTCAGCGAGAGAAGCTGGAGAAGCAGATCGAAGAGGCCAAGTCGCGCGAATACGCGGAGGTATTGAGCGACGTCAAGCAAAAGATCGCCGATTACGGTTTCACGCTCGCAGAACTCGGTCTCGGTCGTGGCAAAGTCGGAAAGGCGGGTCGTCCCCGCGCCGGCGTCGCGGCGAAATACCGCGACCCGGAATCCGGCGCGACATGGTCGGGCCGTGGGAAGCCTCCTCGCTGGATCGCCGGCAAGAATCGCGAGCAATTCGCAATCTGAGCGCATCCTGCCTGCCAAACACAAAAGGCCACGCCCCTCGAGGGGAGCGTGGCCTTTTGTGTTTTGGAAGCCGGCGCTCGCGGCCGGCATTTGTCACATAAATGTCATGTTTAGTTGTAAATGAAAATGCGTTGCGTTTTCATAAGCGATTGATTTTGCTTGTTTTTTTGGTCCGGGCTCGAGCGCTTTCAAGACTCGCTTGATAGAATTGCGGTATCTTTCGCCGCATCCGATATTTCATGTCTACATTTTCAAACGACGACTTGGCCTCGGAAAAGCAGGCGGTCGCTCGCAAGAGCACGTTCGTCAGCATCGTGCTCAACGTGATTCTGGCGACGCTGCAGGTGGCTGTCGGTCTAATTGCGCATTCTCAAGCTTTGATTGCGGATGGCGTCCACTCTTTGTCGGATTTGGTTTCCGATTTTGTGGTACTGCTCGCGAATCGGCACAGCGGCGCAAAACCGGACGCCGATCATAATTACGGCCATAGCCGTTATGAAACGGTCGCTTCATTCTTTCTCGGCGCGATCCTGATCGCGGTCGGCGTCGGGATGCTGTGGCGCGCCGGCGATCGGCTCGTGCATCTCGAAGACATTCCGCCCGTCCATGCGAGCGCGCTCGCGGTCGCCGTCGTCGTGCTGCTGTCGAAGGAGGCGCTGTTCCGCTACATGCTGCGCGAGGCGCAGCGCGTGCGCTCGGCGATGCTCGTCGCGAACGCGTGGCATGCGCGTTCGGACGCCGCGTCGTCGCTCGTCGTCGCGCTCGGCATCATCGGCAGCCTGGCGGGCGTGCGCGTCCTCGATCCGATCGCCGCGGCGATCGTCGGCTTCATGGTCGCGCGGATGGGCTGGACGTTCGGCTGGGACGCGCTGCAGGATCTGTCGGACCGTGCGCTCGACGAGAACGCATCCGCCGAGATCCGCGCGCTCATCGTGTCGACGCCCGGCGTGCGCGACGTGCACGATCTGCGCACCCGCAAGATGGGTGACTCGGCGCTCGTCGACGTGCACATCCTCGTCGATCCGATGATGTCCGTCTCCGAGGGGCACTATATCGCGGAGGCCGCGCGGGCGCGTGTGCTCACGGACCGGCGCGTGCTCGACGCGCTGATCCACGTCGATCCGGAGCATGACGTCGCGCGCCGCGCGGTGCTCGACTTGCCGCCTCGCGACCAGATCGAGGGACAGATCGAGGCGATGCTCGAAAAAGCCGGGCTGCGGGCAAGCGCGATTAACCTGCACTATCTGAGCACGGGGCTCGAAATCGACCTCACGCTCGCGCAGGACGCGTACGCAGGCGGCGAGCGCGCGGCCGACGGCGATCCGGCTGCTCGTTTGGACATCGAAGCGTTGAAGCGCCGGTTCGGCGCGCGGCGCCTCGGCATTTCGCGCGCGCTCGCGTCGAGCGACGCGGCGACGGTCGGCCGGCCGCTCTGATTGGACTATGCGCGGCGCGCGGGCTCGCGCCGCTCACCATTGCATGTGGTTGCGCGAAGCGCCCAAGCACCGGAGCGCCCGCAACGCTCCACGCGCGTCAGAGCGGCAGTTGCGTGTCGAACTTGATCTCGCGCAGCACGACGCTCGTGCGCACTTGCGACACGGCGGGAATCTTGAAGATCCGCTCGTGCAGGAAGATGTCGTAAGCCTTGATGTCGGGCGCGACGATCTTGAGGATGTAATCGGCTTCGCCCGTCGTGCTGTAGCACTCGGTCACTTCGGGGCAGGTCGCGATCTCCCGCTCGAACTGCTCGACGCCGCCCTCGTTGTGGCGGGTCAGGTGGACGTGCGCGAGCGCGCAGATATGGAGCCCGAGCTTCTCCCGATCGAGGAGGGCGGTGTAGCGCTGGATCACGCCGGACTGCTCCATGTCCTTGATGCGGCGCCAGCATGGCGTGCTGGAGAGGCCTACCTGATCGGAGATCTCCTGCACGGAGCGGCGCGCGTCGAGCTGCAACAGGCGAAGGATTTTTTGCGAAAAGGTATCGAGGGTCACCTGCGCCTCCAAAGCGGCTACAACATTTGCCAATGGTAGAGGCGGGTGGAAGGAAAGGCAATCCGAAGCGGTTAAGACGAGCGATATTCGCTAATTTCTCGGGCCGTCGGCGGCATTTTGTGCTGAATCGTCTGCTTCTTCGAGCGGCGGCGCCGACGGCTTCGCAGCCTGCATCGCGCGCAGGTCGGCGAGCATGTTGCAAAAGAGCGCGCCCTGTTCGATCGCATCGTCGAGCGCGATGTGCGTGTGCGGATGGTCGTCGAACCAGTGCTTCGGGAAGCGCGGCTTGATCGCCTTGCGGTACGGCAGACCCGTCAGCGCGAACGCGAGCGTCTTGATGTCGAGCGCGGACCACGAGAACGGGCAGCGTCCGGCGAAACGCATCATGTACCAGAACATGAACGTGAAATCGAAGCCTGCCGGCATCGCGACGAACACCGGCTTGCCGGGCAGCGCCTCGACCCATTCGACGTACGCGACGAGTGCCGCCTCCGGCGCCTGCAGATCGCGCCGGCATGCGGCCCACGCTTCCGGCTGCGTCTTCCACCACGCGTCCTGTACCGGATGCGGCGCCGCGCCCGGCAGTAGCTCGAGATTGGCGGAGAAGGTCGCGATCAGTTGCTTGTCCTCGGTAAACGCGGCGGACGCGAAGCTCAGCATCGAGTGCGGGCCCGGGATCGGGCCGTCCGCTTCGACGTCGGTGCTGACGTAGATTTCTCGGCTCGTGACGGTCGTCGCAACGTTCATCCCGCCACCCCGTCAGCAACGAACGGATTCGTGCGGCGCTCGTTGCCGAACGTCGACACGGGGCCGTGGCCAGGGACGAACGTCACGTCGTCGCCGAGCGGCCAGAGCTTTTCGCGGATCGAGCGAATCAGGTCCGCGTGATTGCCGCGCGGGAAATCGGTGCGGCCGATCGAGCCGGCGAACAGCACGTCGCCGACGATCGCAAGCCGGTGCGCGCGGCTGAAGAACACGACGTGGCCGGGCGTATGGCCCGGGCAGTGATAGACCTCGAGCGATTCGTCGCCGAACGCGACGGTGTCGCCGTCGTCGAGCCAGCGGTCGGGGTCGAACGTCTCGGCGGCCGGGAAGCCGAAGCGCTCGCTCTGCATCGGCAGCTTCTCGATCCAGAAGCGTTCTTCTTCGTGCGGCCCCTCGATCGGCACGCCGTAATGCGCGGCGAGCCGCTTTGCCCCCGCGCAATGGTCGACGTGGCCGTGCGTGAGCAGCACCTTCTCAACCTCGACGTTCTGCCGCACGACTTCCTGCTCGATTAGATCGAGATCGCCGCCGGGATCGACGACGGCGGCGCGCCCCGTCTTCTCGCAGACGAGCAGCGAGCAGTTCTGTTGGAACGGCGTGACCGGAATGAGCGTGACTTTCATGGCGCGAGCGGCGGTTAAAACCCCTGATTGTACTGGCCGGGCAGATTGCCGGCCGCGCGCGGCAGCTCAATATCGATTGTTTCGATCATAGAGAGAATCAATCGTCCCAGCCCCCCGTTTTTGAGGCGACCGTTTTCGTTTATGTATAATGCGGCCCAGTGTACGTGGAAGACCACGTCGTCAGTGGGTGTTCGGAACCCTTTATTTCGGTTCTTGTGACACCGTCAATGCAATCGCCCGCCGGATGTCCGGCGGTGCATCCAGTACCGATTCGTCGGTGCTCACGTCTTGTCCGGCCGGGCGCAACGCGTCCGCTGCGGCCCTGCTGCCGCGACGCCGGATGAGGCCTATGCCGCCGTTCCTGCGCGTTTGAGTCTACGACGCGCACGAACGTGGAAGCCATGTTCGATTGGCGGCATGTGGGGTCTGGTCAGGCTGCCGGGGACAGGTTGCGCCAGACGTGAAAGCTAATCAGGACCGGTTGCGGCAGAACGTGAGCCGCGCCAGATGCAGGCCGCCCGCGCGCGAGCGCGGATGGGGCGTGCATGTCCGTCCGGGTCGCATCGGTAAAAAAGCGACCCGTACAAGCAGGCGACACGTCGATGAGATTTCGATTACCGAGGCACCTCGGGACTTTAGCTGTATTTTTCGCGCTGACAGGCTGCGCGGTGCCGCCGAACGCACCGACCGCCGAACAGGCGAAAGGCGCTGCGTCGAGGGACGCGCTGCGCACGGCCGCTTCGGGCGCGGCCAACAACAATAAGGAAACGGCGGGCGCACCGCTGAACTTCGACACGGCGCTCGCCTCGATGCCCGCCGCGGGCTCGCAGGATGCATCGCGCCAATCGCTCGCGAACGCGAAGCCGATCGACGCCGCCGACGTTTCCGACTTCCGCCAGACCGGCCGGGCGTCGTGGTACGGCAAGGGGTTCCACGGCCGCCGCACCGCGAACGGCGAACGCTTCAACATGAACGAACTCACGGCCGCGCACCGGACGCTGCCGCTCGCGTCGTACGTGCGCGTGACGAACCAGGCGAACGGCAAGTCGGTGGTCGTGAAGATCAACGATCGCGGCCCGTTCTCGCGCGGCCGGATTCTCGATCTGTCGTACGCGGCGGCGAAGGTGATCGGCCTCGTCCACGCAGGCACCGCACGGGTGAAGATCCAGGGCCTGTCGCCCGAAGAGGCGCGTGTCGCCCGCGACGAGACGCTCGCATCGAACGCGGCGAAGTAATCGCGACGAACGCGTCGCGTCGGCCGAAAGTCGACCGAATGCGTACGAAAAAGGGCCGCCTCGCGCGGCCCTTTCGCTTTTGCAGCGAATCCTTACTCTTCCTCGTCGCCCTTCAGTGCGAGCGCCCGCGCGTACAGCGCGTTGCGGGACGCGCCCGTCAACGCCGCGGCGAGCTTCGCCGCGCTCTTTACCGGCACTTCGTCGAGCAGCAGCTTGAGCAGCGCATCGTGCGCGCTTTCGTCGTCGGCGTGATCGTCCTCGGGTGTGCGTTCGACGACAAGCACGAACTCGCCGCGCTGCCGGTTCGTGTCGGCGCGCAGCCACGCTGGCCCTTCGGCCAGCGTGCCCTCGAACAACTCCTCGTGTAGCTTGGTGAGTTCGCGCGCGATCAGCAGGCGGCGTGCGCCGCCGAGCGCGGCCGCGAGCGCTTCGACCGTCTCGACGATCCGGTGCGGCGCCTCGTAGAACACGAGCGCGTATGGGTGCGCCTTCAGTTGCTGAAGCGCCGCGTCGCGCTGCTTCGGCTTCGGCGGCAGGAAGCCCGCGAACGTGAACGCGCCGGCCCAGTCGCCCGCGACGCTCACGGCCGCGCTCGCCGCGCTCGCGCCCGGCAGCGGGATCACGCCGTGGCCGGCGGCGCGCACTGCTTCGACGAGCTTCGCGCCCGGATCGGAAATGCCCGGCGTGCCGGCGTCCGACACGTACGCGATCCGCTCGCCCGCGCGCAGGTGGTCGATCAGCTTCGCCGCGGCCGCACGCTCGTTGTGCTCGTGCACTGCGACGAGCGGCTTCGAGATTCCGTAGCGCGCGAGCAGTTGGCCCGTGTTGCGCGTGTCCTCGGCGGCGATGCGGTCGGCGAGCGCGAGCACGTGCAGTGCGCGCAGCGTGATGTCGGCGGCGTTGCCGATCGGCGTCGCGACGACGTAGAGGGCGCCCGTCGGATACTGCTGCGCCTGCGCAAGATCGAGGAGGGAAGTCATGACACGAAAGGCGCCCGCATACGGCGCAAACGGAAGAAGCATCGCATTGTGCCACGCGCGCGCGGCACGGCAGGAGGCGGACGGCGCTAAAGCCGCGCCGCGCGACAACTTTTCTGTGACGGCCGGGTCCAAGCGCGTCGTCGGCGCTGCGTTCGAGACGCGCGCTCAGCGCTTCCTCGAGCGCGCGGGGCTCGCGCTCGTCGCGCGCAACGTGACCGTGCGCGGCGGCGAAATCGATCTCGTGATGCGCGAGCGCGACGGCACGCTCGTGTTCGTCGAAGTGCGCGCGCGCACGAGCGGCCGCTACGGCGGCGCGGCGGCGAGCGTCGGCGCGCGCAAGCGAAAGCGGCTGGTGCTCGCCGCGCACGCGTTCTGGGCGCGAACGGGCGGCGTCAGCCCGTGCCGCTTCGACGTCGTCGCGTTCGAAAGCGGTCGGCTCGAGTGGCTGCGCGATGCATTTCGCATCGACGACGCCGGCTAGCTTGTGTCGAGATGTAAGGAGTTGCGGCGACGGACGGGCGGCGAGGGCGGAGTGCGGTAAACTCGCCGCACTCACGATGCCGCGCGACATAGACCACGCGCGTAGTACCGATTAGGAATCGATGTCAGTCGAACGTATTCAGCAACATATTCGCGACAGCGCTGCGCTCGTCCACGAAGCGCTCGATGCGCTGTCCCTGCCGATCGCCGCGGCCGTCGACGCGATGTTCATGGCGCTCGCGAACGGCAACAAGATCGTCGCGTGCGGCGACGGCCCGTCGGCCGCCGCGGCCGAGCGGCTCGCCGCCGCGCTGATCGGCGGGTTCGAGCGCGAGCGGCCCGGCCTGCCGGGGCTTGCGCTCCACACCGACGCGAGCCGCGCGGGCGCCGCCGGCGATGCCGGCCAGATCTTTGCGCAACAAGTGCGCGCGCTCGGCCAGACGGGCGACGTGCTGCTCGTGCTCGACCCCCTCGGCGAATCGCCGCGCGTGCTGGCCGCAGTCGAAGAGGCGCGTGAGCGCGAGATGATCGTCGTCGCGCTGACGGGTAACGGGGGCGGGCACCTCGGCGCGTCGCTCGCTGACACCGATATTCAGATCTGCGTGCCGTCCGAACGGGCGGCGCGCATCCAGGAAGTCCATCTGTTGACCATCCACTGCCTGTGCGACGGCATCGACGCGATGCTGCTGGGCGAGGATTGATTCGAAGGAGAGCCGTCGATGAGTAACAGCCGCGTCAGACAGACGCTAGTGAGAACCACGCTCGTGATCGGCCTGTCGGCCGGCCTTGCCGCGACGCTGCAGGGCTGCGTGCTCGCGGTCGCCGGCGCGGCGGCGGGCGGCGGCGCGCTCGTCGCGACCGATCGCCGCACGCTCGGCGCGCAGACCGAGGATCGCGAGATCCAGGTGAAGGCGCTGACGCAACTGAACAACGGGCTGCCGGACGGCTCGCATACGAACGTGACGGTGTTCAACCGCCGCGTGCTGCTGACGGGCGAAGTGCCGAACGACGCGTCGAAACAGCGCGCTGAAGAGATCGTCCGCGGGATCAACAACGTGAGCGCGATCGTCAACGAACTCGTGGTCGGGCCGGCGAGCTCGCTGTCCGACCGGGCGAACGATTCGTACCTCGAAGGCCGCGTGAAGACCGCGATGATCGCCGAGAAGGGCATCTCCGCGAACAACTACAAGGTGGTGTGCGAGCGCGGCAACGTTTATCTGATGGGTCTCGTGACGACCGACGAAGGCAATCGCGGCGCCGATGTCGCGAGCCGCGTGCCGGGCGTCGAGAAGGTCGTCAAGGTGTTCCAATACATCAAGCCGCAGGAAGCAGACGCGCTGAAGGCTGCGACGCCCGCGAGCGGCGCGTCGGCGGCTGCCGCGCCCGCGTCAGAAGGTGCGACGGTGGGCGCGGTGCCGGATTCGAGCGTTACCGCGACGCCGCTGCAGGCGCCCGCGCCGATCTCCAATTCGACGAGCGTGCATCCTGGCAATCCGAAGGCGGGGACGCCATGAGGGTTGCGTTGTTCGTGAAACGGATGATGGGTGTGGTTGTCGCTGCGCTTGGCTGCGCGCTGGCGAGCGCGCCGGCGCGCGCGGACGTCGGCGACGGCTTGAAGGTTGCGCGCAGCAACGCGTGCATGGGCTGCCATGCGGTGGATCGCAAGCTCGTCGGGCCGTCGTTCCAGCAGATCGCCGAGCGCTACAAGAGCGATCAGCAGGCCGTGCCGAAGCTCGTGAAGAAGGTGAAGGACGGCGGCTCCGGCGTCTGGGGTGCGATTCCGATGCCCGCGCACCCGCGGATGAGCGACACGGACGTGCGCTCGGTTGTCCAATGGGTGCTGGCCGGCGCGCCGTCGAAATAACCGGCGCAAACCTGTTGCCAATCGCCGATTGAGTGATATATGATTATTAGTTGTTGGTGAGGGGCGGTAGCTCAGCTGGGAGAGCGTCGCGTTCGCAATGCGAAGGTCGGGAGTTCGATCCTCCTCCGCTCCACCAATCGAATTCAAGGGCTTAGCCGGATGGCTAGGCCCTTTTCATTTGGCTCGGCGGTTCGCCCCCGATCCCACCCGGCCAACCGCCGCGCGCCGTTCATTCGTTAATCACCCCTGCCCATACCTCCGCGCCAACCTCGCCGACTTCCCGCCTTCCGGCTCGAGCTTCAGCACGTAATACAGCACGACGAGCAACACGAGCCAAGCCGGCCCGACATAAAGTGCGATCCGCGTATCCGGAAAATACGCCATCAACCCGATCACGAGCACGAGAAACGCAAGCGCAATCCATGAGCCGTAAGGCCAGAACGGCATCCGAAACCGCAGCGCACGTTCCTCGGCCCGTGCAAGGCTTGCGCGAAACTTCATCTGCGTGACGAGAATGACGCCCCACGTCCAGATCGCGCCGAACGTCGAGATCGACGTTACCCAGACGAACACCTTTTCCGGCACGAGATAGTTGAGCAGCACGCCGACGAGCAGCGCCGCCATCGACACGACGATCGCCCGGCGCGGCACGCCGCCTTCCGTCGTCTCGCCGAACGCGCGCGGCGCGTGGCCCTGCTGCGCGAGGTTGTACAGCATGCGTCCGGTGCTGAAGATGCCGCCGTTGCAAGACGACAGCGCCGCCGTGAGCACCACGAAATTGATGATGCCCGCGGCCGTCTTGATGCCGAGCCGCTCGAACGTCATCACGAACGGGCTGCCTTGCGTGCCGATTTCGTTCCACGGATAGATCGACAGAATCACGAACAGCGCGCCGCCGTAAAAGAGCAGGATGCGCCAGAACACCGAGTTGATCGCGCCCGGAATCGACTTCTGCGGATTCTCCGCTTCACCCGCCGTCAGCCCGATCATCTCGACGCCGAGATACGCGAACATCACCATCTGCATCGACATCAGTACGCCCTGCGCGCCGTTCGGAAAGAAGCCTCCGTGCGCCCAGAGATTCGAGATGCCCATCGGCACGCCGTGATTGCCGATGCCGAACGCAATCATCGCGATGCCGACCGCAATCATCACGACGATCGTCACGACCTTGATCAGCGCAAACCAGAATTCGAATTCGCCGTACGCCTTCACGGTGAGCAGATTCACGGAGCCCATCGCGGCCAGCGCGGCGAGCGCCCAGATCCAGCGCGGCACGTCCGGGAACCAGATGCCCATGTAGATGCCGACCGCGGTGATTTCGGCGATGCAGGTGACGAGCCAGAGGAACCAGTAGTTCCAGCCCGTCAGATAGCCGGCGAGCGGCCCGAGATAGTTGCGCGCGTAGCGGCTGAACGAACCGGCGACCGGCTCGTGCACAGCCATCTCGCCGAGCGCGCGCATGATCACGAAGATCACGGCGCCGCCGATGATGTACGACAGGACGATGCCGGGCCCCGCCATCTTGATCGCGTTGGCCGAGCCGAGAAAGAGGCCGACGCCGATCGCCGCGCCGAGCGCGATCAAGCGCATCTGCCGTTGCCCGAGTCCTCGATGTAGGTCGGTTTCGGTGCTTCTTTTCTCCATGGGGACGTCTCCTTCGGGTTTGGTGAAATTGGCGTAGCGCACGTCGGCGTCATGCGGCGGACGCGTGTCTTGCCTCGCCGCAACGACGGCGAGTGGACATGGATCGGCTGTGCGAAGGCGCGCAGGCGCAGTTTCAGGTGCGCGCGGTTCGCTTGCGCGGGCCGGCGTGGCTTAAATGGAAGAGGAGACGGACAAGGCGCAGCGAATCGGAACACGACGCCGTCCGGCGCAGTCGGCGTTCGGCGGCGATGGCTGGCGTGAAACGCGCGTATCGGTTCGCGCGGCGAATCGGTGGATGCATCGAGCAGTGTCTCCAGCATGCATGAACAGATGCCCCTCGGTCGGAGTCTGGTATTTGGCGCTATGCTAGTGGCTGTTCGCGAGTGGATGTTCCTGTATTTGTCTTAATTTCAGAAAAAGAAACTATGGCCACATGACGGCGCATCGTCGTGCACGATTCGTCCCGATTGCGTGTTCCATCCGAACGACGACATTTACGGAGTCCGATCATGCCGATCGAGAGCAGTTGGGTTGCGTCTACAGGGTTGCCGGTTGCCATCTACGTCTTCTGTTTCGGCTACGCGCTTTTTCGTGCCATTGGGCCGTCTCGCTCGCGCTATCCGAAACTGATGCGCGGCTATTCGATGGCGTGTGCATGCGCGATGCTCTTCGGCATGCTTGTGGCAATCGGCGTCGCGATCCGCGCGCCCGATGCGTCGGCGCTCTCGTCGCTCGGGATCACGGTCACGTTCGTCGGGATAGTCGGCGTGTTGATCGGCTGCATGTGCGAAGCGACGGTGTCGTTCGGCAAGCGCTGGGAGCGCTGATTCGGCTGCGCTTTTCGGGCTCGTTCGACTGAATGCCGGGTTTGTGCGCGTCGACGTGAAACGGCCACGAAAGCGAATGCAAAAACCACTTTGCAACTAACGAGCAAAGACCGCAGCGCAAGCATCGTTTCTCAATTTACCGATCACCGCTGCATCCACGCTCGGCGCTTCGCAGGGATGTCCGGCTTGATAGACAAAAGGCGATTCAATCGCGCGAGCCCGTACACAGGAAAACATTGGGCCTGCGTGCGAAGAACAAGAGTTATCCACACCCAGCTCTGGAAATCCTTGGGATAACTCGCCGCCCAGCCTGTGGACCAAATCTTGATAAAACCGGCCTCGCTTCCAAACGCGTCGAAGTTATCCTTCGCTCGCGGCGGATATTCACGCACAGCCGATACGGTTATGGAATCGATGCTGCTCTGATCCGTCTGGGAAAACCCGGGTTGTCCACAGGAAAGGGACGCTATTGTTAACTCTTACTATGTATACATACATCAATTAAAAGAATTGAAGACAAAACGGCCGACGGCGCTTGTGTCGACGCTGAAGGCAGTCGACGAGTCGAATGGAACAAAGCCGCATTGGCAGGGTTGATGAGAACTGTGTTCGGTTCGAATCGATTGGATGGAGAAAGGCGTGCCGATGCGTCGTCGCGTCGATTCGGATTCGAGCAAGCTTGCAGCCATCGAGCGTTCGCGGAGGCGCACAGAAACGGGCTCGCGGGAGGCGTAATGTTGCGCGGCTGAATGCGGATTGCCTTCGTTACCGAGCAGCGCGATCCGCAGCCGAATGCGAATCGACATGCACAAGGAAAAGACTCCGAAGAGAGCGAAGCATGCATGCGCAAGCATCTCCGCCGCGTGCGTGCCGATGAAAAGCCCGGACGGCGCGGTCGCGCTTACCGGCCCGTCGTCTCGTAATCGACGCCAGGAACCGCCCGCTCGACGAGTACGAGGTGCTCTCCCGCCGAAGTGCATTCGACCCGCGCATCGACCGCATAGGCGCGCCGCAAGCGCGTCGGTTCGAGCACTTCCGACGGCAAGCCGTCCGCCAGCACGCCGTCCGGCCCGAGCAGCACCATCCGGTCGCAGAAGCGCGATGCGAGATTCAGGTCGTGCATCGCGACGACGACGATCGCCGACCGGCGGCTTGCCGCGTCGCGCATCGCTTCCAGCGCGAGCAATTGCCAGCGCAGGTCGAGCGCGCTCGTCGGCTCGTCGAGCAGCAGGAGCGGCGTGTGCCGCACCAGTACCTGCGCGAGGCCGACCATCTGGCGCTGGCCGCCCGACAGGCTGTCGAGCGGCTTCATCGCGAGCCGGTGCAGGCGTAACTGCTCGAACACCGCCTGCAGCCGCGCGTCGTGCTCGGCGCTCGACAGCCCGCCGCACGTCGCGCGCAGCGCGCCGCTGACCGCTTCGTAGACGAGGAGCGTCGACGCCTGGGGCAGTGTTTGCGGGAGATAGCCAACGCGCCGCATGTGCTCGCGCCGCGAGCCGCGCAGCAGGTCGACGCGATCGAGCGAGACCGAGCCGCGTGCGCGCACGAGCTGCGCGATTGCGCGCAGCAGCGTCGACTTGCCGACGCCGTTCGGCCCCAGCACCGCCACCATGCAGCCCGGCTCGATCGGGCGCAGCGTGAGTTCGTCGAGGATCGCGCGGCGGCCATACGCGACGCTCAGACGGTCGATTCGCAGCTCAGCCATCGCGTCTGCGCCGACTGATCAGCGTCATGAAAAGCGGCACGCCGACGAGCGCGGTGATGATGCCGATCGGCAACACGAGGCCGCTGATGAGCGTCTTGCTGAGGATCGACGCGCTCGACAGCATGATTGCGCCCGCGAGCATGCCGCCCGGCAGGTAGTAGCGGTGATCGTCGCCGACGAGAAGCCGCGCGATGTGCGGCCCGACGAGCCCGACGAAGCCGATCGTGCCGACGAACGACAGCGCGGTCGCGGACAGGAGGCTGATGCGCACGAGCGTGACGAGCCGCAGCCGCTCGACGGCGATGCCCATGCTGCGCGCCTGCTCTTCGCCGGCGCGCAGCGCGGTCATCGACCACACGTGCGCGCTCGCCCACAGCGCGCACGCGGCGAGCACGCACGCGAGGATCGCGATCTTGCTCCAGCTCGCGCGCGCGAGGCTGCCCATGCTCCAGAACACGATCTGCTCGAGCGCGTTGCTGTCGGCGATGAACTGCAACAGCCACAGCAGTGCCTCGAAGCTGAACATCAGGCCGATGCCGAACAGCACGACGGTCTCGGTCGTCGCGCCTTGCCGCCATGCGAGCCAGACGATGAGGAGCGTCGCGGCCGTCGCGCTCGCGAATGCGCCGAGCGACAGCGCGAGGTTCTCGTTCCATACGGCGAGCTGCCAGCCGGCGAGCACGACGATCGATGCGCCGACGCTCGCGGCGGCGGACAGGCCGAGCGTGAACGGGCTCGCGAGCGGGTTGTTGAGCACGGTCTGCATTTCGGCGCCGGCGAGGCCGAGCGCGGCGCCGACGAGGATCGCCATCAGCGCGTAAGGCAGGCGCACGTTCCACAGGATCACGCACTGTTCGAGCGGCAGGCTGTCGGGGGAGAAGAGCCCGGCGACGATGTCGGCGGGCGCGAACGTCGACGGCCCCGTGGCGACGTCGATCACGACGAGCGTCGTGAGCAGGCCGGCGAGCAGCGCGAGCGCGGCGAGGCGGCGCGCGGCGATCGCACGGTAGCGTGTCCTGAGCGACGTTTGCGAAACGGGCAGCGTATTCATGCGCGTGAATCGGACGGGACAGCGGTGACTGCCGCGATGGGCCCGGCGGCGATGCGCACGGCGAGCGCGGCGCTCGGCAGCACGAGGCTGCCGTGATCTTCGCCGGCGATCACGCGGCATTCGGCGTGCAGGCCGCGCACCGGCTGCACGCTTTGCACGAACTCGCGGGCGGAGCTGACCTGCTTGCGCGCTTGCTGACGCCGCGCACGCTCTGGATCGGGATTCGGCACACCTTCTTCGAGACCGCCTGCGGTGACGAGCAGGTCGACGCGCGTATCGAGCGGCGCGGCGCGTTCGACGAAGCGGTCGCGAAACGGCAGCAGCGCGCGGTCGCCCCACCAGATCGACGGGCTCGCCGCGACGTAGCGCTGGAACAGGTGCGTGCGCGTAAGCAGCGCGTACAGCGTGAGCAGCCCGCCGTACGAATGACCGAACAGCGTCTGGCGGCGCGCGTCGACGGCGAATTGCTGCGCGAGCCACGGCTGGAGGTCGTGCTCGACGAAATCGAGGAAGCGGTCCGCGCCGGTGCGCAGCGTGCCGGCGGCACGGCGCGCATCGGCATCGGTCGCGTCGTCGACCGTGGCGGCCGCATCGACCGCGTGGTTCGGCGCGTTGCCCACGAGCGGCGCGAGCGTGTAGTCGGCGGCGCGCGCTTGCATGTCGTACGACGCGTCGGTCGCATAGCCGAGCGCGACGATCGCGGGTACGTTCGCCGGATCGGCGCCCGGCCGCGCCGCGTGATTGCGCGCGAGCTGCGCGAACAGATGGAACACCGCATTGCCGTCGAGCGCGTACAGCACCGGATGGCCCGCGGGCGGTACGGGCTGCGGCGGCAGCGCGACGAAGATGCGCCGTCGCTGGCCGGCGATCGACACGTCGATCTGACGGCTTCGCGGCGTCTGGACGGCGGGCGCGTCGGTGAGGCCGGGCAGCGTATCGATGCGCCGGACGCCGTGAGCGGCGCTCGCCGGCGCCGCGTGGCAAGGCAGCGGGGACAGCGCGCTGCCGATCCCGGCGAGCAGCAGCGAGCGTCGCGTCGCGGAAGGGGAGCCGGTCATGTCAGCGCGCCTCGCTGATCCAGTATTCGCCGTTCAGCGCGACCGGCTGAAAGCGCGCGTACATCTGCTCGAGCGTGCGGCGCGGATCGAGATCGGCGAACAGCTCGGGATGCAGCCATTTGGCCATCGCCTGCACGGCGACGATGTTGAACGGCGAGTTGTAGAAGTGATGCCAGATCGCATGCGCGCGGCCTTGCCGGATCGCCCGGAGTGGCGCGAGCTGCGGTCGCCGCAGTGATTGCTCGAGCGAGCGCCGAGCGACGTCGGCGGACACGCCCGCGCCGAGCGCGATGCGCTGCGGTGCGCTTTGCAGCGTCTGCGCGGAGCCGATCGCGGTGCCGATGTAGACCGACGGCTGGCGGCTCAGCAGGTATTCGGGATTAAGCATTCCGTGCTCGCCGGGCACGATGCCCTTCGCGACATTGGCGCCGCCGGCGGCATCGAGGAGGCGCCCCATCATGCCCGTCATCGTGTCGCAGCAGTCGGTCGCGAGACCGACGCGGCTTTCGAGAAACACGGTCGGCGCGGCGGGATGCGCGGTCTTCAGCCGCTGCCGGACGACGTCGAGCTGCCGCTGCCACTCGGCATTGAACGCGGCCGCGCGCTCGGACGCGCCGAACACCTGGCCGAGCACCGCGACGCTGCGCGGCGTGTTGCCGAGCGGGTCGTGCCGGAAATCGACGAACACGATCGCGACGCCTGCCGCTTCGAGCCGCGCGAGCGTCTCGCGATCGCGCTCGCCGGGGCCGTGGCCGCCGCCCAGTCCGAAGATCGCGACTTGCGGTCGCAGCGCGAGCGCGCGTTCGTCGCTGAAGCTGCCCGCCTGCGAACGGCCGATCCGCGGCACGTCGTCCAGATGCGGAAACGTGCCGCGCCACTGCGCGTAGCTTGCCGGATCGAGTTGCTCGAAGTCGCCCATCATGCCGACTAGCCGGCGGCTCGGGTCGCCGCGTTCGACGATCGCGAGCGCGGGCAGCAAACGCCCTTCGCCGAGCAGCACGCGCTCGACGTGCGACGGCAGGCGGACGGTGCGGCCCGCGAGATCGGTGACGGTCTGCTGCGCGTGTGCGGAATGGATCAACGCCGCGGTCAACCATGCGCAAAGCAGTGACCAAAATCTGCTTGTGTTTCTCACGCTATTCCCGATACGATATAAATGATAATTATTCTCATTTAATTCTAACCGAGATTACGCCCCTGTAGCCGCGTCCGATGTTTGGCCGAGCAACGGAATGGTTTGCGTGAGCGGCGACGTGCGTCGCCGGGCCGCGGCGTCGAGGGGCGAGCGAAGTGCGGGCGGGGTCGAAGAAATTGAATGCGCGCGTAGAAAACCTGTTTCCTTCCGGTCGCCGCGACCATGCGGCGCATGTCGCCAAGGTCCGCGAAGTACGGCCGGGCCTGCGTGTTCATGCGGACGACGCAATCGACGAGTTCGACGCGGTCATGTCCGGTCAATGCACAGCGGGGCTGCATCTCGTGCTGTTGCTCGAAGGCGAGCTCGACGTGTCGTACGGCGATCGCCGCATCGTGCTGACGACCGCTTGCCGGCCGGACGCACGGCAGGCCCGGCGGCTCGGCCGCAAGCCGCTGGGCGAAATGCGGGCGTTCCTCGTGAACGCGGTCGAGCCGGACACGTTCAGCCGGCGTATCAGCAAGGGCGGCTATGCGCGCCGCTTGAGTCTCGGCATCTCGGGCGAATGGCTGCAGCACCTGCAGACGGCAAGCCGCGCGGCGATGCCCGAGCGGCTCGATTCGCTGCTGTCCGCGCATCTGTCGGTGCGCTTCTGGCAGCCGACGCCGCGCGCGATCGCGCTCGCCGAGCAGATCGTGCGGCCGCCCGCATATCAGCCGATGCTCCAGGCGATCTACCTCGAAAGCCGCGTGCTCGATCTGCTCGCCGAAGCGCTCGCGCCGCTGCAAGCCGACCAGCATTTGCCCGCGGCGGGCGCGGCGTCGGACGCGGCGAGCCTCGGCTCGCGCGGCTATCGCCGGATGGCCGATTTGCGCGCGTTCCTCGGCAGCGAGGCCGCGCAACAATTGTCGCTCGACGACATCGCGCGCCAGGTGGGGATGAACGCGAACGCGATGCAGCGCCAGTTCCGCAGCGTCTATGGCACGACGATCTTCGACTTCCTGCGCGAAAGCAGCTTGCAGCGCGCGCGCCTCGCGCTCGAGCGCGACGCGATCAGCGTCAAGCAGGCGGCGGCGCTCGCGGGCTACACGAGCGCGGCGAACTTCGCGACCGCGTACAAGCGGCGCTTCGGTGTGACGCCGAAGCTCGCGCGCCGCAGCGGCCAGCACTGAGCACGGAGCGTCGCGCGCGGCGTCGAGCACGACGTCGCGTTGCGCAAACAATTTCGTACCTTTCACAAATCTATCAACGCCTTTCGTCATTGATAATGGAAATGAGAATCAATTCCATTTGTCGAGCTAGAAAGTCGTTATGTCGAGTCACGTTCCAGGCTTTGCGATAAAGCCGGCGGTCGCCGCCGGTCTATACATGATGGGGGCGTCCGTCGGATGGGCGCAGCAGGCTGCCGAGCCCGCGCCCGTCGAGGATGCCGCCGCGCTGAAGGCGATCGTCGTGACCGCCAGCCAGCGCGAGCAGGCGATCAAGGAGGCGCCCGCGAGCATCTCCGTCATCACCCGCGACGAGATCGAGGCGAAGCCGTACACGTCGTTCGCCGACATCGTCGGCAAGGTCGAGGGCGTGAGCGTCGTCGGCGCGTCGCCGAACGATCAGGACATCTCGATTCGCGGGATGCCCGGCGAATACACGCTGATCCTCGTCGACGGCCGCCGCCAGACCACCCGCGAGACGATGAACCGCGGCACGGGTGGTGTGCAGAGCAACCTGCTGCCGCCGCTCTCCGCGATCGAGCGGATCGAGGTCGTGCGCGGGCCGATGTCGTCGCTGTACGGCGCCGACGCAATGGGCGGCGTGATCAACGTGATCACCCGCAAGGTGCCGAAGCGCTGGGGCGGCACTATTACGGCGGGCAGCGTGTTTCAGCTCGAATCGAATCAGGGCGACACGCAAAGCGTCGACTTCTGGGTCGGCGGCCCGCTGAAGCGCGACGTGCTTGGCCTGCAGGTGTCGGGGCGCGCGCTGCATCGGAGCGAAGACCGCATCTACTACCCGCTCAGTGCGACGGGCGGCGCGAACGGACAGCGCGTCGCGAACTTCGACGTGAAGCTGACCGCGAAGCCCGCGAGCAATCAAGACATCACGCTGAACGCGGGCCACGATCAGTTCAGCTATCTGAGCACGCCGGGCAAGAGCATCGCGCCCGCGAAGCCGAATACGGCCGCGACGACGATCGTCGAGACGCGCCACGTGCGCGACTACTGGGGCATCACGCACAACGGCCGCTGGGGCTTCGGCAATTCGACGCTGTCGCTGTATGGCGAACGCGGCACGCAGGAGCAATGGACGGCGCTCGCGCCGTCGCCCGTGAAGCCGGCGATCACCGACACCGTGCTCGAAGGCAAGGTCGAAGTGCCGTGGTGGGGCGAGCACAACATCCTGACGGCGGGCGCGCAGCACATCTGGTCGCGGCTGTCCGGCGCGGGGCGGCAGGATGCGGTGCCGAAGGGCTACGGCGTCAACTCGGACAGCATCCAGCGCAATGCTTGGGCGCTCTTTGCGGAGAACGATTACTTCTTCAACAGCCAGTTCACGCTGACGACGGGCGTGCGGCTCGACCACGACGAGCGCTACGGCAGCCACGTGAGCCCGCGCGCGTATGGCGTCTACAAGCTGAGCCCGACGCTCACGCTGCGCGGCGGCGTGTCCGCCGGCTTCAAGCCGCCGTCGCTGCGTCAGAGCACGGCCGGCTACTGTATGACGTCGGGCGGCGCGGCGGGCGCGGTGCCCGGCACGCTGTGCGGCAATCCGGACCTGAAGCCGGAAACGAGTCTGAGCGAAGAGCTCGGCATCCGTTACGACCGCGGCGAGAGCCACGTGAGCCTCACGCTGTTCAACAACCTGTTCAAGAACAAGGTCGCGAGCTACGACTCGGGCGTCGCCGATCCGCGCTCGCCCGGCCGCAATATCTACGTGTACGACAACGTCGACCGCGTGAAGCTGTACGGGCTCGAAATCGGTGCGGGCGCGCGCGTCGTGAAGCAAGTGAAGATCTCGGGCGCTTACACGTTCACGCAATCGCGCCGCGAGGGCAGCGGCGAGAAGGCGTTCAACGGCAGCTCGCTCGACGGCTTTCCGCTCGACAAGACGCCGAAGCACAAATTCAACGTGCAGGTCGACTGGACGCCGACGCCGCGCCTCGATCTGTACGCGAACGTCAACTACACAGGCACCGAGTACTGGGCCGCGTTCCGCAACGGCGCGCAGGGCGTGCGCGAACGGCCGTCGACGACGACGTTCGACATCGGCGGGCGCTACCGGATCGACAAGCACCTCTCGGTCAATTTCGCGGTGCTGAACCTGACGAACAGAATGGTGCCGATCGACGACCGCACGCGGGCGACCGGCCTGAGCGGCAACTGGCTCGTCGACCAGGGCCGCCGCATCGCGGTGAGTCTCACCGCAGAGATGTAATGCGAACGCGCCGCGCGACGCGGCGCGTCGATCCAGACGAATCGAATTCGGAGAGCAGAACGTGAACGCGCTTCCCAAGCCTGAGTCTTTATCAGTTATCCAGAATATGCTCGACGCATACGAGCCCGATGCGGCGCTCTTCTTCGCGACGCCGAGCCATACGCTGCTCGCGCAGGACATCGTCGAGCGAGTGCCGCATGCGGACGAGCCGCTCGGCGCGCGCGTGCAGCGTGCGCTCGCGCAAGCTCGCGAGCAGGGGCACGACGATGCGGCGGTCGTCGGCGCGGTGCCGTTCGACGTCGAGCGTCCCGCGGCGCTCAGCGTCGTGCGCGCGATGCTGCGCGGCGGCCCGCTCGCCGACGTGCAGGCGCCGCCGCCCGCCGCGCATCGCTACGACACGCGCGCGACGCCGTCGGGCGACGATTATGCGGCCGCCGTCGCGCAAGCGGTCGCGAGCATTCGCGCCGGGCATCTCGACAAGGTCGTGCTCGCACGCACGCTCGAGCTGACGGGCACGCAGCCGGTCGACGTGCGCGCGCTGATCGAAAGGCTCGCCGCGCGCAATCCGCACGGCTATACGTTTTCGGTCGACGTCGGAGACGGGCGCACGCTGCTCGGCGCGAGCCCCGAGCTGCTCGTCAGCCGCTTCCAGGGCGTGATGCGCGCGAATCCGCTCGCCGGGTCCGCGCCGCGCAGCAGCGATCCGGTCGAAGACCGCAGGCGCGCGGAGGCGCTGCTCGCGTCGGCGAAGGATCTCGACGAGCATCGCGTCGTCGTCGACGCGGTGAAGGAAAGCCTCGCGCCGTTCTGCAAGAAGCTCGTCGTGCCCGCGCGTCCGTCGCTCGTCCATACGCAGACGATGTGGCATCTGTCGACCGAAGTCACCGGCGAAACGAGCGCCGATGCGCTGGCGCTCGCGCTCGCGCTGCATCCGACGCCAGCTGTTTGCGGCCATCCGCGCAGCGACGCGCGCGAAGCGATCCTGCGCGCCGAGCCGTTCGATCGCGGCTTCTATGCGGGCACGCTCGGCTGGGTCGATGCACGCGGCGACGGCGAGTGGATCGTCACGATCCGCTGCGCGGAAGCGCGGGGCGACACGTTACGGCTCTTCGCGGGCGCGGGCATCGTTGGCGATTCTCGGCCGGAAGCGGAGCTCGCGGAAACGGCCGCGAAGTTCCGCACGATGCTCGACGCGATGGGCGTCGATCGAACGGCGGCAACCGATGCGACCGACACGACCGACGCGGCCTCGGGGATCGTCGCATGACGCTCGCGCATTGGACGCCGTGGCCGGACGGCGTCGCAGCCGAGTATCGGCGCAAAGGCTATTGGCAAGGGCAATCGTTCGGAGACCTGCTCGACGAGCTTGCCACGCGGCACGGCGAGCGCATCGCGCTCGTCGACGGCGACACGCGCTGGTCGTACCGGCGGCTCGCGAACGAAGCGACGCGCGTCGCGCGCGGACTCGCGGCGCGCGGTATTCGTCCGCACGATCGCGTCGTCGTCCAGTTGCCGAACTGCGTCGAGTTCTTCGCGGTCGTCTTCGCGCTGTTCAGGCTCGGCGCGCTGCCCGTGTTCGCGCTGCCCGCGCATCGCAGGCAGGAGATCGGCCACTTTTGCAGGCACGCGGAAGCGGTCGCATACGTCGCGGCGGACCGGCACGGCGGATTCGACTACCGCGCACTCGCGAAGACCGTGCAGGCGGAAGCGCCGACGCTCGAGCACGTGCTGATCGTCGGCGATGCGGGCGAGCACGTCGCGCTGGCCGATCTGGGCGACGACGAAGCGATCGCGCTGCCAGACGGCCCAGGCGCGCACGAAGTCGCGTTTCTGCAGTTGTCGGGCGGCAGCACGGGTACGCCGAAACTGATTCCACGCACGCATGACGACTATCTGTACAGCATCCGCGAAAGCGCGCGCATCTGCGGGCTCGACGAAGCGAGTGTCTACCTGTGCGCGCTGCCCGTCGCGCACAACTACGCACTGAGCTCGCCCGGCACGTTCGGCGCGCTGTACGCAGGCGCCACCGTCGTGTTGTGCGACGGCGGCAGTCCCGATCAGGCATTTCCGTTGATCGAGCGCGAACGCGTGACGATCGCAGCGCTCGTGCCGTCGCTCGTTCCCGTGTGGCTTGCCGCCGCCGCGAAACGGCGCGTCGCGCTCGCGAGTCTGCGCGTCGTGCAGGTCGGCGGCGCGCGCTTCGACGTGACACTCGCGCGGCGCATCGAGCCGGAGCTCGGCGCGAAGCTGCAGCAGGTATTCGGGATGGCTGAGGGTCTCGTCAACTACACGCGGCTCGACGATCCCGTCGACGTGGTCGTCCACACGCAAGGTCGGCCGATTTCCTCGGACGACGAGATCCGCATCGTCGACGACGGCGATCGTCCGGTCGCGCCGGGCGAGGTAGGGCATCTGCTGACGCGCGGGCCGTACACGATTCGAGGCTACTACAAAGCGGACGCGCACAACGTGCGCGCGTTTACGCCGGACGGCTTCTATCGGACGGGCGACCGCGTGCGGATGACCGCGGCCGGTCATCTCGTCGTCGAAGGGCGCGCGAAGGATCAGATCAACCGTGGCGGCGAGAAGATCGCGGCCGAAGAGGTCGAGCATCTGCTGCTCGCGCATCCGGGCGTCGTCGACGCGGCGCTCGTCGCGATGCCCGATCCGTATCTCGGCGAGAAGAGCTGCGCGTACGTGATCGGCAGCGAGCCGACGCCGCGCGCGACGGAGCTGCTGCGCTTCCTGCGCGAGCAAGGCATCGCCGCCTACAAGATTCCCGATCGAATCGAATTCGTCGGCGCATTCCCGAAGACGCCCGTCGGCAAGACCGACAAGAAAGCGCTGCGCAGCGACATCGCGAACCGGCTGGCCACGGCCGAAGCGACCGTCGGCTGACCTCGCGTGCGGCGTTCCTTGACACTCCAAAATAACTTCAAGATCGATATGGCCATTCCGAAGATCCCTTCATATCCGATGCCTGCGGACATCCCCGAGAGTCGCGTCGCATGGCGCTTCGACGCCGCTCGCGCGGCGCTCCTCGTGCACGACATGCAGGACTACTTCCTCGACTTCTACGATCGCGACGCGGCGCCGATTCCCGATGCGATCGCGAACGTGCGTCGCCTGATCGATTTCGCGCACGCGAACGGCATGCCGGTGTACTACACCGCGCAGTTGCCGCAGCAATCGGCCGCCGAGCGCGGGCTGTTGACCGACATGTGGGGACCGGGCCTGACCGCGCAGCCCGGGCGCGCGCCGATCTGCTCGGCGCTCGCGCCGGCATCGGGCGACATCGTTCTCGACAAGTGGCGCTACAGCGCATTTCAACGTTCGGATTTCGAATCGATGCTGCGCGGCGCGCAGCGCGACCAGCTCGCGATCTGCGGCATCTATGCGCATATCGGCTGCCTGATGACCGCATGCGAGGCGTTCATGAAGGATGTCCAGCCGTTCTTCGTTGCCGATGCACTCGCCGATTTCTCCGAGCACGAGCATCGGATGGCGCTCGATTACGTCGCGCGCCGCTGCGGCAAGGTCGTGCTCGCGCGCGAGCTCGCCGACGATCGGCGGGCCGCGGCCGAGCCGGAATCGATCGCGGCCGTCGCGGCGCAGGTTGCGCGCTTGCTGCAGATCGCCGCAGCGGACCTGCCGCCGCACGACAACCTGCTCGACCATGGGCTCGACTCGGTGCGGATCATGACGCTCGTCGAGACGTGGCGTCAGGCGGGGCGCGACGTGTCGTTCGTGCAGCTCGCCGAAGCGCCGACGCTCGCCGCATGGGCGCAACTGCTTCAACGCGCGGACCGCGTGGCCGCATGACGGGGGGAACGACGATGCAACAGCCGGATTCGAACGCGCCGTCGGATGCGCTCCTCGTCAGCACCGCCGAACTCACGGTGCCGCAGGCCGACCGCGTGCTGTTCAAGATGTGCAAGCACTACGCGATCAAGGTGCCGGTCGCGTTCGACGCGCATCGCGCGGCGATCGACTTTCCGTACGGCAAGTGCCACGTGCTGCGCACCGACGACACCTTGAGCATCCGCTGCGAAGCCGATTCGATCGAGAAGCTCGAACAGATCCAGTACGTGATGGACGAGCACCTCGCGCTAATGGCGCGCAACAAGCAACTGGTCGTCGACTGGCGGCGCGCCTGACGCGCATCGCCTATTCTTTTCTTCTTCCGCACAAGGCTACATGCAGCACACGAGTCAACGGATGCGCGCGACCTCCGCGCAATACGGCATTTGGGTCGCGCAACAGGTCGACCCGGAAGATCCGGGCTATCTCACAGCCGAGGCGATCGAGCTCGTCGGCGTGCTCGACGTCGACGCGCTTGTCGCTGGCGTCGAAGAAGTGATCGATCGCGCCGACACGCTGCACATGCACTTCGAATGGGCCGACGACACGCTTTGGCAGCATCGCCGTCCCGCGTGCGCGCGGCTGCCCGTCGTCGACTTCAGTGCGCACGACGATCCCGGCGCGGCCGCGCATGCGTGGATGCAGGCGTCGCTGTCGGTCTGCTGCGACGTGACGTCGGACGTGCTGTACCGAACTGCGTTGCTGCGGCTGTCGCCGCAGCGCCACTGGTGGTATCTGCAGATTCATCACATAGCGATCGACGGGTTCGGCTACAGCCTGATCCAGCAAGCGGCGGCCGCGCGCTACAACGCGCGCGTCGCGGCGACGCCGCTGCCTGCGCTGCCCGATTGGAACATCGAGCGAGTCGTCGCAGCGGAAGCCGCGTATCGCGAGACGGGCCGCTTCGAGCGCGATCGCGCGTTCTGGATCGAGCATCTGCGCGACGTGCCCGCACCCGCCGAGATCGCGCCGAAGCGGGACGTCGGCAACACGGCGCGGCGGCGCGTGCTGACGCTCGAGTCGGCGCAGGTCCGCACGCTTTGCGCGGCCGCCGAGCGCGCGGGCGCCGAATGGACCGCTTGGATGCTGGCCGCGATCGGCGTGTGGCTCGGCAAGCAGGCGGGCCAGCGCGACCTGACGTTCGGCCTGCCAGTGATGAACCGCCTCGGCACGCCCGCGCTCAACGTGCCGTGCATGGCGATGAACATCGTGCCGCTTCGCGTGCACGTTCGCGCGGACGCGACGCCGCGCACGCTCGCGGCCGACACGATCCGCGATCTGCGTGCGATCCGGCCGCATCTGTACTACCGCTACGGATGGATTCGCGGCGATCTCGGCCTGCTCGAGCACAACACGTTTCTGTTCAACCAGGCGGTGAATCTGATGCCGTTCGACCGGCGGATCGCATTCGCCGGATTGAAGAGCGACACGCGGCCCGTGAGCGGCGGCCCCGTCAAAGATCTGAATGTGACGCTCGTCGTGCGCGACGGCGCATGGCATGTCGCGCTCGAAGCGAATCCGAATGCGTACGACGACACGCGCGCGTCGGCGCTCGCGGACAGCCTGTCCGACTGGCTGTTCGCGTTCGCCGCGCACGAGCCGGATGCGCCGCTCGAGCCGTTGCTGCGCGATCTGCCGCCGCTGTCGATTTGCCGTGGCGAGCCGCTTGTCGAACCCGTCGTCGACGTGCTCGCGCTCGTACGGCAGGCGGCCGAGCGTGCGCCGAGCCGGATCGCGATCGAAGCGGGCGACACGCGGATCGATTACCGGGCGCTGCTCGCGCGTGTCGATGCGATCGCCGCCGCGCTCGCCGGGCACGGCACGAACGACCGCAGCCGGATTGCGATACTTGCGCCGCGCTCGCTCGATGCGATCGCGTCGATGCTTGCCGTGCTGCAGGTCGGCGCGGCGTTCGTGCCGCTCGATCCGGACGGTCCCGCGCAGCGCATGGCGAGCGTGCTCGCGGACGCCGCACCTGATCTCGTGCTGACGCGTGCACCATGGCGGCGCAATGCAGGCGCGGCGACGACGCTCGATCTCGACGAGATCGACGCATTCGGCGCATCGGATGCATTGGATGCCGACGCCGACGCCGACGCCGACGCCGACGCCACGCGCAGCGCACTCCTCGACGCCGCGCTGCGCATCGAACCGGACCCTCGGCATCCCGCCTATTTGCTCTACACGTCCGGCTCGACCGGCAGACCGAATGGCGTGCTGGTCGGCCGCTTCGCGCTCGCGCAGTTCGTCGCGAGCACGCGCGCGCTGTACGGCGTCGGCCCGGCCGATCGCGTGCTGCAGTTCGCGCCGCTGCATTTCGATGCGAGTCTCGAGGAGATCTTCGTCACGCTCTGCCGCGGCGCGACGCTCGTGCTGCGCGACGACGCGATGCTCGATTCGGTCGCGACGTTCGCCGCCGCGATCGAGCGTCTCGGGATTACCGTACTCGATTTGCCGACCGCGTACTGGCACGTGCTCGCGCACGCGCTCGATGCCGAGGCCGCGCGCCAGCTCGGCGGCGTGCGATTGACGATCGTCGGCGGCGAGGCCGCGCTGCCCGAACGGATCGCGCGCTGGCGCGAGCTGCTGCCGCAGCAAGTGTTGATGAACACGTATGGGCCGACCGAAGCGACGATCATCGCGACGGCCGCACGCGTCGGCGGCCCGCAAGCCGTCTGGACCGCAGGCGACGCAGTGCCGATCGGCCGCCCGCGCCCGGGCGTCGATGCGCGGATCGTCGATGAGCGGCTGTATCCGGTTGCGGCCGGGCGAGTCGGCGAGCTGGTGCTCGTCGGCGATGCGCTCGCGCTCGAGTATCTGCACGGTCCCGAACTGACCGCTGCGCGTTTCGTCGCGCTGCCGGACACCGGCGAGCGCGCGTATCGAACGGGCGACCTCGCGCACTTGCACGAAGGGCAGTTGCGATTCGCCGGCCGCATCGATCATCAGGTGAAGATCAGCGGCCTGCGCATCGAGCCGCTCGAGATCGAGAATTTGTTGCTTCGGATGCCGAACGTGCGCGAAGCCGCCGTCGTGCCGGTGGCGCGCGGCGCGGGAATCTGCACGCTGACGGCGTTCGTCGCGGGCGAACGCGACGTGAACGCGCTGCGCGCGCTGCTTGAGCAATCGCTGCCGTCGCCCGCGATTCCCGACGCGTGGCACGTGCTCGACGCGCTACCGCGCAATCCGAACGGGAAGACCGACCGCAAGGCGCTGCTGCAGCGTGCGACGCAGCGTCAGGCGGATGCCGTCGGCCACGATGTCGGCGCGAGCGCGCTGGAACGGCAGGTGATGAAGGTCTGGCGGCAGGTGCTCGGCGACGTGTCGCTGACGAGCGCGTCGAATTTCTTCGACCTGGGCGGCAAGTCGCTGCAGGCGATCCAGGCGGCCGCGCAGCTTGCAATCGAGCTGCGGCGCGACGTGCCGGTGTCGATGCTGTTCCGTCACGCGACCGTGCAGGCGCTCGCGCACGCGCTGACGGCGCCGCTCGCGTATCACCGGCCGCGGACCGCGCACGACGCGTTCGCGCCGACGCTCGCGATCCAGTCCGGCCCGGCAGGCGCGCCTGCGCTGATCTGCATTCATCCGGCCGACGGACTCGCATGGGGCTATCTGCGCGTCGCGCGCCATCTGCCGGATGCGACCGTGCACGGTCTGCAATTGGCGATCGGCGAGACGTGCGAAGCGCGAAACTTCGATGCGCTCGTCGAGTGCTATGCGGCGCGCGTGCGCGCGTTGCAGCCGGACGGGCCGTACCACTTGCTCGGCTGGTCGCTGGGCGGCGCGCTTGCGCACGGCGTCGCCGCGAAGCTGCGCGGCGACGGGCACGCGATCGGCCTGCTCGCGCTGATGGACAGCTATCCCGCGTCGGCGTGGGCTGCGCATCCAATGCCGACGCTGCGCGATGCGTTGCAGATCCTGTTGACCGCGAACGGCGATTTCGAGACCGAAGGCGTCGCAGACGACGTGCTGCGCCAGCGGTTGCTGCGTGCGAACAGCGCGTTCGCCGCGCTCGGCGCGGCGGGCCTCGACGCGCATGCGGAGCAGATGCTGCGGCAGATGCGGCTGTTCCGTACAAGCAAGACGCCGCGCTACGACGGCGAGGTGCTGCTGTTTCGTGCGGCCCGCAATCCAGCGCACGCGCCGGCGCCCGGCGCATGGGAAGTCCATCTGCGGCCGGGTGCGCTCGCGTGCCGCACGCTCGCGTGCTCGCACGACGGGATGTCCGATCCCGCGCCGATGGCCGAGATCGGCGCGGCGCTCGCCGAGCGTCTTCGCTGGGACGCGCGCAACTTCGACGATTTTTCAGGAGCTTGATCCGATGAGCAGCACCTTCACCGATTTTCCGGGGACCGTCGCCGTGGTGAGCGGCGCCGCGCAGGGCATCGGCGCGGCGGTCACCCGTGCGCTGGCCGCGCGCGGCATCGCCGTCGCAGCGCTCGACGTGCGTGCGGATGCGCTCGCGCAGCTCGCAGCCGATGCCGAATCGGTCGGCGGGCGCATCCATCCGTTCGACGTCGACGTCGCGAATGCCGACGCGGTGCGAGCGGCCGTCGAACGCATCGATACGACGCTCGGCCCGATCGGCATGCTCGCGAACGTCGCGGGCATCCTGCGTCTCGCCGACGTCCGCACGCTGAGCGACGAAGACTGGGCGCACAGCTTCGCCGTCAACACGCACGGCGTGTTCCATCTGTCGCGCGCGGTCGCGCAGCGGATGATCCCGCGGCGCGCAGGCAGCATCGTCACGGTCGGCTCGAACGCGGCGCTCGTTCCGCGGACGCAGATGGCGGCCTATGCGGCGTCGAAGGCGGCCGCGCATCAATTCACGAAATGCCTCGGGCTCGAACTCGCCGAGCACGGGATTCGCTGCAACGTCGTCGCGCCCGGCTCGACCGACACGCAGATGCAGCGCCAGCTCTGGACCGACGAGTGCAGCGTCGACGCGGTGATCGCGGGCTCGCTGCCCGCGTTCCGGACCGGCATCCCGCTGCGCCGGATCGCCGATCCGGACGACGTCGCGTCGGCCGTGCTGTTCCTGCTGTCGAACGCATCGCGCCACGTGACGCTGCACAGCCTGTGCGTCGACGGCGGCGCGACGCTCGGTGCGTGACGCGGCAGCCGGCGCGCGGCGGACAGGCGCACCGGCTACTTCTCTTCTCTCGCTATCCGGTTATGAAAAACATCACCCTGTACCCGAACGGCGGCGTGGCCGGGGCGCGTGCGAGCGTCGCGCGGCAGCGGGTCGGCATGCGGCTGCCGACGCCCGCCGCGCTGCGCCGCCGCTATCCGCTCTCGGCGACCATCCAGACGACCGTCGACGCGGGCCGACGGCAAGTGCAGGCGATTCTCGAGCAGCGCGATCCGCGCTGGCTCGCGATCGTCGGACCGTGCTCGATCCACGATCCGCAGGCGGCGCTCGACTACGCGCTGCATCTCGCGCGCCTCGCGGATGCGGTGCGGGACGTGTTCTGCGTCGTGATGCGCGTGTATTTCGAAAAGCCGCGCACGACGGTCGGCTGGAAGGGGCTCATCAACGATCCGCGCCTCGACGGCAGCTATCGGATCGACGAAGGGCTCGCGACCGCGCGCCGGCTGCTGTGCGAAGTGAACGCGCTTGGGCTGCCGGCCGCGATCGAGGCGCTCGATCTCGTCACGCCGCATTACCTCGGCGATCTCGTGAGCTGGGCGGCGATCGGCGCGCGCACGACCGAATCGCAGGTGCATCGCGAGATGGCGTCGGGGCTGCCGATGCCGGTCGGATTCAAGAACGGCACGGACGGCGGCGTCGAGATCGCGATTCACGCGATGCAGAGCAGCATGCGGCCGCACGCGTTCATCGGCTTGCACGACGAAGGTTATCCGGTCGTGCTGCACACCGACGGCAATCCGTACGCGCACCTCGTGCTGCGAGGCGGCCGCGACGGCCCGAACTACGACGCCGCGAGCGTCGCGGCGGCCGAGCACGCGCTGCGCGCGAACCGGCTGCCGACGAACGTCGTCGTCGATTGCTCGCATGCGAACTGCGACAAGCAGCATGCGCGGCAGGTCGCGGTGCTCGACGACATCGTCGACCAGATCTGCGCCGGCAATCGCTCGATCCGCGGCGTGATGCTCGAGAGTTTTCTCGAAGAAGGGCGGCAGTCGCTCGACGACGGGGCCGACGCGCTGCGCTACGGCTGCTCGATTACCGATCCCTGTCTCGGCTGGGACGCGACCGAAGCGGCGCTCGTCGCCGCGCACGCGCGTCTCGCCGCTCACGTCGCGCGCCGTTGACGCGCCCGCGCGCGCGTTGCGCATCCATTCATCGAACGAACAGGAGCCTCATGTCTACGACTTCCGCTGAAACCCCGGCCGCCGCCGAGCGCGCCGGCTTGCCGCTGACGCCGCTCCTCATCGCGAACTTCACGATGATGGCGGGCAACTACGCATTCGTCGCGATCGCGGCGCCGCTCGCGCGGATGCTGCATCTGCAGGCGTCGCACATCGGCGCGGTCATCGCCGTCGTCGGAGTCGTCTGGATTGCGACTGCGCGTCGCTGGGGGCGCGCCGCGGACATCCGCGGCCGCGTGCCGGCGATGCGAACCGCGATCGCGGGCTTTGTCGCCTGCTACCTGCTGCTCGCGCTCTACGTGTGGTGGGCGCTGCGAGACGGCGCGAACGGCGTGCCGTCGCTCGCGCTGAGCCTGGCCGCGCTGTTCGTCACGCGCGCGGCGATGGGCGGCTGCTTTGCGGGGCTGCCCGTCGCGGCGACCGCGTGGATCGCGGACCGCACCGCGCCGCAGCGGCGTGCGGCGACGATGGCGCGCTTCGGCGCGGCGGGCGCGATCGGCATGGTGATCGCGCCGCCGCTCGCCGGCTGGATCGGCCGTTACGATCTTGCCGCGACGCTCGCCGTGTTCGCGCTATTGCCGCTCGCGGGCCTGCCGGGGCTCGGCCGCCTCGATGATGCGCGGCCGCGCGAGGCGCGCGGTGCGCCGCCGCGGCTCAAGATGACCGACGCGCGGATCCGGAGGCCGTGGCTCAGCGCATTCGCGCTGTACAGCGTCATCGCGATCGCGAACAGCGCGCTCGGGTTTTATGTGATCGATTGGTTGCACGTCGACGCGCGGCACGCGGCGGCCGTCGTCGGCTGTGCGCTCGGCTGCGCGGGGCTTGGCCTGATCGTGATGCAGTCGGCGGTTGCGCGGCTGCCGCGCATCGCGCCGCTGCAATGGCTGCGCTGGGGCGCGCTCGCGAGCGCGGCGGGATTCGCGTCGGTGCTGCTCGTCGAATCGGCGCAGCCGATGGCCGTCTGCGCGGGCTATCTCGTCGCGGCGTTCGGGATGGGGGCGTCGTTTCCGGCCGTCGCCGCACTCGCGAGCGCGGCGGTCGATGCGCGCGAGCAGGGCGCGTGTGCGGGCACGATGTCGGTCGCGCAGGGGCTCAGCATGATCGTGGCGCCGCTCGTCGGCACCGCGCTGTACGACTGGCGCCCGCAGGCGCCGTTCGCGCTGATCGGCGTGCTGCTGCTGCTCGTGGCCTGCGCGACGTGGCGAAGTGCGCGGCGCGCAGCCGCGACGCAGTGAGGGCATCGATCGCGCGCCGCTCGCTTGCGGCGATGCGCGTTGCGTGACGTTCGTCGTTCGATGCGCATCAGACCGCGCAGCGCGCGATGTGGAAGCGCAGTTCCGACTCCTCCGGATCGCCGTCGCCGCTGCGCGGGCGATAGACGCCGATGTTCGTGCCGGCCGACGCGGTCGGCGCGAGCGTGACGGTCCAATCGGAATCGGACGAGTACGGGCCGATCAGGACCGTGGTCGGATTGTGCTGCGCGACGCGCGCCTGCGGCACGCGACTCGTCAGGCAGCGCTCGACGTCGGTCGGGCTGCGCGGCGACGCGACGTAGATGATCCGGCCGCTGGGCGATTCGGCCTGCGGGCCGTTCGCCGGTGAGCCTGCGCAACCAGCGAGCGCCGCGACGGCGCCGACGAGCGCGCAGCTGGCGAGAATCCGAGTCGATTTCATGGGCGATCCAAGGTGAGTCATTCGGCAAAAACGCATCCGGATTCCATGCATTCCGCATCGTTCCGATGCGCGACGTCGCGTGAAGGGCGGTGCGCCGACGAGATTGAGGAAAATCCGAGCGTGTCGCGAGCCTAACAAGGCAGGCGCATCGTTTGTGTTAAAAATTGTTTTCGTTCGCGCGCATCGCGCCGATTGCGATCGTTTACGACGACGTGCATCGTGCGCGAATCGAACGCCGGGCAAACGCGATGGCATCGCACGGCGGCGTGCGGTCGTGCGCGGTCGGCCGATGTCGAGCGCGCCGGCATGCCGCGCGTCTTGCGAGAACGGTGTGGCGTGTCGAGCATCGATTGTTGCGCGTATCGACATGTACCGGCACATACCGGCACGCATGCGCGATGCGCGGATCGAACATTCGCACTACATGTCGCGCTTCACGCGTGGGTTCGCTGATGCGCACGATTGCCGGTCATCGGTCCCGCACCATCGCTTCGCCACGTTCGGCGACTGCTTCGCCGCGCTCGCCGGCGTCCTGCCATTCGATGCGATGCTTTCACGATGCGCGCGACCGCAGCGCGGCGTCGCCCGGCGTCGTTTCCATCGCGACCAGCCGGCGAGATGCGACACATTCGCTCATCGAATCGAATTCGCTTCGAATTTGATCGGACAGGTTAAAGCGCGAGATTCGAATGGCGCGAGCCATTTCAGTGCGATGCATTTGACCGAGATCCAGGAAATTCCGGACGATCGTGCTATCTATTTGATGTTTCGAGCCAAATTCGAATCGGCTCGAAAGACGTGCGAAGCGTGTCAACGCGGCGTGCATTCGCTGCGTTATAGAACCGGCGCACGAGTGTTCACGCTGACGAAATCCTTGCATTTTGTAGGGTGTGCATCGTGAACCTCGAACAATACCGGCGCCGGATGCGCTCCAACGCATCGTGATTAACCGGATATTTCCGTTTGGATATTCAAGGAAAAACAATGAAGAAGATCATCGCTTCGGTGGCAACCGCCGCTATCGCATTCGCTTCGGCTTCCGTGTTCGCACAAGCATCGGCACCGGCAGCTTCGGCGCCGGCGGCTGCTTCGGCTGTCAAGCATGACAAGAGCAAGCCGAAGCACGAGCTGAAGCTGCACGGTTCGGAGAAGGCCAAGGCGAAGGCCTCTGCCGCTTCGGCAGCCGGTACGAACGGCAAGGGCGCGCAGCAGTAAGCGCTTGCCCGCGGCGGCGCATCCCGCCGTCGTGGCTCGTCATGACGAACCCCGCGTTCTCGCGAACGCGGGGTTTGTTTTTATGCGCGCGTCACGCGTGCGGCGGCTTCGGTTGCGACACGTGATCGATCAGCGCGCGCATTCGCTGCCAGTGCGAGCCTTCCCAGAACACGCGGCGGCACACGTCGCAGGTGACGAAACGCGTGTGGCGCTGCAGCACGCCTTGCGGCGCGCGGCCTTCGGCTTCGGCAGGATCGATGCGTCGCAGCGGCGCGTTGCACGACAGGCACAGCCGGAACGGCCGCGCGTTGCCGGCCAGATCGAGCCGGTCGAACAGCTCGCGCAGCTGCGCCTGCGGCTTCAGCGCGCGCACGTAGCAGCCGTGCGTGATCGTGCGGCGCTTGAGCAGCTCGCGATCGCGCGTGAGGACGATCCGCGCTTCGCGCGCGGCGATCGCCTCGATCAGGTCGTCCGGATAGTGGTTGTCGTACAGCGTGTCAAAGCCCGCGAGACGCAGCAATTGCGCAAGCCCGCCGAGATGCGCGTCCGCGATGAAGCGCGTGACGCGCAGCGGCGCAGCGCGCACGCGCAGCAGCGGGCGGATGTCGATCGCTTCGAAGGCCGGGTAGACGGCGACGCGGTCGCCGTGCTCGAGCACGCGGCCGAACGGCGACGATTCGCCGTTGACGAGAATCAGCTCGACTTCGGTGTGCGGGACGCCGAGCGCTTCGATCGCATGCTTGACGCTCGCACCGCGCATGCACGCGTGCTCGAATGCTCGGCGGCGCAGCGGCCGCGCGAGGAAATCGTTCAACTCCTCATAGAAGCGGAAAGTCACGGTGACCATCGATGAAGTATCGCACCGCCGCGCGTTTCCCGCACGTCGTGCGAGTCGATGGGTGCGAGACGGCAAATGTCGCGCGCCTGTGCTTTACTCGTGCTTTCGACGGATATGACGAATACAAGGAACAGGACATGGACATCGGATTTATCGGCGTGGGCGAGATGGGCGGCGCCATCGCGGCGAATCTACTGAAGGCGGGGCATCGCGTGCGGGTGTGGAACCGTTCGGCCGAACGCGTTGCGCCGCTCGTCGAACTAGGCGCGCAGCACGTCGCGACGGTCGCCGAAGCATTCACGGGCGACGCGGTGTTCTCGATGCTCGCCGACGACGCGGCTGCGCGCGGCGTGTTCGACGCGTCGCTCCTCGAGCATGCGCCTCGCGGCCTCATCCACGTGAACATGGCGACGATCTCCGTCGCGCTCGCCGAGCAGCTCGCGCATGCGCACGCGGCGCGCGGGATCCACTATGTCGCGGCGCCCGTGATGGGGCGTCCGCACGTCGCGGCGGCGGCGCGCCTGACGATCATCACGGCCGGACCCGCAGAGGCGATCGACCGGATGCAGCCCGCGTTCGACGCGATCGGCCAGAAGACCTGGCGGCTCGGCTCGCTGCCGCAACACGCGAATGCGGTGAAGATCGCGGCCAACTTCACGATCGCATCGGCGATCGAGACGATGGGCGAGGCGGCGGCGCTGCTCGCCGCGCACGGCGTCGCGATGAACGACTATCTCGACGTGATCACGAACAGCGTGTTCCCCGGCCCCGTCTATCAGGGCTACGGCGCGATGATCGCCGAATCGCGCTACGAGCCGGCGCTCTTCAAGGCGCGGCTCGGCTTGAAGGACGTGCGGCTCGCGCTCGAGGCGGGCGACGCGTTGTCGGTGCCGCTGCCTGTCGCGAGCGTCGTGCGCGACAGCCTGATCGAAGCGGTCGCGCACGGCGACGGCGACAAGGATTTCGCAGTGCTCGGGCAGGTCGCGGCGCGCCGGGCGGGGCGGTGACGCGTACCGGAGCCGCGAGCGGCTTGCGGCCGCCCCGCCGCAGACAACGACGCACGTTCCCCGGCATAATCGACGCTTCCATTTCCATTTCGATAGCGGGGCGGTAATGAATCTGCATACGTGGTGGCTGTTTGTCGCGACGGTGTTCGTCGTGTCGGCAATTCCCGGTCCGAACATGCTGCTCGTGATGACGCACGGCGCGCGTCACGGGCTGCGGCGTTCGACGGCGACAATGGCGGGCTGCATGACGGCGCTCGTCGCGATGCTGTCGGTATCCGCCGCGGGGCTCGGCGTGTTCCTCGAAGCGTGGCCGGCGATGTTCGATGCGCTCCGCTTCGCGGGCGCCGCGTATCTGATCTATCTCGGCGTGAAGGCGTGGCGCGCGCGCGTCGACGCGGAATCCGCCGCGGATGCCGCCGACGCCGCGCCGCAAGCGGGCCGCGCGAGCGCGTCCGCGTCGCGCTGGGCGCTCTTTCGCAATGGCTTTCTCGTCGCGGGCAGCAACCCGAAGGCAATCCTGTTCGCCGCCGCGCTCCTGCCGCAGTTCATCGACGCGTCCGTGCCGACGCTGCCGCAGTTCGGCATCCTCGTCGCCACATTCGCGGTCATCGAGGTGAGCTGGTACATCGTGTATGCGTCGTTCGGCACGCGGATCGGCGTGACGCTCCGGAGTGCGAACGTCGCGAAGATTTTCAACCGTCTGACGGGTGGCCTGTTCGTCGGCTTCGGCGCGATGATGGCGCTCGTGCGGCACTGAGCGGCGTGCTTCAGCCGGTGAGTCGTCAAGTCGGCGCAGTGATGAGTCGGCGAAGCGGTAAAGCCGCCGCACGCGCGCCGCATCGCCGTTCGTGAGATGGCGAAAGCGCGCAGGCGGCTCGCGCCGAAGTTCGCGGCACGCCGACTGACGAAACGCGGTTGCAGGCGCGTTGCCGGCTCGCACGAATCGAAGCGACAGGCGGCCTCGAGTCCCGCGGAATCTCGGGCGGCGATGAAGCGCTCCGCGCGGTCGACTGCGACCTCGAGCGTCGATGAATCGCAGCACGCCGATCGCGCTTCCATAAACGGCGAAAACGCCCTGCATCGGCGACGACGCGGGGCGTCGTTTTTTCAGCATTCCGTACGCCGCCGCACGGCGACCCAGTCCAGCGCGAACGCGGCGCCCGCGAACGCGAAGCCCACCGCGCATACCGCGCCCCAGCCCGCCCATGCCCACGCCGCGCCCGCCAGCATCGCGCCGAGCGACCCGCCGACGAAGAACAACCCGACGAACAACCCGTTGAGCCGCCCGCGCGCGGCGGGATTCAGCAGGTTGATCGCGCGGCGGCCAAGCGTCTGGTCGGCGACGACGCCTGCATCGAGCGCCGCTGCGCCGGCGACGAGCAACGCGAGTGCGAGCATCGGGTGTGCGGTCGCGTCGAAGCCGCCCCAGTCCGCGCCCGCGACGCCCAATGCCGCCAACGCGACGAGCATCGCCACATGCGCGCCGCGCAACGCGCCGCGCTCCCAGCCGCGGTCGCCGGCGAGGCCCGCGAACGGCGTGACGATCGCGCCCGTCGCGCCGGCGAACGCGAACATCGCGATTCCATGCAGCCCGAGGCCGAACGGCGCGGCGGCGAGACGCAAGCCGATCGCGGTCCAGAACGCGCTGAACGCGCCCATCGACAGCCCGGCGGACAGCGCGCGCCGCTGCAGCACGCGCTCGGTCGAGACGAGTGTCCAGAGCGAGCCGAGCAGCGCTGCATAGCGGGTCGACAGCGACGGCGCGCGCGGCGGCAGTTTCGCGGCGAGCACCGCGGCGATCGCGATGTCGGCGGCGGCCGCCGTGCCGTAGAACGCGCGCCAGCCGGCCGTGCCGGCGATCAGGCTCGCGAGCGGCCGCGACAGCAGGATGCCGAGCATCAGGCCGCTCATCACGTTGCCGACCGCGCGGCCGCGCTTCTTCTCCGGCGCCATCGACGCTGCCATCGGCACGAGCATCTGGATCACACTCGATGCCGCACCCGCGATGAACACCGCGGCGAGATACACGGTGCCCGAGCGCGTGACGGCGGGCAGCGCGAGCGTCGCTGCGCAGACGGCGAGCGTCGTTACGATGAGCCGGCGGTTCTCGATCAGGTCGATGAGCGGCACGAGCAGCGCGAGGCCTGCCGCATAGCCGAGCTGCGGCAGCATCGCGACGAGCCCGGTCAGGCTCGACGGCAGGCGCAGATCGGCGGCGATCGGGCCGGTCAGCGGCTGCGCGGCGAACAGGTTGAGGACGATCATGCCGACCGTCACGGAGAAGAACACGGTGAGCGCGGGCGTGAGCGTTAGCGCGGGAGAGGCGCACGGTCGGTTGGCGAGCGAGTCGGCGCGAAGATCGGCTGAGCGGTTCATCGAAATGGCCTTGGAAACGTGAAGAGCTCTCATCGTAGAGACGCGCTTGTTATGCGACAATTGAAATATCTTTAATATGATTATGCGAGTTTGTTTTGAATACGCGCGATCTCCAAGCTTTCGTGGCGGTCGTCGACAGCGGCTCGATGGTGGCCGCCGCGACCAAGCTCCATTTGACGCAGCCGGGTCTCACGCGGCGCGTGCAGAACCTCGAGACGACGCTCGGCGTGCCGCTCCTCGACCGGCAGAGCAAGCCGCTCAAGCCGAGCGCGGCGGGCCGCGAGGTTTACGCGCTCGCGCGCAACGTGCTGCGCTCGGTCGACGAACTGCTCGCCGTCGCCGCGCCCGGCAGCGAGCCGGCGGGCGAGCTGCGGATCGGCGTGCCGCCGTTTCTGTCGGAGCTCGCGCTCGAAGGGCCGATCGACCGGCTGCGCGAAGCATTTCCGCGCCTCACGCTGCGGATCACGGCCGGCTGGTCGCCGGCGCTCTTGCAAAGCGTCGAGCGCGCGGCGCTCGACGCCGCCGCGGTGATGATGCCGGCGAGCTTCCCGATGCCGGAGACGCTCGTGTCGACGCTGCTCGGCGTGCAGCCGACCGTGCTCGTCGCCGCGCGCGACTTCGCGCTGCCGCCGGGGCCGGTGCCGCTCGACGCGCTGTCGCGCTATCCGTGGGTGCTGAGCCAGGATGGTTGCGGGATGCGCTCGGCGCTGAGCCGCGCGTTCAGCGCGGCGGGACTGCCGTTCGACGTCGCGGTCGAGGCGTTCGGCTCGGACTTGCAGTTGTCGCTCGTCGCGCGCGGGGCGGGGCTCGGCATCGCGTCGACGGCCGCGCTCGCGCGCAGCCCGCACCGCGATGCGCTGCAGGTCGTCGACACGGCGGACGTCGAGCCGGGGATCAACGTGTGGCTCGTGCACGGCGTGCTGCCGGGGCGGCTGATGCGGCCGGTCGAGCTGCTGCGCGAGCGGCTCGTCGCGGTGCTGGAGGCGGAAAACCGCAGGCGATCAGGGGACGAAGCAAAAATGCCGGCTCATTAGAGCCGGCATTCAAGGGAAAATCCGTATTTTCTCGATGGGAATGTTGCATTGCGTCAAACAAACCGGTATAGTTTGAACCGTCTCCTCCATGTCTCCTCTGATATGGATTCAGCCCGCCTCTTCAGGCGGGCTTTTTTTTGGTTCATCGGCATTCGAGCGACGCCCGCGCCGACCCTCCGTCAGAACTTGTAGGACACTGCGACGAAACTGACGATCGGATCCGCCTTCAGCTCGTTCTTCGATTCCGCCAGCACCGTCCCGTCGGCGGCCTTGATCGTCACTGTCGACGTCGTCTTCAGCGGGATGTACGTGACCGATGCGAGCAGGCCCCAGTGATCGGTGAAGTTGTACGTGATGCCCGCATTGAACACCGGCTGCCACGACGACGACGCCTTCGCCGACACCTGCGTCGGTCCCGGCTTGCCGGCGCCCGCGGCGAGCACGGCGCCGAGGTTGTCCTGCGTCGACTTCACGAAGTTGCGGTTCAGCTGAAGATCGCTGAACCAGTTGTACGACACGCCGATTCCGACGAACGGCCGGACCTTCGAGTTCGCCTGCGCGAAGTAGTACTGGAACAGCACGGCCGGACTCCACTGACGCACGCTCTTGACGATCGGGTTGATCTGCGGATCGCCGAGGTTTTGCGACGCGAGCGCGCCCGCCGGTCCGGGCGGGCGGATCGTGCCTTGCCCGGTGATCTTGAAGACGGGCGGCACGCCCGCCACCGTCGTGACCGCGATGTTGTCGGTCAGGAAGTGGCTCGTGGTCAGGCCGACTGTGTCCGCGCCGCTCGTGCGCGTGCCGGTGCCCGGCGACGTGAACGATCCCGTCAGCCCGAGCGGCGTGTTGATCGGCGTCGGCGCGACGCTCGTCGTGAGCGGCGTGGTGCTTTGCTGCGGCATCACGTGGAACCAGCCGAGCGTGACGACGTTGCTGCCTGCGCTTTGCGCGTGAGCGGCGAGCGGCGTCAATGCGGCGGCGCCGAGCGCCGCGCAGAGTATTTTTTTCATACGGCCTCTCTGGCGCTTATTGCACGAAGGCGCCGACCGTGAAATACGGCGACGACGAGTTCGACATATCGAGGAAGCCAAATGCCCCGCCCGCGCCGGTGAAGATGAACTTGCCGGTCGGCGTCGAACTGCTCGCGCCGACGTGCGTCGACGTGATCGTGCCCGGCACCGTCTGCGTGTAGTCGAGATTGAGCGCGGTGGCGAGCGATGCTTGCGACGGATTGAACGGATCGAGAAGCGTCGCCTGCTTGTCGACGAGCACCGTCGAACGGTAGTCGAACTGGCTGTCGACACCGATGTATTCGCCGTTGACGAAGCCGACGTTGATCGCCGTCTGCGGCGCGAGGAGCGAGATGCTCGATTCGTCGTCGGCGGTGAGGCCCGGCACGCCGTTCGCGTCGGGCGTCGGGTTCGGATTGGCGACGCCCGTGCGGATCATGACCGGTACGAGCTGGTTGTTCACCTTGCCGACGATGAGGAAGCCCTTCGCTTGCGGGACCGTCGAGAGCGTCGGCTTCAGCTGGCTCTGGAAGTGATCGGTCTCGAACGCGCCGGTGCCGTTCGGCGATTGCACGAGGTTCGTGCCGGGCTGGCGGCAAGTGCCGGCATAGATGCCCGTCGAGTCGCAGCGGATCCAGGTGCCGTCTGGGTTGATCGTCACCTTCGCGTCGATCGTTACGGGCGCGAAGCTTTGCGACGCCACCTGACCGTAGCCGAGCTGGCTATACGTGCCGGCGAGCTTGGCGATGTTGGTTTCGAGCGTTGAGAATGCGATGAACGGATAGTACGGGAACTTGGTGTCGGGAATCGCGCCCTGGCCGAGCAGGCCGCCGTACTGAAGCTCCGCGCCGGGAATCGTGCCGCCTACGATGCCCATGCCGAGGAAAATGCGCGCCGGCCGGTTCGGATCGAGGCTCGCGCCGTTCAGGCGGTATGCGCAGTTGTTGAGCTTTTGCGTCGGCAGCAAGGTTTCCTGCGTGAGCGTGCCGTTTTGGGTCGTGCCGGCGCGCGACGGCGCGGCGGTGCCCGTCGTTTGCGGAATCGGCGACGCGACGTAGGTGATCTGCCAGGTGAGTTTCGTCGTGTCGATCTGCAGTTTGACGAGTTCGCCGTCGCCGCCGCCGCCCGTGTAGACCGTGCTGTAGTCGACCGTCGACGGGCAGAGTGCCGTTTCGACGAGCGGCTGCGAATCGCTGCCGCTACTGCCGCCGCTGCACGCCGAAATGAAGGGCGCGGCGCAGGCCATCGCCAAAATGAGATTCCGCTGCTTCATGTTGCTCCTCCAAACTCCAGAATTGTCTTTATCCGGCGGCCAGCTCCCTGTCGGCCGCTCTCGATTTCGCCCGCTGCGGCACGATCCGGCGCGATGCGTCGCGCCGGATCGTGCGTTCGGGTCTCGTTACTTGCTGACCTGCGCGCCGACGCCGAAGTACGGCGCGGACGGCGTCTGTCCTGCGATCGCCGAGCTCTGCGTGATCCCGCCGTTGACGGTGCCCTGGATCAGCGCCGCGAACAGTCCGCCGTTCGCGATCACGAAGCCCGGCGCCGACGTATCGGTCGTCGTGACGCCGAGGAGGCCCGGCGTCGACTGACCGTAGTCGAGGTTGAGGCCGGTTTCCGCCTGTTGCGTGCTCGGATTGACGAACGTGGCCGTCGTCCCCTTGACCACCGTCGCCGTGTACTTGAAGTTCGAGTCCGCGCCTGCATAGCCGCCGTCGATGCTGCCCAGCGCGAGCGCCGTTGCCGGCCCGAGCACCGCGATGCCGGACTCGTCGTCGACCTGCGCGTCGGTGTGCAGCGGCGGCGTGCCGAGGTTCACGTTGCCCGTGCGCACGACGACGGGCACGGTCGCGCCGTTCAACTGGCCGAGCACCATGTGCGCGACCGCCGACTTGCCCGTCGCGCCGATGAGCGGCAATTGCGTTTGCGGCAGGACCTGCGGCGCCTGCGTGCTGTTGAAGTAGCCGCTGCCGCTCGACGTCCACGGGTTGCCCGTCGTCATGCAGCCCGACGTGCTCGTCGACGTGCACGCGCCGTTCGAATCGAATGTCTCGCTCGAATTGATCCCCTTCGTCGCGTAGTTGCCCGACGGCACGAGGTGATAGAGGAGCGCGTTGTACGTGCCAGGCAGCTTCGTGAGATCGGCCGTCGTGTTCGAGAAGGCGAGGAACGGATAGAAGTCGAAGTGACGCTGCGGCACCTGGCCGATGTTCTGCAGCACGCCCGGGATGATCGTGAGGCCGCTGTACTGAACCGTCGCGCCCGGGATGCCGCCGCCCGCGACGCCGAAGCCGACGAGGATCATCGGCGGGTTCGCCTGGTTGAAGTCCGCTGCGGTCGAGTAGGTTGAGTTCGTCGCGGGCGACGTGCCGCTGCCCGGCAGCAGCACGAACGCGCAGCGCGTCTGCTCGGCGGTCGGCAGCGTGCCGGCGGGCGGGTGCGCGACGCTGCCCGTGATCGTCGTGCCGGCGCGCGTCGGCGTGACCGTCCCGGTCGCGAGCGGAATCGGCGACTCGAGCCACTTGAGCGTGTACGTCATCGTTGCCGCGTTGATGTTCAGGCTCACGATTTCACCGCTGCCTGCGCCGCCGAGATACGTGCTGCTGCCGATGTCCGCACTGGCGGGGCAAAGCGACGTATTGCCCGCGGCCGAGCTCGGCGGTCCCTGGACGCCGCAGCTCGCGCCGGAGCATTGTGTAACGTCGATGGGAGCCGGAGTGCCGCCGCCCCCTCCACTGCAGGCGGCGAACAAAGGGGCGAGGGCTATGGCCATTGCCACCCCTTTTGAAAAGGCGTCCGACATGCCTCTGTCTCCAATGTGTTTAATTGTGTGGGCTAATTTGGCTGCGTCGTTTTCAGCTGTCAATTGATGGAATCGTCTAAATAAGACAATTTAAACATTCCGTTGTATTCGGGATGGCGAAGCAAGAGGCGGAAGCGAGGAAATTAAAACGAGATGAAGGTTTGAAATTCGTCCGGTGGAATGTGGTGGCCCTTGTTTTTACAGGGTTTTTTTTGTGTCGGGTGGTGTTGGATCAAGCATTTTCAGCACGTGCATCGGGTGAATCCCTATCCGGGATAGTCATTACGGCTTTGTAGTTTTCAAGATTTGTTTTTGGATGGAAATGAAAGTTTGTAAATATCTGTCAATGCCGTGGCGTTATTTGAATAATTTTCAATTCTCATTCGATGCAATAAAAAGCCGGCCTCTCGGGCCGGCTTGTCTTGTGCCGCAAGCAATGTGTCGTTCAGCGCTTGAGCCCCGTGTCCTCGGCCGCGCCGACGTTGAGGTTCATGCACTGGATCGCGGCGCCTGACGCGCCCTTGCCGAGGTTGTCGAGCCGCGCGACCGTGACGAAGCGCTCCGCCGTGCCGAACACGAAGAGGTCGACGCGATTCGTGTCGTTGCAGGCCTGCACGTCGAAGAAGCCTTCGTCGAGGTTCTCGGCCGCGTCGAACGGCGCGACGCGCACGAACGCCTCGCCCGCATAGTGCTCGGCGAGCACGCGCTGAACGTCCTGCGGCGTCACGCGTTTTGCGAGTTGGCTCGGCGTGAAGTACGTGGTGACGGCGAGGCCCTTGTAGAACGGCCCGACGATCGGCGTGAAGATCGGCGCGCTCGCGAGGCCCGTGTGCGCGGCCATCTCCGGCAGATGCTTGTGCGCGAGGCCGAGCGCGTACGGACGCGGGCTCGCGAGCTTCGCGCCGCCCGCTTCGTAATCGGCGATCATCTTCTTGCCGCCGCCGCTGTAGCCCGTGATCGAGTAGCTGTGCGCGGCGAAATCCGGCGCGACGACGCCCGCGTCGACGAGCGGGCGCATCGCGAGCACGAACGCCGATGCGTGGCAGCCCGGCACCGCGATGCGCTTCGCGGCGCGGATGCGCTCGCGCTGCGCGCGGTTCAGCTCGGGGAGGCCGTACGCCCAGTCGGCGCTCGTGCGGAACGCGGTGCTCGCGTCGATCAGCGTTGTGTCGGGGTTCTCGGCGAACGTCGCCGATTCGCGCGACGCGGCGTCGGGCAGGCACAGGAACGTGACGTCCGACGCGTTGATGAGGCGGCGGCGCTCGTCGACGTCCTTGCGCTTCGCTTCGTCGATGCGCAGGATTTCGACGTCGCTGCGCGCGGACAGATATTCGAAGATCTTCAGACCGGTCGTGCCTTCCTGGCCGTCGACAAAAACTTTCGTGCTCATCTCGCTCTCGCTGGATCGGGGCGGGCGGCGCGTCGCCGCCGTGAAAAACGCCATTTTAAGACGTGATGCGCGGCATCGTAACCGGCCCGGCCGAAAAAAACCGGCCGGGCGGCGCAAGTGATTCGGCCCCTTGGCGAATCAAGGGCGAATCAAGGGCGGATCACGCGCGGATCACTGGCCGGCGAGCCAGCGGGCGGTCGCGGCCGCGACGCGCGCGCCGAACGCCTTCGCGGTCTCGAGATCGCCGCTCGCGGGCGCTTCGGCGGGCGACGCGTCCGACGGCGATTGCGCGAGGAGGCCGGTGAAGCCGCCCGCGTAGTTGATGTCGTTGCGGGTCGACGCCTTCGTGTTCGCGGGCAGCAGGCCCGTGCCGACCCACACCATCCCGTGCTGCATCGCGAGCGTGACGAAATACTGGATCGTCGAGAACTTGTCGCCGTTCATCGACGCGGAGTTCGTGAAGCCCGCCGCGATCTTGTCCTTCCATTTCTGGCCGAACCACGCTTTCGACGTCGCATCGGCGAACTTCTTGAAGTCGGCCGACGGGCCGCCCATGTAGGTCGGCGCGCCGAAGACGATCGCGTCGGCGGCGTCGAGCGCGGCCCAGCCGGCGTCGTCGAGATCGCCGACGGCGACGAGCCGCGCGTTCGCGCCCGCGTCCTGCGCGCCCGCGAGCACGGATTCGGCGAGCTTTTTCGTGTGGCCGTAGCCGCTGTGATAGACGATGACGATGTTCGACATTCCCGTTTCTCCAAGATGAGACGACGAAGCCGCGCGTCCCGGACGGGCCGCGCGGCGGACGATGGCTGCCCGCGGCGACGCGTGCGGACGGCAGGCGAAAAGAGTGTAGCGGTGCGAAATGACGCGTACGACCGCTGTCGCGTGCGACTGAATTTCCCGGATGGAGCGAATCGCGAGCGCGCCGCACCTCGTCGGAGACTAGCGGCCGTATGTGACGACGAGTTGCGCGGAGCCGATCGTCTCGGTGCCGATCTCATGGTCGAACATCTGTGCGGGGCGGCCCGTCGCGACGCGCAAGTCGGTCGCTTTCAGCGCGTAGACGGTGATCACGTAGCGGTGCGGCTTGCCGGGCGGCGGACACGGGCCGCCATAGCCGTCGACGCCGAAATCGTTGCGCGCCTCGGTCGCGCCGAGCTTGCGCAGATAGCCGGACGCGCTCGCGTCGGCGGGCAGGCTCGACACGTTCGCCGGGATGCCGGCGACGGCCCAGTGCCACCAGCCGCGGCCGGGCGCGTCGGGATCGAACATCGTGACGGCGAAGCCCTTCGTGCCGGGCGGCGGGTGGCGCCAGGCGAGTTGCGGCGAGCGGTTGCCGCCCTTGCAGTCGCCTTGATTGAATACGAGCACCGCGCCGACGCGCCCGCCGGGGCGCAGGTCGTCGCTCGTCAGCGTGAACGCGTCTTCGGCGAGCGCGCGCGAACCGGCGAGCAGATCGAAAAGGGCGACGCAGGCGAGGGCGAGCGAAAGCAGACGACGGGGCGAACCAGGCGGAACGACTCGGCGACCCACACGCATATGGCCCTTCTCCCGTCACTTGTGCCGGGGCGACCCGGCGCTGATCGTTGTCGAGATGTGATGCTCGAACCCGAATATGAGGCCAAGTCTAGCATTAGGGGACGCATGGCGGCGGCAGTCTCGTCAACTTCGTGCGACGGCGTCTGCCGCTGGTTCCGGCTGCGGGGCGGTTGTTGCCGCCGGGACGGCGCGGGGTGCATGCATCGCGATACGGAAGTGACGTGCAACGGCGGCTCGAAACGCGGCGGCGGCGCGACAAAAAACGGGTGGCAGTGGGGGCAGCCCGGCATCGGGAGCCGGTGACGCACGACCGGACGAGCATTCGAGAGGCGCGGTCGGCGGTGCGGTCAGGTGCGAGGCGGGACGAGGCGGGACGAGGCGGGGGCGAGGCGGCGACGTGCGACAAGATGGAGATGCCGCCAGCCCGCAGCAGGCGTAACGCGGATTGCGGGGTGACGAAACGGTCGGCACGCGGCAGGCGATCGCGGGCGGCGCGCCGTGCGGCCAAGTAAAGGCCGCGGACGAGCGCTGAACCGACGCGCCACACGGCGAGAAACGCGTCACGACGCGGCACGCCTGACCGAAAGATCGCGCCGGCCGCGAGCGCGCGCATAAAAAAACCGCCCGCCGTCATCGACGGCAGGCGGTTCTTTGCGCAGCGCGGACTTCTCGCTGGCGAAGCGGGCTCGCGTTACGCCTGCGCGCCCGTCGCACCGCCGTGCGCGGCCGACCATTCGGCCGGCGAGTGCAGGAATTTCTCGACTTCGTCGAGCGTCTTCGTTTCGAAGTAGCCCGACGCCTTCGCGACGCGCAGCACGTCCCACCACGTCGCAAGCGCGTGCAGGTCGACGTCGATGTCCTTCAGGACCGATACGCTTTCCTTGAAGATGTCGTAGTGGAACAGCACGAAGCAGTGGTTTACCGTCGCGCCCGCCGTGCGCAGCGCGTTGATGAAGTTGATCTTGCTGCGGCTGTCGGTCGTCAGGTCCTCGACGAGCAGCACGCGCGAACCTTCTTCCAGGTGGCCCTCGATCTGCGCGTTGCGGCCGAAACCCTTCGGCTTCTTGCGCACGTACTGCATCGGCAGCATCATCCGGTCGGCGATCCATGCGGCGAACGGGATGCCGGCGGTTTCGCCGCCCGCCACCGCGTCGATCTGCTCGAAGCCGACGTCGCGCAGGATCGTCGCTTCCGCCATTTCCATCAGGCCGCGGCGCACGCGCGGAAACGAGATCAGTTTGCGGCAGTCGATGTAGACGGGGCTCGCCCATCCGGACGTAAAGATGAAGGGTTTGTCGGCGTTGAAGTGCACCGCTTGCACTTCGAGCAGGATTTTGGCGGTCGTGTCGGAGATCGTCTGACGATCGAAGCCTGTCATGGGGGCGTTCCTTGATGGTGAGCGAGGGGCGGGCGCGGCCCGGTGGCGCAGCTCGCGTGATTCCGGCCGTGAGGGCCGGGCTGCGGGCCGACGTGGGCGTGACCGCCGGCGTCGAGCCGCATCGCTGCGCGCGTAGCCCGTTATTTTACCCGATTTGAGCGCTTTTCGAGCCGCGCGACGCCGCCCGGGCGGCAGATTTTCGGCGGCCGGATGGTGGCTGCGGGCGTCGCGCGAGCGTCCGGACAGGCGGATTTGCCGCTTGCTTGCGGCATTGAAAGGAAGCACGCCGAAGCAACGGGCTGCCGCGGCGCAGCAACTGACGGGCCTGCACGCGGTGTACACTAGGCGACCCTCAGTATTTGCTCGGTGCTTTGTACTTTCCGCTTGCCACCCGCCAAGGTTACATGTCGCGCCGATCCGGCTCGCGACGGCCGCCACAGTCGACCATCCCTTCGATTCCCGCATCCGCGGCTCCCGGTGCTCGGTACTGAGTCTTTAGATAATTACGTCAGTCTCTCGCAGGTCAATCATGGACGAACAACTGAAGCAGGCCGCTCTCGCCTATCACCAGAATCCGAAACCCGGCAAGATTTCGGTCACGCCGACCAAGCCGCTGTCGAACCAGCTCGATCTGTCGCTCGCATATTCGCCGGGGGTCGCCGCGGCGTGCGATGCGATCTACGCCGATCCGCTCGACGCGCAGAAATACACGTCGCGCGGCAATCTCGTCGGCGTCGTGACGAACGGCACCGCGGTGCTCGGCCTCGGCAACATCGGCCCGCTGGCCGCGAAGCCGGTGATGGAGGGCAAGGGGTGCCTGTTCAAGAAGTTCGCGGGCATCGACGTGTTCGACATCGAACTCGCCGAGTCCGATCCGGACAAGCTCGTCGAGGCGATCGCAATGCTCGAGCCGACGCTCGGCGGCATCAACCTCGAGGACATCAAGGCGCCCGAGTGCTTCTACATCGAACAGAAGCTGCGCGAGCGGATGAAGATCCCCGTCTTCCATGATGATCAGCACGGCACCGCGATCATCGCGTCGGCGGCGATCCTGAACGGCCTGAAGGTGGTCGGCAAGAATCTGTCGAGCGTGAAGCTCGTCTGCTCGGGCGCGGGCGCGGCGGCGATCGCGTGTCTCGACCTGCTCGTGAAGCTCGGCCTCGACAAGGCGAACGTGCTCGTCGCCGATTCGAAGGGCGTGATCTACGAGGGGCGCGGCAGCCTCGATCCGTCGAAGCAGCGCTACGCGGCGACGACCGGCGCGCGCACGCTCGCCGACGCGATCCAGGGCGCGGACGTGTTCCTCGGCTGCTCGAGCGCGGGCGTGCTGAAGCAGGATATGGTGAAGACGATGGCGGACCAGCCGCTCATCCTCGCGCTCGCGAACCCGGAGCCGGAAATCCGCCCGGAAGACGCGAAGGCGGTGCGCCCGGACGCGATCGTCGCGACGGGCCGCTCCGACTACCCGAACCAGGTCAACAACGTCCTGTGCTTCCCGTTCATCTTCCGCGGCGCGCTCGACGTCGGCGCGACGACGATCACCGAAGAGATGAAGCTCGCGTGCGTGCGCGCGATCGCCGAGCTCGCGCAGGAAACCGACCAGAGCGAGGAAGTCGCGAAGGCGTATGAAGGCCACTCGCTCGAATTCGGCCCGGAATACCTGATTCCGAAGCCGTTCGATCCGCGCCTCATCATCAAGATCGCGCCCGCCGTCGCGCAGGCCGCGATGGAATCGGGCGTCGCGACGCGCCCGATCGCCGACATGGATGCGTACCGCGAGCAGCTCGGCGCGACCGTCTACCGCACCGGCATGGTGATGCGTCCCGTGTTCGCGACCGCGAAGACGAAGACCGCGCGCATCGTGTTCGCCGAGGGCGAGGACGAGCGCGTGTTGCGCGCCGCGCAGTTCGTGCTGCAGGAAAAGATCGCGAAGCCGATCATCGTCGGCCGTCCGTCCGTCGTCGAGATGCGTCTCAAGAAGATCGGCTCGAAGCTCACGGGCGGCGTCGATTTCGAGATCGTCAATCCGGAGGACGATCCGCGCTACCAGCAATGCTGGCAGGCGTACCACGAGATCGGCGCGCGCGACGGCGTGACGCCCGAAGTCGCGAAGGCCGCGCTGCGCAAGTTCAACACGTTGATCGGCGCGATGCTCGTGCACCTCGGCGACGCCGACGGCATGATCTGCGGGATGATCGACACGTATCACAGCCACCTGAAGTTCATCGAGCAGGTGCTCGGCCGCGCGTCGGGCGCCGAGCACTTCGCGGCGATGAACCTGCTGATGCTGCCGGGCCGCAACCTGTTCATGTGCGACACGTACGTGAACGAAGAGCCGAGCGCCGAGCAGCTCGCCGACATGACGATCCAGGCCGCGGCCGAGATCGAGCGCTTCGGCATCACGCCGAAGGCGGCGCTCTTGTCGAACTCGAACTTCGGCAGCGCGCCGTCGGCGTCGTCGCGCCGGATGGCCGAAGCGTGCAAGCTGATCGTCGAGCGTGCGCCGCACCTCGAAGTCGACGGCGAAATGCACGGCGACGCGGCGCTCTCCGAAGTGGTCCGCAAGGCCGCGTTCCCCGGCACGACGCTGTCGGGCGAGGCGAACCTGCTGATCATGCCGAACGTCGAGGCGGCGAACATCGCGTACAACCTGCTGAAGATGGTCGGCGGCGAAGGCGTGACGGTGGGCCCGTTCCTGCTCGGCGCGAGCAAGCCGGTGCACATCCTGACGCCGGCCGCGACCGTGCGTCGGATCATCAACATGACGGCCGTCGCCGCGGCGAACGTTCAGGTGAAGTAACGCGCGGACGGATGCGGACGCGGCAAGCCTTCCCGGCATGCGGCGTCGGGACGAGACGAAAGGCGGTCGCCCGGTCGGGTGGCCGCTTTTTTCATTGGCGCATGCGCGGCGTGCGAAGCACGCGATTTGCGGGCGCCGGATTTGTCGCGCCCGCCGTCGCGCCGTTGTCGAGCGACGAGCATCGCATGTTCGCCCGGCGGTGAACGCCGATGCCCGCGTGCGCCGGCGGCGGGTCCGGCGTCGCGTCGTCGCGTCGTCGTCCGCGCGGTTTGCGCCGTCGCCGGCGCGGCGGATCGCGGGCCGCCGCGCTACGCGACGTTTCGCGTCTGGCCGCCCTCCGGCGAGCGCCACTGCGCGAGTAACCGCTCCCACTTTCCGCGCACCGCGTGCAGGTTGTTCTCCTTCACGTGCCCATAGCCGCGGATGCCGTCCGGCAGGCTCGCGAGCTCGATCGCGAGCGGCAGTGTGTCGCGCGTGAGCCGGCCGTCGAGCAACTCGTGCACGAGCGCCTCGTATTCGCCGATCAGTGCGCGCTCGGTGCGCCGTTCGTCGGTGCGGCCGAACACGTCGAGCGCGGTGCCGCGCAAGAACTTCAGCTTCGCGAGCACGCGAAACGCCGGCATCATCCACGGTCCGTATTGCCGCTTGACGAGGCGGCCGCGCGCATCCTTCTTAGCGAAGAGCGGCGGCGCGAGGTGGAACCTGAGCTTCCAGTCGCCTTCGAACTGCTCGGCGAGCTTCGCGGCGAACGCAGGATCGGACTGCAGCCGCGCGACCTCGTATTCGTCCTTGTACGCCATCAGCTTGTAGAGATTGCGCACGACCGCCTCGGTGAGCGGCTCCTGCGCGGTGTCGGCGCCGAGCGTGCGCTCGGCTTCGCGCACTTTGTGGACGGCGGCCGAGAAGCGCGCCGCGTACGCGGCGTTCTGATACGCGCTCAGGTGCTCGACGCGCGTCGCGATCAGCGCGTCGATCGCCTTCTTCGTATGCAGCGAGATCACCGTCGCGCCCGCTTGCACACCGCCCGCCGCCCCGGCGCGCACGCTCGCCGGATCGAAGGCCGCGCGACGGCCCCATTCGAACGCCGCGCGATTCTGCTCGACCTGCACGCCGTTCAGCTCGATCGCGCGCACGAGCGACGCGTGCGTGAGCGGCAGCCAGCCGCGCTGCCACGCGTAGCCGAGCACGAACGGATTCGTGTAGATCGCGTCGCCCAGCAGCGCGACCGCGAAGCGGCTCGCGTCGACGAGATCGACCGCATCGCCCGCCGCCGCGCGGATGTCGAGCTCGGCGCTCGCGCCCGGGAACGACCACTTCGGATTCTTGATGAACTCGGCGGTCGGCGTCTTCGCGCTGTTGACGACGACGCGCGTCACGCCGTGACGCATCCGCGACGTGCATTCGTCGCCCGCCGTGACGATCGCGTCGCAGCCGATCACGAGATCGGCTTCGCCCATCGCGATGCGGGTCGCGTGGATGTCGGCGGGCGCGTACGAGATCTGCACGTGGCTCATCACCGCGCCGCCCTTTTGCGCGAGGCCCGTCACGTCGAGCACCGTCACGCCTTTGCTTTCGAGGTGCGCGGCCATTCCGAGCAGCGCGCCGATCGTCACGACGCCGGTGCCGCCGACGCCTGTGACGAGCACGCCGTACGCGCGGTCGATCGCGGGCAGCGCCGGCTCGGGGATCGGCGGCAGCGCGCGCGCGTCGGCCGACGCGGCCTTCGGCTTGCGCAGCTTGCCGCCTTCGATGGTCACGAAGCTCGGGCAGAAGCCCTTCACGCACGAGAAATCCTTGTTGCAGGTCGACTGGTTGATCTGCCGCTTCGTGCCGAATTCGGTCTCGAGCGGCTCGACCGACAGGCAGTTCGACTGCACCGAGCAGTCGCCGCAGCCTTCGCAGACCGCCTCGTTGATCACGACGCGCTTTGCCGGATCCGGATACGCGCCGCGCTTGCGGCGGCGGCGCTTCTCGGTCGCGCAGGTCTGGTCGTAGATCAGGATCGTCGTGCCTTCGATCTCGCGCAGCGCGCGCTGGACGTCGTCGAACCGATCGCGATGATGGATCGTCACGCCCGGCGCGAGCAGCGACGTGTGGCCGTCGTATTTCTGCGGCTCGTCGGTGACGATCACGATCCTCTTCGCGCCTTCCGACGCGAGCTGGTGCGTGATCTGCGGCACCGTCAGCACCCCGTCGACGGGCTGCCCGCCCGTCATCGCGACCGCGTCGTTGTAGAGAATCTTGTACGTGATGTTCGCCTTCGACGCGATCGCCGCGCGAATCGCGAGGAGGCCCGAGTGGAAGTAGGTGCCGTCGCCGAGGTTCGCGAACACGTGTTTTTCGTCGGTGAACGGCGCCTGGCCGATCCACGGCACGCCTTCGCCGCCCATCTGGCTGAACGTGCTCGTGCTGCGGTCCATCCAGACCGTCATGTAGTGGCAGCCGATGCCCGCGATCGCGCGCGAGCCGTCGGGCACGTTCGTCGACGTGTTGTGCGGGCAGCCGGAGCAGAACCACGGCTTGCGCTCGATCGTCACGTGCGGCTTCGCGAGCGCGGTTTCCTTCGCGTTGATCACCGCGATCCGCGCGGCGATCCGCGCGCGCACGTCGGACGGCAGTTCGAACTTATCGAGCCGCGTCGCGATCGCCTTCGCGATGATCGCGGGCGACAGCTCGTAGTGCGCGGGCAGCAGCCAGTTGCCCATCGGCACCGACCATTCGCCGCCCGCGCCGTCCTTCTCGTCGAATTTGCCGAAGACGCGCGGTCGCTGGCCGTCCGGCCAGTTGTACAACTCTTCCTTGATCGCGTATTCGAGAATCTGGCGCTTTTCCTCGACGACGAGGATCTCGTCGAGCCCGCGCGCGAACGCTTGTGCGCCTTGCGCCTCGAGCGGCCACACGCAGCCGACCTTGTAGAGACGAATGCCGATCCGCGCGCAGGTTTCGTCGTCGAGACCGAGATCGACGAGCGCCTGGCGCACGTCGAGGTACGCCTTGCCGCCCGTGACGATGCCGAAGCGCGCGTTGGGGGAATCGATCTCGATGCGGTCGAGCTTGTTCGCGCGCACGTATGCGAGCGCCGCGTACCACTTGTAGTCGAGCAGGCGCGCTTCCTGCACGAGCGGCGGATCGGGCCAGCGGATGTTCAGGCCGCCGTCGGGCATGATGAAGTCGGACGGCAGCACGATTTCGGTGCGATGCGGATCGATGTCGACGGAAGCCGACGATTCGACGACGTCCGTCACGCACTTCAGCGCGACCCACAGGCCAGAGTAGCGGCTCATCGCCCAGCCGTGCAGACCGAAATCGAGATATTCCTGCACGTTCGACGGGAACAGCACGGGCAGCCCGCATGCCTTGAAGATGTGCTCCGACTGATGCGCGAGCGTCGACGACTTCGCCGCGTGATCGTCGCCCGCGAGCACGAGCACGCCGCCGTGCGGCGCCGAGCCGGCCGAGTTCGCGTGCTTGAACACGTCGCCCGTGCGGTCGACGCCCGGGCCCTTGCCGTACCACATCGCGAACACGCCGTCATGCTTCGCGCCCGGATATAGATTGACTTGCTGGGAACCCCAGACGGCCGTCGCCGCGAGGTCTTCGTTGAGGCCGGGCTGGAACACGATCCGATGCGCGGCGAGGTGCTGTTTCGCCTTCCACAGCGACAGATCGAGCCCGCCGAGCGGCGAGCCCCGGTAGCCGGAAATGAAGCCGGCGGTATTCAGACCTGCGGCGCGATCGCGCTCCTGCTGAAGCATCGGCAGGCGCACGAGCGCCTGGATGCCGCTCATGTACGCGCGGCCGCGTTCGAGCGTGTATTTGTCGTCTAGCGTGACGGATTGCAGCGCGGCTTCGAGCGATGCGCGCTGGCCTGCGTCTAGCGGGGCGTTCATGCGGTGTCTCCTCACCCGGTTCGGGATCGCCAAAACTAACGGCGCGTCGGCGTCTTGTGGACGCGTCAGTCGGCCCGAATATTGGCGGGTTTCGTTCGATGGTAGCACTGGGAAAAACCCGCCGCTGCGCTTCAAAAATCGGTGGCGTGCAACTCGAAAACGTGAGGAATCAATGCGTTACAGGCTGTAAGCGCATGTAAAACGGCGGGCCTCGCGCGGCGAATGCCGTTAGTCTCTGGGGCCCTGTCCGGTTGCGCCGGGCGGCGCCGGCTCGTGCCGGCGGCGCGAATGCGTGCCGGACGGTTGCAATGGAGGTGCAATGAAGACTCGATATATCCAGAATTTCCTGATGGTGTCCGCGGCGTTTTTCGCGATGAGCGGGCCGGCGCGCTCGGAAGGCGCGAGCGTGTTGGCGACGGCGAGCACCCAGATGCTGCAGCTTGCGGCAGCGGGCGGTGCGGAGGCGCCGGCGCTCGCGGGCGCCGCGACCGGCGAGCGCGGCGGCGCGGCGCAAATGTGATCCGCGACGGGCGCGGCGCGAGACGGCGCGCGATCGCCGGCCCGTCGCCCGATGATCGATAACGCAAAAGGGCGGGAATCCCGGGATTCCCGCCCTTTCTGTTTGCGCGGCCGCGCTCGGCGCGCGGCACGTTCGCGGCGGCGCTTCGCGCGGTCTCGCTTACGCCTTGTCCTGCACGACGCCGCGGCGGATCTGATCGAGCTCGATCGATTCGAACAGTGCCTTGAAGTTGCCTTCGCCGAAGCCCTGGTTGCCCTTGCGCTGGATGATCTCGAAGAAGATCGGCCCGATCTGGTTTTCGGTGAAGATCTGCAGCAGCAGGTCGTCGCGCGCGCCGTCGATCAGGATCTTGCGTTTGCGGAGTTCGTCGAGCGGCTCGCCGTGGTTCGGCACGCGGCGATCGACGAGCTCGTAGTACGTGTCGATCGTGTCGAGCAGCGCCACGCTCTTCGCGCGCAGGCCGTCGACCGCCTTGTAAATGTCGGTCGCGCCGAGCGCGATGTGCTGAATGCCTTCGCCGTGATACGCGTCCAGGTATTCCTGAATCTGGCCCGCGGTGTCCGAGCCTTCCTCGTTGATCGGAATCCGGATCTTGCCGCACGGCGACGTCATCGCCTTCGACTTCACGCCCGTCACCTTGCCTTCGATGTCGAAGTAGCGGACCTCGCGGAAGTTGAACAGGCGCTCGTAGAACTCCGCCCATTCCTGCATCCGGCCGCGATGGACGTTGTGGGTCAGGTGATCGATGTAACTGAGGCCGTGGCCGACCGGGTTCGGATCGGCGCCCGGAATCGGCTCGAAATCGACGTCGTAGATGCTGATGTCGCCGATCGCGCCCGGCTTCGCGCCGTTCTTGCCCTTCCAGCGGTCGACGAAATAGATCAGCGAATCGCCGATCCCCTTGATTGCCGGGATGTTCAGCTCCATCGGGCCCGTCTTGTTGTCGAAGCCCCATGCGCCCAGCTCGAGCGCGTGCTTGTATGCCTTCGCGGCGTCCTGCACGCGGAATGCGATTGCGCAGATCGACGGCCCGTGCAGCCGTGCGAAGCGCTGCGCGAACGAGGCCGGCTCGGCATTGATGATGAAGTTGATGTCGCCCTGGCGGTACAGCGTCACGTCCTTGTGGCGGTGACGGGCGACCGCGGTGAAGCCCATCCGCTCGAATAGTTGGCCGAGCGCTTTCGGATCGGGGGCGGTGTATTCGATGAATTCGAAGCCGTCGGTACCGACGGGATTGTCCCAGGTGGGGAATTGCATAGCGTCTCCTAGCCCTCGGCGGGGCATGCGTCTTAGGTGAGTATCTGCGGCAAAGTGTAGCGGGGCGGGCAGGGCGGAAACTTGCGAACTTTGTCGTGTAACGCTACGCTTGCGCAATTTCTCGTCCGCACGAACAGGCAGGGAGGCAGAAAATGGCGCACGTGGAATTGGATGCGATTGACCGGCGCATTCTTGCGATTCTTCAGGAGAACGGGCGCTTGTCGAACCAGGACATCGCCGAGCGGGTGAATCTGTCGCCGAGCCCGTGTCTGCGGCGAATCCGCCGGCTCGAGGAGATGGGCGTGATTACCGGCTATGTCGCGCTGCTCGACCCGCAGAAGCTCGGGCTCGACCTGCTCGCCTACGTGAGCGTGCGCCTGGAGAAGCGCGGCGGCGTCGTGCCCGCGCGCGGCGACGAGACGTCCGCGCGCGCGGGCGCGACGCACGCCGAGTTGTTCCGCGCGGCGGTGCAGGCGTGGCCGGAGGTCGTCGCGTGCCACGCGATGACGGGCGACATGGACTATCTGCTGCGCGTGCAAGTCGAGGACATGGCGCATTTTTCTCGCTTCATGCAGGAGCAGCTGCTGCACCATCCGTCGGTGATCGACGTGAAAACGAGCTTCTCGCTCGAGCGCTTCAAGGAGACGACCGCGCTGCCGATCCGCTGAATCTTGCGTCGCCGAAAAGGAAACGGGCGGCCCGTCGTGGGCCGCCCGTCTTCGTTCCTGCTCGGCGGATGCGAAGCGCCGCGCGTTACGCGGTGAGGCCCGCGGGCAGCAGCGATTCGAAGATCTGCGTCGCGCGTCGCGCCTGGCGCTTGAGCGCGTAGTCGAACACGGCCGCCTGCTCCTGCATCATCTCGGCGATGATCGTCGAGTGGTCGGCGGGCGGCAGCGACAGATACGCATCGGCTTCGCCGTACGCGTACTCGATGCGCATTCCGGACTTCTTCGCGATGTGCATCATCGTCGCGTTGCGCGACAGGCAGTGCATGTACAGCGTCGTGACGTGCGTGTTGCGGCTGCGGATCGCGGCGCGTTCGAACAGCTTCGAGCCGACGCCCTGGCCGCGCGCGCGTTCGAGCACCGACACGCCGAATTCGGCGGTGCGCTTGTCGCCTTCCGCGGGCAGATAGGCGAGATGGCCGACGCCGATCAGTTCGAGCGCGTGGTCGAACACGCCGAACACGGTGTCGCGGCCGAAGTCGATCGTGCGGACGTAATTCTCGATCACGTGATCGGGCACCGCTTGACCGAAGCGCAGCAGACGATCGTCTTCGTCGAGCGCGAGAAAGTGGGTGAGCAGTTGTTGACGGTCGCCGGAAGCCAGTTCCCGAACGAGAACTGGCGCGGGACCGGCGACGCCGACCGCATCGGCAGGGCGAAGGTCTGGCTTGTTCATCGTGGGTTCCTCATAAAGACCGTGCAGCAGAATTGTGCAACGCAGCGCAATTTTAGCTGAACGGCCGTGCGGAGATTGGGGAAAACCCGGATATTCGTGTTGAGGCCGGACTCTAGACTCACTGATTCGAGAGAATAAGTCTATGTTTTTATTGATATTTTAAGGATTTTTGATGGAGGTGTATGCAAAGCGTCGCACTGTTACGTTGGCGCAACGTATGCTGCCCCGCAATAAATCAGACGATTCAGCCGCCCAGGCCGTGCTCGATCATGCCGATCACCTGCTCGGCGAAGTCGCGATAACCGAGGCGGCCGCCCGGCTTCAGCCACGTGAACGTCCAGTTGATCATCCCGAACACCATCATCGTCACGGGCGTCTGGTTGTCCTTCGAGATTCGCTCCGGATACGCGCGCGCGAGCTGGCGCGCGAATGCGGCGACGATGTCGCGCTGGCGGCCGAGGATGATCTGGCGCTGCGTGTCCTCGAGGTACTTCACATCGTTCAGCAGCGCGACGTGGCGGCTGTGCGACGTCTCGTATTCGACGAGGAACGCCTGCACGAGCTCGGCGAACGCTTCGCGCTCGGTGAGCCCGCGCCGCTGGCTCGCGCCCTCGACCTCGGCGATGATCAGCATCAGCCGCTTCGTGTAGCGGTCGAGCAGGTCGAACAGGATCGCTTCCTTGCCCTCGTAATAGTGATAAAGCCGCGCCTTCGACGTGCCGCTCGCGTTCGCGAGGTCGGTCATCGACGTGCTCGGGTAGCTCGTCTGCGCAAACTTGGCGGCGGCGAGATCGAGGATCTGTTCGCGCTGGGATTCGTGATCGGGGGCTCGGGTGCGGGCCATGTGATTCGGTGTGTGATGGATGCGGGGTCGGGTTAGCGGGGGACGGCGACGGCGGGCGCGACGCGCAGCGTCGCCGTCTTCAGATGGTCGATCGAATGGGCGGCGCCCTGCAGCTCGATGCGGCCGGCCGCCGCGAGCTCGCGGCAGCGCCAGAACGCGATCGTGTCGCCGACGAACAGGTGGCCGCGGTCGGCGAACGCCATCACCGCGCCGACCGTGCGCGCGGCGGGACCCCATTCGTCGGGCGCATGCTCGAGCACGAGCGCGTCGATGTCCGCGTAGTGGCCGCTCTTGAACGTATTGCAGATCCAGTAGCGCAGCTCGGCGTTCGCTTGCTTCGCTTCCTGCCATTCGAGCGCGAGCCGGCTGATCCGCAGCACCGAGATCGGCGCCGCTTCCGGCAGCTTCGCGAGGAGCTGGGCGGGCGAGAAGATGCCGGTGGCCGTCGCCTGGTCGGCGCGCAGCCGCACCCACGCTTGCGGATCGTCGATGTCCGCGCTCGACAGCCGCACCTCGTTGAGGCGCTGCGGCGTGTTGCGCAGATGGTAGGCGACGCGCCTTAGCATCAGCTGATCGGCGACGCTGTGCGCGTGCCAGACGACAACCTGGCCCGTGCCGGCCGCGAGCGTCTCGAGTGTCGCGGAGTCGTCGCCGAGCCCGGCCGTCCAGTCCTGCTGCACGTCGCCGATCACGCGCTCCCAGAACGCCGCGCGGACCTCCGGCGTGTCGTCGGCGCCGCGCAGCGGGCCGATCGACAGATCGTCGAACAGCTCGACGACGCTTTCGTCGCGGCCCGCGTCGGCGAGCGCGATGCGAAGAGAAGCGGCGGCGGAGCCGCCCATGGTCACGTGGATGGTGCTCATTGGCCTGTCGTCAACATGAGAAAAGCCGCCCGGGAGCCGGCGCATCGTGCGTCCGGCCCGCGGGCGGCCCCTAGTGTAAGCGAGATGGGCGGCGGCGAGTAACCGCGCGGCAAGACGCCGCCTATCGATCGTCGTAGCTGACGACGACCTTGTCGCTGACCGGATGGCATTGGCAGGTGAGTACGAAGCCGTCGGCGATTTCCTGCGGCTCGAGCGTGTAGTTCTTCTCCATCCGCACCTCGCCTTCGAGCACCTTCGCGCGGCACGTGCAGCACACGCCGCCCTTGCACGCGTACGGCAGCGCGAGGCCCGCGCGTAGCCCGACGTCGAGGAGGCTCACGCCTTCGTACGGCAGGCGCAGCTTGCGCTTCTTGCCGTCGAGCACGATCTCGAGGTCGGCGGCGGGCATGTCGTCGGTGATCTCGACGGCGGGCACGCCCGCCTGCGGCAGCGGCGTGCCGAAGCGCTCGACGTGCACCCGCTCGTGCGGCACGCCGGCCGCGGTGAGCGCGGCCTCGGCGGCATCCATCATCGGCGCCGGGCCGCAGATGAATGCTTCGTCGATCGTCGCGGCGGGCACGAGCGAATCGAGGAACGCCGCGCATTTGGCCTGGTCGAGCACGCCGTTGAACAGCTCGACGTCCTGCAAGTCGTCCGACAGCACGTGATAGAGAACGAATCGATCCATGAAGCGGTTCTTCAGATCCTCGAGTTCCTCGGCGAACATGATCGAGTCGACGCTGCGGTTGCCGTAGATCAGCGTGAACGCGCTCCGCGGCTCGAGCTCGAGCGTCGTCTTGACGATCGCGAGCACGGGCGTGATCCCCGAGCCGCCTGCGAACGCAACGTACTGCTTGCCGTGGTCGGCGTTCAGGTGCGTGAAGAAGCGGCCATCCGGCGTCATCACGTCGATCATATGGCCGGGCTTGAGCGTATCGAACGCAAAGTTCGAGAAGCGGCCGCCGCGCACGCGCTTGATGCCGATGCGCAGCTCGCCGTCGCGATCGTAGTCGGTCGTGCCGACGCAGATCGAGTACGAGCGGCGGGTTTCCTCGCCGTCGACGTGCGCCTTCAGCGTGACGAACTGGCCCTGCGTGAAGCGGTACGCGTCGCGCAGCTCGGGCGGCACCTCGAACGACACCGTGACGGCGTCGGCGGTCTCGGGCCGCACGTCGCGAATGCGCAGTGGATGGAATTGCGGAGTCGCCATATCAATAAGGTTTGAAGTAGTCGAAGGGTTCGCGGCAGTCGACGCAGCGATAGAGCGCCTTGCACGCGGTCGACGCGAACTGCGCGAGCCGCTCGGTGTGCGCGGAGCCGCAGCGTGGACAGATGGGCGCGGCGAGCGGCTTCGGCATGAAGCGCACGACGCGCTGCGCGAGGGCGGTGCCGGTGTCGCCGACGCTGCCGCATTGGCCGACGGGCGGCGCGATGCCATAGGCGCGGAGCTTCTCGCGGGCGTCGGCGGTGATCCAGTCGGTCGTCCATGCGGGCGCGAGCACGGTCACGGTCCGGTGCGGCGCTATACCGGCCCGTCGCAGCGCGGCGTCGATATCTTCCGCGATCTGCTGCATTGCCGGGCAGCCGGAGTAGGTCGGCGTGATGACGACTTCGAGCGTGCCGTCAGCGGCATGGCGCACGTCGCGCAGGATGCCGAGATCGCGGATCGACACGACCGGAATTTCCGGATCGGGCACGGCTTCGAGCGCGACCCATGCGCGGGCGACGAGCGGAGCGTCGCCGTGCGCGGAGGCGGTGCGGCCGTTGCCCGCGCCGTCGATGGCGGTGGTCGTTTGGTCGGAGGCGGATGCGGGGAGGGCTGACATCGTCTGGTTCCGTCGTTCGTCGTTCGTCGCGCCCGGGCTTACCAGGACGCGCCCGGATACTGGCGCGCGACGCTCTGCAGCTCCGCGAGCAGATAGCCCATGTGCTCGGAGTGCTCGCCGCGCTTGCCGGTCGGCACGTATTCGCCGGCCGCAGGCAGCGCGAGCGTCGCCTCGGCGAGCGTCGCATCGACGTCCGCGCGCCACGCCGGCTCGAGCGACGCGATCGCCGGGCCGATGCCGGCCGCGGCCGCCGCGTCGTCGACGGCGTCCGCCGCGAAGAACTCGCGCGTGTATGGCGTCAGATAGTCGAGCGCGGCGAGCGCGCGGCGATGCGACTCATCGGTGCCGTCGCCGAAGCGGATCAGCCATTCGCGCGCGTGGTGCTCGTGATAGCGCGTCTCCTTCAGCGACTTCGCCGCGATCGCCGCGAGCTGCGCGTCGCCCGACGCCTCGAGCGCGCTCCAGACATGCAGCATCAGCGTCGAATAGAAGAAGTTGCGCACGACGGTCACCGCGTAGTCGAGCTCCGCGTGCGCGGTGCCGCAGAGCGGGCCGTAGTGCGGCAGCTCGACGAACGTGTAATTCGCGAATTCGCGCTCGGTGCGGAAGTACGCGTAGTCGTCCTCGGTCCGCGCGGCGCCGGTGAGCTGCCGCTCGAGCTCGGCCGCGTGCGTATACAGCAGGCGCGCCTGGCCGATCAGGTCGAGGCTCATGTTCGTGAGCGCGATGTCTTCCTCGAGGACCGGACCGTGGCCGCACCATTCGGCGTTGCGCTGACCGAGGATCAGCGCGTTGTCGGCGAGGCGCAGCAAGTAGGCGAGGTGTTGTGGGGTCGTCGTCATGGCCTGCCGCTCACATGTGGTTGATTTCGTCGGGCAGCGTGTAGAACGTCGGATGGCGATAGATCTTGTCGCCCGCCGGTTCGAACATCTCGGCCTTTTCGTTCGGATCGGACGCGGTGATCGCCGCCGACGGCACGACCCAGATGCTCACGCCTTCCTGGCGGCGCGTATAGACGTCGCGCGCCATGCGCAGCGCCATCGACGCGTCGGCCGCGTGCAGGCTTCCGCAGTGCTTGTGGTCGAGCCCTTGCTTGCTGCGCACGAAGACTTCCCAGATTGGCCATTCTTTGTTCATCGCTTTCTCCTGAATCTCCTGAATACGGATGGCGGCGTCGCGCTTCGCGCGCGTCATGCCGCTTGCTGCTGCGCACGGCGGCGGCGCTTTTCCTCATGCGCAAGCGCGGCTTCGCGGACCCACGCGCCGTTGTCGTGCGCCTTCACGCGGGTCGCGAGGCGCTCCCTGTTGCACGGGCCGTCGCCGTTGACGACGCGCCAGAATTCGTCCCAGTCGAGCGCGCCGTAGTCGAAATGGCCGCGCGCGTCGTTCCACTTGAGATCGGGGTCGGGCAGCGTGACGCCGAGCACCTTGGCCTGCTCGACCGTTGCGTCGACGAACTTCTGCCGCAGGTCGTCGTTCGAGATCCGCTTGATCCCCCATTTGGCCGACTGGTTGCTGTGGACGGAATTGGCGTCGGGCGGGCCGAACATCATCAGCACGGGCCACCACCAGCGGTTCACTGCGTCCTGCACCATCGCGCGCTGCGCGTCGGTGCCCTTCATCATCGCGAGCAGTGCGTCGAAACCTTGCCGCTGATGGAACGATTCCTCCTTGCAGACGCGGATCATTGCGCGCGCATACGGGCCGTACGTGCAGCGGCAGAGCGGAATCTGGTTCATGATCGCGGCGCCGTCGACGAGCCAACCGATCACGCCGACGTCCGCCCACGTGAGAGTCGGATAATTGAAGATGCTCGAGTACTTGGCCTTGCCCGCGTGCAGTGCGTCGATCAGCGCGTCGCGCGACACTCCGAGCGTTTCCGCGGCGCTATATAGATAGAGACCGTGACCGGCTTCGTCCTGGACCTTTGCGAGCAGGATCGCCTTGCGCTTCAGGCTCGGCGCACGCGTGATCCAGTTGCCTTCCGGCAGCATGCCGACGACTTCCGAGTGCGCATGCTGCGAAATCTGCCGCACGAGCGTCTTGCGATAGGCGTCGGGCATCCAGTCCTGCGGTTCGATCTTGCCGTCGGCGGCGATGACGGCATCGAATCCGGCTTGTTCAGACGAATCGGCGGCGGCATCGAGCGGCGCGACGTTGCCGGGGATGTCGAGGGATTGCGTGTACATGGCGATGTTCTCGTCCAGGTGGAATGTTCACGCAGTATAAACCAACCGACCGGTCGGTTAATAAATCATTTTAGCGGATGAGCGAGATTCGCGGATCGGGTGACGGCGATTTGCTGCGGGTGGCGTGCCGGTTCTGCTGAAGGATCGCACCGAGTTGCGAGGTAGACGCCTGAATTCTGTTCTGGAATGTCCGAACCCCGAACCCGACTCGCTGGATTCATAGATTGCTGGTCAGCGGCCCGAGAACCGACAAGCCGGCGCCGAGCATGATTCCCTCGTTCAACGGAGCGCGCGGACCGCCATCAGGCACAATCCAGAGTTTTGCAGTGAGGAGTTTCGAATGACGCCCCGACGTTGGCTTTTCGCTCTTTCATGCTATCTCGCGCTGGTCGCATCCCAGATGGCGAGCGCTGCGCAAGCCACCGCACCGACACAGCCGACCCGCTGGGTCGCGTCATGGGCGACGGCGCTGCAGCCAATTCCGGATCTCGCGGCGCCGCCGCCGCTGTATCGTGCGCCGGACGTCGCGGGCCGCACTGTCCGCCAGATCGTCTATCCGACGCTCTCGGGACGGGCGATCCGTGTGCGCGTGAGCAATGCGTACGGCAAGACGCCGCTCGTGATCGGCGAGGTGAGCATCGGCCGCTCGGCGGGCGGCGCCGCAGTGACGGACGACCGTTTGGCGGCCGTGACATTCGGCGGGCGGCGCGAGATCGAAGTGCCGGCTGGTCAGGAGCGGGAAAGCGATCCGGTCGCATACGGCGTGACGGCTGGCGAACCATACGCGCTCAGCCTATATATGAATGGCCGCCAGACGATGACGGTCTGGCATCGTGTCGCGAATCAGGTCAATTACGTGTCGACGCCGGGCAACCATGCGGGTGACGTTGCGCCCGACGCATACCGGACGCACTTCACACAGTCCGCCTGGGTGGCCGAGCTCTCGGTCGAGGCGGCGCAGCCGGGCGCGGCGACGATCGCGGCGGTGGGCGATTCGATCACCGACGGCCTGCGCTCAAGCCTGAACCGCAATCGGCGCTGGCCGGATGCGTTCGCGGCCCGCCTCGAGCGCGCGGGAGCGCACGACATCGGCGTGGTGAATCTCGGCATCAGTGGGAACCGGCTGCTGAGCGACTCCCGCTGCTACGGCGTCGCGCTCGAGCGTCGTTTCGAGCGCGACGTGCTGACGCTCGCTGGCGTGAAGGTCGCGGTGCTGCTGATCGGCATCAACGACATCAATTTCGCGGCGATGCCCGCCCGTTCGGGGCTCGATTGCGATGCGCCGCACACGCAGGTCGACGCACAGGCGCTGATCGAAGGCTACCGCCGGGTGATTGCTGCCGCGCATGCGCGCGGCGTCGCGGTGTTCGGTGCGACGCTGACGCCTGCGTCGTTGCCGCCTGCGCGCGACGCGATCCGCCGCCAGGTCAACGAGTGGATTCGGGCGTCGGGTGCGTTCGACGGCGTGGTGGATTTCGATGCCGCGCTGCGTGATCCGTCGAAGCCGTCGGAACTACAGCGCCGCTATAACAGCGGTGACGATATTCATCCGAGCGATGCGGGGTATGCGGCGATGGCCGACGCAGTGCCTCTGGAACGCTTGGTGGCGGCTGCCGGACGCCGGTGAACGCGCTGTATCGACGGGGTGCGCCACGTCGATACAAGAAATTTAATGAGACCCTTAAAAAGTGCTTGCGCGAAAGCGGAATGGTGCCTAGAATCACGCCTCTTTCGCGGTAACGGAAACGCGACGCGAAAGAAGAAGTGGGAGGTTCCGGCGCTTGAGGCGAGACGGTTGGCGGGTTAGTCGGCCGAGGGTGCGGGAAGGTGATTGAGGCGGTGCGCGACGGGGCAGTAAAAAGTTGTTGACGCGCTGCAAATAAGTGATCATAATCTCATTTCTCTGCTGCAGACAACGCAGCGCTGCTGAGAGGGTGGTCCGAAGTAGGAAGTACTTCTCGCAGATGTGCTCTTTAACAATGAACAGCCGATAAGTGTGGGCGCTTGATGGAGCGGGCGATCTTCGGATCGAAAGCGAAAGTATCAAGAGTCTCACACTAAAGTAAGTCAGGTTTGTGAAGCAATTCACGACCTGTCAGCTTTGAGTGAGCGACCGGTTGGAAACAACCGAAAACAGTAACAGGTTTGAACTGAAGAGTTTGATCCTGGCTCAGATTGAACGCTGGCGGCATGCCTTACACATGCAAGTCGAACGGCAGCACGGGTGCTTGCACCTGGTGGCGAGTGGCGAACGGGTGAGTAATACATCGGAACATGTCCTGTAGTGGGGGATAGCCCGGCGAAAGCCGGATTAATACCGCATACGATCTGTGGATGAAAGCGGGGGACCTTCGGGCCTCGCGCTATAGGGTTGGCCGATGGCTGATTAGCTAGTTGGTGGGGTAAAGGCCTACCAAGGCGACGATCAGTAGCTGGTCTGAGAGGACGACCAGCCACACTGGGACTGAGACACGGCCCAGACTCCTACGGGAGGCAGCAGTGGGGAATTTTGGACAATGGGCGAAAGCCTGATCCAGCAATGCCGCGTGTGTGAAGAAGGCCTTCGGGTTGTAAAGCACTTTTGTCCGGAAAGAAATCATTCTGGCTAATAACCGGGGTGGATGACGGTACCGGAAGAATAAGCACCGGCTAACTACGTGCCAGCAGCCGCGGTAATACGTAGGGTGCGAGCGTTAATCGGAATTACTGGGCGTAAAGCGTGCGCAGGCGGTTTGCTAAGACCGATGTGAAATCCCCGGGCTCAACCTGGGAACTGCATTGGTGACTGGCAGGCTAGAGTATGGCAGAGGGGGGTAGAATTCCACGTGTAGCAGTGAAATGCGTAGAGATGTGGAGGAATACCGATGGCGAAGGCAGCCCCCTGGGCCAATACTGACGCTCATGCACGAAAGCGTGGGGAGCAAACAGGATTAGATACCCTGGTAGTCCACGCCCTAAACGATGTCAACTAGTTGTTGGGGATTCATTTCCTTAGTAACGTAGCTAACGCGTGAAGTTGACCGCCTGGGGAGTACGGTCGCAAGATTAAAACTCAAAGGAATTGACGGGGACCCGCACAAGCGGTGGATGATGTGGATTAATTCGATGCAACGCGAAAAACCTTACCTACCCTTGACATGGTCGGAACCCTGCCGAGAGGCGGGGGTGCTCGAAAGAGAACCGGCGCACAGGTGCTGCATGGCTGTCGTCAGCTCGTGTCGTGAGATGTTGGGTTAAGTCCCGCAACGAGCGCAACCCTTGTCCTTAGTTGCTACGCAAGAGCACTCTAAGGAGACTGCCGGTGACAAACCGGAGGAAGGTGGGGATGACGTCAAGTCCTCATGGCCCTTATGGGTAGGGCTTCACACGTCATACAATGGTCGGAACAGAGGGTTGCCAACCCGCGAGGGGGAGCCAATCCCAGAAAACCGATCGTAGTCCGGATCGCACTCTGCAACTCGAGTGCGTGAAGCTGGAATCGCTAGTAATCGCGGATCAGCATGCCGCGGTGAATACGTTCCCGGGTCTTGTACACACCGCCCGTCACACCATGGGAGTGGGTTTTACCAGAAGTGGCTAGTCTAACCGCAAGGAGGACGGTCACCACGGTAGGATTCATGACTGGGGTGAAGTCGTAACAAGGTAGCCGTATCGGAAGGTGCGGCTGGATCACCTCCTTTCTCGAGCTATCCGCGAAGTTGAGCGCTCACGCTTATCGGCTGTAAATTAAGACAGACTCAGGGGTCTGTAGCTCAGTCGGTTAGAGCACCGTCTTGATAAGGCGGGGGTCGTTGGTTCGAATCCAACCAGACCCACCAAGTTGTCTGGCGCAGGAAACCTGGGTGAAGTCTCTGTATGGGGGCATAGCTCAGCTGGGAGAGCACCTGCTTTGCAAGCAGGGGGTCGTCGGTTCGATCCCGTCTGCCTCCACCACAATCTTCAATGCGAAGTGCTTGGTTCGAACGTGAACCGAGGATTTGGCATTGGCGATTGAGCCAGTCAGAGTGATGCGAAAGTATCGGCTGTCGTTCTTTAACAATCTGGAAGAAGTAAGTAATTTGGATAGCGGAAGCGTCTTGAGATGGACGTGGAAGTTATCCGGGTTGTGATTGTATCGATGTATCTCAAGATGATTCGAACTTAATGTTCGGCTCAATTGGAATACGGCACACACGTAGTGTGGGCTCAGTGTAAGTGCTAGGCACTAACGCTGAGCGACACGCGAGAACTCAACCTGTAGCGACTGTAGCGTCGAAAGATGAGACAGACTCGTTATAGGGTCAAGCGAACAAGTGCATGTGGTGGATGCCTTGGCGATCACAGGCGATGAAGGACGCGGTAGCCTGCGAAAAGCTACGGGGAGCTGGCAAACGAGCTTTGATCCGTAGATGTCCGAATGGGGAAACCCGGCCCTTTTGGGTCATCCTAGACTGAATACATAGGTCTAGTGAAGCGAACGCGGTGAACTGAAACATCTAAGTAACCGCAGGAAAAGAAATCAACCGAGATTCCCAAAGTAGTGGCGAGCGAAATGGGAAGAGCCTGTACTCTTTATTTGTATTGTTAGCCGAACGCTCTGGAAAGTGCGGCCGTAGCAGGTGATAGCCCTGTAGGCGAAAACAGTATGAAAGAACTAGGTGTACGACAAGTAGGGCGGGACACGTGAAATCCTGTCTGAAGATGGGGGGACCATCCTCCAAGGCTAAATACTCGTGATCGACCGATAGTGAACCAGTACCGTGAGGGAAAGGCGAAAAGAACCCCGGGAGGGGAGTGAAATAGATCCTGAAACCGCATGCATACAAACAGTCGGAGCCTCGTAAGGGGTGACGGCGTACCTTTTGTATAATGGGTCAGCGACTTACGTTCAGTAGCAAGCTTAACCGAATAGGGCAGGCGTAGCGAAAGCGAGTCCGAATAGGGCGTTCAGTTGCTGGGCGTAGACCCGAAACCAGGTGATCTATCCATGGCCAGGATGAAGGTGCGGTAACACGTACTGGAGGTCCGAACCCACTAACGTTGAAAAGTTAGGGGATGAGCTGTGGATAGGGGTGAAAGGCTAAACAAACCTGGAAATAGCTGGTTCTCTCCGAAAACTATTTAGGTAGTGCCTCGTGTCTCACCTTCGGGGGTAGAGCACTGTCATGGTTGGGGGGTCTATTGCAGATTACCCCGCCATAGCAAACTCCGAATACCGAAGAGTGCAATCACGGGAGACAGACATCGGGTGCTAACGTCCGGTGTCAAGAGGGAAACAACCCAGACCGCCAGCTAAGGTCCCCAAATATGGCTAAGTGGGAAACGAAGTGGGAAGGCTAAAACAGTCAGGAGGTTGGCTTAGAAGCAGCCACCCTTTAAAGAAAGCGTAATAGCTCACTGATCGAGTCGTCCTGCGCGGAAGATGTAACGGGGCTAAGCCATATACCGAAGCTGCGGATGCGTGCTTGCACGCATGGTAGGAGAGCGTTCCGTAAGCCTGCGAAGGTGCGTTGAAAAGCGTGCTGGAGGTATCGGAAGTGCGAATGCTGACATGAGTAGCGATAAAGGGGGTGAAAGGCCCCCTCGCCGTAAGCCCAAGGTTTCCTACGCAACGTTCATCGGCGTAGGGTGAGTCGGCCCCTAAGGCGAGGCAGAAATGCGTAGCTGATGGGAAGCAGGTCAATATTCCTGCACCATTGTTAAATGCGATGGGGGGACGGATCGCGGAAGGTTGTCCGGGTGTTGGAAGTCCCGGTCGCTGCATTGGAGAAGGCACTTAGGCAAATCCGGGTGCGGAATTCAAGGGTGTGGCGCGAGCTCTTTAGGGAGCGAAGCAATTGGAAGTGGTTCCAAGAAAAGCCTCTAAGCTTCAGTTTAACAATGACCGTACCGCAAACCGACACAGGTGGGCGAGATGAGTATTCTAAGGCGCTTGAGAGAACTCGGGAGAAGGAACTCGGCAAATTGGTACCGTAACTTCGGGATAAGGTACGCCCTGGTAGCTTGACCCCCCTGCGGGGGAAGGGTGAAGGGGTTGCAATAAACTGGTGGCTGCGACTGTTTAATAAAAACACAGCACTCTGCAAACACGAAAGTGGACGTATAGGGTGTGACGCCTGCCCGGTGCCGGAAGATTAAATGATGGGGTGCAAGCTCTTGATTGAAGTCCCGGTAAACGGCGGCCGTAACTATAACGGTCCTAAGGTAGCGAAATTCCTTGTCGGGTAAGTTCCGACCTGCACGAATGGCGTAACGATGGCCACACTGTCTCCTCCCGAGACTCAGCGAAGTTGAAGTGTTTGTGATGATGCAATCTACCCGCGGCTAGACGGAAAGACCCCATGAACCTTTACTGTAGCTTTGCATTGGACTTTGAACCGATCTGTGTAGGATAGGTGGGAGGCTATGAAACCGGAACGCTAGTTTCGGTGGAGCCGTCCTTGAAATACCACCCTGGTTTGTTTGAGGTTCTAACCTTGGCCCGTGATCCGGGTCGGGGACAGTGCATGGTAGGCAGTTTGACTGGGGCGGTCTCCTCCCAAAGCGTAACGGAGGAGTACGAAGGTACGCTAGGTACGGTCGGAAATCGTGCTGATAGTGCAATGGCATAAGCGTGCTTAACTGCGAGACCGACAAGTCGAGCAGGTGCGAAAGCAGGTCATAGTGATCCGGTGGTTCTGTATGGAAGGGCCATCGCTCAACGGATAAAAGGTACTCTGGGGATAACAGGCTGATACCGCCCAAGAGTTCATATCGACGGCGGTGTTTGGCACCTCGATGTCGGCTCATCTCATCCTGGGGCTGTAGCCGGTCCCAAGGGTATGGCTGTTCGCCATTTAAAGAGGTACGTGAGCTGGGTTTAAAACGTCGTGAGACAGTTTGGTCCCTATCTGCCGTGGGCGTTGGAAGTTTGAAGGGGGCTGCTCCTAGTACGAGAGGACCGGAGTGGACGAACCTCTGGTGTACCGGTTGTGACGCCAGTCGCATCGCCGGGTAGCTATGTTCGGAAGAGATAACCGCTGAAAGCATCTAAGCGGGAAACTCGCCTTAAGATGAGACTTCCCCGGGGACTTGATCCCCTTGAAGGGTCGTTCGAGACCAGGACGTTGATAGGTCGGGTGTGTAAGCGCAGTAATGCGTTCAGCTAACCGATACTAATTGCCCGTAAGGCTTGATCCTATAACAAGTCTGTCTCGATAGCCGTTAGCGCTTCAGCGCTTACGGATATCGAGCGTCGAGTGCAAGGCACTCGACGTACGACGGTTGAAGTACCGCGTACGTGTGAGATACAGCTCACAACCCAACATTACTGCTTCTTCCCGATTGGTCGCGCTGCGATGCACCGCGACATCCCTCTTTGCCTGATGACCATAGCGAGTCGGTCCCACCCCTTCCCATCCCGAACAGGACCGTGAAACGACTCTACGCCGATGATAGTGCGGATTGCCCGTGTGAAAGTAGGTAATCGTCAGGCTCCCCCTCTCAGAACCCCCGCCCAGCCAGGCGGGGGTTTTGTTTTTTACGCCCACTCCCGTCGGATCGCCTCGATCCCTCGACCAGGTGTTACCGCGTAACGGCGCCTGGGCCGCTTTTCGGCGTCGGTTTGGGCTTGCGGAAGCTCTCGCTGTAGATTGTCAATTACAATGGCTGCCCGAGCGACAACTATCTTGGCCGGTCGGCGGGGGTAGTGACGCCTCAGCCTTCACCCAGTTGCGAAGCGTCTGTTCAGAAATGCCCAGCTCATGTGGGCCACCACGGTCACTTCCTGGTCACCTGGGGGTGACCCGTTTCCGTGGACGGTTAGACAGTTGAATCTTCTCTCGGTTGATGTCCTCCAGGTTGGGCGTTTGCGCGAGTTGTCCACGGTCGGTCGGCGGGTCGCCTATCACGACCGCGATGCCGGCCGGCGGTGGGCAACTCGCCCGCAGCGGGCATTTTTTGTTGATACATCGTTTCGTAGCGGATTGGTGTGTGGTAGCCGATCGCGCTGTGTCGGCGGCCGAGGTTGTACCAGCCCTCAATGAAGGCGAACAACTCACGTCGAGCTTGCTCGTGCGATTGGAAATGCGAGCGGGCCAGCAGTTCGCATTCGAGCGTGGCAAAGAAGCTCTCGCACATGGCGTTGTCGAAGCAATCGCCCACTGTGCCCATCGAGGGGCGTACCCCCGCTTCGCGACAGCGCCGGCCGAAGGCAAGCGACGTGTATTGGCACCCTTGATCCGAGTGATGAATGACGCCCTCGGGGCGACGCTGCACGAGGGCCATGTCGAGCGCACGCAGCATCAGCTCCGTGTACAGATGATTGGACATCGCCCAGCCGACAATGCGGCGACTGAAGACATCGAGCACGACGGCGAGATAGAGGAAGCCTTCGGCTGTCGGCACGTAGGTGGCATCGGCTACCCACAGTCGGTTGGGGGCGTCGGCCACGAAGTGCCGTTGCACGAGATCGGGTGCGGGCCGTGCGCCGGGCTGCCGCCGCGTCGTGTTGATCCAGCGCCGCCGGCTCACGCCGCACAGACCCGCTATACGCATCAGACTGGCAATACGTTTGCGCCCGACATGCATGCCATGCTCGACAAGCTCCGCATGGATGCGAGGCATGCCGTACGTGCCGCGCGAGCTTGCATGAATGGCTCGAATACGCCCGAGCAGATCGGTGTCGCTGCACGCCCGTTTCGATGGGCTGCGCGAGATCCACGCGTAATAGCCGCTGGCCGAAATCTGCAGCAGCCGCGCCATCGTCGCAATAGGCAAGCTGGCCTGGTTCGCTTTCATGAATTCGAACCCTTTTCGGGCACCGTTCCGGTCTCCCGTGCAAACCAGGCCGCGGCTTTTGAGAGGATCTCTCGTTCAAGCCGCAGTTGGCGATTCTCGCGACGAAGTCGCGTAAGCTCTTCGCGCTCCGCTGTCGTCAAGCCATCATGCCGCTTGCCGCTGTCGCGATCGGCTTGCGCGACCCAGTTGTAGATCGTTTGCGCCGTCGGCTCGAACTCACGCGCAAGCTCTTCTGGCGAGCGCCCGGCTTTGACTAACTCGACCATTTGCGCCCGAAATTCCGGCGCGTAGGGGTTGTGGTGCTTTCCCATGGCAGGCACCTCCTGTTCCAAAGGATAGGTGTCCACGGAAACGGGTCAACTCCAACCCCCAGTCCCTGATCCACTTGCGTAGCAGGTTGGCGTTCACCGCGTGCTCCAGCGCCATCCTCGCGACCGATACGCCCGGTTGCATACATGCCTGGACCAATTCAAGCTTGGCCTGCGGATCAAAACGCCGGCGCCGCCCGTCGCGTTCGAAGCCCGTCACCAGGCGTGACCTCAGATCGTCGCTGTGCTCTGTCATTGCGTCCACCTCCTCGTTCAAGTGGACACAATCGTCGCCCGTCCAGCCTCGCAGGAACAGGGCGTCGATCAATGATCGCTTACGACAGCTGTATCCATATCGATCACCATCCTGCAATGATCGGCCCCCAAAACCCCGCTCAGACTCCTTTGCCGTTGGATAAGGCCGGCACTTGGCGGCACTCTTCCAACACCGTATGATTCAGGTCTTCCGTTTCCCGGCGCGTTTCTTGCTGGGCGAGCGGAAGCGACGAAAGGCGGTACCAGACGTTCTCGTTCGGTTCAGTAGCGCGCATAGACAGCCCCGTTGCCGATGCGACGGCAACCGAAAAGCGGCGGCACAGGTCGGACGACATCGGCGCGCTCGAAGAAGGTGCAAATAATCTCAACGAAGCGCTTGACACGAATTCGATGTGCTCCCATAATCGTCAGTTCTCTACGGAGGGGTGCCCGAGTGGCTAAAGGGGGCAGACTGTAAATCTGTTGGCTTACGCCTACGTTGGTTCGAATCCAACCTCCTCCACCAAGACATAAGCACAGAGCGGTATAGGGAATCGTTGCTGATCCTTGCGGGTGTAGCTCAATGGTAGAGCAGAAGCCTTCCAAGCTTACGACGAGGGTTCGATTCCCTTCACCCGCTCCAGTTCAAGCAGTTGAAGCGTAAAGCGCCCATGTGGCTCAGTGGTAGAGCACTCCCTTGGTAAGGGAGAGGTCGGCAGTTCGATCCTGCCCATGGGCACCAGTGAAGTAGTCGGTGTCTGTTTGCGCGCGGCGCAACATGTGAAATTCCTTTCGGGAGTTGAAAATGGCCAAGGAAAAGTTTGAGCGGACCAAGCCGCACGTGAACGTTGGTACGATTGGTCACGTTGACCACGGCAAGACGACGCTGACGGCGGCGATCACGACGGTGCTGACGAAGAAGTTCGGCGGCGAAGCGAAGGCATACGACCAGATCGACGCGGCGCCGGAAGAAAAGGCGCGCGGCATCACGATCAACACGGCGCACGTGGAATACGAGACGGCGAACCGCCACTACGCGCACGTCGACTGCCCGGGCCACGCTGACTACGTGAAGAACATGATCACGGGCGCGGCGCAGATGGACGGCGCGATCCTGGTGTGCTCGGCGGCAGACGGCCCGATGCCGCAAACGCGTGAGCACATTCTGCTGGCGCGTCAGGTTGGCGTTCCGTACATCATCGTGTTCCTGAACAAGTGCGACATGGTGGACGACGCGGAACTGCTCGAGCTGGTCGAGATGGAAGTGCGCGAACTGCTGTCGAAGTACGACTTCCCGGGCGACGACACGCCGATCATCAAGGGTTCGGCGAAGCTGGCGCTGGAAGGCGACACGGGCGAGCTGGGCGAAGTGGCGATCATGAACCTGGCGGACGCGCTGGACACGTACATCCCGACGCCGGAGCGCGCGGTCGATGGTGCGTTCCTGATGCCGGTGGAAGACGTGTTCTCGATCTCGGGCCGCGGTACGGTGGTGACGGGTCGTGTCGAGCGCGGCGTGATCAAGGTTGGTGAGGAAATCGAAATCGTCGGTATCAAGCCGACGGTGAAGACGACCTGCACGGGCGTGGAAATGTTCCGCAAGCTGCTGGACCAGGGTCAGGCAGGCGACAACGTCGGTATCCTGCTGCGCGGCACGAAGCGTGAAGACGTGGAGCGCGGCCAGGTTCTGGCGAAGCCGGGTTCGATCACGCCGCACACGCACTTCACGGCTGAAGTGTACGTGCTGTCGAAGGACGAAGGTGGTCGTCACACGCCGTTCTTCAACAACTACCGCCCGCAGTTCTACTTCCGTACGACGGACGTGACGGGCTCGATCGAGCTGCCGAAGGACAAGGAAATGGTGATGCCGGGCGACAACGTGTCGATCACGGTGAAGCTGATTGCGCCGATCGCGATGGAAGAAGGTCTGCGCTTCGCGATCCGCGAAGGTGGCCGTACCGTCGGCGCCGGCGTCGTCGCCAAGATCATCGAGTAAGCCAGTTACTTGTTGATCGACAGTTTGGGGGGGGCGGTGTCAGCCGGTCCCAACATGGTCTAGGGGTATAGCTCAACTGGCAGAGCGTCGGTCTCCAAAACCGAAGGTTGGGGGTTCGATTCCCTCTGCCCCTGCCACATAAGCCACGTTCTTTTGCGTGGCGTTTGTTTTAAGAGTGTTATGGCGAATCCTTCCGTCGAAACTGTAAATACCTCCGGCGATAAGCTGATGCTGGCCCTGGGTGTATTGTTGGTCTTGGCCGGATTCGCGGGCTTCTTCTTGCTGGATGGCAAGGAGTGGTATATCCGCGGCGCTGCTCTGGCAGTGGGGGTGATCGCCGGTGTGGGCGTTGCGTTGATATCGCTTCCGGGCAAGAGCTTCGTTGCTTTTGCGAAGGATTCGTATCGCGAAGTGCGTAAAGTCGTTTGGCCCACGCGCAAGGAAGCCACGCAAACCACGCTTGTCGTTTTCGGTTTTGTGCTGGTCATGGCTCTCCTTCTTTGGATAAGCGATAAATCCATCGAATGGGTGATTTTCTCGGTGATTCTGGGTTGGAAATGATATGAGCGATACTCCGGCATCCCCGAGCGGAAAACGTTGGTACGTCGTGCACGCCTACTCCGGTATGGAGAAGAGCGTGCAACGTGCGCTTCAAGAGCGCATCGAGCGTGCCGGCATGCAGGACAAGTTCGGCCAGATCTTGGTTCCGACCGAGGAAGTGGTTGAGGTCAAAGGCGGTCACAAGGCGGTGACCGAGCGTCGTTTCTTCCCCGGCTACGTGCTGGTGGAAATGGAAATGACGGACGAAACGTGGCACCTCGTGAAAAACACCGCGAAGGTCACCGGTTTCGTCGGTGGGGCGCGCAATCGCCCGAGTCCGATTTCCCCGCGGGAAGTCGAAAAGATCATGTCGCAGATGCAGGAAGGCGTGGAGAAGCCACGCCCGAAGACCCTGTTCGAAGTCGGCGAGATGGTGCGCGTGAAGGAAGGTCCGTTCACGGACTTCAACGGCACGGTCGAAGAAGTGAACTACGAAAAATCGAGAGTTCGCGTGTCGGTCACCATTTTCGGTCGCGCAACGCCGGTTGAATTGGAGTTTGGCCAGGTCGAAAAGGTTTGAGCAAATTTCAGGTGGGCAGCTCTGGGAGCTGCCCACCTTCGCGCTTACGGCCCGCGCTAATGGTCGTTGAGGAGCGCAAGTAGTCGCAGGACGAACCCGCGTTATCACTCACCGGGCGCTTTCATGCGTTCCAACGAGGTTTTCAAATGGCAAAGAAGATTATCGGCTTTATCAAGCTGCAGATCCCTGCAGGTAAAGCCAACCCGTCGCCGCCGGTCGGTCCGGCACTGGGCCAGCGCGGCCTGAACATCATGGAGTTCTGCAAGGCGTTCAACGCTCAGACTCAAGGCATGGAGCCGGGCCTGCCGGTGCCGGTCGTCATCACGGCATACGCGGACAAGAGCTTCACGTTCGTGATGAAGACCCCGCCCGCGACGGTCCTGATCAAAAAGGCGGCGAAGGTCGACAAGGGTTCGAGCAAGCCCCACACCGACAAGGTCGGCAAGATCACCCGCGCGCAAGCGGAAGAAATCGCCAAGACCAAGATGCCGGATCTTACGGCAGCTGATCTCGACGCGGCCGTTCGCACCATCGCTGGTAGCGCACGCTCGATGGGCATCACTGTGGAGGGCGTGTAAATGGCCAAGATCTCGAAGCGCCGTCAGGCATTTGCCGCTAAGGTCGACCGTCAGAAGTTGTACGCGATCGACGAGGCTTTGGCTCTCGTGAAGGAATGCGCGAGCGCGAAGTTCAACGAGTCGATCGACGTCGCGGTTCAGCTCGGCATTGATGCGAAGAAGTCGGACCAGGTCGTTCGTGGTTCGGTCGTGCTGCCGGCCGGTACCGGCAAGTCGGTCCGTGTCGCCGTGTTCGCGCAAGGCGAGAAAGCCGAGCAAGCGCGCGCTGCAGGCGCCGAAGTGGTCGGTATGGAAGATTTGGCTGAGCAGATCAAGGCCGGTCAAATGGACTTCGACATCGTGATTGCTTCGCCGGACACGATGCGTATCGTCGGTACGCTGGGTCAGATCCTCGGTCCGCGCGGCTTGATGCCGAACCCGAAGGTCGGTACGGTCACGCCGGACGTCGCGACCGCAGTGAAGAATGCGAAGGCAGGCCAGGTGCAATTCCGTGTCGACAAGGCGGGCATCATCCACGCAACGATCGGCCGTGCATCATTCGAGCCGACCGCGCTGCGCACGAACCTGTCGGCGCTGATCGAAGCGCTGCAGAAGGCGAAGCCGGCGACGAGCAAGGGCGTGTACCTGCGCAAGATCGCGCTGTCGAGCACGATGGGCATCGGCGTTCGCGTCGACCAGGGCTCGCTGGCCGCGCAGTAAGCGAAGTATTCGGGCCGCTTCCGCGAGAAGCGGCTCAAAAGGGCTTTGGGCGGTCGTTCGATGCAGCATCGTCGGACGGCCGGTTATCAAAGACCGTTGGTGGGAAAGCTGCAGCCGGGCGATCCCTTAATGCAAGCCAACGCAGATGGCGAACCCGAAAATGTTTTGCAGTGGTGAAGCGGAAGGTCGACGAGCGATCGACGATCTTCGGCGGAAATACTCCTAACGAGTCGGACGCCGTTGTTGAACGAGGTACGCGACGCGTCATGCGGAGCGTATCGATTCTGGAGGCTAACCGTGCCGCTTAATAGAGAAGACAAGCAAGCCGTCGTTGCTGAGGTCGCCGCGCAAGTTGCGAAGGCCCAGACCGTTGTGCTGGCTGAGTATCGTGGGATTACGGTTGGCGATCTGACCACGCTGCGCGCGAAAGCGCGCGAGCAACAGGTTTACCTGCGCGTGTTGAAGAACACGCTGGCGCGCCGCGCCGTCGAAGGTACGCCGTTTGCTCCGCTGGCGGAGCAGATGACTGGCCCCCTGATCTACGGCATCTCGGAAGATGCCATTGCTGCTGCGAAGATCGTCAACGACTTCAGCAAGAGCAATGACAAGTTGGTCATCAAGGCCGGTTCGTTCGATGGCAAGGTGATGGACAAGGCCGGCGTGCAAGCGCTGGCCAGCATCCCGAGCCGCGAAGAACTGCTCTCGAAGCTGCTGTTCGTCATGCAGGCGCCTGTTTCCGGCTTTGCGCGCGCTCTGGCTGCGCTGGCGGAGAAGAAGCAGGCCGAAGCTGCATAAGCGGACGCATCCGGGCACAACAGATCGCTGGCTGTATCCGAATTCAATTTAGGAGTATTTCAAATGGCAATCGCAAAAGAAGACATCCTGGCAGCAGTCGAAGGGATGACCGTTCTGGAACTGAACGAGCTGGTCAAGGCGTTCGAAGAGAAGTTTGGCGTGTCGGCTGCTGCTGTCGCAGTTGCTGGCCCGGCCGCCGGCGGCGCTGCTGCTGCTGCTGAAGAGAAGACCGAATTCACGGTCGTTCTGGCTGAAACCGGCGCCAACAAGGTTTCCGTCATCAAGGCCGTTCGCGAACTCACGGGCCTGGGCCTGAAGGAAGCGAAGGACCTCGTCGACGGCGCACCGAAGCCCGTCAAGGAAGGCGTGGACAAGGCCGCTGCTGACGATGCGAAGAAGAAGCTGGAAGAAGCTGGCGCGAAGGTCGAAATCAAGTAAGTTTCGACGCGCTGTGCGAAGGCTGGCGGTTTTTCACCGCCGGCCTTTTTGTGCTTTGTGGGAGCGGTGTTTTGACACTCTTTGAAGAGAGTCGGACGAGCACCCCTAGAAGCCAAAGAAAAACGCCCATCCACCATCGATCGGCGATTTTCTTTGTCTTCTGAAGCGACTGCAGAAGGCAAGTTTGGTCGGGCAGCGGGCAACACAGGCATCCGCTGCCGTCAGCCAGCGGTTGGTAGCGGCCAACCACCAAGCTTCTCGGCTCGTGCCGTCGGACGGCCATCGGGTCTCAGTCGGTGAACACTCGGGTTTGACACGTCAAGGTATCCCGCCTCGATAGCGCCCGTCGTGATTCGGAGATCGTATGCAATATTCCTTCACCGAGAAGAAGCGCATTCGCAAGAGTTTCGCGAAGCGTTCCATCGTTCACCAAGTGCCTTTCCTGCTGGCCACCCAGCTTGAATCATTCAGCACATTTCTGCAAGCCGATGTGCTCACAGCGCAACGCAAGTCCGAAGGGTTGCAGGCCGCCTTCACGTCGGTGTTTCCCATCGTCTCGCATAACGGCTTCGCTCGTCTCGAGTTCGTGAGCTATGCGTTATCGTCGCCGGCGTTCAACATCAAGGAATGCCAGCAGCGCGGCCTGACTTATTGCTCGGCGCTGCGCGCGAAGGTGCGCCTCGTGCTCCTCGACAAGGAGTCGCCGAGCAAGCCCGTCGTCAAGGAAGTCAAGGAACAGGAAGTGTACATGGGCGAAATTCCGCTCATGACGCCGACCGGCTCGTTCGTCATCAACGGCACCGAGCGCGTGATCGTGTCGCAGCTGCACCGTTCGCCCGGCGTGTTCTTCGAACACGACAAGGGCAAGACGCACAGCTCGGGCAAGCTGCTGTTCTCCGCGCGGATCATTCCGTACCGCGGCTCTTGGCTCGACTTCGAATTCGATCCGAAGGACGTGCTGTACTTCCGCGTCGACCGTCGTCGCAAGATGCCGGTCACGATCCTGCTGAAGGCGATCGGCCTCACGCCGGAACAGATCCTCGCGAACTTCTTCGTCTTCGACAACTTCACGCTGATGGACGAAGGCGCGCAGATGGAGTTCGTGCCCGAGCGCCTGCGCGGCGAAGTCGCGCGCTTCGACATCACCGATCGCGAAGGCAAGGTCATCGTCCAGAAGGACAAGCGGATCAACGCGAAGCACATTCGCGATCTCGAAGCCGCGAAGACCAAGTACATCTCGGTGCCCGAAGACTATCTGCTCGGCCGCGTGCTGGCGAAGAACGTCGTCGATGGCGACACGGGCGAAGTGATCGCGAACGCGAACGACGAGATCACGGAAGGCGTGCTCGAGAAGCTGCGCGAAGCGAAGATCAAGGAAATCCAGACGCTCTACACAAACGATCTGGACCAGGGTCCGTACATCTCGTCGACGCTGCGCGTCGACGAAACCGTCGACAAGACGGCCGCGCGCATCGCGATCTACCGGATGATGCGTCCGGGCGAGCCGCCGACGGAAGAAGCCGTCGAGGCGCTATTCAATCGTCTGTTCTACAGCGAAGACGCATACGACCTGTCGAAGGTCGGCCGCATGAAGTTCAACCGCCGCGTCGGCCGTGACGAAATCACTGGCCCGATGACGCTGCAGGACGACGACATCCTCGCGACGATCAAGATCCTCGTCGAACTGCGCAACGGCAAGGGCGAAGTCGACGACATCGACCACCTCGGCAACCGTCGCGTGCGCTGCGTCGGCGAACTGGCGGAGAACCAGTTTCGCGCGGGTCTCGTGCGCGTCGAGCGCGCGGTCAAGGAACGCCTCGGCCAGGCCGAAAGCGAAAACCTGATGCCGCACGACCTGATCAACTCGAAGCCGATCTCGTCGGCGATCCGCGAGTTCTTCGGTTCGTCGCAGCTGTCGCAGTTCATGGACCAGACCAACCCGCTGTCGGAAATCACGCATAAGCGCCGCGTTTCCGCACTGGGTCCGGGCGGTCTGACGCGCGAGCGCGCGGGCTTCGAAGTCCGCGACGTGCACCCGACCCACTATGGCCGCGTGTGCCCGATCGAAACGCCGGAAGGTCCGAACATCGGCCTCATCAACTCGCTCGCCCTGTACGCGCACCTGAACGAGTATGGCTTCCTCGAGACGCCGTACCGCAAGGTCGCCGACAGCAAGGTGACCGATCAGATCGACTATCTGTCGGCGATCGAAGAAGGCCGCTACATGATCGCGCAGGCGAACGCGGCGATCGACGACAACGGTCAGCTGGTCGACGAACTGGTGTCGTCGCGCGAAGCCGGCGAAACGATGATGGTCACGCCGGATCGCATCCAGTATATGGACGTGGCGCCGTCGCAGATCGTGTCGGTTGCGGCTTCGCTGATTCCGTTCCTCGAGCACGATGACGCGAACCGCGCACTGATGGGCTCGAACATGCAGCGTCAGGCCGTGCCGTGTCTGCGTCCCGAGAAGCCCGTCGTCGGTACCGGCATCGAGCGTACTGTGGCGGTCGACTCGGGTACGACGGTGCAGGCGCTGCGCGGCGGCGTCGTCGATTATGTGGACGCGGGCCGTATCGTGATTCGCGTGAACGACGACGAAGCGGTTGCGGGTGAAGTCGGCGTCGACATCTACAACCTGATCAAGTACACGCGTTCGAACCAGAACACGAACATCAATCAGCGTCCGATCGTGAAGATGGGCGACAAGGTTGCGCGCGGCGACGTGCTGGCCGACGGCGCATCGACGGATCTGGGCGAGCTCGCGCTCGGCCAGAACATGCTGATCGCGTTCATGCCGTGGAACGGCTACAACTTCGAGGATTCGATCCTGATCTCGGAGAAGGTCGTGGCCGACGATCGCTACACGTCGATCCACATCGAAGAGCTGAACGTCGTTGCACGCGACACGAAGCTCGGGCCGGAAGAAATCACGCGCGACATCTCGAACCTGGCGGAAGTCCAGCTCGGCCGTCTCGACGAATCGGGCATCGTCTACATCGGTGCGGAAGTCGAAGCGGGCGACGTGCTGGTCGGCAAGGTGACGCCGAAGGGCGAAACCCAGCTCACGCCGGAAGAGAAGCTGTTGCGCGCGATCTTCGGCGAGAAGGCGTCGGACGTGAAGGACACGTCGCTGCGCGTGCCGTCGGGCATGAGCGGCACCGTGATCGACGTCCAGGTCTTCACGCGTGAAGGCATCCAGCGCGACAAGCGTGCGCAGCAGATCATCGACGATGAACTGAAGCGCTATCGTCTCGACCTGAACGATCAGTTGCGCATCGTGGAAGGCGACGCGTTCCAGCGTCTCGCGCGCATGCTCGTCGGCAAGGTCGCGAACGGCGGTCCGAAGAAGCTCGCGAAGGGCACGAAGATCGACCAGGCTTACCTGGAAGATCTCGACCACTACCATTGGTTCGACATCCGCCTCGCGGACGACGAAGCGGCCGCGCAGCTCGAAGCGATCAAGAACTCGATCGAAGAGAAGCGTCACCAGTTCGACCTCGCGTTCGAAGAGAAGCGCAAGAAGCTCACGCAAGGCGACGAACTGCCGCCGGGCGTGCTGAAGATGGTCAAGGTGTATCTCGCGGTGAAGCGCCGTCTGCAGCCCGGCGACAAGATGGCAGGCCGTCACGGTAACAAGGGTGTCGTGTCGAAGATCGTTCCGATCGAAGACATGCCGTACATGGCCGACGGTCGTCCGGCAGATGTCGTGCTGAACCCGCTCGGCGTGCCGTCGCGGATGAACGTGGGTCAGGTTCTGGAAGTGCACCTCGGCTGGGCCGCGAAAGGCCTCGGCTGGCGTATCGGCGAAATGCTGGCGCGTCAGACGAAGATCGAGGAACTGCGCGTGTTCCTGACGAAGATCTACAACGAGTCGGGCCGCGCGGAAGATCTGGAAAGCTTCAGCGACGACGAGATCCTCGAACTGGCGAAGAACCTGCGCGAAGGCGTGCCGTTCGCGACACCGGTGTTCGACGGTGCGACCGAAGAAGAAATGTCGAAGATGCTCGACCTGGCATTCCCGGACGACATCGCCGAACAGCTCGGTATGAACCCGTCGAAGAACCAGGTTCGTCTGTACGACGGTCGCACGGGCGAGATGTTTGAGCGTCGCGTGACGCTCGGTTACATGCACTACCTGAAGCTGCACCACTTGGTCGACGACAAGATGCACGCGCGTTCGACGGGCCCGTACTCGCTCGTCACGCAGCAGCCGCTGGGCGGCAAGGCGCAATTCGGCGGCCAGCGTTTCGGTGAAATGGAAGTGTGGGCGCTCGAAGCGTATGGCGCATCGTACGTGCTGCAGGAAATGCTGACGGTGAAGTCGGACGACGTGACCGGCCGGACCAAGGTTTATGAGAACCTGGTCAAGGGCGATCACGTGATCGATGCAGGCATGCCGGAATCCTTCAACGTGCTCGTGAAGGAAATCCGCTCGCTCGGTATCGACATCGATCTCGACCGCAATTAATCGGACTACGGAGAGAAGGCAATGAAAGCTCTGCTCGATCTATTCAAGCAAGTCCAACAGGAAGAAGTTTTCGACGCGATCAAGATCGGTCTGGCTTCGCCGGACAAGATCCGTTCGTGGTCGTTCGGCGAAGTGAAGAAGCCCGAAACGATCAACTACCGTACGTTCAAGCCGGAGCGCGATGGTCTGTTCTGCGCGAAGATCTTCGGCCCGATCAAGGACTACGAGTGCTTGTGCGGCAAGTACAAGCGCCTGAAGCACCGCGGCGTGATCTGCGAGAAGTGCGGCGTCGAAGTAACGCTCGCGAAGGTGCGTCGTGAACGGATGGGCCACATCGAGCTGGCCTCGCCGGTCGCGCACATCTGGTTCCTGAAGTCGCTGCCGTCGCGCCTGGGCATGGTGCTCGACATGACGCTGCGCGACATCGAGCGTGTGCTGTACTTCGAAGCATACGTGGTGATCGATCCGGGCATGACGCCGCTGAAGGCGCGTCAGATCATGACCGAAGAGGATTACTACAACAAGGTCGAGGAATACGGTGACGAATTCCGCGCCGAGATGGGCGCGGAAGGCGTGCGTGAACTGTTGCGCGCGATCAACATCGACGAGCAGGTCGAGACGCTGCGCACCGAGCTGAAGAACACCGGCTCGGAAGCGAAGATCAAGAAGTACGCGAAGCGCCTGAAGGTCCTCGAGGCGTTCCAGCGCTCGGGCATCAAGCCCGAGTGGATGATCCTCGAAGTGCTGCCGGTGCTGCCGCCGGAACTGCGTCCGCTCGTGCCGCTGGACGGCGGCCGTTTCGCGACGTCGGACCTGAACGACCTGTATCGCCGCGTGATCAACCGTAACAACCGGTTGAAGCGTCTGCTCGAGCTGAAGGCGCCGGAAATCATCGTCCGCAACGAAAAGCGGATGCTGCAGGAAGCCGTCGACTCGCTGCTCGACAACGGCCGCCGCGGCAAGGCGATGACGGGCGCGAACAAGCGTCCGCTGAAGTCGCTCGCGGACATGATCAAGGGCAAGGGCGGCCGCTTCCGTCAGAACCTGCTGGGCAAGCGCGTCGACTACTCGGGCCGTTCGGTCATCGTGGTCGGCCCGACGCTGAAGCTGCACCAGTGCGGTCTGCCGAAGCTGATGGCGCTCGAGCTGTTCAAGCCGTTCATCTTCAACAAGCTGGAAGTGATGGGCGTCGCGACGACCATCAAGGCCGCGAAGAAGGAAGTCGAGAACCAGACGGCAGTCGTGTGGGACATCCTCGAAGAGGTGATCCGCGAGCACCCGGTGATGCTGAACCGCGCGCCGACGCTGCACCGTCTCGGCATCCAGGCGTTCGAGCCTGTGCTGATCGAAGGCAAGGCGATCCAGCTGCACCCGCTCGTCTGCGCGGCGTTCAACGCCGACTTCGACGGTGACCAGATGGCCGTTCACGTGCCGCTGTCGCTCGAAGCGCAGATGGAAGCGCGCACGCTGATGCTCGCGTCGAACAACGTGCTGTTCCCGGCGAACGGCGATCCGTCGATCGTGCCGTCGCAGGATATCGTGCTGGGTCTGTACTACGCGACCCGCGAAGCGATCAATGCGAAGGGCGAAGGCCTGACGTTCACCGGCGTGTCGGAAGTGCTCCGCGCGTACGAGAACAAGGAAGTCGAGCTCGCATCGCGCGTGAACGTGCGGATCACCGAAATGGTCCGCAACGAGGACACGTCGGAAGGCGCGCCGCAGTTCGTGCCGAAGATCTCACTGTACGCGACGACCGTCGGCCGCGCGATCCTGTCGGAAATCCTGCCGGCCGGCCTGCCGTTCTCGGTGCTGAACAAGCCGCTGAAGAAGAAGGAAATCTCGCGCCTCATCAACACCGCGTTCCGCAAGTGCGGTCTGCGCGCGACGGTGGTGTTTGCCGACCAGCTGATGCAGTCGGGCTTCCGTCTCGCGACGCGCGCCGGCATCTCGATTTGCGTCGACGACATGCTCGTGCCGCCGCAGAAGGAAACGATCGTCGGCGACGCCGCGAAGAAGGTGAAGGAGTACGACCGCCAGTACATGTCGGGTCTCGTCACCGCGCAGGAACGCTACAACAACGTGGTCGACATCTGGTCGGCGACGTCGGAAGCGGTCGGCAAGGCGATGATGGAGCAGCTGTCGACGGAGCCGGTGACGGACCGCGACGGCAACGAAACGCGTCAGGAATCGTTCAACTCGATCTACATGATGGCCGACTCGGGCGCCCGGGGTTCGGCGGTGCAGATTCGTCAGCTGGCCGGTATGCGCGGCCTGATGGCGAAGCCGGACGGCTCGATTATCGAGACGCCGATTACCGCGAACTTCCGTGAAGGCCTGAACGTGTTGCAGTACTTCATCTCGACCCACGGTGCACGTAAGGGTCTGGCTGATACGGCGCTGAAGACGGCGAACTCGGGTTACCTGACCCGTCGTCTCGTCGACGTGACGCAGGATCTCGTCGTCGTCGAGGACGATTGCGGTACGTCCAACGGCGTCGCGATGAAGGCGCTCGTCGAAGGCGGTGAAGTCGTCGAAGCGCTGCGCGACCGTATCCTCGGCCGCGTCGCGGTGGCGGACGTCGTGAATCCGGAAACGCAGGAAACCCTGTACGAATCCGGCACGCTGCTCGACGAAACGGCGGTCGAAGAGATCGAGCGCCTCGGCATCGACGAAGTGCGCGTGCGCACGGCGCTGACCTGCGAAACGCGCTACGGTCTGTGCGCGTCGTGCTACGGCCGCGACCTCGGCCGCGGCTCGCTCGTGAACGTCGGCGAAGCGGTCGGCGTGATCGCGGCGCAGTCGATCGGTGAGCCGGGCACGCAGCTGACGATGCGTACGTTCCACATCGGCGGTGCGGCATCGCGTGCGGCAGTGGCTTCGTCGGTCGAAGCGAAGAGCAACGGTACCGTGCGCTTCACGGCGACGATGCGTTACGTCACGAACGCGAAGGGCGAGCAGATCGTCATCTCGCGTTCGGGCGAGGCGATGATCACGGACGATATCGGCCGCGAGCGCGAACGCCACAAGGTGCCGTACGGCGCGACGCTGCTGCAGCTCGACGGCGCGCAGATCAAGGCGGGTACGCAGTTGGCCACGTGGGATCCGCTGACGCGTCCGATCATCACCGAGTACGGCGGTACGGTGAAATTCGAGAACGTCGAGGAAGGCGTGACGGTCGCGAAGCAGATCGACGACGTGACCGGCCTGTCGACCCTCGTCGTGATCGACGTGAAGCGCCGCGGTTCGCAAGCTTCGAAGAGCGTGCGTCCGCAGGTGAAGCTGCTCGACGCGAACGGCGAAGAAGTGAAGATCCCGGGCACGGAGCACGCGGTGCAGATCGGCTTCCAGGTCGGCGCGCTGATCACCGTGAAGGACGGTCAGCAGGTGCAGGTGGGTGAGGTGCTCGCGCGTATCCCGACCGAAGCGCAGAAGACGCGTGACATTACCGGCGGTCTGCCGCGAGTCGCCGAGCTGTTTGAAGCGCGTTCGCCGAAGGATGCGGGCATTCTCGCGGAAGTCACCGGTACGACGTCGTTCGGCAAGGACACGAAGGGCAAGCAGCGTCTCGTCATCACGGATCTCGAGGGCAACCAGCACGAGTTCCTGATTGCGAAGGAAAAGCAGGTGCTGGTCCACGATGCTCAGGTCGTCAACAAGGGCGAAATGATCGTGGACGGCCCGGCCGATCCGCACGACATCCTGCGTCTGCAGGGTATCGAGGCGCTGTCGCGCTACATCGTCGATGAAGTGCAGGACGTGTACCGTCTGCAGGGCGTGAAGATCAACGACAAGCACATCGAAGTGATCGTACGTCAGATGTTGCGCCGCGTGCAGATCGTCGACAACGGCGATACGCGTTTCATCCCTGGCGAGCAGGTCGAGCGTTCGGACATGCTGGACGAGAACGATCGCATGATCGCCGAGGACAAGCGTCCGGCGACGTACGACAACATCCTGCTGGGTATCACGAAGGCGTCGTTGTCGACCGACTCGTTCATCTCCGCGGCATCGTTCCAGGAAACGACCCGCGTGCTGACCGAAGCCGCGATCATGGGCAAGCGCGACGATCTGCGTGGCCTGAAGGAAAACGTGATCGTCGGTCGTCTGATTCCGGCGGGTACGGGCCTCGCGTTCCACAAGGCGCGCAAGGCGAAGGAACTGTCGGATCGCGAGCGTTTCGACCAGATCGCAGCGGAAGAGGCGTTCGAGTTCGGCACGCCGGCAGCGCCTGCCGAAGAGCCGCAGCATCCGGCGGAGTAAGTGAAGCGGCGCGAGCCGCTTTGCCAGTCTGCTGATGAAGCCGCCCGGTTTCGACCGGGCGGTTTTTTTTTGCGAACCGTTCGGCGGCGAGTCCGCCGAACGGACAACGTGCGAACGCCGTTCCCCTTTCATTGCGGGGACGTTGGTAAAATTCCGCCCACCGGCTCTTTTCGCTGTCCTCCATTCGATCCATGTCCCGCGCGCTCGAAATTCTCAACGAAGTCTTTGGCTATCCCGCCTTCCGAGGTCAACAGGGCGAGATCGTCGAGCACGTCGCGGCGGGCGGCGACTGTCTCGTGCTGATGCCGACGGGCGGGGGCAAGTCGCTCTGTTATCAAATTCCGGCGCTCGTGCGCAGCGAGGCGGGTCGCGGCGCCGGCATCGTCGTGTCGCCGCTGATCGCGCTGATGCAGGACCAGGTCGCCGCGCTGTCCGAAGTCGGCGTGCGCGCTGCGTATCTGAATTCGACGCTCTCCGGCGCCGAGGCGGCCGCGACCGAGCGCGCGCTGCGCGACGGCGACATCGATCTGCTCTACGTCGCGCCCGAGCGGCTCATGACGCCGCGCTTCCTCGATCTGATCGAGCGCGCCCGCATCGGCCTCTTCGCAATCGACGAGGCGCACTGCGTGTCGCAGTGGGGGCACGATTTCCGGCCCGAATACATCCAGCTGTCGGTGCTGCACGAGCGCTTCCCGGACGTCCCGCGGATCGCGCTGACGGCGACCGCCGACGCGATCACACGCGACGAGATCGTCCAGCGGCTCGCGCTCGACGACGCGCGGATTTTCGTATCGAGCTTCGATCGGCCGAACATTCGCTACCGGATCGTCGAGAAGGACAACGCGCGCGCGCAGCTGCTCGACTTTATCCGGGCAGAGCACACGAATGCGGACGGCACGACCGACGCGGGCGTCGTCTACTGCCTGTCGCGCCGCAAGGTCGAGGAGACGGCCGAGTGGCTGAAGGCGCAAGGGGTTCGCGCGCTGCCGTATCACGCGGGGATGGAATTCGAAATCCGCCAGAGGCACCAGGAAATGTTCCAGCGCGAAGAAGGCGTCGTCATGTGCGCGACGATCGCGTTCGGGATGGGCATCGACAAGCCGGACGTGCGCTTCGTCGCGCACCTCGATTTGCCGAAGAGCGTCGAAGGCTACTATCAGGAGACGGGCCGAGCGGGTCGCGACGGCATGCCCGCCAACGCGTGGATGGCGTACGGGCTCGGCGACGTGGTCCAGCAGCGCAAGATGATCGACGAGTCGGACGCCGACGACACGCACAAGCGCGTCCAGACGTCGAAGCTCGATGCGTTGCTCGGGCTGTGCGAGACGGCGTCGTGCCGCCGCGTCCGGCTGCTCGCGTATTTCGGCGAGACGAGCGCGCCGTGCGGCAACTGCGACACCTGTCTGGAGCCGCCGGCGACGTGGGACGCGACGCGCGAGGCGCGGATGGCGCTGTCGTGCGTGTTTCGGGCGCAGCGCGCGAGCGGCTTCAATTTCGGCGCGAGCCACCTGATCGAAGTGCTGCGCGGCGCGCGCAACGAGAAGGTGCTGCAGCGCGGCCACGAGAATCTCAGCACGTTCGGCATCGGCGCGGAGCTGTCCGAGCCCGAATGGCGCGCGATCTTCCGGCAGCTCGTCGCGTTCGGCTACCTCGCCGTCGATCACGGCGGCTTTGGCGCGCTCGTGCTGACCGAGGCGAGCAAGCCGGTGCTGAAGGGCGAGGAGAAGGTCACGCTGCGTCGCTACGTGAAGCCGGCGCGCACCCGCCAGTCGTCGGGCCGCAGCGGCGCACGCGTCGATCCGACGGCCGGCATGAATCCGCGCGAGCGCGCGTGCTGGGAGCGGTTGCGCGCGTGGCGGGCGGAAACCGCGAAGAGCGACGGCGTGCCCGCGTACGTGATCTTCCACGACGCGACGCTCGCGGAGATCGCCCGCAACGCGCCGGAGTCGATCGACGATCTGCGCCATATTCCGGGGATCGGCGCGCGCAAGCTCGACCGCTTCGGCGATGAGATCCTCGAGGTCGTCGAAGCGGCCTGACGCGCGTCGCCGGCGCCCGCATCTGGCACCAAAAATCACGCAAGCTGTTGACTCACTTGGGATTTTCGGAATATCATGCCGGGTTCCGGTTCTCGGTGGGTTGATTCCTGGGCGCTAGCCCTGGGTCGCATACGCGTTCCGGAGTGTCACGCACGTCGGATTTCGCTTTGCCCGAGGCCGACGTGTCGTTTTTGGTCAATTTCAGGAATAAACAATGCCAACCATCAATCAACTGGTTCGCAAAGGCCGCACGTCGGAAACGACGAAGAGCAAGAGCCCGGCCTTGCAGGACTGCCCCCAGCGTCGCGGCGTGTGCACCCGTGTGTACACGACGACGCCGAAGAAGCCGAACTCGGCACTCCGTAAGGTCGCCAAGGTTCGTCTGACGAACGGCTTCGAAGTGATTTCGTACATCGGCGGTGAAGGCCACAACCTGCAGGAACACTCGGTTGTGCTGATCCGCGGCGGCCGTGTGAAGGACTTGCCGGGTGTGCGTTACCACATGGTTCGCGGCTCGCTGGATACGCAGGGCGTCAAGGACCGTAAGCAAGCTCGCTCGAAGTACGGCGCGAAGCGTGCGAAGGCTGCGAAGTAAGCTGCCTCTGAATGGAGATCGCCTCCGGGCGGTTAAGGCGGTGGTGCCGGATTGCCGGTGCTGTCGAGTAAGTGGTCACCCGGCCAAGCTGGTTAGTCGAGCAGATGAGATCGGGTTAGTTGGTGACCGCGGGGCTTTCGAGCTCCAACTGAACAGGTAAAGGAAGAAACATGCCGCGTCGTCGCGAAGTCCCCAAGCGGGAAGTGTTGCCGGATCCGAAGTACGGCAACGTAGATGTAGCCAAGTTCATGAACATGCTGATGTTGTCCGGCAAGAAGTCGGTCGCTGAACGCATCGTTTATGGCGCATTCGAACAAATCCAGACCAAGGGTGGCAAGGACCCGCTGGAAGTGTTCACGGTTGCGCTCAACAACGTGAAGCCGGTCGTCGAAGTGAAGAGCCGTCGCGTTGGTGGTGCCAACTATCAGGTTCCGGTCGAAGTGCGCCCGTCGCGTCGTATGGCATTGGCGATGCGCTGGTTGCGCGAGGCTGCGAAGAAGCGTAGCGAGAAGTCGATGGCGCTGCGTCTGGCCGGTGAGCTCTCCGAAGCGGCTGAAGGCCGCGGCGGCGCGATGAAGAAGCGCGACGAAGTTCACCGGATGGCGGAAGCCAACCGGGCGTTCTCGCACTTCCGTTTCTAAGCGCCAGGCTGGGCTGTTAGCGGAAAAATTCCGGGCGGGTGCGCTTTTCGAGCGCCTCGCCCGTTTGTGTTGAGGTGTGCTGCGACAAGGGTCGCATCGCGCCAACCAATAGAGGATCAAAGTGGCTCGTAAGACTCCTATCGAGCGCTACCGCAACATCGGTATTAGCGCTCACATCGACGCCGGCAAAACGACGACGACCGAGCGCATTCTGTTTTACACCGGTGTGAACCACAAGATCGGTGAAGTTCACGACGGCGCTGCAACGATGGACTGGATGGAGCAGGAACAGGAGCGTGGCATCACGATCACGTCCGCTGCGACCACCGCCTTCTGGAAGGGCATGGGCGGCAACTATCCGGAACACCGCATCAACATCATCGACACCCCGGGGCACGTCGACTTCACGATCGAAGTGGAGCGCTCGATGCGCGTCCTCGACGGTGCGTGCATGGTCTACTGCGCAGTGGGCGGCGTGCAGCCGCAGTCGGAAACGGTGTGGCGCCAGGCGAACAAGTACAAGGTGCCGCGTCTTGCGTTCGTCAACAAGATGGACCGTACCGGCGCGAACTTCTTCAAGGTCTACGACCAACTGAAGACGCGTCTGAAGGCGAACCCGGTGCCGGTGGTGGTGCCGATCGGCGCGGAAGAAACCTTCAAGGGCGTCGTCGACCTCATCAAGATGAAGGCGATCATTTGGGACGAGGCGTCCCAAGGCACGAAGTTCGACTACGTCGACATCCCGGCTGAACTCGCCGATACGTGCAACGAGTGGCGCGAGAAGATGGTTGAAGCAGCGGCCGAATCGAGCGAAGACTTGATGAACAAGTATCTCGAGGCGGGCGAGCTGGCCGAGGCGGAAATCGTCAAGGGCCTGCGAGATCGCACGATCGCTTGCGAAATCCAGCCGATGCTGTGCGGTACCGCGTTCAAGAACAAGGGCGTGCAGCGTATGCTCGACGCCGTGATCGACTTCCTGCCGTCGCCGGTCGATATTCCGCCGGTTACGGGCGAACTCGAAAATGGCGAGAAGACGGAACGCCGCGCTGCCGACGACGAGAAATTCTCGGCGCTCGCGTTCAAGATCATGACCGACCCGTTCGTCGGGCAACTGATCTTCTTCCGCGTGTATTCGGGTGTGGTGAATTCGGGCGATACGCTGCTCAACGCGACCAAGGACAAGAAGGAACGTCTCGGCCGTATTCTGCAGATGCACGCGAACCAGCGCGAAGAAATCAAGGAAGTGCGCGCCGGCGACATCGCCGCGGCGGTCGGCCTGAAGGAAGCGACGACGGGCGACACGCTGTGCGATCCGGCACATCCGATCGTGCTCGAACGCATGATTTTCCCGGAGCCGGTGATTTCGCAGGCAGTCGAGCCGAAGACGAAGGCTGACCAGGAAAAGATGGGCCTGGCGCTCAACCGTCTCGCTCAGGAAGATCCATCGTTCCGCGTGCAGACCGACGAAGAATCCGGTCAAACGATCATTTCGGGCATGGGCGAGCTCCACCTCGAAATCCTGGTTGACCGGATGAAGCGTGAGTTCGGCGTGGAAGCGACGGTCGGCAAGCCACAGGTGGCATATCGCGAAACCATTCGCAAGTCGGCCGCGGATGTGGAAGGCAAGTTCGTCAAGCAGTCGGGCGGCCGTGGTCAGTATGGCCATGCGGTGATTACGCTTGAGCGCAGCGAGCAAGGCAAGGGTTATGAATTCGTTGATGCGATCAAGGGCGGTGTGATTCCTCGCGAATTCATTCCTTCGGTCGACAAGGGTATTCAGGAAACCCTGAAGAGCGGTGTGATGGCAGGCTTCCCGGTGGTGGACGTCAAGGTCACGCTGACTTTCGGCTCGTACCACGACGTCGACTCGAACGAAAATGCGTTCCGCATGGCTGGTTCGATGGCGTTCAAGGAAGCAATGCGCCGCGCCGATCCGGTTCTGCTCGAGCCGATGATGGCTGTGGAAGTCGAGACGCCTGAAGATTTCATGGGCAACGTGATGGGCGATCTGTCGGGTCGTCGCGGCATCATTCAGGGCATGGATGACATGGTCGGCGGCGGCAAGATCGTTCGCGCCGAAGTGCCGCTGTCGGAAATGTTCGGCTACTCGACGTCGCTGCGTTCGCTGACGCAAGGTCGTGCAACGTACACGATGGAGTTCAAGCACTACGCTGAAGCTCCGAAGAACGTTGCTGATGCGATCATCAGCGCCAAGTCGAAGTAACTCGACAATACAACTGATTATTTTTGAAAGAAGAGAGTCATGGCAAAAGGCAAATTCGAGCGGACCAAGCCGCACGTGAACGTTGGTACGATTGGTCACGTTGACCACGGCAAGACGACGCTGACGGCGGCGATCACGACGGTGCTGACGAAGAAGTTCGGCGGCGAAGCGAAGGCATACGACCAGATCGACGCGGCGCCGGAAGAAAAGGCGCGCGGCATCACGATCAACACGGCGCACGTGGAATACGAGACGGCGAACCGCCACTACGCGCACGTCGACTGCCCGGGCCACGCTGACTACGTGAAGAACATGATCACGGGCGCGGCGCAGATGGACGGCGCGATCCTGGTGTGCTCGGCGGCAGACGGCCCGATGCCGCAAACGCGTGAGCACATTCTGCTGGCGCGTCAGGTTGGCGTTCCGTACATCATCGTGTTCCTGAACAAGTGCGACATGGTGGACGACGCGGAACTGCTCGAGCTGGTCGAGATGGAAGTGCGCGAACTGCTGTCGAAGTACGACTTCCCGGGCGACGACACGCCGATCATCAAGGGTTCGGCGAAGCTGGCGCTGGAAGGCGACACGGGCGAGCTGGGCGAAGTGGCGATCATGAACCTGGCGGACGCGCTGGACACGTACATCCCGACGCCGGAGCGCGCGGTCGATGGTGCGTTCCTGATGCCGGTGGAAGACGTGTTCTCGATCTCGGGCCGCGGTACGGTGGTGACGGGTCGTGTCGAGCGCGGCGTGATCAAGGTTGGTGAGGAAATCGAAATCGTCGGTATCAAGCCGACGGTGAAGACGACCTGCACGGGCGTGGAAATGTTCCGCAAGCTGCTGGACCAGGGTCAGGCAGGCGACAACGTCGGTATCCTGCTGCGCGGCACGAAGCGTGAAGACGTGGAGCGCGGCCAGGTTCTGGCGAAGCCGGGTTCGATCACGCCGCACACGCACTTCACGGCTGAAGTGTACGTGCTGTCGAAGGACGAAGGTGGTCGTCACACGCCGTTCTTCAACAACTACCGCCCGCAGTTCTACTTCCGTACGACGGACGTGACGGGCTCGATCGAGCTGCCGAAGGACAAGGAAATGGTGATGCCGGGCGACAACGTGTCGATCACGGTGAAGCTGATTGCGCCGATCGCGATGGAAGAAGGTCTGCGCTTCGCGATCCGCGAAGGTGGCCGTACCGTCGGCGCCGGCGTCGTCGCCAAGATCATCGAGTAATATCGACGATCCGCAGTTTGTAGTAATATTCAGCGCCCGAGGCCGGGCGCCCGCTCTCCGCGGATGCCCGGTCCTACGTTCTTTTTGTGATCCGGCGGTGCAATATCGCCTCGCTCTTTTGAAGGAATCGCCATGCAGCAGCAAAAAATCCGCATTCGCCTGAAGGCTTTCGACTATCGTCTGATTGATCAGTCGGCTGCCGAGATCGTCGACACGGCAAAGCGGACCGGCGCGATCGTCCGTGGCCCCGTGCCGCTGCCGACGCGTATCCAGCGCTTCGATATCCTCCGTTCGCCGCACGTCAACAAGACGTCGCGCGACCAGCTTGAAATCCGCACCCACCAGCGCCTGATGGACATCGTCGACCCGACCGACAAGACGGTCGACGCGCTGATGAAGCTCGACCTGCCGGCTGGCGTCGACGTGGAAATCAAGCTGCAATAAGGCTTCCAGCGCCGCCCGGCTTGCCGGGTCGCGCTAAGTCATTGATTGCTTGCGGAAAACGAGGGGCCTCGCTATAATGCAAGGCTTTTCGCGTATTTGCGTAAAAAGCTGGCGACCTGGGGCCTCCCTGGGTCACGGCGTTTTGTAAATTAGCCCCGACCAATCGCAGTCGGGAATGGAGAAAACGATGAGCCTTGGACTCGTAGGTCGCAAGGTTGGCATGACCCGTATCTTCACGGCTGAAGGGGATTCGATTCCCGTCACCGTGCTCGACGTGTCGGACAACCGCGTGACGCAGATCAAGACTGTTGAAACCGACGGCTACACGGCCGTGCAGGTTGCATTCGGCTCCCGCCGCGCATCGCGCGTGACGAAGCCGCTGGCAGGTCATCTCGCCAAAGCCGGTGTCGAAGCCGGTGAAATCCTCAAGGAATTCCGCATCGATGCGGCCAAGGCAGCCGAGCTGTCGAATGGTTCCATCGTCGGTCCGGATCTGTTCGAAGTGGGTCAGAAGGTCGACGTGCAAGGCGTGTCGATCGGTAAGGGCTACGCCGGCACGATCAAGCGTTACAACTTCGGTTCCGGCCGTGCGTCGCACGGTAACTCGCGCTCGCACAATGTGCCGGGCTCGATCGGCATGGCGCAGGATCCGGGTCGTGTGTTCCCGGGCAAGCGCATGACGGGTCACATGGGTGACGAGACGGTGACGGTTCAGAACCTCGAAATCGCTCGCATCGACGCCGACCGCAAGCTGCTGCTCGTCAAGGGTGCAGTTCCGGGTGCGAAGGGCGGCAAGGTTTTCGTGACGCCGGCCGTGAAGACGCGTGCCGTGAAGGGGGCGAAATAATGGAACTCAAGCTCCTGAATTCGAATGGTCAGGAAGGTGCGGTGGTCAACGCGTCGGACGTCGTGTTCGGCCGTGACTACAACGAGGCGCTGATCCACCAGGTCGTCGTTGCTTACCAGGCGAATGCTCGCCAGGGCAACCGCGCCCAGAAGGATCGCGAGCAAGTCAAGCACACGACCAAGAAGCCGTGGCGCCAGAAGGGTACGGGCCGTGCTCGTGCCGGTATGTCGTCGAGCCCGCTGTGGCGTGGCGGCGGCCGGATCTTCCCGAACTCGCCCGACGAAAACTTCTCGCACAAGGTCAACAAGAAGATGCATCGCGCAGGTCTCTGCTCGATCTTCTCGCAGCTGGCTCGCGAAGGCCGTCTGTCGGTCGTCGAGGACATCGTTCTCGAGGCGCCGAAGACCAAGCTGCTGGCCGACAAGTTCAAGGCCATGGGTCTCGAATCCGTGCTGGTCATCACCGACACGGTCGACGAAAACCTGTACCTCGCGTCGCGCAACCTGCCGCACGTGGCAGTTGTCGAGCCGCGCTACGCTGACCCGCTGTCGCTGATCTACTTCAAGAAAGTGCTGGTCACGAAGGCTGCGGTCGCCCAGATCGAGGAGTTGCTGTCATGAGCGAGATTCGCAAGAACGATCATCGTTTGATGCAGGTCCTGCTCGCACCGGTGATCTCCGAAAAGGCGACGCTGGTTGCCGACAAGAACGAGCAAGTCGTGTTCGAAGTCGCACCGGATGCCACGAAGCAGGAAGTGAAGGCGGCTGTCGAGCTGCTGTTCAAGGTTGAAGTTGATTCGGTCAACGTGCTGGTTCAGAAGGGCAAGCACAAGCGCTTCGGCCGCTCGATGGGCCGCCGCAAGGACGTGAAGAAGGCATACGTGTGCCTGAAGCCCGGCCAGGAAATCAACTTTGAAGCGGAGGCCAAGTAATCATGGCAATCGTGAAAGTTAAGCCGACTTCGCCGGGTCGCCGCGCGATGGTCAAGGTGGTCAACAAGGATCTGCACAAGGGTAAGCCGCACGCAGCGCTGCTCGACACGCAGAGCTCCAAGGCTGGCCGCAACAACAACGGCCGCATCACGACGCGTCACCAGGGTGGTGGTCACAAGCAGCACTACCGCGTGATCGATTTCCGTCGCACGAAGGACGGCATCCCGGCGAAGGTCGAGCGTCTCGAGTACGACCCGAACCGCAGCGCGAACATCGCGCTGGTGCTGTACGCCGACGGCGAACGCCGTTACATCATCGCGCCGAAGGGCGTGACGGTCGGCCAGCAGCTGATGTCGGGTTCGGAAGCGCCGATTCGTGCAGGCAACACGCTGCCGATCCGCAACATTCCGGTCGGTACGACGATCCACTGCATCGAAATGCTGCCGGGCAAGGGCGCGCAGATGGCGCGTTCGGCCGGTACGTCGGCGATGCTGCTGGCTCGCGAAGGCCTGTACGCGCAGGTTCGTCTGCGTTCGGGCGAAATCCGCCGCGTGCACATCGAGTGCCGCGCGACGATCGGTGAAGTCGGCAACGAAGAGCACAGCCTGCGCCAGATCGGCAAGGCCGGTGCAAATCGCTGGCGCGGTATCCGCCCGACGGTCCGTGGCGTTGCAATGAACCCGGTCGACCACCCGCACGGTGGTGGCGAAGGCAAGACTGCAGCGGGTCGCGACCCGGTGAGCCCGTGGGGCACGCCGGCGAAGGGCTTCCGTACGCGTCGCAACAAGCGCACGACGACGATGATCGTCCAGCGCCGTCACAAGCGTTAAGGAGTAGGCAATGGCACGTTCTGTTAAAAAAGGTCCGTTCTGCGACGCCCATTTGCTGAAGAAAGTTGAGGCGGCTGCAGCTTCGCGCGACAAGAAGCCGATCAAGACCTGGTCGCGTCGTTCGACGATCCTTCCGGACTTCATCGGTCTGACGATCGCCGTGCACAACGGCCGTCAACACGTTCCGGTGTACATCTCGGAAAACATGGTCGGCCACAAGCTTGGCGAGTTCGCACTGACCCGTACGTTCAAGGGTCATGCGGCCGACAAGAAGGCCAAGAAATAAGGGGCTATCAAGATGGAAGTGAAAGCAATTCATCGCGGTGCCCGCATCTCGGCGCAGAAGACGCGCCTTGTGGCTGACCAGATCCGCGGTTTGCCGGTCGACAAGGCGCTGAACGTTCTGACGTTCTCGCCGAAGAAGGCGGCTGGCATCGTGAAGAAGGTCGTGCTGTCGGCGATCGCGAATGCGGAGCACAACGAAGGCGCCGATATCGACGAGCTCAAGATCAAGAGCATCTATGTCGACAAGGCGGCATCGCTCAAGCGTTTCACCGCGCGCGCCAAGGGCCGCGGCAACCGCATTGAGAAGCAATCCTGTCACATCACTGTGACGGTCGGGAATTAAGGGGTCATACGATGGGACAGAAAATTCATCCGACTGGCTTCCGTTTGGCCGTCAGCCGCAATTGGGCGTCGCGCTGGTACGCGAACAACAACAATTTCGCGGCGATGTTGCAGGAAGACATCGGTGTTCGTGAATACCTGAAGAAGAAGCTGAAGAACGCTTCGGTCGGTCGCGTCGTCATCGAGCGTCCGGCAAAGAACGCGCGCATCACGATTTTCAGCTCGCGTCCGGGTGTCGTCATCGGTAAGAAGGGCGAGGATATCGAACTGCTGAAGACGGAACTGCAGCGCCGCATGGGTGTTCCGGTTCACGTCAACATCGAAGAAATCCGCAAGCCGGAAACCGATGCGCAGCTGATCGCCGATTCGATCACGCAACAGCTCGAGCGCCGGATCATGTTTCGCCGCGCGATGAAGCGTGCGATGCAGAACGCGATGCGTCTTGGCGCCCAAGGCATCAAGATCATGAGCGCCGGTCGTCTGAACGGCATCGAAATCGCCCGTACCGAATGGTACCGCGAAGGCCGCGTGCCGCTGCATACGCTGCGCGCCGACATCGACTACGCGACGTCGGAAGCGAAGACGACGTACGGCGTCATCGGCGTCAAGGTGTGGGTGTACAAGGGCGATACGCTCGGCCGCAACGACGCGCCGGTGGTGGAAGAAGTAGCCGAAGACAAGCGTCCGCGTCGCAATGCGCGTCCGGGCGACCGTCGCCCGCGCCGTGACGGCGAAGGCGGTGCTCCGGGTGCTCGCCGTGGCGCACCGCGCCGTGGCGCCGGCAAGCCGGAAGACGGCAAGACTGGAGAATAACGATGCTGCAACCGAAACGCAGGAAGTATCGCAAAGAGCAGAAGGGGCGTAACACCGGTATCGCCACGCGCGGCAACGCCGTGTCGTTCGGTGAGTTCGGCCTGAAGGCTGTCGGTCGCGGCCGTTTGACCGCGCGTCAGATCGAGGCGGCGCGTCGTGCAATGACGCGTCACATCAAGCGTGGCGGCCGCATCTGGATTCGCATCTTCCCGGACAAGCCGATTTCTCAGAAGCCGGCCGAAGTGCGGATGGGTAACGGTAAGGGTAACCCTGAGTACTACGTCGCCGAGATTCAGCCGGGCAAGATGCTGTACGAAATGGATGGCGTAACCGAAGAACTGGCACGTGAAGCGTTCCGTCTGGCCGCAGCGAAGCTGCCGCTGAAGACGACGTTCATCGTGCGTCAGCTCGGCGCCTAAGGAGAAAACATGAAGGCTTCCGAACTTCTCCAGAAAGATCAGGCCGCGCTCAACAAGGAGCTGTCGGACCTGTTGAAGGCGCAATTCGGCCTGCGCATGCAACTCGCGACCCAGCAGCTCACGAACACGAGCCAGCTGAAGAAGGTTCGTCGCGACATCGCACGTGTGCGGACCGTCCTGACTCAGAAGGCGAACCAGAAATGAACGATAGCGTGAAAACCTCGCTGAAGCGGACGCTCGTCGGTAAGGTCGTCAGCAACAAGATGGACAAGACCGTCACCGTGCTGGTCGAGCACCGCGTCAAGCACCCGATCTACGGCAAGTATGTCGTGCGTTCGAAGAAGTACCACGCGCACGATGAAGCGAACACCTACAACGAAGGCGATCTCGTCGAAATCCAGGAAACCCGTCCTGTTTCGAAGACGAAGGCCTGGGCGGTGTCGCGTCTCGTCGAGGCAGCCCGCGTGATCTAAGCGGGATCAGGCAGTAAAGGCACTTCGGCAACGAAGTGCTTGAAATCGCAAAGTTTTTGCTTGCGTGACCGGGATTATTTGTTATAATCCCGGTCTTCCCTCTTTATGGGAGCCCCGTCGCGGGCGAAGTGACTGGTGGGGGAAGCGGACTGGCGTCAGGCCTGCTCCGAAGGATTCACCGATTTGCGATGGCGGGTTTCGTTTGCCGTCGCTGCTGTTCCAACCCAAGCAGCCGATTGGCTGACGGGACCAAGACTGACCGTATGCGCCATGGTGGCGTATCCGGATTAAGTTGGGAAAGACAAACCATGATCCAGACCGAATCTCGGCTTGAAGTGGCCGACAACACGGGTGCGCGTGAAGTCATGTGCATCAAGGTGCTCGGCGGCTCGAAGCGTCGTTATGCCAGCATTGGCGACATCATCAAGGTGAGCGTCAAAGAGGCAACGCCGCGCGGGCGCGTGAAGAAAGGCGAAATCTACAACGCCGTGGTGGTCCGCACCGCCAAGGGCGTTCGTCGTCAAGACGGCTCGCTGATCAAGTTCGACGGCAACGCCGCTGTGCTTTTGAATAACAAGCTCGAGCCGATCGGCACCCGTATTTTCGGGCCGGTCACGCGTGAGTTGCGTAGCGAACGATTCATGAAGATCGTCTCGCTGGCGCCGGAAGTGCTGTAAGGAGTCGCGATGAACAAGATTCGCAAGGGTGACGAAGTGATCGTCGTCACCGGCAAGGACAAGGGCAAGCGCGGTGTCGTGCTGGCCGTGGGCGCCGAGCATGTGACGGTCGAGGGCATCAACCTCGTCAAGAAGCATGTGAAGCCGAACCCGATGAAGGGGGCGACGGGCGGCGTGGAAGCGAAGACGATGCCGCTGCATATTTCGAACGTCGCACTGGTCGACGCGAACGGCAAGGCTTCGCGTGTTGGCATCAAGGTCGAGGATGGCAAGAAGGTTCGCTTCCTGAAGACGACCGGTGCCGTGCTGAGCGCCTGACGCTGCGGAGTAGAGAAATGGCACGTTTTCAAGAGTTTTATAAAGAGAAGGTTGTTCCCGGCCTGATCGAGAAGTTCGGCTACAAGTCGGTCATGGAAGTGCCGCGCATCACCAAGATCACCCTGAACATGGGTCTTGGCGAAGCGGTCGCCGACAAGAAGATCATCGAGAACGCCGTTGGCGACCTGACGAAGATCGCGGGTCAAAAGCCGGTCGTGACGAAGGCTCGCAAGGCAATCGCGGGCTTCAAGATCCGCCAGGGCTACCCGATCGGGGCGATGGTCACGCTGCGTGGCCGTGCGATGTACGAATTTCTCGATCGTTTCGTGACGGTTGCGCTGCCCCGCGTGCGCGACTTCCGCGGCGTGTCGGGTCGTGCTTTCGATGGCCGCGGCAATTACAACATCGGTGTGAAAGAGCAGATCATTTTCCCCGAAATCGATTACGACAAGATCGACGCGCTGCGTGGGCTGAACATCAGCATCACGACGACCGCGAAGACCGACGACGAAGCGAAGGCTCTGCTCGCCAGCTTCAAGTTCCCGTTCAGAAACTGAGGTTACCGTGGCTAAACTGGCACTGATCGAACGTGAAAAGAAGCGCGCTCGCCTTGCGCAAAAGTACGCTCCGAAGCGTGCTGAACTGAAGGCGATCATCGACGACGCGAGCAAGTCCGAAGAGGAGCGTTACGCCGCTCGTTTGGAACTGCAGCAACTGCCCCGCAACGCAAACCCGACCCGCAAGCGTAACCGCTGCGCGATCACGGGCCGTCCGCGTGGCACGTTCCGCAAGTTCGGCCTCGCGCGCAACAAGATTCGTGAAATCGCATTCCGTGGCGAGATTCCTGGCCTGACCAAGGCGAGCTGGTAATAGGAGAAACATAAATGAGCATGAGTGATCCTATCGCCGATATGCTGACTCGCATCCGCAACGCGCAGATGGTCGAGAAGGTTTCGGTGGCGATGCCCTCGTCGAAGGTCAAGGTTGCGATCGCGCAGGTCCTGAAGGACGAAGGCTATATCGACGATTTCGCCGTGAAGGCGGACGGCGCGAAGGCCGAACTGAACATCGCGCTGAAGTACTACGCGGGCCGTCCGGTCATCGAGCGCCTCGAGCGCGTGTCGAAGCCGGGCCTGCGCGTGTACCGCGGCCGTAACGAGATTCCGCAGGTCATGAACGGCCTCGGTGTGGCAATCGTGTCGACGCCAAAGGGCGTGATGACCGACCGCAAGGCGCGCGCTACGGGCGTCGGCGGCGAAGTCATCTGCTATGTCGCTTAAAGCCGAAAGGAGAGAGGAACATGTCTCGAGTAGGTAAGAGCCCGATCGCGCTGCAAGGCGCGGAAGTCAAGCTGGCCGACGGCTCCATCACCGTCAAGGGGCCGCTGGGCACGATCACGCAAGCGGTCAATCCGCTCGTGAGCGTGGCGAACAACGACGGCACGCTGAACCTGTCGCCGGTTGACGACAGCCGCGAAGCAAATGCACTGTCGGGCACGATGCGCGCGATCATCGCGAACATGGTGCACGGCGTGACCAAGGGTTTCGAGCGCAAGTTGACGCTGGTTGGCGTCGGTTATCGTGCGCAAGCGCAAGGCGACAAGCTGAACCTGTCGCTGGGTTTCTCGCACCCGGTGGTGCACCAGATGCCGGAAGGCATCAAGGCTGAAACCCCGACGCAAACCGAAATCGTGATCAAGGGGATCAACAAGCAACAAGTCGGTCAAGTGGCTGCGGAAGTCCGCGGTTACCGTCCGCCGGAGCCTTACAAGGGCAAGGGCGTGCGCTATTCCGACGAGGTTGTGATCCTCAAAGAAACGAAGAAGAAGTAAGGGTGCGCAATCATGGATAAGACTCAATCTCGCCTGCGCCGCGCTCGCCAGACGCGTATCAAGATCGCTGAGTTGCAGGTCGCGCGTCTCGCCGTGCATCGCACGAACACGCACATCTACGCGCAAGTGTTTTCGCCCTGCGGCACCAAGGTGCTCGCCAGCGCGTCGACGCTCGAAGCGGAAGTGCGTGCTCAGCTTGCCGACAAGTCGGGCAAGGGTGGCAACGTTAACGCTGCGACGCTGATCGGCAAGCGCATTGCTGAGAAGGCCAAGGCCGCCGGCATCGAATCCGTCGCCTTCGACCGCTCGGGCTTCCGCTACCACGGCCGCGTGAAGGCGCTGGCTGAGGCAGCTCGTGAAGCTGGGCTCAAGTTCTAAGGAAGGAATTCGTCATGGCAAAGATGCAAGCGAAAGTTCAGGCTGACGAGCGCGACGACGGCCTTCGCGAAAAAATGATTTCGGTCAATCGCGTGACCAAGGTCGTGAAGGGTGGCCGGATTCTCGGCTTCGCCGCGCTGACCGTGGTCGGCGATGGTGACGGCCGTATCGGTATGGGCAAGGGCAAGGCGAAGGAAGTGCCGGTCGCTGTCCAGAAGGCAATGGAACAGGCTCGCCGCAACATGTTCAAGGTGCCGCTCAAGAACGGCACGCTGCAACACGAAGTGCACGGCAAGCACGGCGCGTCGGCAGTCCTCCTCGCTCCGGCGAAGGGCGGCACGGGCGTGATCGCCGGCGGCCCGATGCGCGCGGTGTTCGACGTGATGGGCGTGCAGAACGTCGTTGCGAAGAGCCACGGTTCGACGAATCCGTACAACCTCGTTCGTGCGACGCTGGACGGCCTGCGCAAGCAGTCGACCCCGGCCGACATCGCGGCGAAGCGCGGCAAGTCCGTCGAAGATATTTTGGGCTAAGCCCAGGTGGTCACCATGTCTGAAAAAACTGTCAAGGTTCAGCTCGTGAAGAGCCTGATCGGGACCCGCGAAACGCACCGCGCTACCGTGCGCGGTCTGGGTCTGCGCCGTCTCAACTCGGTCAGCGAGCTGCAGGATACGCCGGCGGTGCGCGGGATGATCAACAAGGTCTCGTACCTCGTGAAGGTCATCGGTTAAGCGGCCGACTACGGATCAAGGAGTTGATATGGAATTGAATAACCTGAAGCCGGCCGAAGGCGCGAAGCACGCTAAGCGTCGCGTCGGTCGCGGCATCGGTTCTGGCCTCGGCAAGACGGCCGGCCGTGGTCACAAGGGTCAGAAATCGCGTTCGGGCGGCTTCCACAAGGTCGGCTTCGAAGGCGGTCAGATGCCGCTGCAGCGTCGTCTGCCGAAGCGGGGCTTCACGTCGCTGACGAAGGAATTCGTCGGTGAAGTGCGCCTCTCCGACCTCGAGAAGCTGCCGGTCGACGAAATCGATCTGCTCGCTCTGAAGCAAGCCGGCCTCGTCGGCGAACTGACGAAGAGCGCGAAGATCATCGCGACGGGCGAACTGAAGCGCAAGATCGTCGTCAAGGGTCTGGGTGCGACGAAGGGTGCGCGCGCCGCGATCGAAGCGGCCGGCGGTTCGTTTGCCGAGTGACACGCAACGCGTGCCGTCACTAGCATTTGCATCGGAGAAGATACTTGGCTAACAGTCCGAGTCTCGCAAAACCCGGTCGAAGCACGGCGAAGTTCGGCGATCTGCGCCGGCGTGCAATGTTCTTGCTGCTGGCGCTGATCGTCTATCGCATCGGCGCGCACATTCCGGTGCCGGGCATCGACCCGGATCAACTGGCGAAGCTGTTCCAGAGCCAGGCGGGCGGCATCCTGGGCATGTTCAACATGTTCTCGGGTGGCGCGCTGTCGCGCTTCACGATCTTTGCGCTGGGGATCATGCCGTACATTTCGGCGTCGATCATCATGCAGCTGATGGCGATCGTGTCGCCGCAGCTCGAGGCGCTGAAGAAGGAAGGGCAGGCCGGACAGCGGAAGATCACGCAGTACACGCGGTACTTCACCGTGGTGCTCGCGACGTTCCAGGCTTTCGGCATCGCCGCCGCGCTGGAGAACCAGCCGGGGCTCGTGACCGATCCGGGCGCGGTGTTCCGTCTGACGACGGTCGTCACGCTGGTGACGGGCACGATGTTCCTGATGTGGCTCGGCGAGCAGATCACCGAGCGCGGTCTCGGCAACGGTATCTCGATCATCATCTTCGGCGGGATCGCAGCAGGGTTCCCGAATGCCGTCGGTGGGCTGTTCGAGCTGGTGCGCACGGGTTCGATGAGCATCATTTCGGCGATCATCATCGTCGTTCTGATTGCCGCGGTGACTTACCTGGTCGTGTTCATCGAACGCGGTCAGCGCAAGATCCTCGTGAACTACGCGAAGCGTCAGGTCGGCAACAAGATCTACGGCGGGCAGTCGTCGCACCTGCCGCTGAAGCTGAACATGTCGGGCGTGATCCCGCCGATCTTCGCGTCGTCGATCATCCTGTTCCCGGCGACGATCCTGAGCTGGTTCAGCTCGGGCGAGCGCAAGGGCTGGCTGTCCGATACGCTGCACAACGTCGCGGAAGCGCTGAAGCCGGGCCAGCCGGTGTACGTGCTGTTGTACACGCTGGCAATCGTGTTTTTCTGCTTCTTCTACACCGCGCTGGTGTTCAACAGCAGGGAAACCGCGGACAACCTGAAGAAGAGCGGCGCGTTCGTTCCGGGCATCCGTCCGGGCGACCAGACCGCACGGTACATCGACCGGATCCTCACGCGTCTCACGCTGGCCGGTGCGGTCTATATCGTCTTCGTGTGTCTGCTGCCGGAGTTCCTGGTGCTGCGCTGGAACGTGCCGTTTTATTTTGGTGGAACGTCGCTGCTGATCATTGTCGTCGTCACGATGGACTTCATGGCGCAGGTGCAGTCGTACGTTATGTCGCAACAGTATGAGTCGCTGCTCAAGAAGGCCAACTTCAAGGGCGGCAACATCCCAATGCGTTAAAAAGGACCTATGGCCAAGGACGATGTAATCCAGATGCAGGGTGAGGTGATCGAAAACCTTCCGAATGCGACCTTCCGGGTGAAGCTGGAAAACGGCCATGTCGTATTGGGACATATCTCCGGAAAGATGCGGATGCACTACATTCGTATCCTTCCCGGCGACAAGGTGACGGTTGAATTGACGCCTTACGATCTGTCTCGTGCACGGATCGTGTTCCGGGCGAAGTGATTTAGAAAAAGGGTAATATCATGAAAGTGATGGCATCGGTTAAGCGCATTTGCCGCAATTGCAAGATCATCAAGCGCAAAGGCGTGGTTCGCGTGATCTGCAGCTCGGATCCGCGTCACAAGCAACGTCAAGGCTGACTGCGCGTTTGTTTGCGCTTTTTGTTTGAGGAACAACAATGGCTCGTATCGCAGGGGTTAACATCCCGAACCACCAGCATACCGAAATCGGTCTGACGGCGATTTTTGGTATCGGCCGCACGCGCGCGCGCAGCATTTGCGCGGCTTCTGGTGTGGCTTTCTCGAAGAAGGTCAAGGACCTGACCGACGCAGACCTCGAAAAGCTGCGTGAAGAAGTGGGCAAGTTTGTCGTCGAAGGCGATCTGCGCCGTGAAGTGACGATGAACATCAAGCGCCTGATGGATCTCGGCTGCTATCGTGGCGTGCGTCATCGCAAGGGCCTGCCCCTGCGTGGCCAGCGTACGCGTACGAACGCCCGTACTCGCAAGGGTCCGCGTCGCGCAGCACAAGCGCTGAAGAAATAAGCGGAACTGACAGTTACAGGAAAACGTAATGGCTAAGGCTTCGAACTCCGCGGCGCAACGCGTTCGCAAAAAGGTTAAGAAGAACGTCGCTGAAGGCGTGGTTCACGTTCACGCGTCGTTCAACAACACGATCATCACGATCACCGATCGCCAGGGCAATGCGCTGGCGTGGGCGACGTCGGGCGGCCAGGGCTTCAAGGGCTCGCGCAAGTCGACGCCGTTCGCCGCACAGGTGGCTGCCGAGTCGGCTGGCCGCGTGGCGATGGAATATGGCGTGAAGAATCTGGAAGTGCGGATCAAGGGCCCCGGCCCGGGCCGCGAGTCAGCGGTGCGCGCACTGCACGGCCTCGGCATCAAGATCACTGCGATTTCGGATGTGACGCCGATTCCGCACAACGGCTGCCGTCCGCCGAAGCGTCGCCGCATCTAACGATGCGTTGGCGCCTTGCCTGTCGCCGCCATGCGTCGACGGGCTGCGCTTTTTTTGAAGGCGCATTTGATTGATTAAGCCCACCGTTCGTCCCAAAGGGCGCGAACTAGCGCGGATTCAGGTCCGCGTGACCGATAGATAGAGGAATGCAAAGTGGCACGTTATATCGGCCCCAAAGCCAAGCTGTCCCGCCGTGAAGGCACCGATCTGTTCCTGAAGAGCGCGCGCCGCTCGCTCGCCGACAAATGCAAGCTCGACAGCAAGCCGGGTCAGCACGGCCGTACCTCGGGTGCGCGCACGTCGGATTACGGCACGCAGCTCCGCGAAAAGCAGAAGGTCAAGCGCATCTACGGCGTGCTGGAGCGTCAGTTCCGCCGCTACTTCGCTGAAGCCGATCGCCGCAAGGGCAACACGGGTGAAAACCTGCTGCAACTGCTCGAGTCGCGTCTCGACAACGTCGTGTACCGCATGGGCTTCGGTTCGACCCGCGCTGAAGCGCGTCAGCTCGTGAGCCACAAGGCCATCACGCTGAACGGCGTCGTCGCGAATATCCCGTCGCAGCAAGTGAAGCCTGGCGACGTGATCTCGATTCGCGAAAAGTCGAAGAAGCAGGCGCGTATCGTCGAAGCGCTGTCGCTGGCCGAGCAAGGCGGCCTGGCGAGCTGGGTTGCGGTCGATGCGAAGAAATTCGAAGGCACATTCAAGCAAGTGCCGGAGCGCGCCGACATCGCGGGCGACATCAACGAAAGCCTGATCGTCGAATTGTATTCGCGTTAATCCGATTGATGGCCGAGGAATCCTGCTCATTGCGTTTCGCAAGGCAGGGCCTCGGCTGTTCATTTTCAGGTTGTTACCGGTCAGCCTTATCGGTGTAACGAGCCGAGGGTATTGAAAAGGAAAACCTATGCAAACCAGTTTGTTGAAACCCAAGATCATCGCCGTGGAATCGCTTGGCGAGAACCACGCGAAAGTGGTGATGGAGCCGTTCGAACGCGGTTACGGCCACACCTTGGGCAATGCGCTTCGCCGCGTACTGCTGTCGTCGATGGTCGGCTATGCGCCGACCGAAGTGACGATCGCCGGTGTCGTGCACGAGTATTCGACGCTTGATGGTGTGCAAGAGGACGTCGTCAACCTGCTGCTGAACCTGAAGGGCGTGGTGTTCAAGCTGCATAACCGCGACGAAGTCACGGTGACGCTGCGCAAGGAAGGCGAAGGCGTCGTGACGGCCGGCGATATCGAACTGGCCCACGACTGCGAAGTCATCAACCCGAATCACGTGATCGCGCATCTGTCGAAGGGCGGCAAGCTCGACGTGCAGATCAAGGTCGAAAAGGGTCGCGGCTATGTGCCGGGCAACGTGCGCCGCTATGGCGACGAAACGGCGAAGATCATTGGCCGCATCGTCCTCGACGCGTCGTTCTCGCCGGTTCGCCGCGTGAGCTATGCGGTCGAGAGCGCGCGTGTCGAACAGCGTACCGATCTCGACAAGCTCGTGATGAACATCGAAACGAGCGGCGTCATCACGCCGGAAGAAGCGATCCGCCAATCGGCACGCATCCTCGTCGACCAGCTGTCCGTGTTCGCGGCGCTGGAAGGCACGGAAACGGCCGCGGAAGCGCCGTCGCGCGCGCCGCAGATCGACCCGATCCTGCTGCGCCCGGTCGATGATCTCGAGCTGACCGTCCGTTCGGCGAATTGCCTGAAGGCCGAAAACATCTACTATATCGGCGACCTGATCCAGCGCACGGAAAACGAGCTGCTGAAGACGCCGAACCTCGGCCGTAAGTCGCTGAACGAGATCAAGGAAGTGCTCGCTTCGCGCGGTCTCACGCTGGGCATGAAGCTCGAGAACTGGCCGCCGGCTGGTCTCGACAAGTAATTCCGGTTATCGCTGTAACTGGTCAAGGTGCGGATTTTCTTTTAGAATCCGCATCTTGCTTTTTTCCCCGTACCGGCCCGTGCGCCTGATTTTCTCGCGCGATAGAAGAGCTGGATCAAAACTTTGAATCAAGGAAACCGAAATGCGTCACCGTCACGGTCTGCGGAAACTGAACCGCACGAGCAGCCACCGTCTGGCTATGCTCCGCAATATGTCCAACTCGCTGATCGAGCACGAAGTCATCAAGACGACGCTGCCGAAGGCGAAGGAACTCCGTAAAGTCGTCGAGCCGCTGATCACGCTCGGCAAAAAGCCGTCGCTCGCAAACCGCCGCCTGGCGTTCAACCGCCTGCGCGATCGCGATTCCGTCGCGAAGCTGTTCGACGTCCTCGGCCCGCGTTTCGCGAACCGTCCGGGTGGCTACCTGCGCATCCTGAAGTTCGGTTTCCGCGTCGGCGACAATGCACCGATGGCGCTCGTCGAACTGCTCGACCGTCCGGAAGTCGAAGAGACCGAAAACGTCCAGGAAGCCGAATAAGCGTCTTCCGGTACGTAACAAAAAGGGCCAAGCGATGCTTGGCCCTTTTTGTTTTCGTTGATCGATTCCGTGCGTCGGATTGACGCGGCGCGCATCGTTCACGCGCTTTCACGACGTGCGATACGATATGACGTTTCAACGCAGATGACGGAGGCGCGAATGGTGATCGTGATGATGTTGACGACCGTGCCCGACGCCGCCGTTGCCCGCGCGCTCGCCGACGGCGCGCTGTCGGCCCGGCTCGCCGCGTGCGTGTCCGAGCTCGGCACGATCCGTTCGAGCTACCATTGGCAGGGCAAGGTCGAGACGGCCGCCGAGATCCAGCTCCTGTTCAAGACGAGCGCCGTGCGAGCGCTGGAACTCGAGCGGTATATCCAGTCGCACCATCCGTATGACGTCCCGGAGATCGTCTCATGGCAGGCGACGGCGTCCGCCGCCTACGGCCAGTGGGTCGCCACCGAAACTCAGCGTTCATTTCATGTTTAACCGCATTCCGCTTCACGCGCAGTCCCGCCTCCGCTTCCTGCTCGCCGTTGTCGCAATGCTCGGCGTGCTGTTCGGCGCGTCGTTCGCGGCGCGCGCCGCAGACGATTTTCTCGATCCCGCGGTCGCATTCAAATTCAGTGCGAGCGAGGCACCGGGACAGGTCGACATCCGTTTCAAGATCGCCGACGGCTATTACATGTATCGCGAGCGGTTCGCGTTCGCCGTGAAAAGCGGCTCGGCGACGCTCGGCGAGCCGCAACTGCCGGCCGGACACGTGAAGTTCGATCCGACGTTCCAGAAGAATGTCGAAACCTACCGCGGCGACCTGACGGTCCACCTGCCGGTCAAACAAGCGTCGGGGCCGTTTGAGCTCGCGGTGACGTCGCAGGGCTGCGCGGACGAAGGGATCTGCTATCCGCCCGCCGAGCATGTCGTGCGGATCGACGGCGCGGCGCTCGGCGCCAACGGAGCGACGCCGGTGGCCGCCGCCGGTGCCGATCCGTCTGCGGCCGACGGCGGCAGCTGGTACGAGCGCGTGACAAGCGCCGACTACGCGCGCTCACTGCTCGAGGGCCACGGGTTCCTGACGATCATCGCACTCTATTTCGTGGCCGGCATGGTGCTGAGCCTGTTGCCTTGCTCGTATCCGATGATTCCGATCCTGTCGGCGATCATCGTCGGCGAAGGCGCGCATGCGACGCGCACGCGCGCCTTCGCGTTGTCGCTCACCTACGTGATCGGCATGGCGCTCGTCTATACGGCGCTCGGTGTCGTGGCCGCGCTGGTCGGGCAGAGCCTCGGCGCCTGGCTGCAGAATCCATGGGTGCTCGGCGCGTTCGCGCTGCTCCTCACGGTGTTCGCGCTGCTGTTGATCGGCGGAATCGACATCGCGCTGCCGCAGCGTTGGCAGAGCGGCGCCGCACAGACTTCCGGGCCGCGCAAGGGCGGGCGCTTCGCCGCCGTCGCAACGATGGGCGCACTGTCAGCGCTTGTCGTCGGCGCATGCATGACCGCGCCGCTTTTCGCGGTACTCGCGTTCATCGCGCATACCGGCAATGCGTTTCTCGGTGGCGCGGCGCTCTTTTCGATGGGGCTCGGCCTTGGCGTTCCGCTTCTCGTCATCGGGCTCGGCGCAGGCACGTTGCTGCCGCGCGCCGGCGCCTGGATGGACGGCGTGAAGGTGTTCTTCGGCGTGGTGCTGCTCGCTGCCGCGCTGTGGATCGTCTGGCCGGTGCTGAACGCCGCGTCGCAGCTCGGCCTGGGCGCGTTGTGGCTGCTGATCGCCGCCGCCGCGCTCGGGCTTTTCACGCCGCATTCGGGCTCGTCGTCGATCTGGCGCCGCCTCGGGCGCGGGCTCGGCGCTGCGCTCGCGATCTGGGCCGCGATGCTCCTCGTCGGCTTGGCAGCGGGCTCGACTGATCCGCTGCGCCCGCTCGCGGTGTTGGCGGCGCGAGCGGCGCCCAGCGGCGCCGTGGCGAATGCCGGCGCGGCCGCGCACGAAGGGCCGGCGTTCGCGCCGGCGCGTTCGGTCGCCGAGCTCGACGAGATCGTGAAGACGTCGGCGCAGCCCGTGATGCTCGACTTCTATGCGGACTGGTGCGTGAGCTGCAAGGAGATGGAGCATCTGACGTTCTCCGACGCGCGCGTCGAGGCGCGGCTCGCGCAAATGCATCTCGTGCGCGCGGACGTCACCGCAAACACGCCGGACGATCAGGCGCTCTTGAAGCGTTTCGGGTTGTTCGGGCCGCCCGGCATCATCGTGTTCGATCGGAACGGGCAGGAACGCGGGCGTGTCGTCGGCTATCAGTCTGCGGATCGTTTTCTGCGCAGCCTCGATCGCATGGCGCTGCCGGCCGTGTTGTCGGCGTCGTGACGAATCGAAGCGGGCTGCGCGATCGGATTCGTGCCGCGCGCATTGCGGTCGTCGCCCGTTAATCAGGTGAAAACAAAAACGGCGAGGCTCGATGCCTCGCCGTTTTTGTTTTCACAACCGGCGCGTCCCCCTTTGTTCGCGGGACGCCGGCCGTGCGCTCACTTCTGCGCGCGCAGCAGCCGCGCCGCGTCGAGCGCGAAGTACGTGAGGATGCCGTCTGCACCCGCACGCTTGAACGCGAGCAGCGATTCGAGCACGACCTTGTCGTGATCGAGCCAGCCGTTCTGCGCGGCGGCCTTCAGCATCGCGTACTCGCCACTCACCTGGTAAACGTAGGTCGGGAAGCGGAATTCGTCCTTCACGCGGCGTACGATGTCGAGGTACGGCATGCCGGGCTTCACCATCACCATGTCCGCGCCTTCGTCGATGTCGAGGCGCACTTCGCGCAGCGCCTCGTCGCTGTTGGCCGGATCCATCTGGTAGGTCATCTTGTCGCTCTTGCCGAGATTCGACGCGGAGCCGACCGCGTCGCGGAACGGGCCGTAGAACGCGGACGCGTACTTCGCGGAGTACGCCATGATCCGCGTGTGGATGTGGCCGTCGCTCTCGAGCATCTCGCGCACCGCGCCGATGCGGCCATCCATCATGTCCGACGGCGCGACGATGTCAACCCCCGCTTCCGCTTGCGCGCGCGCCTGCTCGACGAGGATCTCGAGCGTTTCGTCGTTGAGCACGTAGCCGGACTCGTCGAGCACGCCGTCCTGGCCGTGGCTCGTGTACGGATCGAGCGCGACGTCGGTCAGCACGCCGAGTTCGGGGAAGCGGCGCTTCAGCTCGCGCACCGCGCGGGGGATCAGCCCTTCGGGGTTGGCGGCTTCGCGGCCGTCGGGCGTCTTCAGCGACGGCTCGATCGCCGGAAAGAGCGACAGGACCGGCACGCCGAGCGCGACGCACTGCTCGGCGACGCCCATCAGCAGATCGACCGACACGCGCTCGACGCCCGGCATCGACAGCACCGGCTGGCGCACGTTCGTGCCTTCGACGACGAACACGGGGTAGATCAGGTCGTTCGTGGTGAGGATGTTTTCGCGCATCAGGCGGCGCGAGAAATCGTCGCGGCGCATGCGGCGCGGACGGTACAGCGGATGGATGCTCATGGCGGAATGGCTGGGATCCGTGTGCGAAGGAAGCTTACAGTTCCCTTCGGTAAACTTTTGAGACAATGGTATATGATAGCGATCGAGCAACGCGCACTGCGCAATGCTCCCCGCTTCTCCTCCCTGAGCGGGTGCCTGTCGTTTTTCGATTAGGCTGTTTAACCCGCCGTTGAACGGCGGGTTTTTTTATGGGCCGCACGAATCGAATCGCGACATCCGTCAGGCAGGCGCGGCTTCACAACGCACGCTGCACGATCGTCATTCTGCTACAGCGCTGCGATCTTCGTCGGCGGCCGCGGGCCGCACCCAGCTTTCGATCAGCGCATGCGCGTCGTCGAGCCCGGTGCGCTTCAGCGCCGAGAAAAGCTGCACGGTCAGCTTGCCCACGTAGCCGGCGTCCCGATACGCGTCGAGGCCTTTCTGCGTCGCGCGCAGCGCGTTGGTGCTTTCCTGCCGCGTCAATTTGTCGCACTTCGTCAGCAGCGTGTGAATCGGCTTGCCGGTCGGCGCGAACCACTCGATCATCCGGCGATCGAGCTCGGTGAGCGGCCGGCGCGAATCCATCATCAGGATCATGCCGCGGAGCTGCGGGCGGGTCTGCAGATATGTCGACAGCAACTGCTCCCAGTGCGCCTTCGCGGCGCCCGGCACTTCCGCGTAGCCGTAGCCCGGCAGGTCGACGAGGTTCGCGACGGGCTCCGCCGCCGGGCCGACCGAGAAATAGTTGATGTGCTGCGTGCGCCCGGGCGTCTTCGACGCGAAAGCGAGCCGCTTCTGATTGCAAAGCACGTTGATCGCCGTCGATTTGCCGGCGTTCGAGCGGCCGGCGAACGCGATTTCGGGCTGCACGGTCGGCGGCAGGTCGCGTAGATGATTGACGGTCGTGAGGAAGCGGGCTTGATGGAGCAAGAAGGCCATGGCACAGGAGGGAGACTGGCGGCGCAGGCCGCGCGGTGGAAGGCGGGGAGCCCCGAAGTAGCCCTGATGGGCACCGGGGCTTTCATCGGGGTATTGTACAATACGACGCATTTGCCGCAGGTGGTGGAAGCTGAGGAGCGCGCTTCTACGGTAGACTCGGCGCCGTCGTTTTTTGCAGAACCTCACAACTCCCACAAGACGAAACAAGGTGTGCGAATGAATCGACTGAGCAAGTCTTTGGTGGTGCTTCAGTTCGCAGTAGCGGGGCTCGTTGGTTTCATGGCGGAGGCAAAAGCGGCGGATGCGGCAAAGCCGGATCTCGACCGGGGCAAGGCGATCGCGGCGCAGGTGTGCGTGGCGTGCCACGGCGTCGACGGCAACAGTGCAACGGGCTCGTTTCCGAAGCTCGCCGGTCAGCACCCTGATTATCTGGTCAAGCAGTTGCACGATTTCAAGACGCAGCCGGGCGCGAAGGGGCCGGTGCGCGTCAATTCCGTGATGGTCGGATTCGCGAGCGCGCTGAACGATCAGGATGCGCGCAGCGTCGCCGCCTATTACGGGTCGCAGTCGGCCAAGCTCGGCGCCGCGCGCAACGCGGCCACCGTGCCGGTCGGTCAGAAGATCTATCGCGGTGGCATCGCCGAGAAGGGCGTGCCCGCCTGCGCGAGCTGCCACGGGCCGACGGGACAGGGCATTCCGGTCCAGTATCCGCGGCTGTCGGGCCAGTGGGCGGACTACACGGTCGCGCAGTTGACCGCGTTCCAGCAGGGCACGCGCAACAACGAGGCGATGCATCAGATCGCGCTCCGGCTGACGGACAGCGAAGTCAAGGCCGTCGCCGATTACATCGCTGGCCTGCACTGAGCCGATCCCGGTTCGCGAGCCGAATGAACGAGCCGGCCGTCCACGCAGCGGCCGCTAGAACAAGAAAAGGGTGGGGCGCCGTCGAAGCACGGCCGCCTTGCCCTTTTTTGCTGTGAGTTGGAGTTTGAATGAGCGTTACCACGTCGGGGTTGCAGTCGAGAGCGGGCCAGTCCGCGGTCAAGCGCGCGGTCGAGCTGCTGAGCTCGATGCGTTTTGCGATCGCGCTGCTCGTCGTCCTGTCGATCGCGAGCATCATCGGCACGGTCCTCACGCAGGACGATCCGTATCCTAACTACGTCAATCAGTTCGGCCCGTTCTGGGCCGACATCTTCCGCTCGCTCAGCCTCTATACGGTCTACAGCGCGTGGTGGTTCATGCTGATCCTGATCTTCCTCGTCGTGTCGATCTCGCTTTGCGTGATCCGCAACGCGCCGAAGATGGTCGCCGACGCGAAGAGCTGGAAGGACAAGGTCCGCGAAGGCAGCCTGCGCGCGTTCCATCACAAGGCCGAGTTCGCGGTCGCGGGCGATCGCGCACGCGCGACGCAGACCATTGTTGCGTTCGTCGCGAAGGCGGGCTACCGGCTCGTCGTGCGCGAATCGGACGGCGCGACGCTCGTCGCCGCGAAGCGCGGCGCGTTGACGAAGTTCGGCTACATCGCCGCGCACCTCGCGATCGTCGTGATCTGCGTCGGCGGCCTGCTCGACAGCAACCTGCCGATCAAATTCCAGATGTGGATGTTCGGCAAGAGCCCCGTCAACTCGAGCGCGGCGATTAGCGAGATCGGCGCCGAGCACCGGCTGTCCGCGTCGAACCCGACGTTCCGCGGCTACGCCTGGGTGCCGGAGGGCCAGTACGTGTCGACCGCGATCCTCAATCAGCCGACCGGTTCGCTGATCCAGGATCTGCCGTTCTCGATCCAGCTCGAGAAGTTCATCGTCGATTATTACTCGACCGGCATGCCGAAGCTCTTCGCGAGCGACATCGTCGTCGTCGATCGCGAGACCGGCAAGCGGATTCCCGTGCGCGTCGAAGTCAACAAGCCGTTCACGTACAAGGGTGTGTCGATCTACCAGTCGAGCTTCCAGGACGGCGGCTCGCTGATGGAAATGACCGCGTATCCGATGATGGGCTCGAGCGCCGCGACGTTCCCGTTCAAGGGCACGATCGGCAACTCGGTGCCGCTGGCGATGGCGGGCGCCGACGGCGAAACGGTCGAGTTCTCGGATTTCCGCGCGATCAACGTCGAGAACGTCACCGACGCGAACGGCAAGACCGACGCGCGCGGCGTCGCGGCGAACCGCTCGATCAAGGAGATCTTCGACGAGCGGCTCGGCTCCGGCGCAAAGACGTCGAAGCCGCTCGAACTGCACAACATCGGGCCGTCGGTTCAGTACAAGGTGCGCGGCAAGGACGGCCAGGCGCGCGAATTCAACAACTACATGCTGCCCATCGACATGGGGGGCGACCGTGTGTTCCTCGCCGGCGTGCGCGCGAGTCCGAACGATCCGTTCCGTTATCTGCGGATTCCGGCCGACAGCCGCGACACGGTCGGCGAATGGATGCGGCTGCGCGCGGCGCTCGAAGATCCGGCGGTGCGCACCGAGGCGGCGCGCCGCTTCGCGCAGCATTCGCTCGGCGCGGGCGACGCCGCGTTGCGTGACCGCCTCGATGACAGCGCGCAACGCGTCCTGACCCTTTTTGCGGGCGCGGACGGCAGCATCGGCCGTGGCGCCGACGGCAATCCGATCGGCGGTTTCCAGGCGGTCGCGACGTTCATCGACCGGTCGGTGCCGAAGGAAGAAAAGGAGAAGGCCGCCGCGCTACTGCTGCGGATGCTCGAAGGCTCGATGTGGGAAGTCTGGCAAGTCGTGCGCGAGCGTGCGAACGAGCCGCCCGTCCAGCAGGCGCAGGACACGGTCCGCTTCGTGCAGAACGCGATCAACGCGCTGTCGGACAGCTTCCTGTACGGCGCACCCGTCTATCTGCAGCTCGATTCGTTCAGGCAGGTGCAGGCCTCGGTGTTCCAGCTGACGCGCGCGCCGGGCAAGAATCTGGTGTATCTTGGCAGCCTGCTGCTCGTCGCCGGCATCTTCGCGATGTTCTACGTGCGCGAGCGACGCCTCTGGTTCTGGCTCAAGGATACGGGCGCGGGCGTCAGCGTGCTGATGGCGATGTCCACCGCACGCAAGACATTCGACTTCGAAAAGGAATTCGTGCAGACGCGCGATGCGGCCGGGGCCGCATTGGGCGCGCCGCCTGCCTCCCGCGCGCCCGACGGCGCTGGTTCCAAGGACTCGACTCGGTAACATCATGGATCTGACCCAAGTTTCGTCATCCCCCGCGCCGCGCGCTTCCGTCGCGGCCGAGCCGGCGCTCTTCGACGACCGGCCGTTCCTGCGCCGCCTGTCGCTCGTCGACTGGCTGTTCGCGCTGGCGCTCGTGGCCGGCGCGGGCTTCGCGCTCGCGCAATACCACGCGCACATGGATTACTACGACAAGGCCGTGCTGATCGGCACCGTGCCGGCGCTCATCGTGCTCGGCTGGCGCTGGAAGCCCGCGCGGCTCCTGATGGCGGCGATCGCCGCGCTGTCGCTGCTGTCGCTGCAGATCTATCAGGGCGACCTCGCGCGAGCGGATTCGGCGTTCCTGCTCAAGTACTTCCTGTCGAGCCAGTCGGCAATCCTGTGGATGAGCGCGCTCTTCGTGCTCGCCACCCTTTTTTACTGGATCGGCATGCTGTCGCGCTCCGAGTCCGGCGGTGCGATCGGCCAGAAGCTCACGTGGGTCGCCGTGCTGATGGGCTTCACCGGCTTGATGGTGCGCTGGTACGAGTCGTATCTGATCGGCGCGGACGTCGGTCACATTCCTGTGTCGAATCTGTACGAAGTATTCGTACTGTTCAGCCTCATCACCGCGCTCCTCTATCTGTATTACGAAGGGCATTACGGCACGCGCGCGCTGGGCGCGTTCGTGCTGCTCGTGATCAGCGCGGCGGTTGGCTTCCTGATGTGGTATTCGATCGCGCGCGACGCGCAGCAGATCCAGCCGCTCGTTCCCGCGCTGCAGAGCTGGTGGATGAAGATCCACGTGCCCGCGAACTTCATCGGCTACGGCAGCTTCGCGCTGTCGGCGATGGTCGCGGTCGCGTATCTGGTGAAGGAGCGCGGCGTGCTCGCCGATCGCCTGCCGGCGCTCGAAGTGCTCGACGACGTGATGTACAAGTCGATCGCGGTCGGCTTCGCATTCTTCACGATCGCGACGATCCTCGGCGCGCTGTGGGCGGCCGAGGCGTGGGGCGGCTACTGGAGCTGGGATCCGAAGGAAACCTGGGCGCTCATCGTGTGGCTGAACTATGCGGCGTGGCTGCACATGCGTCTGATGAAAGGGCTGCGCGGCGCGGTCGCCGCGTGGTGGGCGCTGACCGGCCTCCTCGTCACGACGTTCGCGTTCCTCGGCGTCAACATGTTCCTGTCCGGCTTGCACAGCTACGGCAAGCTGTAAGATCCGCGCCGTTCGAACGACTAATAACCGCCGACGCACTACGTGCCCGGCGGTTTTTTCTTGCGCCGGGCATTTGGCGGTACGCTGCCGAAACGGCTGGCGCGGAACTGGGTCCAAGGATTGTCGGGACGCGAGTGTCCCGACTGGCAGAACGGAGCATCGACATGTTGATCAAGAAGGCGCAGCGCGCAACGCTTGCCGGCGACGACATCCCGCGCAGCGAAATCACGCCGCAAGCGGTGTTCGAGAACCGCCGCCGTATCCTGCAGGCGGCGGGCGTCGCCGCGGCGGGCGGGCTCATCGGCGCGCACGGGCTCGCGTTCGCGGCTTACTCGTCGCCCGATCCGAAGGCGCGCAAGCTCGCTGCGCAGACCAATCCGAAGTTCGTCGTCCCTGAGAAGGTGACGTCGTTCAAAGACATCACGACCTATAACAACTTCTACGAATTCGGCACCGACAAGGGCGATCCGTCGCGCAACGCCGGCACGCTGCGGCCGCATCCGTGGCGCGTGTCGGTCGAGGGCGAGATCAGGAATCCGAAGGTCTACGACATCGACGAGCTGCTGAAGCTCGCGCCGCTCGAAGAGCGCGTGTACCGGCTGCGATGCGTCGAGGGCTGGTCGATGGTGATTCCGTGGATCGGCGTTCCGCTCGCGGAGCTCATCAAGCGAGTCGAGCCGACCGGCAACGCGAAATACGTGCAATTCATCACGCTCGCGGATCCGTCGCAGATGGCGGGGCTGTCGGCGCCGATCCTCGACTGGCCGTATTCCGAAGGACTGCGGATGGACGAGGCGATGAATCCGCTGACGCTGCTCACGATGGGCGTCTATGGACAGGTGCTGCCGAATCAGAACGGCGCGCCGGTGCGGGTGATCGTGCCGTGGAAATACGGCTTCAAGAGCGCGAAGTCGATCGTAAAGATCCGCTTCGTCGAGCATCAGCCGCCGACGAGCTGGAACACGTACGCGCCGAACGAATACGGCTTTTATTCGAACGTCAATCCGAACGTCGACCATCCGCGCTGGAGCCAGGCGACCGAGCGGCGCATCGGCGAAGACGGATTCTTCACGCCGAAGCGCAAGACGCTGATGTTCAACGGCTATGGCGATTGGGTCGCGTCGATGTATCGCGGCATGGATCTGAAGAAGTACTTCTGAGTAACGGCGAATGGAGAACGATATGCAACCCTCGACATTCGCCGGGACGACCGCGGGCGCCGGCGTGCGCGGCCGCGCGCCGCGCCGGGACGTTGGCCGGGCGGGCGGCGCGCCGCGCTGGCTCGCGCCCGTGAAGATCGCCGTGTTCGTCGCGTCGCTGTATCCGCTCGCGCGCATCGTGTTCTTCGGGATGACCGACCGGCTGGGCGCGAATCCGATCGAGTTCATCACGCGCTCGACGGGGCTCTGGACGCTCGTGTTCCTGTGCATCACGCTCGCCGTCACACCGCTGCGCCGGCTGACGGGCATCAACGCGCTGCTGCGGCTGCGGCGCATGCTCGGGCTCTACGCATTTTTCTACGCGATGCTGCACTTCACGACTTACATCTGGTTCGACAAGTGGTTCGACGTGATGGATATCGTGAAGGATGTCGTGAAGCGCCCGTTCATCACCGTCGGTTTCGTCGCGTTCGTGCTGCTGATTCCGCTCGCCGCGACGTCGCCGCGCGCGATCGCGCGTCGGCTCGGCCGGCACTGGCAGACGCTGCACAGGGCGATTTATGCGATCGCGACGTTCGGCATCCTGCATTTCTGGTGGATGAAGGCGGGCAAGCACGATCTCGTGCTGCCGAAGCTGTACGGCGTGATCGTGCTCGTGTTGCTCGGCTGGCGGGTAGCCGTGTGGGCGCGGCAGCGCTGGCGCGGGGCTCAGGCAGGCGGGCGTGTATCGTAGCGTGTCGCGTGTCGCGTACGCATTGCGCATATCGCATGTACGACGTATGTCGCATTGCGCGGCACGCACACAAAAAGGCGATGCCCGAATGAACGGACATCGCCTTTTGCCATTTGATCGGATCTCACCGGCTGGCCGCGCACGCGAGCCGGTGTTCGCTCACTTGCCGTCGGACAGGACCGATTCGCGCTCGAACAGGCTTTCGACCGTCTCGCGCGGCCGCACGAGATACGCGTTCGCGCCGTCGACGATCACCTCGGCCGCGCGCGGCCGCGTGTTGTAGTTCGAGCTCATCGTAAAGCCGTACGCGCCTGCGGAGCGAATCGCGAGCAGATCGCCCGGCGCGATCGCGAGCGATCGCTCGCGGCCGAGCCAGTCGCCGCTCTCGCAGACCGGACCGACGACGTCGTAGACCGCCGCCGCGATGTCCGTGCGCGGCTTCACCGGCTCGATTGCGTGAAACGCTTCGTACATCGCCGGACGTGCGAGATCGTTCATCGCCGCGTCGACGATCGCGAAGTTCTTTTCGTCGCCCTGCTTCAGGAATTCGACGCGCGTGAGCAGAATGCCCGCGTTGCCCGTCAGCGAGCGGCCCGGCTCGAACCATATCTCGCGATGGCCGTGGCCGCGCGCGTCGATGCGCTCGAGCACCGCGCGCACGTAGGCGCCGATGTCGGGCGGCGTTTCGTCGTCGTACGTGATGCCGAGCCCGCCGCCGACGTCGACGTGGTGGATCTTCACGCCGTCCGCCTCGATCTGCTCGACGAGGTCGAGCAGCTTGTCGATCGCGTCGAGGTACGGGCTCAGTTCGGTGATCTGCGAGCCGATGTGGCAGTCGATGCCGACCACATCGAGGTTCGGCAACGCGGCCGCCGCGCGGTAGGTCGCGCGCGCTTCGTCGAACGCAATGCCGAACTTGTTCGCCTTCAGCCCGGTCGAGATGTACGGGTGCGTTTTCGGATCGACATCCGGATTCACGCGCAGCGACACGGGCGCGCGCTTGCCGAGCGACGCTGCGACGGCGTTCAGCCGGTCGAGCTCCGGAATCGATTCGACGTTGAAGCATTTGACGCCCGCTTCGAGCGCGGCGCGCATTTCGTCCGCGCTCTTGCCGACGCCAGAGAACACGACGTCCTGCGCACGGCCGCCTGCCGCGAGCACGCGGGCGAGCTCGCCGCCCGACACGATGTCGAAGCCCGCGCCGAGCCGCGCGAACACGTTCAGCACGCCGAGGTTGCTGTTCGCCTTCACGGCGACGTGAATCGACGCGCGGCGGCCCGCGCACGCATTTGCATAGGCCTCGTAGGCCGCGGTGAGCGCGGCGCGCGAATAGACGAACAGCGGGGTGCCGAAACGATCGGCGAGTTCGGCGGCGGCGATGCGCTCGGCGTGGAGCGCGCCGTCGACATAGTCAAATGCAGCTTGAGTCATGCAGGATCGGTCATTGGGCGGAAGAGGCGCCGGACGCGGGTGCCGCCTGCGGCGTGCGTTGCGTCGACAGGTCGGGCGACAGCGTGAGCGGCGCGCCGGCGGCGCCGGATGCGCCGTTGTCGCGCACCGACGCCGTTTCGGCGTCGGGCGTCATGTCCGACGGCGGCAGCGTCTGTTCAGTTGGCTTGGGCGGCAGCGGCGGCACGACCGGCATGTACAGCGGGCCGCGCTGGCCGCAGCCTGCGAGCGCCAAAGCCGCTACAATCGCGCTCATCTGGAAAACGATACGCATGACCGTCCCTAAACAATTGAATCGATAGAGTTTAGCATGTCCGATACTGATTACCTGACCCGGGCCGAAGCCGTGCTGACGGCCGTCGAGCGGTCGGTCGACGACGCCAACGACGGCGACGCCGACATTGATCTCGAGCGCAACGGCAGCGTGCTCACGCTCACGTTCGAGAACGGCTCGAAGATCATCGTGAACCTGCAGCCGCCGATGCAGGAAGTCTGGATCGCCGCGAAAGCGGGCGGTTTCCATTACCGGTTCGTCGACGGCGCGTGGCGCGATACGCGCAGCGGCCAGGAGTTCTTCGCGGCGCTGACCGGCTACGCGACCCAGCAGGCCGGAATGCCGATCACGTTCAGCGCGTGATTCGGCTGCGGCGCGCAGGCGAGCGCACGCCGTGCGAGCGCCGCCGAGCAGAGCCCCAGATGGAAAAAGCGGCCGAAGGCCGCTTTTTCGTTTGGCGAACGACGCTCAGTTGCCGCCGCGGAACAGGTTCATGATGTCCTGCTTCTCCTGCTCGTCGACGTGCTCGGGCACGATGCTTGCGGAGTCGGGCGGCGCGGCTGGCAGGTTCACGCCGACCGTCGCGACGAAGCCGTGGCCCGGCGTGAACTGATCGAAATACAGTTCGCCGCCGAGCGTCGCGACGCCGTCGGGCATCGGCATCTTGTATTCCGGCACGTTCTTGAGCGCGGGGCCCATGTAGTCGATCCATACGGGCAATGCGAGACCGCCGCCGGTTTCGCGATCGCCGAGGCTGCGCGGGCTGTCGTAGCCGATCCACGCGATCGCCGCGAGCGTGTGCTGGTAGCCGCCGAACCACGCGTCGCGCGAGTCGTTCGTCGTACCGGTCTTGCCCGCGAGATCGGTACGCTTCAGCACGTTCGAGCGTGCGCCCGTGCCACGCTGTGCGACGCTCTGCAACAGGCTGTTCATCACGTACGCGTTGCGAGGATCGATCGCGCGCGGCGCGTTCTGCTCGGCGACGAGCGGCTGTGCGCGCGCGACCATGTTGCCGCTTGAATCGGTCACTTCGGCGATCAGATACGGATTGATCCGGTAGCCGCCGTTCGCGAACACCGAGAACGCGCCCGCCATTTGCAGCGGCGTGACGAGGCCCGCGCCGAGCGCCATCGGCAGGTAAGCCGGGTGGCGATCCGCGTCGAAGCCGAAGTGCGTGATGTACTGCTGTGCGTATTTGGGGCCGATGTGGTTGAGGATGCGGATCGACACCAGGTTGCGCGAGCGCTGCAGCGCGGTGCGCATCGACATCGGGCCTTCGAAGCCGCCGCCGTAGTTCTTCGGCTCCCACGGCTGGCCGCCCGTTTCGGCGGCGCTGAAGTAAAGCGGGCCGTCGTTGATGATCGTCGCGGGGCCGAGCCCCTTGTCGAGCGATGCCGAGTAGATGAACGGCTTGAACGACGAGCCCGGCTGTCGCCACGCCTGCGTTACGTGGTTGAACTTGTTCTTGTTGAAATCGAAGCCGCCGATCAGCGAGCGGATCGCGCCGTCCTGCGGAACGATCGAAACGAACGCGCCTTCGACCTGCGGCAACTGCCCGATCGCCCATGAGCCGTCGTCGTTCTTGAAGACGCGCACGATCGCGCCGGGGCGGATCCGCTTGTTCGGCTGCGCATTCGTCGACAGCGAGCTGGCGGCGAAGCGCAGATCGTCGCCGCTCACCGTTGCGTCGCCGCCGTTCGAGAATACGACGCGAATCTGCCGCGGGCTCGCCTCGGTGACGACGGCCGCGATCAGCTCGCCGTTGTCCGGATGATCGACGAGCGCGTCGTCGATCGCCTGCTCGCGGTCGTCCGCGTTCGCGGCAAGCTCGATGAAGCCTTCCGGCCCGCGATAGCCGCGGCGCCGGTCATACGTCATCAGGCCCTTGCGCAGCGCGCGGTACGCGAGCGTCTGGTCTGCGGAATCGATCGTCGTGACGACGTTGAGCCCGCGCGTGTACGCCTCGTCCTTGTACTGCGCGTACATCATCTGCCGCACCATCTCGGCGATGTATTCCGCGTGCACGCTGTATTCACGGCTCGGGCTCTTGACGACGAGCGGCTCGGCGATCGCCTCGTCGTACTGTTCGCGCGTGATGAAGTTCAGTTCGAGCATCCGCTGCAGGATGTACTGCTGCCGGACCTTCGCGCGCTTCGGGTTGGCGACCGGATTGTACGCGGACGGCGCTTTCGGCAGGCCGGCCAGCATCGCCGCCTCGGCAAGCGTGATGTCCTTCAGATCCTTGTTGAAGTAAGCGTGCGCCGCTGCGGCGAAGCCGTACGCGCGCTGCCCCAGAAAGATCTGATTCATGTAGACCTCGAGAATCTGATCCTTCGTCAGCGCGCGCTCGATCCGGTACGCGAGCAGCATCTCGTAGATCTTGCGGGTGTACGTTTTCTCGCTCGACAGGAAGAAGTTGCGCGCGACCTGCATCGTGATCGTGCTCGCGCCCTGTGTCGCATGGCCGTTCGTCAGTGCGACGATGCCGGCGCGGATGATGCCTGTCAGATCGACGCCGCCGTGTTCGTAGAAGCGCGCGTCCTCGATTGCGAGCACCGCTTTCTTCAGCGAATCCGGGACGTCCTGAAGATGGACGATGTCCCGGCGCTCCTCGCCGAATTCGCCGATCAGCACGTGATCCGCCGTGTAGATGCGCAGTGGCACCTTCGGTCGGTAGTCGGTCAGTGCGTCGAGCGACGGCATGTTCGGCGACGCGACGACGAGCGCGTAGCCGAGCACGAGCCCGACGCAGGCTGCGAGCGCCACGCACACGCCTGCGACACCGAGCGCGAGCTTCAGCCACAGCGGGCGGCGGCGAAGCTCGGGCGGGGGAGGCGGGGACGTAGGATTCGTAGATTGCATAGGCACACCAAAAAAACAGTCCCGCGATTATAGCTGCCCGGTTTTGCCGGACTCCGGAAGGTTCCGGACGGGAACCGGCGCGGCGCGGCCACGCGGCGCGCCGATGACTCACTGTAGCGCGCTTGTAGCCGGGCGGCGCAGGCGTTGGCCGTTCGGCAGACTCCCGGCGCGCCGGGCGGCTTTGCAAAATGGCTCCGTATCGCGCTTCGACGGGAGGCGCGTTCATGGAGGACAGGGATGCAAGAACGTTCGTGGTGGTCGATCGGCCGACGCTTTGCAGCGGGGATCGACGTAAACCGGCGCGCGGTGCGAATCGCGGTGCTGAGTCGGCGCGTTCGCGGCGGCACGGTGCGGCTCGAGGCGCTCGACGCGGAGCCGCTGCCGGCCGGTGTGTTCGACGAGCCGGCCGACGCTGATTGGTCGGCTGTGGCGGCAGCGCTGGCGACGGCGCTCGGCCGATCGCCGCGGGCGCGGCCGCCGGTAGGCATGGCGCGGCGGACGATGGTGGGCGTGATGGCGCTGCCGGACGGCGCATTCTCGACCGCGACGCTCGCGTGGCCGCGCGGCGAAGCCGGGGCGGCCGTCGAGTCTGCCGTGCGCGCGGCGGCCGAGCGGCTCACCGGGCTCGCGCGCGACGCGCTCGCGGTCGATTGGTGTGTAAACGACGCGGTTGCCCCGCGCGAGGTTGCGTTCGCGACGGCGGCGCACGTGCATCTCGATGTGCGGATGGAGGCCGCCGCGTCGGCCGGTATCGAACTCATCGCGGTCGACGGCGAGCCGCCCGCCGCGTTGCGGGCGATACGTCATGTCGCCGTACGCGAGGTCGACGAGGGCGAGCCGTATCTCGGTATATGGATCGGCGAGGGCGGCGTGCACGGCTGGCTCGTGTCGGCCGACGCGGTCGCCGCGCAGATCCGCTATCCGGCACTCGAACACGCGGATCTTGCCGATGCGCTGCGCGAACTCGCACGGGCCGGCGCGCCGCGCTGTGCGTTCGTCGCCGGGGATCTGGAATGGCTCGGCGGCGCACAGATTTCGCTCGCCGACGTCGGCGACCTGCTCGGCTGCATCGTCCTGCCGTTCGAATGTGCGGCGTGCGGTCCGCTGGGTGCGATCGACGAGGCGTATGCCCATTCGCCGGGTTTCGCGGTGGCGTACGGGCTCGCGCTGCGCGGGGTGTTCGAATGACGCCGAGCGCAGCGAGCGGCGCGGTGCCGCGCGATCCGCAGATACGGCGCGCATGGCTTGGCGGCTTCAATCTGCTGCCGCACCGGGCGCGCGATGCGCGCCGTGCGCGGCGGCGCGTGCTCGGCGAGTTGGCTGCCGCCGCCTGGGCGGGGCTTGCGGGCATTGCGCTATGGCGCGTCGGCCGCTCGTTCGAGCGCGCCCGCTTCGATGCGCAGCGGGCGCTGATGGAGCGCCGGCTTGCCGCGTGGGCGCCGCAATTGAAAGAAGCGGAGCAGGCGGCGCGCTTGCGCGATGCCGAGCGCGAACGCGCGGCGTTGGCGATCGGGCGTGCCGAGCCGCACGCACGCACGGTCGATCTGTTCGACGCACTGCAGCAGTTGCGCTACGACGGCGTGCGGCTGCGTTCGATCCGCTGCGACGGGCACGAGGCGCTGCTCGAAGCGAGCGCGCTCGATCACGGGTCGGCCGAGCGCTGGCTGCGCGAGCTCGAGGCTGCGCAGCGCGGCTGGACGATGGAGGTCGCAGGCTTGCAGGCCGCGCGGGCAGCATGGGGGCGCGAAGCGGGCGGTGGCCGGTCGCTTGCCTTCTCGGTGCGGATTCGCTGGCCCGGGGGCCGGCAAAGCCGCGTCGCCGGCGTCGCGACACGCGCGCGGGCGGGCATACGGGAGGGCGCGTGAATATGCCGGATGGACGATCGGCGGCCTGGCTCGCCTGGATGCGGCTTGCCGATTTTCGCCGGATTTCGGGCGCCGGTTGGCGGGCCGCGGCGGGAGCAGCGCTCGCAGGCGGCGTGTTCGCGTGCGGCGCGCACGCGGGCCGCGACGCGGATTGGGGCGGCGTCGAGCAAAGCAGAATGGCACTCGAAGCAGTTGCTTCGCGCGAGGCCCGTGCGCGGCGACTCCTTGCCGCGCCGCCGGCATCGTCTGCGGGCCATGGCCGCTCGCTGGGCGAACGGCAGACACCCGCAGATCTCGCGCTGCGAATTGCCAGTTACGCGGACGCGAGCGGGTTGCGGATGCGCAAGCTCGAACGAATCGAAGGCGAGCGCGCCGACGAACGGCGTGACGACGGCGGTGTTTACGCGTTCGCGATGAGTGCGGAAGGCGACTTTGGTGCGCTGTACCGCTTTCTGTCGGGGCTTGCTGCGTTGCCTGCGCTCATCGTGCCTATCGCGACAAGCGTGAAGCGCGACGGCGGCGCCACCACCGTGCTCGACGCCCGGCTCGATGTATGGCCGGCGCTGCCGGCCGGTGCCGGACAGCGGCCCGCGAACGTGCGCGAGGCGCCGTTCGCCGATCCTTTTTCGACGATACCGATGCTGGCCGTCGAAGGCGCCGCCGACGCGGCGCGACTCGTCGGCGTGCTTCGCGACCGGCGCAGCGGGCTCGCGCTGTTCGAGCGCGGCGACGACGCGTGGTCCATCGCGCCGGGGCAGAGGATCGGCGGCGATCGCCTCGCGCGGATCGAAGTCGGCGGCGTTACGCTCGCGACGCACGACGGCAGGCGTCGCGTAATGACGGTGGGGGGCGCGACAGGATGATGCGCGGATTCGCTCGATTATTGATAGGGTGCGCGATCGCAACGGCGGGCGAGGCTGCGGCGTCGCTGCCGCCTTTGCCCGCTGGGGCGCCCGTTGGGTGGTCGGCGGCCGCATCGGTCGGGCCGGCGGATCGCGCGCCGTTGCCGGTAGCGGCGTGGCGAGCCGATTCCGCACGCGCTTCGGTTGCGGAACGGCTGCAAGACGTAGGCGACGAGGGCGGTGCAGCCGAACTCGCCGACGACGTGGCGCAGGCGGCGAACGGCGTGGCGCAGGCGGCCGGGGCGTCTGTCGATTCGGCGTCGGCCGGCGTCGCATCGGCAGCCGGCATTGCGCCGGGGCCCGCGCAAACGGCGGACGCCGCGCTGGAAGGGCCACCCGTTCCGCTTGCGCCGGCGCAGCGAATGAGCGATGAGCCTCGCTCGCTGTCGCCGGACGCCGACGCCGCCACGGCCACAGCCACCGCCACCGCCACAGCCACAGCCACAGCCACAGCCATCACCCCCGCCGGCACCATCGCCGAATCCGACGACGATCACCCGATCTCCCTCAACCTGCAGCAGGCGAGCCTCGCCGCGGTCTTCGACGCGTTCGCGCGCTTCACGGGCCTCAATATAGTTGTCAGCGAGCGCGTGCACGGCACCGTGTCGTTGCGTCTGAACCATGTTCGCTGGCGCAGCGCGTTCGACGCGCTGCTGGAAGCACACGGTCTCGCGATGGCGCGGCGCGGCAGCGTGATATGGATCGCGCCCGTCGCCGAACTTGCGGAGCGCGAGCGCCTGCGTTTCGACGCGCACGCACGCGCCGCGGAGCTCGAGCCGCTCGCGAGCCGCAGCTTCATGCTTCGCTACGCGCGTGCGGCCGACGTGCAGCGCCTCCTCGCCGGCTCGGCCGGACAGCGGACCCTGTCGAAGCGCGGCTCGGCGCTCGCCGATCCTCGGACAAATCTGCTGTTCGTTACCGACCTGTCGGGACGTCTCGCACAGATTGCCGATCTGATCGGCAAGCTCGATACGCCGTCGCGGCAAGTGTTGATCGAAGCGCGGATCGTCGAGGGCGACCGCGGGTTCTCGCGCAATCTCGGCGCGCGCCTCGCGCTGCGTGCGCCCGATGCGGGCGATCGAGCGACGGGCGTCGTCGCCGGCCGCAACGGCACGCTGGCCGACCTCACCGCACGGCCGATCGGCGGCTTCGACGCGGCGACCGCCGGTCTGACGCTGTTTGCCGCGCGTGCGAGCCGCTTGCTCGACGTCGAGCTGAGCGCGCTCGAGTCGGAGGGCCGGGGCCAGATCGTGTCGAGCCCGCGCGTCGTGACGGCTGACCGGACGAAGGCCGTCGTCGAGCAGGGCGCCGAGCTGCCGTATCAGGCGAAAGTCGGCAACGGCGTATCCGGCGTCCAGTTCCGGCGCGCAACCCTCAAGCTCGAAGTCGAGCCGCAGATCACGCCCGACGGGCGCGTGATTCTCGATCTCGATATCGCGAAGGACAGCGTCGGCGAGGAAACCGCATCCGGCCCCGCGATCCATACGAAGCACGTGCAGACGCGCGTCGAGGTCGAAAACGGCGGAACCGTGTCGATCGGCGGGATTTTCGAGAGCGACGACCGCGACGATGTGACTCGCGTGCCGCTCTTGGGCAAAATACCGGTGTTGGGCGTGCTTTTTAGACATCGCGCGCTGCGCGCGCAACGCAGCGAACTCGTCGTCTATATCACGCCGACCGTCGTGATCGGGCCCTGAACCCGTGGGAGCCAGGCTCGACAAGGCGGGCGCTTTGCCAGTAAGCTGCGCGACACACTCATTGAAGCAGAGGAAGCCGTTGCAAGCGCGGGACCCACACGTGAACGTAATTTTCGTCGGGCTCATGGGGGCGGGTAAGACCACCGTGGGCCGGGCGGTCGCGCGCCGGCTCGACAGACCGTTCTTCGATTCGGATCACGAGATCGAGGCGCGCACGGGTGCGCGCATTCCGGTCATCTTCGAACTCGAAGGCGAGGCCGGCTTCCGCGACCGCGAGGCGCAGATGATCGCCGAGCTCACGCAGCGCGAGAACATCGTGCTGGCGACGGGCGGCGGCGCGATCCTGCGTCCCGAAAACCGTGAACGCCTGCACTCGCGCGGCCTCGTCGTCTATCTGCGCGCGAATCCGCACGACCTCTGGCTGCGTACGCGCAAGGACAAGAACCGCCCGCTGTTGCAAACCGACGATCCGAAAGCCAAGCTCGAAGCGCTGTACGAGGCGCGCGATCCGCTCTATCGCGAATGCGCGCACTTCGTCATCGAGACCGGCCGTCCGTCTGTCAACGGGCTCGTCAACATGGTGCTGATGCAGCTCGAGATGGCGGGCATCGTCGCCAAGCCAATACAAGCATGATTACCGTCAATGTCGACCTGGGCGAGCGCGCCTATCCGATTCACATCGGCGCCGATCTGATCGGCCGCACCGAACTCTTCGCACAGCACATCGCGGGCGCGTCCGTCACGATCGTCACGAACACGACCGTCGATCCGCTCTACGGCGACAAGCTGCGCACGGCACTCGCGCCGCTCGGCAAGCGTGTGTCGACCGTCGTCTTGCCCGACGGCGAAGCGTACAAGAATTGGGGAACCCTCAATCTGATCTTCGACGGCCTGCTCGAGCAGCACGCCGATCGCAAGACGACGCTGATCGCGCTCGGCGGCGGCGTGATCGGCGACATGACGGGCTTCGCCGCCGCGTGCTACATGCGCGGCGTGCCGTTCATCCAGGTGCCGACGACGCTCCTGTCGCAGGTCGATTCGTCGGTCGGCGGCAAGACGGGCATCAACCACCCGCTCGGCAAGAACATGATCGGCGCGTTTTACCAGCCGCAAGCGGTGATCGCCGATATCAGCGCGCTGTCGACGCTGCCCGATCGCGAGCTCGCGGCGGGTGTCGCCGAGATCATCAAGACGGGCGCGATCGCCGACGCCGAATTCTTCGACTGGATCGAAGCGAACGTCGATTCGCTGAATCGCCGCGATCCGGGCGCGCTCGCGCACGCGGTCAAGCGCTCGTGCGAGATCAAGGCGAGCGTCGTCGCCGCGGACGAGCGCGAAGGCGGCCTGCGCGCGATCCTGAACTTCGGCCATACGTTCGGACACGCGATCGAAGCGGGTCTCGGCTACGGCGAATGGCTGCACGGCGAAGCGGTCGGCTGCGGGATGGTGATGGCGGCCGATTTGTCGGTGCGCGTCGGCCATCTCGACGAAGCGTCGCGCGTGCGGCTGCGCAAGGTCGTCGAGGCCGCGCATCTGCCGACGCGCGCACCGAGCCTGGGCGATGCGCGCTACGTCGAGCTGATGCGCGTCGACAAGAAGGCGGAAGCGGGCGCGATCAAGTTCATTCTGCTAAAACGCTTCGGCGAGACGATCATTAGCCAGGCGCCGGACGACGCCGTTTTCGCGACGCTGGCGGCAAGCACCCAGTAACGCGACGCGGGCCGATCCGGCGCATTTGACGTGGAGGACACGACACGGTGAGCGAAATACCCGGCGGCATCCCAAGCGAAACGCGCGACGCGCAACCCGCGCGCGCGGGCGGCGAGCAGACGATTCCCGTTGCCGCGCCGACCACCGCCGCGCTCGAAGCGCATCTTGCGCCGTATGCGGCGCACGCGTCGCAATCGCGCGGCCGGCGCTATCCCGAGGCGCCGCCCGCCGCGCGCACCGAGTTCCAGCGCGATCGCGACCGCATCGTGCACTCCACCGCGTTCAGACGACTCGAATACAAGACGCAGGTCTTCGTGAACCACGAAGGCGATCTGTTCCGCACGCGTCTCACGCACAGTCTCGAAGTCGCGCAGATCGCCCGCTCCGTCGCGCGCAACCTGCGCCTGAACGAAGACCTCGTCGAAGCGATCTCGCTCGCGCACGATCTCGGCCACACACCGTTCGGCCACGCGGGGCAGGACGCGCTCAACGCGTGCATGCGCGACTACGGCGGCTTCGAGCACAACCTGCAGAGCCTTGCCGTCGTCGACGAGCTCGAGGAGCACTACGGCGCGTTCAACGGGTTGAATCTGTGCTTCGAGACCCGCGAAGGGATTCTCAAGCACTGCTCGCGCGAGAACGCGCGCAAGCTCGGCGAACTCGGCGAGCGGTTCCTGCAGGGCAGGCAGCCGTCACTCGAAGCGCAGCTCGCGAACATCGCGGACGAAATCGCGTACAACAATCACGACGTCGACGACGGCCTGCGCTCGGGTCTCATCACGATCGAGCAGCTCGCGGAAGTCGAGCTGTGGCAAGGCCATTACGAGGCGGCGCTCGCCGAGTACCCGCATCTCGAAGGCCGCCGCCTCGTGCACGAGACGGTGCGCCGGATCATCAACACGCTGATCGTCGATCTGATCGACGCGACGACGCGCAATCTCGCGCGCCACGCGCCGGCGTCGCTCGACGACGTGCGCGCGGCGCCGCCCCTCGTCGCGCACGGCGAGCGGATCGCCGCGCAGGCGGCGGCGCTCAAGCGCTTCCTGTTCAAGAACCTGTACCGTCACTACCGCGTGATGCGGATGGCGAGCAAGGCGCAACGAGTCGTCACCGGCCTCTTCAACGCGTTCACCGGCGACCCGCGCCTGCTGCCGCCCGACTATCAGGCGGCGGACGCCGCGCAGCAGCCGCGCCTCGTCGCGCACTACATCGCCGGCATGACCGATCGCTTTGCGCTGAAGGAGTATCAACGCTTGTTTGTCATGGACGAAAACTAAACTGTCCGGCTCGCCGCGTCCGGCGCGGACGGGCGGCGGTGCGGCGCGTGTTGCCCGGACCGAGGAGAAAAGGAGAGAGGTCGATGAAATACAAGACGCTGGTTCGTTCGCTCGCGTTCGGGAGTGTGCTTTGGTTCGGCGCGCAGCAGGCGGCGTGCGCGGCCACCGAGATCCAGTTCTGGCATGCGATGGAGGCGGCGCTCGGCGAGCGCGTGAACGACATCGCCGCGCAATTCAACGCATCGCAAAGCGACTACAAGATCGTGCCGGTCTTCAAGGGGACCTACGACCAGGCGCTCGCGGCGGGCATCGCCGCATATCGCAGCGGCAACGCGCCGGCGATCCTGCAGGTGTACGAAGTGGGCACGGCGACGATGATGCAGGCGAAGAAGGCGGTGTTGCCCGTGTCCGACGTGTTCCGCCAGGCCGGCGTGCCGCTCGACGAGAAGGCGTTCGTGCCGACGGTCGCAAGCTATTACAGCGATGCGAAGACGGGGCACCTCGTGTCGATGCCGTTCAACAGCTCGACGCCCGTGCTGTATTACAACAAGGACGCGTTCAAGAAGGCGGGGCTCGATCCGAACCAGCCGCCGAAGACGTGGGCCGACGTGAAGACCGACGCGGAAAAGCTGAAGAAAGCGGGCTACGCGTGCGGCTACACGACGGGCTGGCAGGGCTGGATTCAGCTCGAGAACTACAGCGCGTGGCACGGCCTGCCGTTCGCGACGCGCAACAACGGCTTCGACGGCGCCGATGCGACGCTCGACTTCAACAAGCCGCAGCAGATCGCGCACATCCAGTTCCTGCAGGACATGGCGAAGGACGGCACGTTCACGTACGTCGGCCGCAAGGACGAGGCGACCGCGAAGTTCTACAGCGGCGACTGCGCGATCATGACGACGTCGTCGGGCGCGCTCGCGACGATCCACAAGTATGCGAAGTTCGACTTCGGCACCGGGATGATGCCGTACGACGCGAACGTGAAGGGCGCGCCGCAGAACGCGATCATCGGCGGCGCGAGCCTATGGGTGCTTGCGGGCAAGGATCCGGCCACGTATAAGGGCGTCGCGAAATTTCTCGCGTATCTGAGCTCGCCCGCCGTCGCCGCGAAGTGGCACGAAGACACGGGCTACCTGCCCGTGACGACCGCCGCGTACGATCTCGCGCGCGAACAGGGCTTCTACGCGAAGCATCCTGGCGCGGACACCGCGATCAAGCAGATGATGAACAAGCCGCCGCTGCCGTATACGAAGGGGCTGCGGCTCGGCAACATGCCGCAGATCCGCACGATCGTCGACGAGGAGCTCGAGCAGGTGTGGGCGCAGAAGAAGACGCCGAAGGCGGCGCTCGATTCGGCCGCCGCGCGCGGCGACGAGCTGCTGCGCCGCTTCGAGAAGTCGGGCGGTTGAGCGTCCGCCGCCGCCGCGCGTCGCAGCCGCCGTCGCAGTCCGCCCGCATCGCTTCGCGCGCGGGCGGGCCGCGCCGGCCGCCGCGCGCAGCAGCATTCGTCTGACGTCTGTTCGGAATCCTGTCGATGACACCTCGTTCCCGTTTCGGCGCGAGCGCCTTGCCGTACATGCTCGTCGCGCCGCAGCTCGCGATCACCGCGATCTTCTTTCTATGGCCGGCGGGCGTCGCGCTCTGGCAGTCGACGCAGATGCAGGATGCGTTCGGCACGTCGAGCGAGTTCGTCGGCTTCGGCAACTTTGCGCACCTGTTCGCCGATCCGCTCTACGTCGAGTCGTTCAAGACGACGCTCGCATTCAGCGCGAGCGTGACCGTCTGCGGGCTCGTCATGTCGCTGCTGCTCGCCGCATGCGCCGATCGCGTGATTCGCGGCGCTCGCGCGTATCGGACGCTCCTCATCTGGCCGTACGCGGTCGCGCCGATGATCGCCGCCGTGCTGTGGGCGTTCCTGTTCAATCCGAGCATCGGCGTGATCACGTATGCGCTCGCGCACTTCGGCGTCGTCTGGAATCACGCGCTGAACGGCGGCCAGGCGATGCTGCTCGTCGTGATCGCGTCGGTGTGGAAGCAGGTCAGCTACAACTTCCTGTTCTTCTACGCGGGATTGCAGGCGATTCCGCGCTCGCTGATCGAGGCGGCGGCGATCGACGGCGCGGGCCCCGTGCGGCGCTTTTTTCACATCGCGCTGCCGCTGCTGTCGCCGACGAGCTTCTTCCTGCTCGTCGTCAATCTCGTCTACGCGTTCTTCGACACGTTCCCGGTGATCGACGCCGCCACCGCGGGCGGCCCGGGGCAGAGCACGAAGACGCTGATCTACAAGATCTACGCGGAAGGTTTTCAGGGGCTCGACATCGGCAGCTCGGGCGCGCAATCGGTCGTGCTGATGGCGATCGTCGTCGTGCTGACGGTCGTCCAGTTCCGCTTCGTCGAGCGGAGGGTGCAATACGCATGATCGAGAATCGCAAGGGCTTCGACCTGTTCTGCCACGCGGTGCTGATCGCCGGGATCGCGGTCATCGTGTTCCCGGTGTACGTCGGCTTCTGCGCGGCGACGATGAACGCGCACGAAGTGTTCACGGTGCCGCTGCGGCTCGTGCCGAGCACGCATCTCGTCGAGAACGTCGCCGCCGTCTGGCGGCGCGGCAGCGGCGGGATGACGACGCCGTTCGGCACGCTGCTCGTGAACAGCATCGTGATGGCGCTCGTGATCGCGGTAGGCAAGATCGCGGTATCGATCCTGTCCGCGTACGCGATCGTCTATTTCCGCTTTCCGCTGCGCAATGCCGCGTTCTGGCTGATCTTCGTCACGCTGATGCTGCCCGTCGAGGTGCGGATCTTTCCAACCGTGCAGGTCGTATCGACGCTGCATCTGACGAACAGCTACGCGGGCCTGACGCTGCCCCTCATCGCATCGGCGACGGCGACGTTCCTGTTCCGGCAGTTCTTCATGACGCTGCCGGACGAGCTCGTCGATGCCGCGCGCATCGACGGCGCGGGGCCGCTGCGTTTCTTCTGGGACGTCGTGCTGCCGCTGTCGAAGACGAGCATCGCGGCGCTTTTCGTAATCACGTTCATCTATGGCTGGAATCAATATCTGTGGCCGATTTTGATCACGACCGACGCGTCGCTGACGACGGCCGTCGTCGGCATCAAATCGATGATCGCGAGCGGGGACGCCGCGACCGAGTGGCATCTCGTGATGGCGGCGACGCTCGTCGCGATGCTGCCGCCGCTCGTCGTCGTGCTCGCGATGCAGCGCTGGTTCGTGCGCGGTCTCGTCGATTCGGAAAAATGAAACGCAATCTGGAGGATGTCGAAGCATGGCCGCGCTGAGCTTGAAGGGCGTCAGGAAAAGTTACGACGGCGCGCAATACGTGCTGCACGGGATCGACGTCGACATCGCCGACGGCGAGTTCGTCGTGCTCGTCGGGCCGTCTGGCTGCGGGAAATCGACGCTGTTGCGGATGATCGCTGGCCTCGAGACGGTGACGGAAGGCGAGATCGAGATCGGCGGCCGCGTCGTCAACGCGCTCGAGCCGAAGGATCGCGACATCGCGATGGTGTTCCAGAACTACGCGCTGTATCCGCACATGACGGTCGCGCAGAACATGGGCTACGGGCTCAAGATCCGCGGTGTCGAGCGCGCGCTGATCGACGCGCGCGTGCAGGCGGCCGCGCAGATCCTCGAGCTCGGGCCGCTCTTGTCGCGGCGGCCGCGCGAGCTGTCGGGCGGGCAGCGGCAGCGCGTCGCGATGGGGCGCGCGATCGTGCGCGAGCCGTCGGTGTTCCTGTTCGACGAGCCGCTGTCGAACCTCGACGCGAAGCTGCGCGTGCAGATGCGTCTCGAGATCCAGCGGCTGCACGCGCGCCTCGCGACGACGAGCGTCTACGTGACGCACGACCAGATCGAAGCGATGACGCTCGCGCAGCGCGTGATCGTGATGAATCGCGGCTATGCGGAGCAGATCGGCGCGCCCGTCGACGTGTACGAGAAACCGGCGACGACGTTCGTCGCGAGCTTCATCGGCTCGCCGGCGATGAACCTGCTGCACGGGCGGCTGTCCGAAGACGGCGCGGCGTTCGACGTCGCGGACGGCGGCCCCAGGCTGCCGGTCGCGGGCGCGGCGGGGGCGGGCGTCGGCCGCGAGATCGCGCTCGGGCGCGAATGGATACTCGGCGTGCGCCCCGAGCACATGACGCCGCAGCCGGGCGCGGCGCCTGCATCGCTCGCGGTCGATTCGTGCGAACTGCTCGGCGCGGACAACCTCGCGCACGGCCGCTGGGGCACGCACGACGTCGCGGTGCGGCTGCCGCACGCGATGCGTCCGGCGCGCGGCGAGACGCTACCCGTCGCGCTGCCCGCGCAGCATCTGCATTTCTTCGATCCGGCGACGGGCAAGCGCGCCGGCTGATGCGACCCACCGCTTCCGACGAGACTGCGATGACGATCCTGCAAACCTGGCCTTATCCGCGCGTGGTCGCGCACCGCGGCGGCGGCGCGCTCGCGCCGGAAAACACGCTGGCCGCGCTCGACACGGGCGCGCGCTACGGACACACGATGGTCGAATTCGACGCGAAGCTGTCGGCAGACGGCGTCGCGTTCCTGCTGCACGACGACACGGTCGAGCGCACGTCGAACGGAACGGGGCCCGCGCGCGCGATGCGCTACGCGGCCCTCGAGGCGCTCGACGCCGGCGCGTGGTTCGATGCGCGCTTTTCGGGCGAGCGGATGCCGACGCTCGCGCAGGCGGCGGCGCGCTGCCTTGCGCTCGGTCTGGCGGCGAACGTCGAGATCAAGCCGTGCCCGGAGCGCGACGAAGAAACGGGACGCGTCGTCGCGGCGGAAGCGGCCGCGCTGTGGCGCGCCGCCGCCGTGCCGCCGCTGCTGTCGTCGTTCTCGGCGGCGGCGCTCGACGCCGCGCGCGCGGCGGCGCCGGATCTGCCGCGCGGGATGCTGTACGAGGAGATTGCGGCCGATTGGCAGGAGGAGACACAAAGGCTCGGCTGCGTGTCGCTGCACGCGCATCACGCGCAATTCAACGAGGCGCTCGTGCGCGACGTTAAAGCGGCGGGGCTGCGCATTCTCGCGTACACGGTGAACGACCCCGCGCGGGCCCGCGAACTCGTGCAGTGGGGCGTGGACGTCATTTGCACGGACCGGATCGACGTGATCGGGCCGGGCTTTGCCGATCGTGAAGGATGAAATCGGCGGTTTGCGTGCAATGCAGGAACGAAACCGCTCCGGCGGAACCCCGCCGGAGCAAGAGGCGATGACCGCCTCGTAACCTCAAGAAAATTCCGCTACAAATTGCAGCGGAATTAACCATTCCCCAAATATTCGACTACGCTTAGAAACGGTAGCCGATGTTCAGGTAGGTCACGATCGGGTTCAGTCGGATCTTCGCCTGCGAGGTTTGCGTGAGCGTACCGATTGGCGTCGGGCGTTGCGTCGTCAGCGTAGCCGTCAGGCTCACCGGAATATACGAGACGGAAAGCCCGCCGAACCAGTGATCGGTGAAGTTGTAGGTGAAGCCTGCGTTGAGGACGGGCGCCCACTGGTTACTCGTCGTCACGCTCGTCGGACCGCCGAGCACGCCTTGCTGGAAGACGCTGTTGGTGATCTTGGCGCCGGTGAACCAGATGTAGGAAGCGCCGACGCCCACGTATGGCCGGAACTTCGCTTTCGCATCGTTGAAGTAATACTTGAGCAGGAGCGCTGGGCTCCATTGGTATGCATGGCCAAGTACACCGAATCGTTGCAGCGAGCCCTCGCCGTTCAGATTGAACCTTGGCGGGATCCCGGCGACCAATTCAGTGACGATGTGATCCGTCACGAAGTAGCCGGCGGCCAAACCGATGGTATCGGCATTGTCGATGCCGGCTCCCGTGTTGGGCACCGATTGGTTGACAGGCGTGCCGCCGACGTTCATGACTTTCAGCGGATCGCTGCTGTCCTGAGGGGCGAGGTGGAACCAGCCGGTCGTGACGTAGAAGCTACCTGCGGATTGCGCGTGCGCTGCGGTCGCGGCTGCCGCAAAAGCGAGCGCAACGGCCCCCGTAATGGCCATTTTTTGTTTCATCCTTTGTCTCCTCCGATAAAAGGGCGTGCTCATTATGACGACGGCGTTTCAAACAGAACAGAGTTGTAAGCTAGAGCATTTTCCCTAGAATTCGCACGACCGTGCGTATTCCCGCACCGCGACGGGCTTTGACGCGGACGCACTTATACGAGCCTTCGGGTATTTCCTAACGCGATCAAACGGACATTCAGCATGGCACGGCTAGCACGACTTTACGTTCCCGATCAGCCGCAGCACGTGATTCTACGCGGCCTGGATCAGCAACCGGCGTTCGTCGACGACCAGGATTACGAATTATTCATCGATTGCCTGAAGGCGGCGGCGCGCGATCATCATCTGGCGGTGCATGCATACGTGCTGCTGCCGCGCCAGGTCCAGCTTCTTGTGACGCCGAGCGACGAGGCCAGCCTGCCGAAAGCGATGCAGGCGGTCGGCCGCCGCTACGTCGCGCATTTCAACCGGCGCTACTCGCGACGCGGCACGTTGTGGGAAGGGCGCTATCGCGCGACCGTGATCGAGGGCGAGCGCTACTTTCTGCTCGCGAGCCGCGTCGTCGAGATAAGCCCGGTGCGCGCGCAACTCGTGACGAGCCCCGAAGCGTACCGCTGGTCGAGCTATCGCCATCACGTCGGCCTCACCGTCGATAGCCTGATCACCGACCATCCGCTGTACTGGGCGCTCGGCAACACGCCGTTCGAGCGGCAGCGCGCGTACAAGGAGCTGTGCGAGCAGCCGCTCGACGAGCGCCAGGCCGATCAGCTCCAGCAGGCGACGCTGAAGGGCTGGGTGCTGGGTGGCGAGACCTACCGCGAATGGGCGGCGCGCACGGCGAACCGGCGCGTGTCGCCGCTGCCGCGCGGGCGGCCCCGCAAGGTGCGCGAGAACACGCCGCCCATCCAGCAGTGAGCGCGTCGACGGCGGCGCGCAAGGCGGCACCCGAGGGCGCCGCTTATTTTTGCCCCATTTTGATGCTGCCCCAATAAATACGCATGATCGCGCACCAAGATGATAATTGGGGGCAAATCATTGGCATTAATTTGCTATTCCATTGATTCGTCGCGTATATTCCGAATTCCGGCGGTCCGGGCGCGGTGCGCTCTGTCCCGGCCGGCCGCGTTGCGCTCCACCGGGAGGCGGGGGCGACGGGCAACAAGCAAATGGTTCAACGGCCGTTAGGCCCATTACAGACGGTGTCCCCATGATCGACCACCAGCAGCCGCAGAGCGCGATTCCCGCCGCGCAAGGTCTGTACGACCCGCAAAACGAGCACGATGCCTGTGGCGTCGGCTTCGTCGCTCACATCAAGGGCAAGAAGACCCACGAAATCGTAGAGCAGGGTCTGAAGATCCTCGAGAATCTCGATCACCGCGGTGCGGTCGGCGCCGATCCGCTGATGGGCGACGGTGCGGGCATCCTGATCCAGATCCCGGACGCGTTCTATCGCGAGGAGATGGCGAAGCAGGGCGTGACGCTGCCGCCCACCGGCGAATATGGGGTCGGCATGATCTTCCTGCCGAAGGAGAGCGCGTCGCGGATCGCGTGCGAGCAGGAGCTCGAGCGCACAGTGAAGGCGGAAGGCCAGGTCGTGCTCGGCTGGCGCGACGTGCCGGTCGATCATGCGATGCCGATCTCGCCCGCGGTGAAGGCGAGCGAGCCCGTGATTCGCCAGATCTTCATCGGCCGCGGCAAGGACGTGATGGTGACGGACGCGCTCGAGCGCAAGCTCTACGTGATCCGCAAGACCGCGAGCCACCGGATCCAGGCGCTCAAGCTCAAGCACGGCAAGGAATACTTCGTGCCGTCGATGTCCGCGCGCACGGTCGTCTACAAGGGGCTGCTGCTCGCCGGCCAGGTCGGCGTGTACTACCGCGATCTGCAGGACGAGCGCGTCGTCTCCGCGCTCGCGCTCGTGCACCAGCGCTTCTCGACGAACACGTTCCCCGCGTGGGAACTGGCTCACCCGTACCGGATGATCGCGCACAACGGCGAAATCAACACGGTGAAGGGCAACGTCAACTGGCTGAACGCGCGTACCGGCGCGATCGCGTCGCACGTGCTCGGCGACGATCTGCCGAAGCTTTGGCCGCTGATCTATCCGGGCCAGTCGGATACGGCTTCGTTCGACAACTGCCTCGAGCTGCTCGTGATGGCGGGTTATCCGCTCGTGCACGCGGTGATGATGATGATTCCGGAAGCGTGGGAACAGCACACGCTGATGGACGACAACCGCCGCGCGTTCTACGAATACCACGCCGCGATGATGGAGCCGTGGGACGGTCCCGCCGCGATCGCGTTCACCGACGGCCGCCAGATCGGCGCGACGCTCGACCGCAACGGCCTGCGTCCGGCCCGCTACATCATCACCGACGACGATCTCGTGATCATGGCGTCGGAATCGGGCGTGCTGCCGATTCCCGAATCGAAGATCGTCAAGAAATGGCGTCTGCAGCCGGGCAAGATGTTTCTGATCGACATGGAGCACGGCCGGATCATCGACGACAAGGAGCTGAAGGACAATCTCGCGAACGCGAAGCCGTACAAGAGCTGGATCGACGCGGTCCGCATCAAGCTCGACGAGATCGAGCCGGAGGACGCGGACGTCGCGGCCGAGCGCCGCGCGTCGGCCGTGCTGCTCGATCGCCAGCAGGCGTTCGGCTACACGCAGGAAGACCTCAAGTTCCTGATGGCCCCGATGGCGCAGCAGGGCGAGGAAGCGGTCGGCTCGATGGGCAACGATTCGCCGTTGGCCGTCATGTCGAACAAGAACAAGACGCTCTATCACTACTTCAAGCAGTTGTTCGCGCAGGTCACGAACCCGCCGATCGACCCGATCCGCGAGAACATGGTGATGTCGCTCGTGTCGTTCATCGGCCCGAAGCCGAACCTGCTCGACACGAACAACATCAACCCGCCGATGCGTCTCGAAGTGTCGCAGCCCGTGCTCGACTTCAAGGACATCGCGAAGATCCGCTCGATCGATCGCTACACGGGCGGCAAGTTCAGCGCGTACGAGCTGAACATCTGCTATCCGGTCGCGTGGGGCAAGGAAGGCATCGAGGCGCGTCTCGCGTCGCTGTGCGCGGAAGCCGTCGACGCAGTGAAGTCGGGCTACAACATCCTCATCGTATCGGACCGCAAGACGGACGCCGAGAACGTCGCGATCCCGGCGCTCCTCGCGACGTCGGCGATCCACACGCACCTCGTGCAGCAGGGGCTGCGCACGAGCACGGGCCTCGTCGTCGAGACGGGCTCCGCGCGCGAGACGCACCACTTCGCGCTGCTGGCCGGCTACGGCGCGGAAGCCGTGCACCCGTACCTCGCGATGGAAACGCTCGCGAAGATGGCGGAAGGCCTGCCGGGCGACCTGTCGCCGGAGAAGGCGATCTACAACTTCACGAAGGCGGTCGGCAAGGGCCTGCAGAAGGTGATGTCGAAGATGGGCATCTCCACCTACATGTCGTATACCGGCGCGCAGATCTTCGAGGCGCTCGGCCTGTCGACCGAGCTCGTCGACAAGTACTTCAAGGGCACGGCGTCGAAGGTGGGCGGCATCGGCCTCTTCGACGTGGCCGACGAGGCGATCCGCCTGCACCGCGACGCGTTCGGCGACAACCCGGTGCTCGCCGACATGCTCGACGCGGGCGGCGAGTACGCGTTCCGCGTGCGCGGCGAAGACCATATGTGGACGCCCGATTCGATCGCGAAACTGCAGCACGCGACGCGCGGCAACTCGTACCAGACGTACAAGGAATATGCGCACCTCATCAACGATCAGACCAAGCGCCACATGACGCTGCGCGGCCTGTTCGAGTTCAAGGTCGATCCGATGAAGGCGATTCCGATCGACGAAGTCGAACCGGCGAAGGACATCGTCAAGCGCTTCGCGACGGGCGCGATGTCGCTCGGCTCGATCAGCACGGAAGCGCACACGACGCTCGCGATCGCGATGAACCGGATCGGCGGCAAGTCGAACACCGGCGAAGGCGGCGAGGACGAGCACCGCTATCGCAACGAGCTGCGCGGCATTCCGATCAAGGTCGGCGACACGCTGAAGTCGGTGATCGGCGACGAAATCGTCCGCGACATTCCGCTCAAGGAAGGCGATTCGCTGCGCTCGAAGATCAAACAGGTCGCGTCGGGCCGCTTCGGCGTCACGGCCGAGTACCTCGCGTCGGCGGACCAGATCCAGATCAAGATGGCGCAAGGCGCGAAGCCGGGCGAAGGCGGCCAGCTGCCGGGCCACAAGGTGTCCGAATACATCGGCAAGCTGCGCTACTCAGTGCCGGGCGTCGGTCTCATCTCGCCGCCGCCGCACCACGACATCTATTCGATCGAGGATCTCGCGCAGCTGATCCACGACCTGAAGAACGTCAATCCGGTCGCGAGCATCTCGGTGAAGCTCGTGTCGGAAGTGGGCGTCGGCACGGTCGCGGCGGGCGTCGCGAAGGCGAAGGCCGATCACGTCGTGATCGCGGGTCATGACGGCGGCACGGGTGCCTCGCCGCTGTCGTCGATCAAGCACGCGGGCACGCCGTGGGAGCTCGGCCTCGCCGAGACTCAGCAGACGCTCGTGCTGAACCGCCTGCGCGGCCGCATCCGTGTGCAGGCCGACGGCCAGATGAAGACGGGTCGCGACATCGTGATCGGCGCGCTCCTCGGCGCGGACGAATTCGGCTTCGCGACGGCGCCGCTCGTCGTCGAAGGCTGCATCATGATGCGCAAGTGCCATCTGAACACGTGCCCGGTCGGCGTCGCGACGCAGGATCCGGTGCTGCGCGCGAAGTTCTCGGGCCAGCCCGAGCACGTCGTCAACTACTTCTTCTTCGTCGCCGAGGAAGCGCGCGAGATCATGGCGCAGCTCGGCATCGCGAAGTTCGACGATCTCGTCGGCCGCGCCGATCTGCTCGACATGCGCCGCGGCGTCGAGCACTGGAAGGCGAAGGGCCTCGACTTCACGCGCGTGTTCTATCAGCCGGAAGGCTGCGAGGGCATTGCGCGCCGCCACCTCGAGTCGCAGGACCACGGCCTCGAGCGCTCGCTCGACCACACGCTGATCGAGAAAGCGAAGGCCGCGATCGAGAACGGCGAGCACGTGTCGTTCATCCAGCCGGTGCGCAACGTGAACCGCACGGTCGGCGCGATGCTGTCCGGCGCGATCGCGAAGAAGCACGGCCACGACGGCCTCGCCGACGACGCGGTCCACATCCAGTTGAAGGGCACGGCGGGCCAGAGCTTCGGCGCGTTCCTCGCGAAGGGCGTGACGCTCGACCTCGTCGGCGACGGCAACGACTACGTCGGCAAGGGCCTGTCGGGCGGCCGGATCATCATCCGTCCGACCAACGACTTCCGCGGCAAGTCCGAGGAGAACATCATCTGCGGCAACACGGTGATGTACGGCGCGCTCGAAGGCGAAGCGTTCTTCCGCGGCGTCGCGGGCGAGCGCTTCTGCGTGCGCAACTCGGGCGCGACGGCGGTCGTCGAAGGTACGGGCGACCACGGCTGCGAATACATGACGGGCGGCACGGTCGTCGTGCTCGGCGAGACCGGGCGCAACTTCGCCGCGGGCATGTCGGGCGGCGTCGCATACGTGTACGACCCGGACGGCACGTTCGCCGCGAAGTGCAACAAGTCGATGGTCGCGCTCGATCCGGTGCTGCAACAGGCCGAGCAGGAGCGCACGGTCGATCCCGCACTCTGGCACGCCGGCGCGACGGACGAAGCGCTCCTCAAGGGGCTCGTCGAGCGTCACTTCCAGTTCACCGGCTCGCCGCGCGCGAAGTCGCTGCTCGAGAACTGGGATGCGGCGCGCCGCCAGTTCGTGAAGGTGTTCCCGCACGAATACAAGCGCGCGCTCGGCGAAATCGGCGCGAAGAAGAAAGCCAACGAGGTGCTCGCCGCCTGATGCAGGGCGGCTCGACGACATAGCGAACGCGCCCGTCCGGTGGACGGGCGCGGGTCCCCCTTACTCGATTCAACAGATTCAGAAGAGAACCTTATGGGCAAGGCAACCGGTTTTCTGGAGTTCGAACGCCGCCACGAGGCGTACGAAGCACCGCTTACACGCGTGAAGCACTACAAGGAGTTCGTCGCGGCACTCACCGACGAGGATGCGAAGATCCAGGGCGCGCGCTGCATGGATTGCGGCATCCCGTTCTGCAACAACGGGTGCCCCGTCAACAACATCATTCCGGACTTCAACGATCTCGTGTATCGCCAGGATTGGCGGCAGGCGATCGAAGTGCTGCACTCGACGAACAACTTCCCCGAGTTCACGGGCCGCATCTGCCCGGCGCCGTGCGAAGCGGCGTGCACGCTCGGGATCAACGACGATCCCGTCGGCATCAAGTCGATCGAGCACGCGATCATCGACAAAGCGTGGTCGGAAGGCTGGGTCGAGCCGCAGCCGGCCGCGCACAAGACGGGCAAGAAGGTCGCGGTCGTCGGCTCGGGCCCCGCGGGCCTCGCCGCCGCGCAGCAGCTCGCGCGCGCGGGCCACGACGTGACGGTGTTCGAGAAGAGCGACCGGATCGGCGGCCTGCTGCGCTACGGAATCCCCGACTTCAAGCTCGAGAAGTGGCTGATCGACCGCCGGATGCGCCAGATGGAGGCGGAAGGCGTGACGTTCCGCACGAGCGTGTTCATCGGCCGTGAGCCGCTGCCCGAGTCGATCGGCAACATGGCGAAGGAGACGATCTCGCCCGACACGCTGAAGGACGAGTTCGACGCAGTCGTGATCGCGGGCGGCTCGGAAACGCCGCGCGATCTGCCGGTGCCGGGCCGCGAGCTCGCGGGCATCCATTACGCGATGGATTTCCTGCCGCAGCAGAACAAGGTGAACGCGGGCGACAAGGTGCCCGATCAACTGCTCGCGAAGGGCAAGCACGTCGTCGTGATCGGCGGCGGCGATACGGGCTCGGACTGCGTCGGCACGTCGAACCGCCACGGCGCGAAGCACATCACGCAGTTCGAGCTGCTGCCGCAGCCGCCCGAAGCGGAGAACAAGCCGCTCGTGTGGCCGTACTGGCCGGTCAAGCTGCGCACGTCGTCTTCGCACGACGAAGGCTGCGAGCGCGACTGGGCGGTCGCGACGAAGCGCTTCGAAGGCAAGAACGGCAAGGTCGAGAAGCTGATCGCGGTGCGCGTCGCGTGGGTCGACGGCAAGATGCAGGAAGTGCCGAATTCCGAGTTCGAGATCAAGGCCGATCTCGTGCTGCTCGCGATGGGCTTCACGCAGCCGGCCGCGCCCGTGCTCGACGCGTTCGGCGTCGCGAAGGACGCGCGCGGCAACGCGCGTGCGGGCACCGAAGGCGATCGCGCGTACTACACGTCGGTCGACAAGGTGTTCGCCGCGGGCGACATGCGCCGGGGCCAGTCGCTCGTCGTCTGGGCGATCCGCGAAGGCCGACAGTGCGCGCGCTCGGTCGACGCGTACCTGACGGGCAGCTCGGAACTGCCGCGCTGAGCGAGCGTCGTTCGCCAGAGCGTCGTTTCGACGAACCGGGCGTCCATGAGGGCGCCCGGTTTTTTTATGCGCGATCGCTCGGCGGCGCGCGCATCGCATGGATCGCGAAGGCGTCGTCGATGGGCGCCGCGCATCGTGCACATCCTTTCATCTTTCTCTACAAAAATTTCATTTTGTAAGTGTCGGCGAAACCTGTCATATCATGTCGGCCCTCGGCCGGCTATGACCGGAATCAAGAATAATCCGCCCCCAAATCAGGAGATGATGGATGGAAGGCTTTGTGCATACGTTGATCGACGGGATCAACGGCATTCTCTGGAACTACGTGCTGATTGCGCTGCTGCTCGGCGCCGGCGTGTGGTTCACGCTGCGCTTCAGGATGATCCAGTTGCGCGCGCTGTTCCTCAGCATGCGCCTCGTCGGCAGCAAGGGCGAGCCGGGCAGCATCTCGTCGTTCCAGGCATTCGCGACCGGGCTCGCGAGCCGCGTCGGCACGGGCAACATCGCGGGCGTTGCGGTCGCGATGACGGTGGGCGGCCCGGGCGCGATCTTCTGGATGTGGATGACGGCGCTCGTCGGGATGTCGTCCGCATTCGTCGAAGCGACGCTCGCGCAAATCTTCAAGGTGTCGCATCATGACGGCACGTATCGCGGCGGCCCCGCGTACTACATCCAGATCGGGCTGCGCTCGCGCGGCTTCGGCGTGCTGTTCTCGCTGTCGCTGATCCTCGCGTTCGGCTTCGTGTTCAATGCGGTGCAGGCGAATGCGATCGCCGAGGCGTTCAACACGTCGTTCGGCTTCAGCCGCGCCGCGGTCGGGCTCGGGCTCGTCGCGCTGACGGCGCCGATCATCTTCGGCGGCATTCGCCGGATCGCGCACGTCGCGCAGGTGATCGTGCCCGTGATGGCGATCGGCTATCTCGCGCTCGCCGTCTACGCGGTCGCGACGCACGTCGCGCTCGTGCCGGAGATGATCGTGCTCATCGTGAAGAGCGCGTTCGGCCTCGATCAGGCGGCGGGCGGCTTCGCCGGCTATGCGGTGAGCCAGGCGGTGTCGATCGGCGTGAAGCGCGGCCTGTTCTCGAACGAGGCCGGGATGGGCAGCGCGCCGAACGCGGCCGCGACCGCGAGCACGCGGCATCCGGTCACGCAGGGCCTGATCCAGATGCTCGGCGTGTTCGTCGACACGATCGTGATCTGCAGCGCGACCGCGTTCGTGATCCTGTTGTCGGGGCAGTACGAGCCGGGCACGTCGATGGAGGGCGCGGCGCTCACGCAGCGCGCGATCTCGAGCCACGTCGGCGACTGGGGAGGCATCTACATGGCGGTGGCGATCTTTTTCCTCGCGTTCTCGTCGGTGATCGGCAACTACGCGTATGCGGAAGGCAACGTCGAGTTCGTCACGCGGCGACGCGGCGCGCTGCTGATTTTCCGTCTCGCGGTGCTCGGGATGGTGATGTTCGGCAGCGTCGGCCAACTGCCGCTCGTGTGGGCGATGGCCGACACGAGCATGGGCCTGATGGCGCTCATCAACCTGCTCGCGATCCTCGCGCTCGGCAAGTACGCGCTCGCCGCGTGGCGCGATTACCAGCGCCAGCGCGCGGCGGGCGTGGCCGATCCGGTGTTCACGCGCAAGACGATTCCCACGCTCGCCAAGGTGCTCCCGGAAGACGTGTGGGGCGATCACGGGCCGCTGCCGCAGGGCGACAAGCTCGCAGCGGCGCACGGCGCAGGTGGCGCGGGCGCGGCTCAGGCCGCGGGGCCGCTCGGCTCCGCGCGGTGACGATGGCGGGCGACCGGCTGCGCTGCTTCGTCGCGCTCACGCTCGATCGGGCGTCGCGCGACGCGCTCGCGGCGCTGCCCGTCGCCGCTGGTGCGCGGCGTACGTCGCGCGACCAATTGCACGTGACGATCGCGTTCCTCGGCTCGGTCGAGCGGACGAAGAGCGAGCGGCTCGGCGCGCGCCTTGCCGAACTCGCGGCGGTCGACGCGGTGCCGCCCGTCGACGTCGAGCGCGTCGTCTGCTGGCCGAGCACCGCGCATGCGCGGCTCGTCGTCGCGGAGCTCGCGCCGCAGCCACAATTGCTCGCGCTCGGCGAGCGGGTGGGCGGCGCATTACGCGAGCTCGGTTTGCCGCCCGACAGCCGCGCGTTCAAGCCGCACGTGACGATCGCGCGGTTTCCGCGTGACGCGCATCGCGTGGCGACCGACAGCGCGAACGATGCCGTAAGCGGCATACCGCTCGCGTTGCGGTTCGAAACGCTCACGCTCTACGAGAGCATTCTCACGCGCCCGGGCGCCGAGCATCGGGTGCTCGCGTCGGCGGCGCTGCGTGGATGACGGCGGGGCGAGCGTAGCGCGGGGCCTGGTTGTCGATCGGCATTTCGCCGAATGCTCAGGTTCCCGAAGCGATCGCGGCGCCGGCCGCTTGTCGTTCGATATCCTCTCTTTCGCCTGTCTGACGAAATGACCGGCTGCGTCGCCGACCGGCATTCGGCGACACTTCTTGGCATTTACGATCGTCGGCGAGCGTGGACACGATCTGCGGCCGCGCGTCCCGCTGGCGCATCGCCGACCTCCACGCACCGGCCGCTCATCGCCCGCTGCCGTACCGCGCGAGCGTCGCCCCGTCGAAATTGATCTCCGGTTCGTGCCCGGCGGCGAGATCCGCGGCGAACGCCGCGCATGCGGCGCCCCGCCGCGCGGCATCGATCGTCCACCGCGGCGAACCGCTCGCGCGCGGCTTCGTCCGCGCCGCGCGCATGCAGCATCAGCGCGCCGCCGGGCGCCGCGAGCGTGCGCGCGCCGCGCTGATCTCCGAGCCCGCGCCCGTGATCGGCGCGACGCGAGAATGTGCGCCGCTCACGCGGCGACCCTCGCTTCATCGCGGCGCACGTCGAGCGTCTGCTCATGGAACGATGCGACCGATTCGCGGTGCGCGATGCTGACGATCGCCGCCTTCGGCAGCCGCTCGTCGAAGAGCCGGTAGAGGCGCGCTTCGTTGTCGGCGTCGAGCGCGCTCGTCGCTTCGTCGAGGAACAGATAGTCGGGCTTGTGCAGCAGCACGCGTGCGCCCGCGAGACGCTGCTGCTCGCCGGGCGACAGGATGCGCGTCCAGTGGCCGGTCTCGCCGAGCCGCTCGGCGTAGTCGCCGAGGCCGCATGCGCGCAGCGCGTCGCGGCATGCGTCGTCGCTGAACGTGTCGACGGCCGACGGATACGCGAGCGCCGCCTTCAGCGCGCCGATCGGCAGGTAGCTCTGCTGCGGGACGAACATCATCCGCGCGTCGACGGGCGCATCGATCGCGCCGTCGCCGAACGGCCAGAGGCCCGCGAGCGCACGCATCAGCGTGCTCTTGCCGGAGCCGGACGGCCCGCGTACGAGCCAGCGCGAGCCGGGCTGGATCGCGACGTCGCCAATCGACGCGAGCGCCGCGCCATTCGGCAGCGCGAGCTTTAGGCCCGACGTCGTGATTTCGGCCGTGTCGACGTAATGCAGGTTGATGCCGCCGTGCTCGGTCGCGGGCGACATCGCTTCCTTCAGGTGCGACGCGCCCATCACACGCTTGAATTCGCGCAGACGGTTGACGGTCGCGCGCCACTCGGCGAGCGTGCCGTAACTGTTGATGAACCACGAGAACGAGTCGCTGACGGTGCTGAACGCACGGCTGATCTGCATCAGCACGCCGAACGTGAACGCGCCTGCGAAGTAGCGGGGCGCGGCGACCGCGATCGGAAAGAGGCTCGCGAGCTGCGCGTAGAAGTTCAGCACGAACGTGAGGCGCTTCGTGTAGCGCATCACGCGCCACCAGTTCTCGCGGATCCGCTGGAACAGGTTCTGCTCGTGTGCGGTCTCGACGGGCTCGCCGCTGTAGAACGCGATCTGCTCAGCGTTCTCACGGATGCGGATCAGGCTGAAGCGGAAGTCCGCCTCGACGCGCTGCTGCTGGTAGTTGATCGACACGAGCGGATGGCCGAAGCGGTGCATCACGTACGAACCGGCGATCGCGTAGATCATCGCGACCCACACCATGTAGCCGGGGATCGTGATCGCGTGGCCGCTGAGCGTGATTGTCGCCGCGCCGGCGATCGACCAGAGGATCGTCGCGAACGAGATCAGCGTGACGACCGTCGACAGCAGGTCGAGCGACAGCGACAGCGTCGTCGACGCGAGCGACTGCAGGTCGTCTGCGATCCGCTGGTCGGGGTTGTCGGCGAGCCGGTCGCGCTCGATCCGGTAGAAGTTGCGGTCGCCGAGCCATTCGTGCAGGAAGCGCGTCGTCAGCCACTGGCGCCAGCGGAAGCCGAGCATCTGCCGCAAGTAGAGACCGTACACCGCGAGGATGATGAACGCGAACGCGAGCACCGCGAACGTGATCAGCAGGCTCGGGAAGTCGCGCACGTCCTTCGATTGCAGCGCGTTGTAGAACGACGCGCTCCACGAGTTGATCCGCACGTTGATCCACACGAGCGTCAGATTGATCGCGACGATCGTGACGAGCAGTCCCCACGCGACCTTCCACTCTTCGGAGACCCAATAGGGCTTGATGAGGCTCCACGTGGATATCGGAGACGGATGTCGCGACGGATCGTCCGGAATGGGGGCGAGGGCTTGCATCGATTGAGTCATGAGCTTCCTGATGTGAGGCCGGCGACGCCGGGCGGACGGCCGCGCCGCGCCCGGCGCGCCCGTTCGGCGCCGCCGCGCGGCGAGCGTGCCGCGGATTCTGGCGAGCATGTCTTAAACGACGCTTAACGCCGGGAGCGACATCGGCACGCCGCCGCCGCGATGTCGCTCGCGCGCCGTGCCCTGCGGGCATTGTGCCAGCGCCGCGGTGCGGCAGGCGAATTTGCCGCATTCCGAGGTTTGCTGCCGTTTCCGCTTTTATGGTCTAATGGCCGTCGACGAAACAGGGGTGCTTCGCGCGCCTCGGCCCTGCCGGTCGGCACGGCCGGATGCGCGGCGAGGCTGAGAGAGACCCTTCGCACCCGATCCGGGTAATACCGGCGCGGGAAGTTTCCGATCCCGCCGGGCCGCGCCCGCCGCCGTCGCTTTGTCGAGCTGCGCGTCGCATGGTTCTGGCCGGCCTCAGTCGCCGGTTTCGTCCTTTTGGGTGCGCATCTTCGCGCGTGACGGAAGGTATCGATGACCGTGCAATCTTCAGTTCTTTTGCTTCGCTGCGAGCCGTCGGCCGCGGCGGCTTCCCCGGCCCGCCTTTCGGGCCGTCTCTCGGTGACGAACACGACGGGCGGATGCGATGAACCTGCACGCGTCTGAACCCGATTTCGCGGTGCTGGGCGGCGGCCTCGTCGGCCGTCTGATCGCGTGGCGCCTCGCGGGCGCGGGGCACCGCGTCGCGCTCTACGAGCGCGGCGATGCGGCGGGCTCGGGTTCCGCCGCATGGGTCGCGGCGGCGATGCTCGCGCCGCTCGCCGAAGCGGCGAGCGCCGAGCGCTTCATCTCCGATCTCGGCGTCGCATCGCTCGACCTCTGGCCGCGCTGGCTTGCCGAGCTGCCCGAGCCCGTGTTCTTCCAGCGCAACGGCACGCTCGTCGTCTGGCATCACGCGGACCGCGCGGAAGCGCCGCTCTTTGAGCGCCGCGTGCGCGCGAACGCGAGCGCCGAGCTGCTCGACGGTGGCCTCGTCGCGCTCGCGGGCGCACAGGTCGACGCGGCCGAGCCGGCGCTCGCCGGGCGCTTCGCGCACGGCCTCCTGCTGCCGCGCGAAGGCCAGCTCGACAACCGCCAGGTGCTGCGCGCGCTCGCTGCGGGCCTCGCCGAGCGCGGCGTCGACGCGCACTGGAACACCGCAATCGAGCCGCAGGCGGCGCCCGTCGCGCGCATCACGATCGATTGCCGCGGGCTCGGCGCGAAGGCGCAGATGCCGACGCTGCGCGGGATCCGCGGCGAGGTCGTGCGCGTGCACGCGCCGGGCATCGGCCTCACGCGCCCCGTGCGGCTTCTGCATCCGCGCTATCCGCTCTACGTCGCGCCGAAAGAGAACGATCTCTACGTGATCGGCGCGACCGAGATCGAGGGCGAGGACATGTCGCCCGTCAGCGTGCGCTCGGCGCTCGAGCTGCTGAGCGCCGCGTTCTCGGTGCATCCGGCGTTCGGCGAGGCGCGCATTCTCGAGCTGAATTCGCAATGCCGGCCGACGCTGCCCAACCATCGCCCGGCGCTCGTCTGGGATGGTGGTGCGACGCTCGCGGTCAACGGCCTGTACCGGCACGGCTTCATGATCGCGCCGGAAGTCGCCGACACCGCGGTCCGCTTCGCACGGGCGCTTGTCGAGCGTACGGTGAAGGATGCCGACACGTTCGCCGCGTGGCGCCACGACGCGCGCTGGCCGGCGCTGCTGCAGCAAGGCGCGGCGCACGCGCCCGCGTGAGCGCGGCCCGCCGATCCGATCAATCGATATCGACAGCATCATGGACATCCAGATCAATCAACAGACGCTCTCGCTGCCCGACGGCGCGACGGTCGCCGACGCGCTCGCCGCATACGGCGTGCAGCCGCCGTTCGCGGTCGCGATCAACGGCGCGTTCGTCGCGCGCACGCAGCACGCGGCACGCGCACTCGCCGCGGGCGACAAGCTCGACATCGTGCATCCGGTCGCAGGCGGCTGACGCGTTGGCGCGCCAGCTTCGTCCCTGCACCCGCCCCCACAGGATCTTCCGATGACGCCTCTTTCTTCCGCCGACACGCTCACGCTGCACGGCACAACCTTCGCGAGCCGCGTGCTGCTCGGCACGTCGCGCTATCCGTCTCTGCAGTCGCTGTCCGATTCGATCGCCGCCGCGCGGCCGGGCATGGTGACGGTCGCGCTGCGGCGCCAGATGAACGCCGGTGCGGCCGAGGCCGGCTTCTTCGATCTGCTCAAGCGCCACAACGTGCCGCTGTTGCCGAACACGGCGGGCTGCCAGACAGTCGCCGAGGCGGTGACGACCGCGCAGATGGCGCGCGAAGTGTTCGAAACCGACTGGATCAAGCTCGAGCTGATCGGCGACGATTACACGCTGCAGCCGGACCCGGTCGGTCTCATCGAGGCGGCGACGCTGCTCGTGAAGGACGGCTTCAAGGTGCTGCCGTACTGCACCGAGGATCTCGTGATCGGCCGGCGCCTGCTCGATGCGGGCTGCGAGGCGCTGATGCCGTGGGGCGCGCCGATCGGCACCGGTAAGGGCGTCGTGAACCCGTACGGGCTGCGCGTGCTGCGCGAGCGGCTGCCGGACGTGCCGCTCATCGTCGACGCGGGGCTCGGCGTGCCGTCGCACGCGTGCCAGGTGATGGAGTGGGGCTTCGACGGCGTGCTGCTCAACACCGCCGTGTCGCAGGCGACGCATCCGGAGATCATGGCGCGCGCGTTCGCACAGGGCGTCGAGGCGGGGCGCGCCGCGTACCTGGCCGGGCCGATGGACGCGCGCGAGACCGCGCACGCGAGCACGCCCGTCGTCGGGATGCCGTTCTGGCACCAGGACGGGAGCCACGCATGAGCGCCGCGCTGCCCGACGCGTTCTGGCCGCCCGCCGACGAGCTTACCGAGGCCGCCGAGCGGATTCGCGCGACGCTCGGCGTGTGGCCGCAGCCCGCGGCGCGCTCGCGGATCTGCCTTGCGCCGCCCGAGCATCCGCGCGCGGGCGACCTGTGGGTCGCGACCGCAGGCGACGCCGATGCCGACGCCGCCCATCTCGCGCGGCTGACTACGGCGGGCGCGCAGGCGATCGTCATCGACGACACGTTGGCGACGCTGTACGCCGGCGCGGCGCGCCATGCGCTCGCCGCGCGCGCGCCGCTCGCCGAAGACTGGATCGCCGCGCTCGCCGCGTTCCTCGATTGCGGCTTTCCGGCGCCCGATGCGCTCGTGCTCGCGCTCGCGTGGCGCGACGGCGACGAGGCGCGCGGCGACGATTCCTGGCCCGTCGATCCGGCGCGCTTTCCGCGCGCGCTCGATGTGGCCGCGTCACCGGAGTCCGCGTTCCCGGCGTGCCCGCACCGGCTCGGCCTGTATCCGGTGCTGCCGAGCGCCGAATGGGTCGAGCGGGTGCTCGACTGCGGCGTGAAGACTGTGCAACTGCGCGTGAAGGATGCGTCGCCCGACGCGCTGCGCGCCCAGATCGGGCGGGCCGTCGCCGCGGGCCGCCGTCATCCGGACGCGCGCGTGTTCATCAACGATCACTGGCGGCTCGCGCTCGACGCGGGCGCGTACGGCATCCACCTCGGCCAGGAAGATCTCGAGACAGCCGATCTCGCGGCGATCGCGCAGGCCGGCGTGCGGCTCGGGCTGTCGAGCCACGGGTATTACGAAATGCTCGTCGCGCTGCAGGTGAAGCCGAGCTACCTCGCGCTCGGCCCGGTGTTCGCGACCACGACGAAGGCGGTCGCCGCGCCGCCGCAGGGCCTGGCGCGGCTCGCGCGCTATGCGCGCTTCGCGGGGCCGCAGGCGCCGCTCGTCGCGATCGGCGGCATCACCGTCGACACGCTCGGCGCCGTGCTGGCGGCGGGCGTCGGCAGCGCGGCCGTCGTCAGCGCGGTCACGGCCGCAGCCGATTACCGAGCGGCGATTATTGCGATGCAGCAAATATTCGGACGATAATTTGACAATCTCTGACTGGAACGCCTGAGAGGCCTTCACGACATCATTCGAATGCAGGCCCTATAATTCGGCGTTCTGCGTATAAGGATTGTCAGCTCCGTGAGCTCCTCCTCCGAGTCCCTGCTAGCGCTTCACGACGTCGATTTCGGCTACGGCGAGCGCCTCGTCCTGTCGAATCTGAACATGCGCTTCGCGCGCGGCCAGGTGGTCGCGGTGATGGGCGGTTCCGGCTGCGGCAAGACCACCGTGCTGCGCCTGATCGGCGGCCTCGTGCGTGCGCGCCGCGGCCAGGTGCTGTTCGACGGCGCCGACGTCGGCGCGCAGACGCGCGACGGCCTGTACGCGCTGCGCCGAAAGATGGGCATGCTGTTCCAGTTCGGCGCGCTCTTCACCGATATGTCGGTGTTCGACAACGTTGCATTCGCGCTTCGCGAGCACACGAACCTGCCGGAAGACCTGATCCGCGATCTCGTGCTGATGAAGCTCAACGCGGTCGGCCTGCGCGGCGCGCGCAACCTGATGCCGTCCGAAGTATCGGGCGGGATGGCGCGGCGCATCGCGCTCGCGCGAGCGATCGCGCTCGATCCGCAACTCATCATGTACGATGAGCCGTTCGCGGGCCTCGACCCGATTTCGCTCGGCATCACGGCGAACCTGATCCGCACGCTGAACCACGCGCTCGGCGCGACGTCGATCCTCGTCACGCACGACGTGCCGGAATCGTTCGCGATCGCCGACTATGTCTACTTCCTCGCGAACGGCGGCGTCCTCGCCGAGGGCACGCCCGACGAGCTTCGTGCGTCGACTGATCCGAGCGTGCGCCAGTTCATCGACGGCGCGCCGGACGGCCCGTTCAAATTTCATTACATGAGCCAGCCGCTCGCGGCGGATTTCGGCCTTGGCGGAGGGCGCAGATGATCAGCGCGATCGGACGTTTCGTGCTCGGCGGACTCGAGCGCACGGGCTACGCGACCCGGATGTTCGCGCGCGTCGTGCTCGAATTCTTCTCGCTGCTGAGGCGGCCGCGGCTCGTCACGAAGCAGATCCACTTCCTCGGCAATTATTCGTTCGTGATCATCGCTGTGTCGGGCCTCTTCGTCGGCTTCGTGCTCGGCTTGCAGGGCTACTACACGCTGAACCGCTACGGCTCCGAGCAGGCGCTCGGCCTCCTCGTCGCGCTGTCGCTCGTGCGCGAGCTGGGCCCCGTCGTGTCGGCGCTGCTGTTCGCGGGCCGCGCGGGCACGTCGCTCACGGCCGAGATCGGCCTCATGAAGGCGGGCGAACAGCTCACCGCGCTCGAGATGATGGCGGTCGACCCGCTCAAGAACGTGATCGCGCCGCGGATGTGGGCGGGCGTCATCGCAATGCCGCTCCTCGCCGCGATCTTCAGCGCGGTCGGCGTGCTCGGCGGCTACATCGTCGGCGTGCTGCTGATCGGCGTCGATCCCGGCGCGTTCTGGTCGCAGATGCAAGGCGGCGTCGAAGTGTGGGCCGACATCGGCAACGGCGTGCTGAAGAGCATCGTGTTCGGTTTCGCCGTCACGTTTATCGCACTGTTTCAGGGTTACGAAGCGAAGCCGACGCCCGAGGGCGTGTCGCACGCGACGACCAAGACTGTCGTGTACGCATCGCTCGCCGTACTCGGCCTCGATTTCCTGCTGACCGCGTTGATGTTCAGCTAAGCCTTTTCTGGGATGACGATGAAAAAGATTGCTCTCGACTTCTGGGTCGGCCTCTTCGTAGTGTTGGGCTTTCTCGCGTTGCTGTTTCTCGCGCTGAAGGTCGGCAACATGAGTTCGCTGTCGTTTCAGCCGACTTACGCGGTCAAGCTGAAGTTCGACAACATCGGCGGCCTGAAGCCGCGCGCGCCCGTGAAGAGCGCGGGCGTCGTCGTCGGCCGCGTCGGCTCGATCGGCTTCGACACGAACACCTACCAGGCGGTCGTCACGATCGATATCGACAAGCAGTATCCGTTTCCGAAGGATTCTTCGGCGAAGATCCTGACGTCGGGCCTGCTCGGCGAGCAGTACATCGGCCTCGAGCCGGGCGGCGACACGGAAATGCTGAAGGCGGGCGACACGATCACGATGACGCAGTCTGCGATCGTGCTCGAGAACCTGATCGGCCAGTTCCTGTACAGCAAGGCCGCGGACGCGGGCGGCGCAAAGCCGGCCGCCGCGGCGTTGGGCGCGCCGGCGCCTGCCGCGTCGGGTGTGCCTGCGTCGGCTGCTTCGGGCGCGGCGGCGCAATGAACGTCGCGCAAGCGGAACACGACAGAAGAAACGAGGGGAAGAACATCATGCAGACGATCCGCATCAGCCAGGCGGTGCTGGCGATCACGGCGGCCGCGGCATTGAGCGGTTGCGCGACCGTGCATACGCCGACGAAGGGCGATCCGTTCGAAGGCTTCAACCGGACGATGTACACGTTCAACGACACGGTCGACCACTACGCGCTCAAGCCCGTCGCGCGCGGCTACCAATGGGCGGTGCCGCAGCCGATGCGCGACAGCGTGACGAACTTCTTCTCGAACATCGGCGACGTCTACATCGCGGCGAACAACATCGTGCAACTGAAGATCGCCGACGGCGTCGGCGACATCATGCGGGTCGTGATCAACACGGTGTTCGGTGTCGGCGGCCTGTTCGACGTCGCGACGCTCGCGAACCTGCCGAAGCATGCAAACGACTTCGGCATCACGCTCGGCCACTACGGCGTGCCGAGCGGCCCGTACCTCGTGCTGCCGCTGCTCGGCCCGAGCACGGTGCGCGACACGGCGGGCCTTGCCGTCGACTATGCCGGCAATCCGCTCACCTACGTGCGGCCCGACAGCGTGAGCTGGGGCCTGTTCGGCCTGAACCTCGTCAACACGCGGGCGAACCTGCTCGGCGCGGGCGACGTGCTCGAGGCGGCCGCGATCGACAAGTACTCGTTCGTGCGCAACGCGTACCTGCAGCGCCGTCAGGCACTGATCGGCGGAGGCACGGCCGCGCAGTCGAACCTGCCGGACTACGGCAACGAAGCGCCGCCGCCGAATTACGAGATGCCGGAAGAGGGCGCCGCGGCGCCCGCGAGCGGCGCGGCTGCGGCTTCCGCACCGGCTGCGGCATCCGGCGCGGCCCCGGTATCGGCGCCGGCGGCTGCGGCGCCTGCATCGGCCGCGGCACCGAACCCGAGCAGCGCGACCAACGTGCCCGCGCAGCAGGTCGTGCCGCCGTCGCCGGGCGGCATCCGCTTCCCGAGCATCCGGCTGCACTGATCCGGCACTTACATTCGTTACAGCCGGAAACGATTCTGACGGCGGCCGGCGCGAACTTGCGCCGCCATCGACGGTTCCAAGATTGGCATCGACTCACATAAGCAGGTCATACCTATGAAGAAACTGTTTCTGATCCCCGTCTTTGCTGCGCTGTTCTCGTTCGGCGCGGCAACCGCGCACGCGGAAGTCGACCAGTCGAATCCGCAGGCGCTCATCAAGTCCGCGACGCAGCAGGTGCTCGACGAAGTGCGCGCGCAGACGATCAAGCAGGGCGATACCGCCCGCATCATCACGATCGTCAACAAGGACATCCTGCCGTACACCGATTTCCGCCGCACGACGCAGCTCGCGATGGGCCGCAACTGGCGCACCGCGACGCCCGCGCAGCAGCAGCAGGTGATCGAGCAGTTCAAGCAACTGCTGATCCGCACGTATTCGGGCGCGCTCGCTCAGCTGAAGCCGGATCAGCAGATCCAGTACCCGCCGTTCCGCGCCGATGCGGATGCGACCGACGTCGTCGTGCGCACGGTTGCGATGAACAATGGCCAGCCGGTGCAGATCGACTATCGCCTGTACAAGACGGCGCAGGGCTGGCGCGTGTATGACCTGAACGTGCTGGGCGCATGGCTGATCCAGACGTACCAGCAGCAGTTCAGCGAGAAGATCCAGCAAAGCGGCGTCGACGGTCTGATCCAGTTCCTGACCGAGCGCAACCAGCAGCTTGCGTCGGGCAAGCAGGCATCGTGAGCCGCTTCGACTCCGGTGCTACGCTGACCCACGCGAGCGCGACGGCCGCGCTCGCGGAGGGGCTTGCACGCATCGATGCGGGCGCGACGACCGTCGATTGCGGGGCGCTCGCGCAATTCGATTCGTCGGCGCTCGCAGTGCTGCTCGCATGGCAGCGCGCCGCGCGTGCGCGCGGCGTGACGCTCGACATCCTCAATCTGCCGCCGAAGCTTGCGAGTCTCGCGCAGGCGTACGGCATCGACGCGCTTCTCTCCGCGCGACATTGACGCTCGCGTCCGGGCCCGCCGCCGGCTGCCACGCCGCCCGCGGGCCTATCGCCTGTTCACGCCGTCAACGGGCTTGCGCTTCAGGGTTCCGGCTCCGGGTTCCCCGCGCCGGCCGGCCTCGCCGGTTTGCCCTATAATCAACCATTTTGCGGGACTGCCGAACAGTCCCCATTTCCCCCATTTGCATCGAGCATAAAGAAGGCGTCGCGGCCGTTGTGCCGCGCTCAGTCATGTCAGCCATAGAAATCCGTCACGTCAAGAAGCGCTACAAGTCGCTTCAGGCGCTCAAGGGCGTCAGCCTGTCGGTCGAGGAAGGCGAGTTTTTCGGTCTGCTCGGCCCGAACGGCGCAGGCAAGACCACACTCATCAGCATTCTCGCCGGCCTCGCGCGCGCCGACGAAGGCACCGTCACCGTGCGCGGCCACGACGTCGTCAAGGATTTTCGGGCGGCGCGGCGCGCGCTCGGCGTTGTTCCGCAGGAACTGGTGTTCGATCCGTTCTTCACGGTTCGCGAGACGCTGCGGATCCAGTCCGGCTATTTCGGACTTCACCGCAACGACGACTGGATCGACGAAGTGATGGCGAACCTCGATCTCACCGAAAAGGCCGACGCGAACATGCGTGCGCTGTCGGGCGGGATGAAGCGGCGCGTGCTCGTCGCGCAGGCGCTCGTGCACCGGCCGCCCGTGATCGTGCTCGACGAGCCGACGGCGGGCGTCGACGTCGAGCTGCGCCAGACGCTGTGGAAGTTCATCTCGCGGCTGAACCGCGAGGGCCACACGATCGTGCTGACGACCCACTACCTCGAAGAGGCGGAATCGCTCTGCGACCGCATCGCGATGCTCAGGCGCGGCGAAGTCGTCGCGCTCGACCGCACGCGCGCGCTGCTGCAGCGCTTCTCGGGGCTGCAACTGTTCGTGCGGCTGTCGCACGGCGCGCTGCCCGCCGAGCTGCGCGCGCTCGAAGCCGAGCCCGCGCCGGCTGCCGCGCCCGAGCATCTGCTGCGGCTCACCGATTACGACGAGGTCGAGCGAATCCTGTCGCTGTGCCGCGCGGCCGGCTGCGGCTTCGACGAGATCGAGATCCGCAAGGCCGATCTGGAGGATGTGTTCGTGCAAGTGATGAACGGCGCCGATGTGATCGAGGGGTTGGCATGAGCGGGTTTCGCACGCTGTTCTACAAGGAAATTCTGCGGTTCTGGAAGGTGTCGTTCCAGACGGTGCTCGCGCCCGTCGTCACGGCGCTCCTCTATCTGACGATCTTCGGCCACGCGCTCACGGGCCGCGTCGAGGTGTATCCGGGCGTCGCGTACGTGAGCTTCCTCGTGCCCGGCCTCGTGATGATGAGCGTGCTGCAGAACGCGTTCGCGAACAGCTCGTCGTCGCTGATCCAGTCGAAGATCACGGGCAACCTCGTGTTCATGCTGCTGCCGCCGCTGTCGCACGCGGACATCTTCGGCGCGTACGTGCTCGCGTCCGTCGTGCGCGGGCTCGCGGTCGGCGCGGGCGTGTTCATCGTCACGGTCTGGTTCATTCCGATGAGCTTCGCCGCGCCGCTCTACATCCTCGCGTTCGCGCTGTTCGGCTCGGCGATCCTCGGCACGCTCGGCTTGATCGCGGGGATCTGGGCCGAGAAGTTCGATCAGCTCGCCGCGTTCCAGAACTTCCTCATCATGCCGCTCACGTTCCTGTCGGGCGTGTTCTATTCGACGCACTCGCTGCCGCCCGTGTGGCGCGAGGTGTCGCGGCTCAATCCGTTTTTCTACATGATCGACGGCTTCCGCTACGGGTTCTTCGGCGTCGCCGACGTGGATCCGCTCGCCAGCCTCGCGGTCGTCGCCGGGTTCTTCGTGCTGCTCGCGTTGATCGCGATGCGGCTCCTCGCCACCGGCTACAAACTGCGTCATTGATATGAAACGACTGCCGCTCGCTGCGTTCGCCGCCGCCCGTGGGCGCACGTCGATTCGCGTCGGGCGGCCCGGCGCGTACTGACAGGAGCACATTTCATGTTGCCGACTCCCGAACTGGTCAAGCAATACATCGAGGCGGGCCTTGCCTGCACTCATCTGGAAGTCGAAGGCGACGGCCAGCATTTCTTCGCGACGATCGTCTCGCCCGCATTCGAGGGCAAGCGGCCGATCCAGCGGCATCAGCTCGTCTATGCGGCGCTCGGCGACCGCATGAAGCAGGAAATCCACGCGCTCAGCATGAAGACGCTGACGCCCGCCGAATGGCAGAACGTATAACCGGAAACAGCCAGTGCAAGTCACCGTCAACGAACACGGCGCCGTCGAGCGCGTCGCCACGGCAACCCCGGCCGGCAATCGGGATGCGCACGCGCATGCAACGGACAAGCTCGTGATCGAGGGCGGCCGCCGCTTGGCGGGCGAGATCGCCGTGTCGGGCGCGAAGAACGCCGCGCTGCCGATCCTCTGCGCGGGTCTCTTGACCGCCGAGCCGGTCCATCTCGACAACGTGCCGAACCTGAAGGACGTGCGGACGACGCTCAGGCTGCTCGACCAGATGGGCATGCGCGAAGAGACGGACGGCGCGCGCGTCGTGCTCGACGCGTCGCGTGTCGACAATCCGGTCGCGCCGTACGAACTCGTGAAGACGATGCGCGCGTCGATCCTCGTGCTCGGCCCGCTGCTTGCGCGCTTCGGCTATGCGAAGGTGTCGCTGCCGGGCGGCTGCGCGATCGGCGCGCGGCCCGTCGACCAGCACATCAAGGGCCTGCAGGCGATGGGCGCCGAGATCCACATCGAGCACGGTTACATCGAGGCGCGCGCGAAGCGCCTGAAGGGCGCGCGGATCGTCACCGACATGATCACCGTGACGGGCACCGAGAACCTGCTGATGGCGGCGACGCTCGCGGACGGCGAGACGGTGATCGAGAACGCCGCGCGCGAGCCCGAAGTGTCGGATCTCGCGCACCTGCTCGTCGCGATGGGCGCGAGGATCGACGGGATCGGCACCGACCGGCTCGTGATCCAGGGTGTCGACAGGCTGCACGGCGCGACGCACGCGGTGATCCCGGACCGGATCGAGGCGGGCACGTTTCTGTGCGCGGTCGCGGCGGCGGGCGGCGACGTGACGCTGACCGGCATGCGCGCGCAGATCCTCGACGCGGTGATCGACAAGCTGCGCGAAGCGGGCGTGACGATCGAAGAAGGCGGCGACCGGCTGCGCGTGAAGATGGACCGCCGCCCCGGCGCGGTTGCGATCCGCACGTCGGAATACCCGGCGTTCCCGACCGACATGCAGGCGCAGTTCATGGCGCTGAATGCGGTCGCGGACGGCTCCGCGCAGGTGATCGAGACGATCTTCGAGAACCGCTTCATGCACGTGCAGGAGCTGAACCGCCTCGGCGCGAGCATCGCGGTCGACGGCAACACGGCGCTCGTCACGGGCGTGCCCAAGCTGTCCGGCGCGAGCGTGATGGCGACCGACCTGCGCGCATCGGCGAGCCTCGTGATCGCCGGCCTTTGCGCGGAAGGCGAGACGCTCGTCGACCGCATCTATCATTTGGACCGCGGCTACGACCGGATGGAAGCGAAGCTGACGGCCGTCGGCGCGAACGTGCGCCGCATTTCAGGGAGCGAAGCATGACCGCACCGCTGACGCTGGCGCTGTCGAAAGGGCGTATCTTCGAGGAAACCGTGCCGCTTCTCGCGGCGGCGGGCGTGACGGTCGCCGAGGATCCGGAGACGTCGCGCAAGCTGATCCTGCCGACCACCGACCCGAACCTGCGCGTGATCGTCGTGCGTGCGACCGACGTGCCGACCTACGTCGAGTATGGCGCGGCCGATTTCGGCGTCGCCGGCAAGGACGTGCTGCTCGAGCACGGCGGCGGCGGGCTGTATCAGCCGATCGATCTGAACATCGCGTGCTGCCGGATGTCGGTTGCCGTGCCGGCGGGCTTCGACTACGCGAACGCGGTGCGCCAGGGCGCGCGGCTGCGCGTCGCGACGAAGTACGTCGAGACCGCCCGCGAGCACTTCGCCGCGAAGGGCGTGCATGTCGACCTGATCAAGCTGTACGGCTCGATGGAGCTTGCGCCGCTCGTGGGCCTGGCCGACGCGATCGTCGACCTTGTCAGTTCTGGCGGCACGCTGAAGGCGAACAATCTGGTCGAGGTCGAGGAGATCATGCCGATCTCGTCGCGCCTCGTCGTGAACCAGGCCGCGCTGAAACTGAAGCGCGCCGCGCTGAAGCCGTTCCTCGACGCGTTCGAACGCGCGTCGCAGCGGAGCGGAGCCTGACCCTCGCGGTTTTCGGCGCATTACCGGAACGGATGACAGCATGGCTATCAAGATTCGCAAACTCGATTCGGCAAGCGAAGGATTCGCGGCCGAATTGCGCGCGGTGCTCGCGTTCGAGGCGAGCGAAGATGACGCGATCGAGCGCTCGGTCGCGCAGATCCTCGCGGACGTGAGGGCGCGCGGCGACGCCGCGGTGCTCGACTACACGAACCGCTTCGACCGGCTGAACGCAGAGAGCGTCGCGGCGCTCGAGCTGCCGCAGGGCGCGCTGGCGGCGGCGCTCGAAAGCCTCGAGCCGAAGCGCCGCGCGGCGCTGGAGGCGGCGGCCGCGCGCGTGCGCGGCTACCACGAGAAGCAGAAGATCGAGTGCGGCAGCCACAGCTGGCAGTACACGGAATCCGACGGCACCGTGCTCGGCCAGAAGGTGACGCCGCTCGACCGCGTCGGCCTGTACGTGCCGGGCGGCAAGGCGGCGTATCCGTCGTCGGTGCTGATGAACGCGATTCCCGCGCGCGTCGCGGGCGTCGGCGAGATCGTGATGGTCGTGCCGACGCCGGACGGCGTGAAGAACGACCTCGTGCTCGCCGCCGCGTTCCTCGGCGGCGTCGACCGCGTGTTCACGATCGGCGGCGCGCAGGCGGTGGCCGCGCTCGCGTACGGCACGGCGACAGTGCCTGCCGTCGACAAGATCTGCGGCCCGGGTAACGCGTACGTCGCGTCGGCGAAGCGCCGCGTGTTCGGCACCGTCGGCATCGACATGATCGCCGGGCCGTCCGAGATCCTCGTGCTGTGCGACGGCACGACCGATCCGTCGTGGGTCGCGATGGACCTGTTCTCGCAGGCCGAGCACGACGAGCTCGCGCAGTCGATCCTGCTGTGCCCGGACGATGCGTTCATCGAGCGCGTCGAGAAGGCGATCGACGAGCTGCTGCCGACGATGCCGCGCCAGGATGTGATCCGCGCGTCGCTCGAAGGCCGCGGTGCGCTCGTCAAGGTGCGCGACATGAGCGAGGCGTGCAAGATTGCGAACGACATCGCGCCCGAGCACCTCGAAATCTCCGCGCTCGAGCCGCAGCAATGGGGCAAGCAGATCCGCCACGCGGGCGCGATCTTCCTCGGCCGCTACACGAGCGAGAGCCTTGGCGATTACTGCGCGGGCCCGAACCACGTGCTGCCGACGTCGCGCACCGCGCGCTTCTCATCGCCGCTCGGCGTCTACGATTTCTTCAAGCGCTCGAGCCTGATCGAAGTGAGCGCCGAAGGCGCGCATACGCTCGGCGAGATCGCGTCCGAACTCGCCTATGGGGAAGGATTGCAGGCGCACGCGAAGAGCGCCGAGTACCGGATGAAGGGGGCGGGCGACCGCCAGAAAGGCTAAAGGTAGGCCCAGCGCGTCGGAAGCGCGAGACGAGACCAGCCAAAAAGACGACAACCCGAGACCGCCCGCGAAGCGGCTCCCGCGCGACGCATGCGTCGCGCGAGGCGCTTGGGCCGGGACTATGCCGGCGCCGTGCGCCGTTGCCACCATGACTACGCCAGAAGACATCATCCGCCGCGACGTGCTCGCGATGACGAGCTACCCGGTGCCGGATGCGGCGGGCTTCGTGAAGCTCGACGCGATGGAGAACCCGTATTCGCTGCCTGCGCCGCTTGCGGCCGAGCTCGGCGAGCGGCTCGCGCACGTCGCGCTGAACCGCTATCCGGCGCCGCGTCCCGCCGTGCTGATCGACAAGCTGCGCGCGGCGATGGGCGTGCCCGCCGCGTGCGACGTGCTGCTCGGCAACGGCTCGGACGAGATCATCGGCATGCTCGCGATGGCGTGCGCGAAGCCGGGCGCGAAGGTGCTCGCGCCGGTGCCGGGCTTCGTGATGTACGAGCTGTCGGCGAAGTTCGCGCAGCTCGAGTTCGTCGGCGTGCCGCTCGCGGCCGACCTGACACTCGACGTCGACGCGATGCTCGCGGCCATCGCCGAGCACCGTCCGGCGCTCGTTTATCTCGCCTATCCGAACAACCCGACGGGCACGCTGTATCCGGACGAGGACATCGAGCGGATCATCGCGGCCGCGGAGGCGAGCCTCGTCGTGATCGACGAGGCGTACCAGCCGTTCGCGCAGCGCAGCTGGCTGCCGCGCGCGGCGGAGTTCGACAACGTCGTCGTGATGCGCACGATGTCTAAGCTCGGCCTGGCCGGCATCCGCTTGGGCTACCTCGTCGGGCTGCCCGCGTGGCTCGCGCAGTTCGACAAGGTGCGCCCGCCGTACAACGTGAACGTGCTGACGCAGGCGGCGGCCGAGTTCCTGCTCGCGCGCCTCGACGTGCTCGACGCGCAGGCCGCGCAGTTGCGCGACGCGCGCACCGGGCTCGCGCACGCGATCGGCGCGCTGCCGGGCGCGACGGTGTTCCCGAGCGCCGGCAATTTTCTGCTCGTGCGGGTGCCGGATGCGGCCGCCGTGTTCGACGTACTTTTGACTGAGCGGGTTTTGATCAAAAACGTGAGTAAAATGCACCCATTGCTCGCCAATTGCGTGCGCGTAACGGTTGGGTCTCCCGAAGAAAACGCGCGTCTTCTGGCCGCACTGAAGCTGGCGCTGCCCTGACGGGCCACCCCGGGGCGCCGTCTTTCTCGTCCCCATCTACACCAGTCAATTCAAGGAATCACCATGCGCGTGGCGGAAGTCGTTCGCAACACCAGCGAAACGCAGATCCGTGTGAAGATCGACCTCGATGGCACCGGCAAGCAAAAACTCGCGACCGGCGTTCCGTTCCTCGACCATATGCTCGACCAGATCGCGCGCCATGGTCTCGTCGATCTCGACATCGAAGCGCATGGGGACACCCATATCGACGACCACCATACGGTCGAGGACGTCGGCATCTCGCTCGGCCAGGCCGTCGCGAAGGCGATCGGCGACAAGAAGGGCATCCGCCGCTACGGCCATTCGTACGTGCCGCTCGACGAGGCGCTGTCGCGCGTCGTGATCGATTTCTCCGGGCGTCCGGGCCTCGAATTCCACGTGCCGTTCACGCGTGCGCGAATCGGCACGTTCGACGTCGATCTGTCGATCGAATTCTTCCGCGGCTTCGTCAATCATGCGGGCGTGACGCTTCATATCGACAACCTGCGCGGCGTCAATGCGCACCATCAGCTCGAGACGGTGTTCAAGGCGTTCGGCCGCGCGCTGCGGATGGCGGTGGAGCTCGACGAGCGTGCGGCGGGGCAGATCCCGTCGACGAAGGGCAGCCTCTGATTCCCAGCCGGAGCGAAAACGACCCCACTGGCCGCGGCGGCTGCGCCGGCTTGCGATGGATCTGCTCAAATCGTTCATCTCCCTGCTCGCGCTGATCAATCCGCTCGGCGCGGTGCCGTTTTTCCTGAGCCTGACGGCCCAGCAGACGGAAACCGAGCGGCGACACACGATCCGCATCGCGGCGATCTCCGTGTTCTGCGTGATCGCTGTGACGACGCTGCTCGGCCAGCAGATCATCGATTTCTTCGGGATCACGGTGGGCTCGCTGGAGGTCGGCGGCGGGATCATCATGCTGCTGATGGCGATCTCGATGCTGAACGCGCAGATCGGCAACACGCGCTCGACGCCCGAGGAGCGCGACGAGGCGGAGTCGAAGAACAGCGTCGCCGTCGTGCCGCTCGCGATTCCGCTCCTGACGGGGCCGGGCTCGATCAGCACGGTGATCGTCTACGCGGCGAACGCCCGGCACTGGTACGACCGGCTCGGGCTCGTCGCGATCGGCGCGGCGCTCGCGCTCATCTGTTTCATTGCGATGCGGCTCGCCGAGCCGATCGCGCACTGGATCGGCCGCACCGGCATCAACATCGTCACGCGTTTGATGGGATTGATGCTGTCGGCGCTGGCGGTGGAATTCATCGTCGATGGACTGAAGGCATTGTTGCCTGCACTGACATGAAAACTTCGATTGCGATTGTGGATTATGGAATGGGCAACCTGCGCTCGGTCGCGCAGGCGCTCATGAAGGCGGAACCTGCCGCCGACGTGAAGATCGTCGACCGGCCCGAGGCGATCCGCGCGGCGGACCGCGTCGTGCTGCCGGGCCAGGGCGCGATGCCCGACTGCATGCGCTGCCTCGGCGAGTCCGGGTTGCAGGAGGCGGTGATCGAGGCGTCGCGCGCGAAGCCGCTCCTCGGCGTGTGCGTCGGCGAGCAGATGCTGTTCGACTGGAGCGCGGAAGGCGACACGAAGGGCCTCGGCCTGCTGCCGGGCAAGGTGCTGCGCTTCGAGCTCGAAGGCCGGCTGCAGGACGACGGCTCGCGTTTCAAGGTGCCGCAGATGGGCTGGAACCGCGTGCGCCAGGCGCGGCCGCACCCGCTGTGGGAGGGGGTGCCGGACAACGCGTATTTCTATTTCGTGCATAGTTATTACGTGGTGCCGGACAACCCGGCGCACATTGCGGGCGAGACCGAATACGGCGACATCTTCACGTCCGCGGTTGCGCGCGACAATCTCTTCGCGACCCAATTTCACCCGGAAAAGAGCGCGGAAGTGGGGTTGCGGCTATACCGGAATTTTGTCCATTGGAACCCCTGAACGTGGCGCGAGAGCCGCATCCGGCGTGCGCAAGTCGCCCGCCGCACGGGCCTTGCGAGCGGATACGCAGAAAGAGTTGTACTAAACTAGCGAGACGGCACCGCGCCGGATGGGCCGGCGCGCGCCTCTTGACCTCTTCATTTTTCCCTGACAACACCCGATTGCTATGCTGCTGATTCCGGCCATCGATCTTAAAGACGGTCAGTGTGTGCGCCTCAAACAAGGCGATATGGACCAGGCGACGATTTTTTCCGAGGATCCTGCGGCGATGGCCCGTAAATGGGTCGATCTCGGCGCGCGGCGTTTGCATCTCGTCGACCTGAACGGCGCGTTCGCCGGCAAACCGAAGAATCTCGAGGCGATCGAGGCGATTCTCGGGGAGGTCGGCAACGAAATCCCGGTGCAGCTGGGCGGCGGCATCCGCAGCCTCGAGACGATCGAGAAGTATCTGGACGCCGGGCTGTCGTACGTGATCATCGGCACGGCGGCGGTGAAGGACCCGGGCTTTCTGCAGGATGCGTGCAGTGCGTTCGCGGGCAGCATCATCGTCGGCCTCGACGCGAAGGACGGCAAGGTCGCGACTGACGGCTGGAGCAAGCTCACGGGCCACGAAGTGATCGATCTCGCGCGGAAGTTCGAGGACTACGGCGTCGAGTCGATCGTGTATACCGACATCGGCCGCGACGGGATGCTGCAAGGCATCAACATCGAGGCGACGGTGAAGCTCGCGCAGGCGGTCGGCATTCCGGTGATCGCGAGCGGCGGCCTGTCGAATATCGGCGACATCGAGAAGCTCTGCAAAGTGGAAGACGAAGGTGTCGAAGGCGTGATCTGCGGCCGGGCGATCTACTCGGGCGACCTCGATTTCGCCGCCGCGCAGAAACGCGCGGACGAACTGAACGGCGAGCTCGACGACGCCTGACGCGCCGCCTCGGCACTCCGCCTTTTCGCCAAGCCGCCCGCCCCGTGCGGGCGGCATTACCCGCGGCATGCCGCGCAACATCATGGCTCTAGCTAAACGCATCATCCCCTGTCTCGACGTGACCGCCGGGCGCGTCGTCAAGGGCGTCAATTTCGTCGAACTGCGCGACGCGGGCGATCCCGTCGAGATCGCGCGGCGTTATGACGAGCAGGGCGCGGACGAACTCACGTTCCTCGACATCACCGCGACGTCGGACGGCCGCGACCTGATCCTGCCGATCATCGAGGCGGTCGCGTCGCAGGTGTTCATTCCGCTCACGGTGGGCGGCGGCGTGCGCGCGGTCGAGGACGTGCGGCGCCTCCTGAACGCCGGCGCGGACAAGGTCGGCATGAACTCGTCAGCGGTCGCGAATCCGCAGCTCGTGCGCGACGCGGCCGACAAGTACGGCTCGCAGTGCATCGTCGTCGCGATCGATGCGAAGCGCGTGTCGGGCGAAGGCGAGGCGCCGCGCTGGGAAGTCTTCACGCACGGCGGCCGCAAGGGCACGGGCCTCGATGCCGTCGAATGGGCGCGCAAGGTGGCCGAGCTCGGCGCGGGCGAGATCCTGCTCACGAGCATGGACCGCGACGGCACGAAGGCGGGCTTCGATCTCGCGTTGACGCGCGCGGTGTCGGACGCGGTGTCCGTGCCCGTGATCGCGTCGGGCGGCGTCGGCTCGCTCGAGCACCTCGCGGCGGGCATCACCGAAGGCCGCGCGGACGCGGTGTTGGCCGCGAGCATCTTCCACTACGGCGAGCATACGGTCGGCGAGGCGAAGCGCTTCTTGGCCGAGCGCGGTATTCCGGTGAGGTTGTGATGAGCGAAGCAATGAAGCCGGGCGACTGGCTCGACAAGGTCCGCTGGGACGCGAACGGCCTCGTGCCGGCGATCGCGCAGGACGCGGCGACGAACGACGTGCTGATGTTTGCGTGGATGAACCGCGAGGCGTTGGCGAAGACGATTGAATTGAAGCGCGCGGTGTACTACTCGCGCTCGCGGCAGCGCCTGTGGTTCAAGGGCGAGGAGTCGGGCCACGTGCAGCACGTGCACGAAGTGCGGATCGACTGCGACGAGGACGTCGTGCTGCTGAAAGTCGAGCAGGTCGAGGGCATCGCGTGCCACACCGGCCGGCGCTCGTGCTTTTTCCAGAAATTCGAGGGCACCGTCGACGACGGCGAATGGGTCGCGGTCGATCCGGTGCTCAAAGACCCCGAACACATCTACAAATGACGCAATCGACGATCGAAGACACGCTGCTGCGCCTCGCCGCCGTAATCGACAGCCGCAAGGGCGGCGATCCCGAGCAATCGTACGTGTCGCGCCTCTTCCACAAGGGCGACGACGCGGTCCTGAAGAAGATCGGCGAGGAAGCGACCGAAGTAGTGCTCGCCGCGAAGGACGTGCGCCAGGGCGGCGCGCCGTCCGCGCTCGTCGGCGAAGTCGCGGACCTGTGGTTCCACTGCCTCGTCGCGCTGTCGCACTTCGACCTGAGCCCCGCCGACGTGATCGCCGAGCTCGAGCGCCGCGAAGGGTTGTCGGGCATCGAGGAAAAGGCGCTGCGCAAGCGCCGCGAGCGCGAAGAAAACGGCGGATGAGCCGATGCGGCCGCACGCCGCGCAAGATTTGTCATCAAAGGGGAATAGCATCATGTCAGAGTCGCCGAACCAATTTCCGCCGCCATACCAGAACGCGACCGAGAGCGAACGCCAGCAATCGTTGCGCACGTTGACGCACATCCTCTACCTGCTATACGCGATTCACTGGCTGACGGGCGGCATCACGGGCATCGTCGCGATCATCATCAACTACGTGAAGCGCGACGATACGCTCGGCACCGCGTATCAGGCTCATTTCGAATGGCAGATCCGCACCTTCTGGCGCGCGCTGATCGCGTATCTGATCGGCTTTGCGCTGCTGTTTGTCGGGATCGGCTTCGTCGTGCTGGGTGCGGTGTGGATCTGGACGCTGTACCGTATCATCAAAGGCTGGCTGTACTTGAACGACAACAAGACGCTCGATCCGCAGGCATGGTTCTGACGCCTGGCGGGACGCGTCGGGGAACACGATGAGTCACGACCCGAACTGCCTGTTCTGCAAGATCGCGGCGGGCGAGATTCCGAGCACGAGGGTGCACGAGGACGACGAATTCGTCGCTTTCAGGGACATCCGGCCCGCAGCCGATACGCACGTGCTCGTCATTCCGCGCAAGCACGTGCCGACGCTGTCCGCCGTCACCGAGGAAGACGCGCCGCTGCTTGGTAGAATGATGGTTCTCGTCGCGCGGCTCGCCGAGCAGCTGGGCTGCGCGTATACGGGCGGCGAAACCGGGTTCCGGACGGTGATCAATACCGGGCCGGGCGGCGGGCAGGAGGTCTATCACCTGCACGCGCATATTCTGGCCGGGCCGCGTCCGTGGCGCCGGATGGGATGAGATGACGGGCGCCGCCCGTCATCCGAACGAAGCCGGCGCGGGGCCGGCGATTTGCGCCGCGAGACCGGCGAGGTTTAGGAGAGTTTCATCATGGGCGGATTGAGTATTTGGCATTGGCTGATCGTGTTGCTGATCGTCGCGCTGGTGTTCGGCACGAAGAAACTGCGCAACATCGGCAATGATCTCGGCAGTGCGGTCAAGGGTTTCAAGGATGGCATGAAGGAGAGCGAAACCCCCGCCGACGCGCAGCAGTTGCCGCGCTCGGGATCGGTCGACGTCGACGCGAAGGAAGCCGCGTCGCGCTCGTCCGATTCGCACAAAGCATAAGACACGCTGACGGACTGCCGCGATGCTCGATCTCGGTCTTTCAAAGATGGCGCTGATCGGCGTCGTCGCGCTCGTCGTGCTCGGCCCCGAGCGGCTGCCGCGCGTCGCGCGGACGGCGGGCGCGCTCTTCGGGCGCGCGCAGCGCTACATCAACGACGTGAAGGCGGAAGTCTCGCGCGAGATCGAGCTCGATGCGCTGCGCACGATGAAGACCGATTTCGAGCAGGCGGCGCGCAACGTCGAGAACACGATCCACGACAACCTGCGCGAGCACGAACGCGATCTCAACGCCGCGTGGAACTCGACGGTGTCGTCGGGCGATCCGGCGGCCGTCGACGCGTCGGACGGTTCGGCTGCGCCGTTCGGCGAGCCGTCGTGGCGCAGCGTCGTCGCCGCGTCGGCGAAGCGCCGCAACTGGCGGGTGAGGAAGACGGCGACGCCCGTCTGGTACAAGCGCGCAACGATGCGCCGCACGCAGGTGCAGTCGGGCGCCGCGCGCGTCGCGCGGCACCAGCCGGCGAGCCTGCGCCGTCCCGCGCGTTTCTTCTGAGCGATGAATCGCGCTTGTCATTTCAACCGAGGGCCGGTGTGAGCGACCCCCAGCACAATCCGGACGAAGGTCCGGAAGAGACCTTCATCTCCCATCTCGTCGAACTGCGTGACCGCATCATCCGGGCGGGCGTGGCGGTGATCGTCGTGTTTCTCGGGCTCGTCTACTGGGCGCCCGATATCTTCCGGCTGCTCGCGCGGCCGCTGATGCAGAACCTGCCGAAGGGCGGCAAGATGATCGTGACCGACGTCACCGGCTCGTTCTTCGTGCCGATGAAGGTGACGATGCTCGTCGCACTCGTGATTGCGCTGCCGATCGTGCTGTACCAGATCTGGGCGTTCGTTGCGCCGGGGCTCTATCAGCACGAGAAGAAGCTTGTCTTGCCGCTCGTCAGCAGCAGCTATGTGCTGTTCCTGTGCGGGATGGCGTTTGCGTACTTCGTCGTGTTCCCGACGATCTTCCGCGTGATGGCGCACTACAACGCGCCGCTCGGCGCCGAGATGTCGACCGATATCGACAATTACCTGAGCTTCGTGCTCGGCATGTTCGTTGCGTTCGGGGTGACGTTCGAGGTGCCGGTCGTCGTCGTGCTGCTCGTGCGGATGGGCGTGCTGACTGTGCAGAAGCTCAAGGAGATCCGGCCGTACGTGATCGTCGGCGCGTTCGTCGTCGCGGCCGTCGTGACGCCGCCCGACGTGTTCTCGCAGCTGATGCTCGCGCTGCCGCTCGTGCTGTTGTACGAGGCGGGGATCATCGCGGCGCGGCTCTTCGTCAAGCCGCCGCCGAAAGAAGAAGACCAAGGCAAAACCGCGGCGAGCTGAGCGGGCGGTGGGCCGGGCTTGCCGGCGCGTAGCTGGGTTGGTTGTAAAGGCCACTAAAAGGCCATCGACCGCCCGGTGGACCATTCGAGCGGCGGCCTGCGCGGATTTTGCTCAGAGCCGCTTCGCGTCGGGCGGTCGGTTCGATCAGACGCGGCAGAAGCAAGAAACAAAAAAGCAACCTATCTTTGAATCGCCCCCAGGAAGTTGGACACCGATCCAACCTTTGAGGGGCAGTTCACTTGGGTTGCTTTTTTTGTTTGCCGTCACGCCGGAAGGCGGCGAAGCGTGCGTCGCGGGCGTTGTCTCGGCCGTCCCGACGCCTGCTTACTCCTCCTCGTCGCTATTCTGCTCGTCGAGCGCCTGCTTCGGCGGCGGCGGCCGCTTGCCGATCACGACCGTCACGTCGAGCTCCTTGCCCTTGCGCACGACGTGCACCTTGGTCGGCGTGCCCGGCTTGATCTGCGCGACGACGTTCAGGAGCTTTGTCGTATCGGTGATTTCCTCGCCGTCGACCGATACGAGGATGTCGCCCGGCTTGATCCCCGCCTTGTCGGCCGGGCCGCCCTGCAGCACGCCCGCAACGATCGCGCCCGATTTTTGCGCGAGGCTGAACGACTCGGCGATCTCGGGCGTCACGTCCTGCGGCTCGACGCCGATCCAGCCGCGCGTGACGGCGCCCGTCGTGATGATGCTCTCGAGCACGTTGCGCGCGGTCGAGACGGGGATCGCGAAGCCGATCCCGAGCGAGCCGCCCGAGCGCGAGTAGATCGCCGTGTTGATGCCGAGCAGGTTGCCGTTCACGTCGACGAGCGCGCCGCCCGAGTTACCCGGGTTGATCGGCGCGTCGGTCTGGATGAAGTTCTCGAACGTGTTAATGCCGAGATGGTTGCGCCCGAGCGCGCTGATGATCCCCATCGTGACCGTCTGGCCGACGCCGAACGGATTGCCGATCGCGAGCACGACGTCGCCGACGCGCGCCTGGTCCGACCGGCCGAGCGTGATCGTCGGCAGGTTCGACATGTTGATCTTGAGCACCGCGAGATCGGTCTCGGGATCGCTGCCGATCACCTTCGCGGTCGCGGTGCGGCCGTCGGCGAGCGCGACTTCGATCTGGTCCGCGCCGTCGACGACGTGCTGGTTCGTTAGAATGTAACCCTCCGAGCTTACGATGACGCCCGACCCCAGATTGGCCGCGGGCTCATCCTGCTGCCGCCGCGCGTTGCGATCGCCGAAGAAATAGCGAAAGAGCGGATCCTTCGCACGCGGATCGGGCGGCAGCGAACCGTCCTTGCTGGAGAATACGTTGACGACCGCGGGCATCGCCTTCTGCGCGGCGTCCGCATACGAGGATTGAGCGGGCGCGCCGCCGACGCCGGGCGCGACTTCCCGCAGCGCGACGATCGGCGCCGCGAGCTGTTTGCCGAGTTGTCCTTGCCGTTGGAGCCATTGCGGCTTGAGCGTCGCCACGATGAACATCAGTGCGAGCAGCACCGTCACCGCTTGGGCGAAGAACAGCCAGAAGCGTCTAAGCATTTGAAGATATTAGAGGTTTATATGGATCGGATCGAACTTGAATTGTACTTGAACAATACCCTCGAAATTGAGCGGTTCAAGGACTACAGCCCGAACGGCCTCCAGGTGGAGGGCCGTCGCAAGATTGAAAGAATCGCCACCGGCGTGACGGCTTCGCTCGCGTTTCTCGACCGCGCACTCGAATGGGGCGCTGACGCGGTACTCGTCCATCATGGCTACTTCTGGCGCAATGAGGCGCCGCAAATCACGGGCCGCAAGTACCAGCGCCTGAAGCGCCTGCTCGCGAACGACCTGAACCTGTTCGCGTTTCACCTGCCGCTCGACGCGCACCCCGAGTTCGGCAACAACGCGCAGCTCGGCGAACGCCTCGGCCTGATCGGCGACGCCCGTTTCGGCGACCAAGACCTCGGCTGGCTCGCGACGCTGCCGATGCCCGTCACGCTCGAGCACTTCACCGCGAAGGTCGAGAATACGCTAGGCCGCACGCCGCTCGTGCTCGGCGATGCGGACCAGCAGCTCCGCCGCGTCGCATGGTGCACGGGCGGCGCGCAAAGTTATTTCGACGCGGCAATCGACGCGGGCGCCGACGTGTTCCTGACGGGCGAAGTGTCCGAGTACGTGACGCACGCGTCGGCCGAGAGCGGCGTCGCGTTCGTTGCGGCGGGGCACCATGCGACCGAGCGCTTCGGCATCCAGGCGCTCGGCCAGCATTTATCGGAACGATTTGATCTCGAGCATATTTTTATCGACATTCATAACCCGGTTTAACTGCGTGAATTGTCGCACCGCATCCAAAGAAAACACGATGCGGTGCGCATTCCGTCGATTATCGGTCCGGAAATTTCGATAGCCCGGGGAAACCCTTGATTAATAATGGCTTCGGAAGGTATTTAACGTCCGGGTCTTGTAAATGCCGACTCCATTCGAGCAAACTAGCGGCGGTGTGAAATGTCGTGACGGAAATCCAACTCGTAATTGGGGCGTGTAATGCGAGACAAAGAAGAGGAACGCGTCGACAGCGGCCGCCGGACATGGCTGATTGCGACATCCGTAGCAGGTGGCGTAGGAGGCGTCGCCACCGTCGTACCTTTCGCGGCGTCGTTGGCGCCGTCTGCCAGGGCCAAGGCGGCGGGCGCGCCCGTCGAGGTCGATATCAGCGCGCTCAAGCCGGGCGAAATGCTCACGGTCGCCTGGCGCGGCAAGCCGGTCTGGGTGCTGAACCGCACCGATGCGATGCTCGCCGACGTCGTCAAGGCCGACAAGGAAGTCGCCGATCCGCAGTCGAAATCCCCGTACTCGATGCCGTTGCCCGCGTATTGCGCGAACGAGTACCGGTCGAGAGCCGACCGCAAGAACATTCTCGTCGTGATGGCGGTGTGCACGCACCTCGGCTGCACGCCGAGCCCGCGCTTCACGCCGGGGCCGCAGCCGAACCTGCCCGACGACTGGCCGGGCGGCTTCCTGTGCCCGTGCCACGGCTCGACTTACGACCTCGCCGGACGGGTCTTCAAGAACAAGCCGGCGCCGCAGAATCTGGACGTCCCGCCTTACATGTTCACGTCGGCCACGATGCTCGTGATCGGCAAGGACGAGAAAGGAGAAGCGTAAATGGCGACCGATAACAAAGAGATCTCCACAACCGGCTTGCTCGGCTGGGTCGACCGGCGCTTTCCCCTGACTTCCACCTGGAAGCAGCATCTTTCCGAGTACTACGCGCCGAAGAACTTCAACGTCTGGTATTTCTTCGGGTCGCTTGCGCTACTCGTGCTCGTCAACCAGATCGTCACGGGCATCTTCCTGACGATGAACTACAAGCCCGACTCGACGCTCGCGTTCGCGTCGGTCGAGTACATCATGCGCGAGGTGCCGTGGGGCTGGCTGATTCGCTACATGCACTCGACGGGCGCGTCGATGTTCTTCGTCGTCGTCTACCTGCACATGTTCCGCGGCCTGCTGTACGGCTCATACCGCAAGCCGCGCGAGCTCGTGTGGATCTTCGGCTGCGCGATCTTCCTGTGCCTGATGGCCGAGGCGTTCTTCGGCTACCTGCTGCCATGGGGGCAGATGTCGTTCTGGGGCGCGCAGGTGATCGTGAACCTGTTCTCGGCGATTCCGTTCATCGGTCCGGACCTGTCGCTGTGGATTCGCGGCGACTACGTCGTGTCCGACGTCACGCTGAACCGCTTCTTCGCGTTTCACGTGATCGCGATTCCGCTCGTTCTGCTCGGGCTCGTCGTCGCGCACCTGATCGCGCTGCACGAAGTGGGGTCGAACAACCCGGACGGCATCGAGATCAAGGAGAAGAAGGACGAGAAGGGCGTGCCGCTCGACGGCATTCCGTTCCACCCGTACTACTCGGTGCACGATTTCTTCGGCGTTTGCGTGTTCCTGATGGTGTTCGCGGCGATCCTGTTCTTCATGCCGGAGATGGGCGGCTACTTCCTCGAGGCAAACAACTTCATCCCGGCGAATCCGCTGCAGACGCCGCCCGAGATCGCGCCCGTCTGGTACTTCACCGCGTTCTACGCGATGCTTCGCGCGACGACCGACCCGTTCAAGATCGTGCTGATGATCGTGCTCGTGGCGTCCGGCCTCTTGGCGCTCGTGCGCGCGCGCGGCAAGTGGAAGATCGCGCTGCCCGCGCTCGCCGCGGCGCTCGTCGTCTTCATGTACTTCACGGAGTCGAAGTTCTGGGGCGTCGTCGTGATGGGCGCGGCCGTCGTCACGCTGTTCTTCCTGCCGTGGCTCGACCGCAGCCCGGTGAAGTCGATCCGCTACCGGCCGTTTTTCCACAAGGTGTTCTTCGGGATCTTCGTCGCCGTGTTCCTGACGCTCGCGTTCCTCGGCACGCGGCCGCCTTCGCCTGCCGCGACGCTGATCGCGCAGGTATGCGCGCTCGTGTATTTCGCGTTCTTCCTCGGCATGCCGTTCTGGACGCCGCTTGGCAAATTCAAGCAGCCGCCCGAACGCGTGCGGTTCAAATCCCACTGACGTGAGCGAGGAGGAATAAGTATGAAGAAATTGCTTTCGACGCTCGCAATGTTTATTGTGTCGGCATGTCTGCTGACGAGCGTATCCGTGCGGGCCGAGGAGGGCGAATTTCCGCTCGACCGTGCGCCCGACAACACGGAGAATCTCGTCTCTTTGCAGCATGGCGCGCAGTTGTTTGTAAACTATTGCCTGAATTGCCATAGTGCGAACCTGATGCGCTACAACCGGCTGACGGATCTCGGTATCTCACAGAAGGAGATCGAGGCGAATCTCCTGTTCACGACCGACAAGGTCGGCAACACGATGAGTGTCGCGATGCGGCCGGAAGACGCGAAGACCTGGCTCGGTGCCGCACCGCCGGATCTGTCCGTCGAAGCGCGCGCCCGCAGCCGTGATTGGCTCTACACGTATCTGCGCACGTTCTACCGCGACGATACGCGGCCGACGGGCTGGAACAACGCCGTGTTCCCGAACGTCGGCATGCCTCACGTGCTGTGGCAGCTTCAAGGGGAGCGCATTGCAAAATTCGAGGAAAAGAAGGACGAGGAAACGGGCGAGAAGGTGAACAAGCTCGTCGGATTCCAGCAGGTGACGCCCGGGACGCTTTCGCCGGTGGATTATGATGCTGCCGTCGGCGACCTGGTCGCGTACCTGAGCTGGATGTCCGAACCGGCGCAACAGACCCGCAAACGCCTCGGCGTGTGGGTGCTGCTGTTCCTCGGTGTCCTGACCTTCTTCGCCTGGCGGCTCAACGCCGCCTACTGGAAAGATATCAAGTAATCACGCCGTGACTGGCGTGGGGTCAGCGCAAGGAAGAGTAGGGTGGTTTTCCGCGCGCTGGCCCTCGGCTTTTTGAGGAAACGCAAACATGATGGTTCTGTATTCCGGCACGACTTGTCCGTTCTCCCAGCGTTGCCGGCTGGTGTTGTTCGAAAAGGGCATGGATTTCGAGATCCGCGACGTCGATCTGTTCAACAAGCCGGAAGACATCGCGGTGATGAATCCGTACGGACAGGTGCCGATTCTCGTCGAACGCGATCTGATCCTGTACGAATCGAACATCATCAACGAGTACATCGACGAGCGCTTCCCGCATCCGCAACTGATGCCGGCCGACCCGGTGCAGCGCGCGCGCGCGCGCCTGTTCCTGCTCAACTTCGAGAAGGAGCTGTTCGTGCACGTGAGCACGCTCGAAAACGAGAAGGGCAAGGCGGCGGAGAAGAGCCACGAGAAGGCGCGCCTCGCGATCCGCGATCGCCTGACACAGCTCGCGCCGATCTTCCTGAAGAACAAGTACATGCTCGGTGAAGAGTTCTCGATGCTCGACGTCGCGATCGCGCCGCTGTTGTGGCGTCTCGACCACTACGGGATCGATCTGTCGAAGAACGCCGCGCCGCTGATGAAGTATGCAGAGCGGATCTTCAGCCGTCCTGCCTATATCGAAGCGCTGACGCCGTCCGAAAAGGTTATGCGTCGTTAAGCTGTATGTGACTGGGGAGCGGATGCGGCGGCGCGACGTCGCCGCATCCGCTTCTGTTCGAGGATGGCGATGCAAGAGATTTCCACGAAGCCGTATCTGCTGCGCGCGCTGTACGAGTGGTGCACGGATAACGGATATACGCCGCACATTGCGGTGCGGGTCGACAAGTCGACGCGCGTGCCGCGGCAGTTCGTGCGCGACGGCGAGATCGTGTTGAACATCAGCTTCGAGGCGACGAGCCAGTTGCAGATGGGCAACGAATGGATCGAGTTCACTGCGCGGTTCTCGGGCAAGGCGCACAAGATCGAGGTGCCGATTGCGAATGTGCTCGCGATCTACGCGCGCGAGAACGGTCAGGGGATGGCGTTTCAGGTCGACGTCGTCGCGGAGGCTGGCGACGATGGCGGCGGCGAGGCGCTTGCCGCTGCGGACGATGGCGACGACGTCGGTGGGCAGGCCGCAGTGACCGATGGCGCGCGGGGCGCAGCGGACGCGGCGCCGGAATCCGGCGATCGCGCGGACGAACCGCCGAAGTCCGATGGCGACGGCGATCGCGCGAAAGGCGGCCGGCCTCGCCTCAAGATTGTGAAATGAGGTAGAATGTTCGGCTCAACGCCGGCTTAGCTCATCTGGTAGAGCAGTTGATTTGTAATCATCAGGTGGCGGGTTCGAGTCCTGCAGCCGGCACCAAATCCCATGCGGGTTCCAGAAATGGGGCCCGCATTTTTTTGTTCTACAAAAAAGCGCTTGTTCTACAAAACGGGCGCGCAAAGGGGCCGACGGGGCATGGTAACGAGACATCGAGATCCAATCTTCGCGACGTATGAAGCCATGCGGCGTCAGGCTCGCAATGGCTACCTTACAGCCGCAACCGGGGACGCCGTCGCGGCGACATACCACGCTGCGCTTGATGTCCTCAGTCGATACCAGCGGGTTCAAGTGACTTCAAGGGTTGCTGGAAAGCAATACGACGCCTTCGAAAGCGACGAAAAGCTCAGCCGACCCATCAATCGCGCACTGTATGACCCGCGCCCCGAGAGGTGGACGGAACTGCGGGCTGCATTGGACGATGCTGAAAATACGCCCCTTCCGGCCGCCGAAGAGATCACGAAGACCCTCTATTCGATGGCCATCTCCTTCTGTGCGGCCATCGATCTTCTAAAGAGGGGCGACCAAAAGACCCCTGGAACGTACTTCGAATATTTTGTGGCGTTCTTCTTCGCTTGGCGAGTTCGTACCGAGCCTCAAAACCGTATCCAGGTACTCAACATCGACGACGAGAACACCGAGTTGCCGACGGACTATCTTTTCAATTTGGGGCGAGGCCAGCGCAAGTTCCACATGCCTATCAAAACCTCCACGCGTGAACGGGCAATCATGCTATGGGCTCACCAGCGACTGCTTGACGGGGTCTACGGGACTGAACGATTCATGGGCACGCCGGTGCTTCTCGCTGAAACGAAAATGGACAGCGAGCGACGTGAAGTGACTGAGATATGCACACCGGAGCAATGGCGTCTGTATCAGATGTACATAGCTCGACTGCAACGAATTTATTATCTTGACATGCCGACAGCCTACGGCGCATTGGCGAACCAGTTCCCGCCATTACACGTGCGGCCCTTCGGCCAATTCTTTCACGAGTGGAACAACTTGGCACCGGTTTAACCGGTGCCTCGGATTATTTGCGAGCCCTCTTTTTTGCTTTGGGCTTGCGATAGACCATAAAGTAAGAATGATTTTTGCGCGCGTGGTATTGCTTCGTCTTTAGCCTTGAAACTCCCGGGCGTCCAGTCTGGACCACGACGAACAAGTCTTCCGTAACAAAACCACGTTTCTCAAGCTCGATCGTGATCTCCACGTGTGTCAGGCGTTGGCGATTCGTGCATACCTCGTCCTGACATTTAACGATATAGATACCGTCCGGCTTAAGAACTCTCATGGCTTCGCGGGCAGAGCGGAAGTAGAGATCAAGCACCGCCTCGTGATATTTCGGTGGCTTGCCGTTTGTCTCTTCCCAAATCTGCTGAACTACATCGTGGTCCTGTTCGGCGTTGTTTGCGTAATAGTTCTCAAAATTTTGATGACCGTTATGCGCGGTCCCGCCGGGCGTATGCATATACGGCGGATCAAAAACCACGGCGTCCATTGACTCATCGCCATAAGGTAGTTTTCTGCTATCAATGCCACCACGAACAAATTCTGGGATCCCCGTTTTCTTTAGGTCCGAAAAATAAATTTCGTATTCCTCAAGGTCAACATTTTTCCAAAAAACGCCTCTCCCGTATGTCACATCGGCAATAACCGACCCCGGAGCAACATAGAGTTCGAGGACGTTCGGAAATACAGCGTCATTCGAATCAACGTAGGCAGAGTGCACCAAATCATTGGTAGCAACGCCGGTATTGACCCGATCGGTTTTCTTGCTCTTTTTCGCTGCTGGCTTTAGAGCAGCTTCAACATCGATAACATCCGAATGGCGCAGCTCAAAATTAGCCACGTCGAGGCTTGATGACATTATGAATTCGTCAGTAAAAGGTGCGAGGAACGCTATGTTTCGGAACTTACTGGTTCGCGGGCTCATGTGCCGTGATCTCCGCAACGAACTTCCAAAGGTGTTCAGGCATAGCTCTGTGTCCCTTTGATTCTGTTGGTAGAAGCCAGTTATCCAATGCACGGCGTTTAGCTCCAATACGCGTAGCGAACTGGTTGCGCGTCATTTGCAACGCTTCCATCGCACCGCGAAGAAAGTCTTGTTGGGAACACGGGGCATCCATAGCAAAGGCGCGAGCCATAGCTGATATATACTCGTTGAGTATATCGCTTAAGAGTTTACTTGAGAAGTCATTTGGTCGGGTTGACGGCAACACCGCGTTTCCGAACGTAGTGCTCTGTCATGGCTTGGCTTCCGTGCCCCAACAATGCCTGTGCGCCGCTCATAGGCAAGCGGCCGGTAGCGGAAATCGATGCGCCCGAAGTCCTCACGGTCCTCAAGCGGATCGACAGTCGCGGTGCTCGTTTCACAGCCCACAAGATTCGCGGCGAGATCAGTCGCGCATTCCGCTACGGAATCAAGGAAGGCTATTGTAAGCTTGATCCGGCTCGTGATCTGGTCAATGCCATTCCACCGGCGCAGACGACGCATTTTGCTTCGATCACGGAGCCGGCGAAGGTCGGCGCCATGCTTCGGGCGTTCGATGGCTTTTCCGGCACGTTTCCCGTCCTCTGCGCGCTCAAGCTCGCACCGATGCTGTTCACTCGACCCGGAGAGCTGCGCAAGGCCGAGTGGGCTCAATTCGATCTTGACAAGGGTGAGTGGCGGTACCTTGTGACGAAGACCTCGACTGAGCATCTGGTTCCGCTCGCGACCCAGGCCGTTCAGATCTTGCGAGAGCTCCACGCACTGACCGGTCACGGTCGCTATGTCTTCCGTACGGTGAGCGGTGTCGCGAGTGACAGAATGATGAAACTCGCGCTTCGTGTACGTTCTGGTCTTGCCCGCAAGCACTGTCGTGCCGGTCAATCTGGAGCGCTTCTGTCTATCGTGGCAACGCTTGGTTCCGTCTGCGTTCGTGCGCGACCGAAAGCGCGGGATCGCTCCAGCGGTTTGTGCTCTGCGACCCATCACACAGCGCCAAGGTTGAGCGATGCGGGCGAGGTGAGCTGTAGCGAGCGCGTGTGCTTCGATTCGATGATGCCCATTTGTTTGTCGTGGTAGGCGCGTGCGACCAACACGCGTCCGTGCACGTCAACGACGTGCGGCCAACCCTGTTGAGCAAGCCACAGGATTTGGCGCGCGCGTTGCGGCGTGCCGGTCAATTCACGCAGTTCTTGGCGGCCGAGATATGCGCCTGCGCCGCGCTGCGGACCGCGGCGTGGATATTCTTGCATGGTGATATTCAACGCGTAAGGGGGGAACACGCAGAACAACTAGTGGACTCGTGGTTTTCGCCAAAATCTCTCATAACTCTTTGATTTTTAAGGTGTGTGTGCGCTATCAATTGCCATCATTCAGGCATGGCAACACCGACAAACTCATGGCCTAAAAAATAGGCAGCGTCTGTTACTGATGGCAAAACGCGCTCAACTCGTGGCAGTCCGTTTCGACCTATGCCTTGCCCTTCCTCGCTTTCTTTCTCTTTCTTTTTCAATGAAATAGAGAGAGAAGAGAGAAGGACGGCGGCGGCCAGCGCAAAAACCGGACTCATGGCAAAAGCGGCTCGACTAGTGGCAAATCGAGGGAGACTCGCGGCGGCACTCGCTTCAAGAATCAATGATTTACGAGCGGACACCGTCGAAATCCACGATTCGCGTGCGCTGCCTGCCCGGTCGCTGTGGAAAAATCCACCCACGCGGCCCCGCTTCCTCTCGGCTCGCGCTGTTGCCCGGCCGTTTCGACTCGCGGGGGGAACGGGGGGAAGTGAACCAAGCGGCGGCCGCGGGTTGGCGTGCGCCGACTGCTGCGCGCATCGGCGCACGCAGCGGAAACCCGATTTCAGGGCCGCTACGCGGCCGGAATGAACGAGGGAAGGGGCACGGCCGCACGGCGGCCGCGATGGCTGAGAGCGGGTCATGCGTGCCCCCGTTCGAGTGCATCGGTCGCCAGGTCATCGCGGATCGACACGTGCAGGCCGAACACGGCCAGGCGCTCGAGCGAAACCGGCGTGAGGTAGGGCACGCGGCGGGTGTAAATGCGGCGCTCGACTTCCTTCTCGCCGACCACGACGCCGGCGTGCTTGAGCTGCGCCTTGAACACGCGGTCGGACTTCACGGGCAGGCCGTTCCATTTGTCGCGCAGCGCGCTCGTGTGCGCGAGGTGGTCCATCACGTGGCCCGTGCGCAGCAACAGGCAGAACTCGCCGTCGACCGTATCGAAGGTGTACGGGTGTTTGTAGTTGCCGCCGTCGATCTCCGACAGCACCGTTTCCATGATCCAGACCCACGGCTCGCGATCGGCGCTCGTCTCGGCGACGTGGCCGTTCATTTCCGCGATCAGGTCATGCGGAAAGCCGCTCGACATAGCGCGCGAGGTCGTGCGGCTCGTGCCGGCCGGCGGCGTCGTGTGCGACCTGTTTGCGGGTTCGGGTACGTTTCTCGCCGCGGCGCGCGAGGCAGGCTTGCACTGGATAGGATGCGAGACGAACGCGACGTATCACGTGATCGCGTCGGCCCGGCTCGACGCTACGACGGATGACTCAGGGGTTCAGGCAGCGCAGCAGTTAAATGAAACGATTCGGCGGACTATTGAATGATGTGATTCAATCTCAATCTAAATGGCGGCGGCAAAATATTAATTCCCATCTCCTATAATAACGTCGGCGCCTTAGAGTCGTTAATGCGCTGGACGGGCTCATTACTATCGGGATAATTAAAAATGTAAATTTTCAGCTACGGGGCGAGCTCTATTTAATCAGTTTCGATGCGAAATTTAATTAATTATTTCGCTAAAAAATAATGTATCACGATAAAAGAGAAGGCGCATGATGATGAAGCCACTCGTGACGAGGACGCCGCGGCGTATCCAACTAGACCATCCATCGCTGGCGAAGTTAGACGTTTCCACATCGCCACCGCCAGCCAACTCGATTACTTCTCGACTCTGGGAAGCATGCTATAGCTTGGCACAAGATGCCCTTAACTCGCCTTACATTCAAGGCATTGCTAACGGTACCTTGCCTCCCTGCAATTACGGGCAATACACAGTGCAAGACGCAGCATACTGCGTTCGGGCAGAGCAAGATTATCGTCTGGTTGAGGCGCGCGCGAAAGAACATCATGAAGACATGCTGGCAGCTTTTGCGCAGGCTCGCTATGAAGGTTATCTGTCTTACACCGGTTCCATCATGAAGTCGTGGCACATCAAAGACATCCTAGCGATTAATCCGAACGATGCAGTAAAAGCTTATGTTGCCCATGAACACTATGTAGCCGAATTCATGGAGCCGATCTATGGCGTCGTCGCAATGATCCCCTGTGATCATCTCTGGTCATGGCTTGCGGAGACGCTTTCGCCGGATAACGTCCCGAACAACCTTTACGACTTTTGGATAAGCGATAACCAAGGTTGGAGTGGCACCTATCGCCTAGAAAATTTTGTCAACAGTTGGTTTGCAGCGCATCCTAAGCAATATGAATGGGAGTCGGCCTTGAAAGCCTACAGGGGGAGCATGCTTGGCGAGGTTGGCGACTTTCGCGTAGCCCTGGAATGATTGTCCAGTTCCATTACATACAGCCGAGGGCCGCATACGATGCCGATCGAATGTGGCCTCTTGCGCGATCGCATCGACGCGGTCCAACGCCGCGGTGAACGGTTCAGCGGTTCAGGTGGCGTAGTAGCCGATCGCGCACGAGCTCGCGATCGGCGTCGGCGAAGCCGAGCACGACGCGGACCGGATACTGCGCGAGCGGGCCGCCCGGCTCGACGGGCGCTTTCTTGCCCTCCTGGTGGACACGTGCGATGCGCGACAGCCGTTCGTCGAAGCCGATCGCCAGGCCCGCGTCGTCAACGTCGATTCGCAGATAGCGCGCCGCGCGCAGCTTCCGAAACATCGCTTCGCGCTTGATGCGGCCGGCCTTCTCGCGCAGGCGCTTGCCGCCGCGCTTTACCTTCCGCGGCGCGTACGCCGAGCCGTCCGGATTCCGCTGCGCGGCGACGCGCGACTGCTGCGCGCGGCGCAGATCGCGGCCGAGCTCGCGCAGCATTTGACGACGGGCGGCCGGCGATAGCTTCGCGAGCAGCGCGCCGGCCCATTTTTCGAGCGCTTGAAGATCGTTCTTCATGCGAGCCACTCGTCGGCCGCGTCGTCGATGTGCTCGACCGTCCGGTTGCCGTCGTCGTCCGTTCCGACCACGACGCTTTCCGACAGCTTCACCTTGAGCCCGAGGTCGACCGCGTTGTTCGACAGAACGTCCGCGACAAACGTGATGCCGTCGCGGCGCGCGTCCCGGTTCGTCACGAGGTCCGGCTGATTCGCGCGCGCCCACTCGACGACGGCGATCATTACGTCGTCCGCGCTGCCGATGAAGTCGCGAATGATGATCTCGCACTCGTATTCGTAGTCGAACGACGCCGTGCGCGTGCCCGTCGCTTCGATCCGGCCTTCGTTGACGAACACGAGCAGTTGATCCGGCGACGCGTTGAGCTGCGGCAACGCGGCGACGAGCGCCGCACGCAGGCTGTTCGGCTTATTCATGGCCGTCCGCCCGCCACATGCGCGCCTGGCACGTCGCGATCATGTCGACTTCGGACGCGCAGCGCGCCCACGCCGCGCGCGCGACGTGCAGCGCGTCGCTCAGCTCACCGTTGGTTCGTGGCGCCATCGCCGGCATCGTGCAGCGCGTCACGCTCGCGCATTCGTTGAGCGTAATCGTCGGCGCCGGTGAGGGCGGGGCTTGCGTGCAGGCGCACAACGTCGTCAGGCAGAGCGCCAGCAGCCCAGGTGCGCACGGCGGCGTTTTCATCGATCAGTCTCCGCAGTTCGTTACGATAGGTCGCGAGCGTCGCGTCGACGCCGGCGCGCGCGCGGTCGAGCACCGCCGATGCGCCGTGCGACGTGGCGCGGTTCCGTTTGCACCGACTGGCACTTCGGACAGGAATTGCGCCCGTCCTCTGCGCGGGATGCAGTGTCGGCGCCAAAGCGCGGCGGCGTACCGGCCTGCGGGCGAGGGAGTTCGGGCAGCCAGGCGCCTTCGTCATCGTCGAACGGAAGGAAGGGCGGGCGGTCATGCATGTGCAGTAGCCTCCCGACGAATTTTTCCGGTGTACTGGCGCAGGCACACCGACGTAAGTACGCCAGCTGTAAATACGATCACGTAGGCGATCAGGTAGTCGAAGGGTGAAGGATAAGCGGGCATCACGGCTCCACGGGGAGATTCGCCCGCGCGGGATCGCGCGGGCGGAGCGGGCAGGCTGCTGCCGTGCTCGGAGAGGTGATATATGTCCAATGCGGTTTTCAATCGCTGCCGTGCTGGCATGCCTTAAAATTCAGGGCAAACCGGCACCTGAGTTGTCGTGCAGGTACCGACCCACGTTCCAACACAAGCCTATGGCAATCAAGAAATCCGACCTGTACTCGTCCCTCTGGGAGTCTTGCGATCTGTTGCGCGGAGGGATGGACGCGAGCCAGTACAAGGACTACGTGCTGGTCCTGCTGTTCATCAAGTACGTCAGTGATAAATACGCCGGCCAGCGCTATGCTCCGATCACGATCCCGGAAGGCGCCAGTTTCGCGGACATGGTGGCCCTGAAAGGCAAGCCGGACATTGGCGACCAGATCAACAAGAAAATCGTCGGGCCGCTGGCGGCAGCCAACAAGCTGTCCGACATGCCTGATTTCAACGATAGTGGCAAGCTCGGCACTGGCGCGGAGATGGTCAGACGTCTAACCGACCTGATCTCCGTGTTCGAGAACCCCGATCTGGATTTCTCGAAGAACCGCGCTGACGGTGATGACATTCTCGGGGACGCGTACGAATACCTGATGCGCCACTTCGCCACCGAAAGTGGCAAAAGCAAAGGCCAGTTCTATACGCCAGCCGAAGTCAGCCGCATCATGGCGCAGATCATCGGCATCAGCAGCACGCGAACGAGCAGCGAGACGACCGTGTACGATCCGACGTGCGGCTCGGGCTCACTGCTGCTGAAGGTCGGCGACGCCGCGCCCACGTCAGTCACACTGTACGGTCAGGAAAAGGATTCCGCGACCAGTGGCCTCGCGCGCATGAACATGATCCTGCACGACAATCCCACGGCGCTGATCGGCCAAGGTAATACACTGACCGATCCGAAGTTCAGGGATGGCGACAGGCTCAAGACGTTCGATTTCGTGGTTGCCAATCCGCCGTTCTCTGACAAGCGCTGGAGCACCGGCCTCGACCCGATCAACGACCCCTACGGTCGATTCGATACGTTCGGCGTGCCACCGGCCAAGCAAGGCGACTACGCTTACCTACTGCACATTGTCCGCAGCCTGAAATCCACCGGGAAGGGGGCGTGCATCCTGCCGCACGGCGTGCTGTTTCGCGGTAACGCGGAAGCCGAAATTCGCCGGAACCTCATCCGCTACGGATACATCAAGGGCATCATCGGCTTGCCGGCTAACCTGTTCTACGGCACGGGCATTCCGGCGTGCATCATCGTCGTCGACAAGGAAGACGCCCAGGCACGCAAGGGCATCTTCATGATCGATGCGAGCCAGGGCTTCATCAAGGACGGCCCGAAGAATCGCCTGCGCGAGCAGGACATCCACCGCATCGTGGACGTGTTCAACCGTCAGGATGAAAGCGATCCGCGCTATGCGCGCATGGTGAGCGTGGCCGAGATTGAGAAGAACGATTTCAACCTGAACCTGCCGCGCTATATCGACAGCAGCGTGGCCGAAGATATTCAGGACCTGAAGGGCCATCTGCATGGCGGCATTCCTGACGCCGACGTGGCTGCGCTCGATGACTATTGGGCGATCTGTCCGGCACTGAAAAAGACCCTGTTCAAGCGGAGAACGCCTGGCTATTACGATCTCGCAGTGGATAAGGCGGCGATCAAGTCGACGATTCTTCAGCATCCGCAGTTTGCGGCCTTCATCGATGAAATGGGGGCTCACTTCGAGCAATGGCGCGCCCGCACTGCGCACACGCTGAAAGCACTGGAACCCGGATTCCATCCGAAGCAGTTGATCGTGGAGCTGGCCGATGGACTGCTGAGCCACTACGAAGGCAAGCCGTTGATCGACGCCTACGACGTGTACCAGCACCTGATGGATTATTGGGCGGAAACGATGCAGGACGATGCCTACCTGCTGGCGAGCGACGGCTGGGTGGCCAAGACCTATCGCATCATCGAGACCGACAAAAAGGGTAAGGAAAAGGACAGGGGCTGGACGTGCGACCTGCTGCCGAAGTCTCTCATCGTGGCGCGATATTTTGCAGCCGAGCAGAAGGCCATCGACGAAACCACCGCCTGCCTGGAGGTGGCCAGTAGCGCGCTTGCCGAGCTGGAAGAAGAGCATAGCGGTGAGGATCAGGCGTTTGCCGGATATGAAAAGATCAATGCGGTGGCGGTGAAGGAGCGCATAAGGGAGATCGGCGACGATGCCGATGCGGCGGACGAACTGGCCGTGCTGAAGCAGTGGCAGGCGCTGGCCGACAAGGAAGCGAAGCTGAAGAAAGCGCTGCGTGAGCTGGAAGCTGAGCTGGATGCCAAGGCGTACGCGCAGTATCCGAAACTCACGGTGCCCGAAATCAAGTCGCTGGTGGTCGATGACAAGTGGCTGGCTGCGCTGTATGCCACGGTCTCAGCTGAGGTCGAGCGTGTGTCGCAGTCCCTGACCCAGCGCGTGCGTGAGCTGGCATTGCGTTATGAAAGTCCGTTGCCTGGGCTGCTGGATGATGTCGCTGCGCTGTCGGAAAAGGTAAACGGCCACCTGCTGCGGATGGGGGTGACGTGGAGATGAAGCCGGAGTACAAGCAGACCGAGGTGGGCGATATTCCTGACGATTGGATAGTCACCCGTATTGGGGACATCGCAACCGTAAAGGACGGGACTCATCAAACGCCCAGATACGTGCCCGTCGGCATTCCGTTCTACAGCGTTGAGCATGTCACAAGCGGAAATTTTGACGATACAAAATTCATTACAGTTGATGAGCATAAGTTCTTGACGCGCTCTTTCCGTATGGAGAGGGGGGATGTCTTGATGACGCGAATCGGTTCCATCGGTGATTGCAAGCTAATCAACTGGGACGTTGATGCAAGCTTTTATGTCAGCCTAGCGCTTTTGAAGATTCACGGCGCCTCGTCTGCCTACTTCGAGCAATACTCAAAGACACACTCTTTTAAGAGAGAGGTCGAGCTTCACTCTTTGGCGTCGGCGATTCCGCGGAAAATTAATCTGGGGCCTATTTCAGACGTAAAAGTCGTCCTACCGCCTCCAGCGGAACAATCCGCCATCGCCTCAGCCCTGAGCGACGTCGATGCCTTGCGCTCCAGCCTGGACGCCCTGATCGCCAAGAAGCATGACATCAAGCAGGCGGCCATGCAGCAACTGCTCACAGGCAAGACGCGGTTGCCGGGGTTTGAGGGGGAGTGGACGGTGACACGGCTAGGTGATCATGCGACGCTTATTCGGAACGGCGTGTATAGTCGCGCGGAATTATCCATCGATGGCAGCGTCAAGTATTTGCACTATGGCGATATCCATACTTCCGGGGCTGTTTATCTAAATCCATCTAAGGCAATCATGCCGTTCCTTGATGCGGACAAAGCTGTTCGCCTTGGACGGCTGGTTAGTGGTGACCTTGTTTTCGTCGATGCTACCGAAGACTTGGCAGGTGTTGGCAAGTCGGTGGAGATTGTCGGTGCGGAAGGGACAGAAGTAGTCGCGGGACTGCACACCATCGCTGTGCGTTTCGACAAAAGAATTCTTGCTGATGGATTTAAGGCATACCTTCAATTCATTCCGGCATTCGGCGCGCATCTGCGCAGTTTGGCTGCTGGGACGAAGGTGCTTTCCACGAACCGTAGTCACATAGCGAGTGCTGAGATCGCGTTACCGTTCATTGCTGAGCAAGCTGCGATCGCCGAAGTGCTCTCCGACATGGACGCCGAACTGGCCACGCTGGAAGCGCGACGCGACAAGACCCGTCTGCTGAAGCAGGGCATGATGCAGGAACTGCTCACGGGCAAGACAAGACTGGTATAGGGGATCCACATGACCGATGAGATCGGTAAGTCAGAAAAAGCCACGCAGAACCGCGTCATCAAGCTGTTCACCGGGCAGTTGAAGTACGACTATCTGGACGACTGGACCGATCGCGTCGACAACAGCAATGTCGAAGAAGCATTGCTGACTGCATATCTGACCAATGCCGGTTATCGCCCTGCCCAGATCAGTCAGGCCATCTATCGGCTCAAGACCGAAGCCAACCACCCGCAGCGCGACCTAAACGCCAACAACGAAGCCGTCTATCAACTTCTTCGCTACGGCATTCCCGTCAAGGTCGAAGGCGACAAGGTCGCACAGACTGTGTGGCTCATCAACTGGTCGCAGCCAACGCGCAATCATTTCGCGATTGCCGAGGAAGTCACCCTGAAGGGCGGATACGAGCGTCGCCCGGACATCGTGCTCTATGTGAACGGGATCGCCGTCGGTGTGCTGGAACTGAAAAACAGCCGTGTCAGCATCGGCAATGGCATCCGGCAGAACCTGTCCAACCAGAAGCCCGAGTTCAATGCATGGTTCTTTAGTACCGTGCAGTTCGTCTTCGCTGGCAATGATTCCGAAGGGCTGCAATACGGCACGACCGGCACGCCGGAAAAATTCTTCCTCCAGTGGAAAGAAGACGAGGCGGATAACAGCGGTTACAAGCTCGACAAGTATCTGCTCGGGATGTGCAGCAAGGCCCGGCTCATCGAGCTGATGCACGACTTCGTCCTGTTCGATGGCGGCGTCAAGAAGCTACCGCGCGTGCACCAGTATTTCGGTATCAAGGCCGCGCAGGAACACGTGCGCAGACGCCAGGGCGGGATCATCTGGCATACCCAGGGCGCGGGCAAGAGCATCCTGATGGTGCTGCTGGCTCGATGGGTTCTGGAAAACAATCCTCACGCCCGTGTCGTCGTCATTACTGATCGCGATGAACTCGATAAGCAGATCAAGCGCGTGTTCGAGGACAGTGGAGAGACGATTCACCGCACCAGCAGCGGCCGTGACCTGATGACGCGGTTAGGTCAGCCGACACCGCGCCTGCTGTGCTCGCTCGTGCACAAGTTCGGTGCGGGTAAGGGACTCGGTGATGGCGACTTCGATGCCTTCATCAAGGAACTCGAGTCACAGCCCGGCAGTGCCGCGGGTGATCTTTTCGTGTTCGTCGATGAATGCCACCGCACGCAAGGCGGGCGTCTGAACCGTGTGATGAAGGCGATGATGCCATCGGCCGTATTCATCGGTTTCACTGGCACACCGCTGCTCAAGCGCGACGCCGCGACCAGCCTCGAGGTGTTCGGCAGCTACATTCATACCTACAAGTTCAGCGAGGCAGTGGAAGATGGGGTCGTACTTGATCTCGTCTACGAGGCGCGCGACATTGATCAGCAGCTCGGCTCCCAGGACAAGATCGACAAATGGTTCGAATCGAGGACCAAGCCGCTGAACGACTGGCAGAAAAACGAACTGAAAAAGCAGTGGGGCACGATGCAGCAGGTGCTCAGTTCGCGCGCCCGCATGGATCGCGTGGTCGAGGACATCATCTTCGATTTCAGCATCAAGCCCCGACTCTCCAGCGAACGCGGCAATGCCATGCTGGTGGCTTCCAGCATCTACGAGGCATGCAAGTATTTCACACTATTCCAGAAGACACCGTTCAAGGGCAAGTGCGCGGTCGTCACGTCGTACAACCCGCTGGCCAAGGACGTGACGCTGGAAGAAACCGGCGCGAATACCGAGACCGACAAACAGTTCATCTACAACACCTACACCGAACTGCTGAAGGACGTCCAGCCGAAGGCGGGCATGTCGAAGACCGAGACGTATGAGGAGCAGGCCAAGGCCCGGTTCATCAACGAGCCGGCCGGCATGAAGCTGCTGATCGTCGTGGACAAGCTGCTGACCGGGTTCGATTCACCGCCCTGCACGTATCTGTATATCGACAAGTCCATGCAGGATCATGGACTGTTCCAGGCCATCTGCCGTACGAACCGGCTGGATACCGCTGACAAGGATTTCGGCTACATCGTCGATTACAAGGACCTGTTCAAGAAGGTCGAAAACGCCATCGCGGTATATGCGTCTGAGCTGGACCACAGTGCAGGTGGTGCAGATCCCGAAATCCTGCTCGAGAGCAGGGTCCAGAAGGGTAAGGAGCGTCTGGATGCGGCGCTGGAAGCGCTGGCGCTGCTGGTGGAGAAGGTTGAGCCGCCCAAGGGCGAGCTGGAACACATCCATTATTTTTGCGGCAATACCGAGATTGGCGACGACCTCAAGGCCCGCGAGCCGCTGCGTGTCGCCTTCTACACAGGCGTGGTCGGCTTGCTCCGTGCCTATGCGCTCATTGCTGATGAACTGGATGAGGCAGGCTACAGCGCTTTGCAACAAGTCATCATCCGCCAGGACCTGGACCAGTATGTGAAGCTGCGCGAGTTGATTCGCCTGGCGAGCGGCGAGACGCTTGATCTCAAGCCGTACGAAGCCGACATGCGCCACCTGATCGACACGTACATCGCGGCCAGCGAACCGCGCAAGATTTCCGAGTTTGAGAACGTCGGTTTGCTCGACCTGATCGTGAAGACCGGCATCGCCGATGCGATCGCGAAGAAACTGGGCAGTATGAAGGACCGGCAGTCGGTCGCCGAGGCCATCGAGAACAATGTGCGCAGCAAGATCGTCAAGGATCACCTGACCGATCCGGCATATTTCGCGAAGATGTCGGCGTTGCTCGATGAGATCATCAAAAAGCGCAAAGAAAAAGCCATCGAGTACGAGGAATACCTGAAACAGATGGCCGACCTCGCGGCCCGGGTGCACGCAGGCAAGTCGGACGATACGCCTATTGCGCTCGATACGGGGGGCAAGCGCGCGTTGTTCAATAACCTCATAATTGCCAATCGCCGCACGCCGGAGCAGGCGCTGGTGTTGTCGCTCGAACTCGATGCGGCCGTGAAGCGCGTGCGCCCAGATGGCTGGCGTGGTGTGCTGCCGCGCGAGAACATCATCAAGCAAGCGCTGTGGGAGATTCTGAAGGACGATTTGGAAGTCGAGGCTATTTTCCGGGTCATCGAAGCGCAGAAGCAGGAGTATTGATCGTGGAGTTGCGTAATAGCATCGACCTGGGCGATCTTCAGGTCGATGTGATCAGGAAGGAAATCAAGCATGTCCATCTGAGCGTGTATCCGCCAGACGGTCGTGTGCGGATTTCTGCGCCCCTGCACATGACGCCCGACATCATCCGCGTGTATGCGATCACCCGGCTGGACTGGATCAGGCGACAGCAGCGCAAACTGCTTTCGCAGGAAAGGGAGACGTCCCGTGAATATTTGGACCGGGAGAGTCACTACGTTTGGGGTAAGCGTTACCTGTTGCGCATCGTAGAGGCAGACTCGGCACCCGCCGTGCGGCTGAAGCATTCCACGCTCGAACTCAGCATACGCCCCGGCAGTGACGCGAGCCGTCGCTGCGAATTGCTTGACGCCTGGTACCGGGACCAGCTTCGTGCTGCCGTGCCCGCGTTGCTGAAAAAATGGGAGCCGCTTCTGGGCGTAAAAGCCCACCGCGTCCTCGTGCAGCACATGAAAACGCAGTGGGGAAGCTGCAATCCGGTGTCGGGCAACATCCGCCTGAATACGGACTTGGCTCGCAAGCCATCAGATTGTCTGGAATACATCCTCCTGCATGAACTGCTGCACCTGATCGAGCCGACCCATAACGCGCGGTTCCAGTCGTTGATGGATCGGTTCATGCCGCAGTGGCGGCAGATTCGCGACGAGGTGAACCGATTGCCAGTACGGCACGAGCACTGGGTGTATTAATGCGTGACGATTGCTGTCGCGACGCTGGATTCATTGCGGTCTGTCGATCCGAATCCAATGCGGCCAACTGAAGCCCTGGCCTGGAAGCTACAGCAACCTCACTCATCAAGTGGACGCCGATGGGCGACCGGAAGTCTACAGCCGGCGCGACGCCTCCATCGTTCTGGTGGTAACCCGTTCCCTCGTAGCGATTTCGATGGGATGGTAGAACCTGCCTACAATGACAACCGCGCGTAGCATTCCGATCGACCAATCGATTCAAGCTTGGTCTGCCGGACAACCCGCCCGACCTGATGCGCTCACCGAGGAATCCGCCGATGCCAGATATACCGTCCCAGGCTGCACTGTTTGAGGATGATTACCTGCTGCGCGAGTTGGGTCAGGTGGCACACGTCCCGCAGGTGGCGCTGACCGAACTCGTGGCGAATGCATGGGATGCAGGTGCAACGAAGGTGGATCTGATTTTGCCCGCAGCGATCGGTGAAACGTTGACCGTCACGGACAATGGTCATGGCATGACGCCCGCGCAGTTCAAGAAACGCTGGATGACGCTGCGCTATAACCGTGAGAAGCATCAGGGTCCGAATGTCGAGTTTCCGGCGGGGCGCACTGCACGCCCACGCCGGGCTTACGGACGCAACGGCGTCGGTCGGCATGGGCTGCTGTGTTTCGCAGACGAGTACGAAGTCCAAACTTGGCGCGACGGTGATCTGGCGAGTTTCATTGTCGGCACAGAATCAGGTCCCAGTCCTTTTGTGCTTCGTAGCGAAATCCCGGGCCGTCGAAAGGGTAGTGGTACGCGGCTGGCTGTACGGGTGACCCGTAAATTGCCTGACGCCGAGGAAATCCTGACGGTGCTGGCGGCACGTTTTGTCCATGATCCAGAGTTCGAAATCCGGGTCAATGGCGTGCAGCGTTCCTTCGCTGAGATCGAAGGTCGTGTAAGCGAGGAAACGCTTGATCTTGGTAATGACCACCGTGCCACGATCATTGTGATCGACTCGACGCGGCTCAATCATTCTTCGCTGCATCAGGGTATTGCATTCTGGGTGCAGCGACGGCTCGTGGGTACTCCATCATGGTCGGTGGGACAGGCGACATTCGATGGGCGTACCCGGTTTGCCCGCCGCTACAAGGTGATCGTCGATACGGAAGGGTACGAAGCAGACGTGGAGCAGGACTGGACCGCATTTCGATCCACCGACGCCGTACGCGAGTTATATCGCGCCACCGCCGAGCATATCGGCAAGGTCGCGCAGGGGCTCGCCGAAGAGATTGTTGATGCGACGTCGGAGGATGCACTGACGCAGAACCGGACTGAGCTGGCGGGGCTGGGGCAGGGGGCGCGGCTGGAGGTGGCCGAGTTCACGAAGGCAGTGGCGCAGGCGCATCCGACCGTATCGCCGGAATTCCTCGCCACAGCGGTCAAGGCAGTCATTCATCTTGAGAAGTCAAAGAGCGGTACGGCATTGCTGCAAAAACTTTCAACGTTGCAGGCGGATGACCTTGATGGTCTGGACCGGCTTCTGGCCGAATGGTCAGTCAAGGATGCCTTGCGCGTGCTTGATGAAATCGATAGCCGTATAGGCGTGATCGAAACCATCCAACGTCTGGCGAGCGATCCTGCCACCGATGAACTACACACACTGCATCCATTGATCCTGCGCTCGCGCTGGCTGTTCGGCCCGGAGTTTGAGTCGGAGGAATACTGTTCGAACGCCACGCTGAAGACAGTAGCCAGCGAGCTGTTCAAAGGCAGTCAGGCGCACTTTATCAACGATCGGAACCGTCCGGACATCGTGGTGCTGCCGGAACAGGCCACATGGCAGATGACGGGTATCGAGTGCTTTGACCCTGCCGACGCAACGATCACGCGAATGGAGCGGATTTTGGTCATTGAGTTGAAGAAAGGCGGCTTCCAGCTTACTCGCAAGGATATCAATCAGGCGGGCGGCTACGTGCAGGATATCTCGCAGTCGGGCGCCATGTCCGGCGCGCCCTACATCTGCGCATGGGTCGTCGGGCAGAAAATTGCGGCGGGAGTCGAGCGTGAGATGAAGTTCGGCAACCCGGAATATGGTCGCGTCCGGGCGGCCACGTTCGGTTCGCTGGTTGATACCGCCAATGCTCGTTTGTTGAAACTGCGTAACACACTGGCGACTCGCTATGAAGGCGTCGCAACCGATCAGTTGCTTAGCCGCGTACTGTCGCAGCCGGTACAGGAAAATATTGCGCTGACCTACAGCGGGCCGGCAACGGAACTAGAGTCGACGGATGGCTAACCACTATCCCAAACTCAACCCGGAGAAGGCGCTGATCTGGCCCATCGTCCACCGCGCCAATGTGCCGTGGACAGAAGCGGGAAGCTGAGCGGCTCTGACTGCATCCGTGAAAAGCTTCTTCCGCGAGTCCTTGTTCCAAGGTTTGCCGCACTCGGTCGAGAAGGTGGTTGCCGGAGCGTTGCCCGTTACCTGACGCCGTTGTCCGTATATGGCGCACGTCAAGCGGGTACGCCTCGCTGGCGGTTCTCGGCCTTCGGACGCTGGAGAGGGTCATCAAGCTTCATGCCGGCGGGGAGCTTCTCGTTAAGCTTGACCCGGAAGTCCTCGTGGCGCATGAAGGTCTCGGCGGACACGCTCCCCTGTGCGAAGAGGTGGCTGAGCGTGGCCGAGCTCCGGTAGAGCTTCACGTGGATGAGATCACGCCCGTCGCGCACGAGGTCGCAAAACTCGATCTTGTCGTAGCCGTTGCCGAACGAGATGTTTTTCTTGTCGAGCAGCTCGAATCCGGCGTTCTCCTTCACGACGCTCTCGTTGTATAGCCCCTCGTTGGCATGTTGATAAACGGGCATCTTCGCCGGCTCGGCGTCGAGCCGCTTGAAGTATGTGCCAATCTCATCGACGAACTTGCGGCTGACTTCATACCACAGGCCGTTGCGAAGTATCCGCCCGAGAATCCCCGTTATTGAGCGAACGTCGCTGATGGCCGACGATTCTCCCATTGCGATGACGGGAGGACGTTCATGCAGGAAACGGAGAAGTTGCCAGGGGATGCGGCGGATGTGAGTTCGCCTCCAGCGACAGGGCGGCGCAATCGAGGCACGCGGCCTTGGCGAGAGGTAATAGGCGAGTTTCGAGCAAGCGGGTTTCCCGACTCATCGACGATGAGCTTGGTCGAGTGCAATTTTAGCCCAGACTTCCGCGATGCGATGCGATTGATCGCCGAGGCAAGTTGACCGACGATCTCGATCCTGAGCTTTGCACGAGTTTTGTTCTGCCGAACCTCCAAAACGCCGTCCCTGATGTGGCGCTCGTCCAGCTTCAAAACGTCGGCCGGCCGCTGGCCCGTAAGATAGGCTAGGTCCATTGCCTCGCGTAGAGGCACGTCGGCCTTTTCCCACAGCTTCCGGTATGCGGCGTCATCAATATAGCCATCTCTTCCCGATTCCCTGTGCTTACGAACACCGACACAAGGATTTGAGCGGTCGGTAGCACCCCATTCCCTCGCCTTGTTGAAGATGTGCGAAAACAACGCGATCTCCCGGTTGGCAGCAACGGGTGACTCCTTTCGCCAGTCCAGATACTTCCGAATGTGAATCGGTTTGATCTCGTCCAAGCTATGCCGAATTGGCGCATGGGAGTTTGAAGACTATCCGGATCGTTAGCACCCTCCCGCACGACATGGACTTGGTGATTTTTCGCCACAAACGGTGTGTGCATCCAGATCGATAACCCCCCGCGACTATCGCATCGGTCGAAATAAAAAGCCCGGCATTCAGCCGGGCTCCCCTCAAGGCAACGAAATCGTCAAATTAGCCGACTCTGGCCCGACCTTGATGACCTGCGAATAAGGCGCCAACGCCTTCACGGTGCTATTGCGCAGATACGTATTGAGCCCGGCGTAAGCAAGCAGCCCGACGAGCGCGAACACCGCCCCGATCGCCCACAGCGGCACCTCGCGCTTGAGCCGATGCGAGATCTGATCCGGCAGCGGCCAATGCGGCGCGAACGGCGCGCGCTTACCCTTCATGTGCGCGATCTCGTCGCCGAGCCGCGCGGTCAGATACGCGAGCTTCTCCGGCCCTTCGAGCAGATACTTGCCCTGGAAGCCGAGCAACAGGCACATGTGGAACACCTCGAGCGACTGCAGCCGCGCTGCGCCTTGCGCGCGGCATTCTTCGAGATACTGATAGAACTTCTCGCCCGCGAGCTGCTCGCCGAACAGCACGAGCTGCAGCGGCCGGCGCTCCCAGTCCGCGCGGATCTTGAACTGCGACGACAGCACCGATTCGTCGATCGCCGCGCAAAACGCGAACTTCGCCGCATAGACGTCCTCGGCGGCGATGTTGAGCTTCTTCGCGCCGCGCTCGAACTCGCTCAAGAATTCCTGGATGCGTGTGCCGAACTCCGATGCATCGCCCGGCTCGCGGCCGTTCTTCAGCAGGAACAGCATGAAGAAGCCGTCGTACAGCAGATCGACGAGCGAGCGCGCCTGGAAGCCGGCGTCGGTCGACGACGCCGTTTGCGGCGCGGGGGGCGGCGTGTTGTCGCCGAAAAGGGAAGGCGCGTAACTCATGACGTGACGGCGATCAGTTCGAATTTGAGATCGTTGATTCCGGACGGCGCGTAGATCATCGCCGACTGGGCCTGCAGCATCCGCTCATAGAGCGGGCTGCGCGCATCGAGTGCGAAGTAGCATGCGCCCGGGCGCACGGGAATCGCGGGCGGCACCTGCGGCGTGTATGCGAGCCGCACGCCCGGCATCGCGGACAGCACGAGCTTGTCGACGTCGTCCGGTGCGCCGACTTTGAAGCGCGCGGGCACGGCCTCGACGAGCTCGACGGAAGGCATGTCGGCAGACACCGCGAGATAGAACGCGGTCTTGTCGTCGATCTTGCCGGAATCGAGCCGTCCGACATGGAACGACGGCCGCACTTCCTCGAGCGTGATCGCGAAGTAGCGCGTCGAGATCACGGTCTCGAGCAGGTCGCGCAGGATCGTGTCGAGGCGCGCGAAGCCGGGGCCCGGATCGTCATGCCGATAAGCGGGCAGATCGGCGAGCACGTGGCCCTTCGAGAATGTCATCAGCTGGCCGGCGAGGCGCAGCAGTTCCTGGAACAGCCGCTCCGGATGCAGCGCCGAATGCTGGTGCAGGTGCGCGAGCGCGGCGAACGCGGCGCTCGCCGTGTGCAGCAGCCAGAACGATGCGATGTCGCCCGAGCGGAATTCGATGATGTTCTTCGTCGGCTCGCGATGGAAGCCGTACAGCGCGTTCACCTTCGCCTGCAGCGCGTCGATCAGCTGGCGCAGGCGCTGATGCAGGATCGGCGACGCCTCGATTGCGAGGCACGGCGGCACGAAGCTGTCGTCGATCTCGAAGCCGGACGTCGCGGTGCGGCGCACGCGCACGAGCGGGATCGACAGCAACTGATCGCGCGGCTCGCTGTGCGCGATCAGCTTGACGTTGGTCTTCAGGAACGTGATGTCGGCGTCGGCGGCGTCGGTGAAGTGGTCGGCGACGCTCGCCTGCTCGCTGACGAAGCGCGACACGAAGCCCCCGTCGCGGTTTTCCGCGTAGTTCGAGCCCGTCTCGCGCAGCGGATGCAGCGCGAGGTAGAACGTGAATTCGTTGATGCCGTCGGGCAGCGTGTCGAGCGCGATGGGCGGCGGCAGTTCGTCGGCCTGCGGCGCGGAGTAGAGCGCGCCGTCCGGGAACACGAGCGACAGTTCGCTTGCGCGCAACACGTTGCTGCCGAGCGCATCGCGATCGAACCGCACCGAACGCACGCCCCAGTTGTACGGCTGGATCGTCTGAATCGATTCGAAGAGGCGCGCTTCGTGATACGCGTCCTGCCGCTGAAAGTGCTGCGGCCTCAGAAAGAGGCCTTCTCCCCAGAGCACCTTGGCCGAATAACTCATGTTAAATCCGCTTAAATGTGATTAGGCCGTTGGTCGGTTTATTCGCGTCGCGATTGGCAAGCGAATCGTTAATCCTTGTTAAATGACTTTTAAATGTCATCTCGAATTTCATCCGCAGTTCACCGACGAGAGCAAATCGAGCCGCTCCGTCGGCATGCCCTGTTGCGAAGGAAGGACGGTGCCGTCCGTCACAGTCATCGCGCAGTTGTGCAGGCCGATGATTATGCCGGATTTCTCGGACTTCGCAGGATCGAACGTCAGCTTCCAGCGCTGCAGCGCCGGGTCGCGAAAAAGCGCGACGATGCCGAATGCCTGCGCTTCGCGCGATACCTTTTCGGTCGCGTTGTAGCGCTGTCCCGGAATCAGCGTAATCTCGCGCACGCTCAGGAGATCGTTGCCGAGCGCGGTCTTTTCCTTGGCCGGATCGGTGAAGCTGTCGAACGGCGCTTGCTGGAACGACGTCGGATCCTTCAGCGCGTAGAGACGCACGACGAGCGCGAGCGGGCGATTGTCGTTCGCGGCGTTGAGGTTCGGCGCGGCGTAGAGCGTCAGGCCGACGTTGCGCGGCGGCTTCTGCGAATCGGGCACGTCGGGCTTGCCGACGCCCACCATCTGCAGCGCGGCGCTGCCCGCCGAGCCGAGGAGCGGCACGGCGGCCGCGCAGCCGCCGAGCAGGATGCAGGCGGCAAGCGGCAGCGCGTAACGAGTCACATGCGGATTCATCGATTTTCCGGGCGCGGCGCCCTTTGCTCCCTGTCAAAACTATCAGTTGCTTGGCCGATTTGGCCGCACAAAAACGTCTGCGTCTTCAATTGCTGAACAGATCGCCGTCCGTATCGTTGTATTCGGAAAAAATTTCCACAAATTGGGCGAAATCAAATTCCTTTGCGGCAATAATTGCATTGGGAGCGGTACACGCGTGATTCCCCGGGCGTGCGCGGCCGCGTCGGGCGGCGCGCTGCGCTGCTTTTAAAACGGCCGCTCTTCACGCGAAGATTGAATTATGAAAAATTGATCGGTACTATACCCGCGCGCTTGTAGCAAAGCAAAATCACGAATTCTCAACGATTTAAAACGCCCGCGCCGGGGAAATAAACGATGAAAGACCGTCTCTTCGCAAAACTTTCTGGGGTAGTGTTGGCCTGCGGCATCATCGCCGGTTGCGCATCGCAGCCGACTCCGCCCACGTCCGAAGCATTCAACAAGTCGTTGGCCGACGCCGACGCGGTGGCGAAGGCAGGCGATCAGGACCGCGCGATCGGCCTTTATCAGCAACTTGCGAAATCCGATCCGACACGCGAAGAGCCGTGGTCGCGAATCGCGCAGATCCAGTTTCAGCAGGGCCACTACGGTCAGGCGATCGTCGCCGCTCAGGAGGCGCTGCAGCGCGACAAGACCGACCGTCAGGCGAAGAGCGTGCTTGCCGTCGCGGGCCTGCGCATCGCGACCGAATCGCTCGGCGAGCTGCGTCAGGATTCGTCGCTCGCGGGCGACGCGAAGTCGGATGCGCAGGCGCTCGCGAAGCAGCTGCGCGACACGCTCGGCGAAGCCGCGCTGTTCCCGCCCGAGCAGCAGACGAAGCCCGTCGTGAAGAAGCGCCGCATCGTGCGTCGCGCGAAGCCGCCCGTGCACGAGGCCGCGCCCGCCGAAAACAGCACGGCGGCCGCCCCTGCGGCGCCGGTTGCCCCCGCCGCGCCTGTGACGCCGGCACCCGCGCCGGCACCCGCGAAGGCGTCAGGCGGCGATCCGTTCAGCGCGCTGCGTTAAGCCGCGCGCGATCCACACACTAATCGGGAGCCGTCGATGGCGAAGAAAGAAAGCATTCAAAAGCGCTTGCAGAAAGTGCGGCCGCCCCGCGTCCAACTGACGTACGAGGTCGAACGGGGCGACGCGATCGAGATCAAGGAACTGCCGTTCGTCGTCGGGGTCGTCGGCGATCTGGCCGGGCAGTCGGAAGTCGAGCAGTCGAAGCTGCGCGACCGCAAGTTCGTCAACATCGATCGCGACAACTTCGACGACGTGATGAAGGCGATCGAGCCGCGCGCCGCGTTCCAGGTGGAGAACCGCCTGAGCGAAGCGGGCGGCAAGTTCGCGGTCGATCTGAAGTTCCGTTCGATCAACGATTTCAATCCGGACGAAGTCGTCGAGCAGGTCGAGCCGCTCAGGCGTCTGCTCGAGGCGCGCTCGAAGCTCGCCGATCTGCGCAACAAACTGGCCGGCAACGACAAGCTCGAAGACCTGCTGAGCGAAGTGCTGTCGAACACGCAGCAGTTGGACGCGCTGAAGAAAAGCGCCGACGGCGGCGACAAGCAGGGCGAATGAGTAACGGGGTGGCGAAATGAACCAGCAAACGGCTGCGGCCCAATCGACCGGCGCTCAGGCCGGCACGGAATCCTCGCTGCTCGACGACATCGTCGAGAAGAGCAAGGTCGCGAAATCCGAATCCGAGCATGCGCGCGCGAAGGATCTGATCGGCGAACTCGTCAATCAGGTGCTCGACGGCACGGTGGTCGTGTCGGACAACCTGTCGGCGACGATCGACGCGCGCGTCGCGGAGCTCGATCGCCTGATCTCGTCGCAGCTCTCGGCCGTGATGCACGCGGCCGAGTTCCAGCGTCTCGAGAGCACGTGGCGCGGGCTCGACTACCTGGTGAAGGAAAGCAACACCGGATCGACGATCAAGATCAAGGCGCTGCACGCGCCGAAGCGCGATCTCGTGCGCGATTTCAAGAACGCGTCCGAGTTCGACCAGAGCGCGCTCTTCAAGAAGGTGTACGAAGAAGAATTCGGCACGTTCGGCGGCTCGCCGTTCGGCGTGCTGGTCGGTGATTACGAGATCTCGCGCCAGCCGGAGGACCTGTACTTCATCGAGCAGATGTCGCACGTCGCGGCGGCCGCGCACGCGCCGTTCGTCGCATCGGCCGCGCCCGAGCTGCTCGGCCTCGAGTCGTTCGCGGATCTCGGCAAGCCGCGCGACCTCGGCAAGGTGTTCGACACCGTCGAATACGCGAAGTGGAAGTCGTTCCGCGATTCCGAAGATTCGCGCTACGTCGGCCTCACGCTGCCGCGCTTCCTCGGCCGCCTGCCGTTCAATCCGAAGGACGGCGCGATCGCGGAGAACTTCAACTTCGTCGAGGACGTCGACGGCACCGATCACAATAAATACCTGTGGTGCAACGCGTCGTGGGCGTTCGCCGCGCGTCTGACGGCCGCGTTCGACGATTTCGGCTGGTGCGCGGCGATCCGCGGCGTCGAAGGCGGCGGCCTCGTCGAGGATCTGCCGACCCACACGTTCAAGACCGACGACGGCGAAATCGCGCTCAAGTGCCCGACCGAGATCGCGATCACCGATCGCCGCGAGAAGGAGCTGAGCGACCTCGGCTTCATCCCGCTCGTGCATTGCAAGAATTCAGACTACGCCGCGTTTTTCGCCGCGCAGTCGGTGCAGAAACCGAAGAAATACAGCACCGACAGCGCCAATGCGAACGCCGTCCTGTCCGCGCAGTTGCAGTACATCTTCTCGGTATCGCGCATCGCGCATTACCTGAAGGCGATGATGCGCGACAAGATCGGCAGTTTCGCGTCCGCGCAGAACGTCGAAACGTTCCTCAATCGCTGGATTTCGCAGTACGTGTTGCTGGACGACAACGCGACTCAGGAACAGAAAGCGCAGTTCCCGCTGCGCGAAGCCTCCGTACAAGTGTCAGAGATTCCCGGCAAGCCGGGTGCGTATCGTTCGGTCGCGTTCCTGCGCCCGCACTTCCAGCTCGATGAGCTGTCGATTTCTCTGCGCCTTGTCGCTGATCTGCCCAAACCGGCAAATTCATAAGCGAGTTGAGATCGCCCGGGCGGGCCGCCCGGGTAGGACGTTAAAACCACCTCTTTGGGGAGTCGTAGGCCATGTTAGACATGTACTTGAAGTTCGGTAATCCTGCCGTCAAGGGCGAGTCCGCGGACAAGGACCATGATGGTTGGATCGAGCTGAAATCCTGGGACCATTCGATCATCCAGCCGCGTTCGGCGACCGCGTCGACCTCGGGCGGCCATACGTCGGAGCGTTGCGAGCACGGCGACATGGTGTTCACGAAAGAAATCGATATGGCGAGCCCGCTGCTGTACCAGCACGCGTCGGGCGGCACGACGTTCGACGAAGTGACGATCGATTTCATGCGTTCGGACGGTGACGGCCAGCGCGTCAAATATCTCGAGATCAAGCTGAAGTACGTGATCGTCGCGAGCGTGACGCCGAGCGTGCAGAAGGAAGGCCTGCCCCTCGAGCAATTCGCGCTGAAGTATGCCGCGGTCCAGTGGAAGCAGACGCAGCAGAAGATCGGCGGCAACCAGGGCGGCAACACGCAGGGCGCCTGGAGCCTTACGAAGAACGACAAGACCTACGCGGTCTAAGTTCGACGCGGGAACGGGGCACGGCGCGTGCCCCGTTCCCGTTTTGCGTGGAGCCCGATGAAACGCTTCGAACCGAGCTTCCTCGACAAGCTGTTCGACGACGAACCGCATGTGCCGGCACCCGCCGCAATGCGGCAATTGTCGCTGGAAGAACTGAAGAACACGGTCGCGCGCGACGTCGAGGCGATCCTGAACACGCGCATCGCGCTGACGGACGAAGATCTCGCCGCGCTGCCGGAGTGCCAGCGCTCGGTGCTGACTTACGGGCTGAACGATTTCGCCGGCCTGAGCCTCGCGAGCCACTACGACCGCACGTTTATCTGCAAGTCGATTCAGCAGGCGATCGCGCGGCATGAGCCGCGGCTGCAGCAGGTGACGGTGGCGTTCGAACTGAACGAGCAGTCGACGAACGCGCTCTACTTCGCGATCCAGGCGCTGCTTGTCGTGCATCCGGCCGAGGAGCCGGTGACCTTCGATGCGATGCTGCAGCCGTCGACGTTGCAATATTCGGTGACGCGCGCGCGCGCCGCCAAGGTTTGAGCCGTATCGCGTGAGCCGCCGGGCGCCGCGCGGCAACGAGAAGCCCGGCACGAGAGCATCAGGTTTCGGGGATCGTCGATGGAAGAGTTGCTGCCGTATTACGAACGCGAGCTGTCGTTTCTGCGGCGCTATTCGCTCGAATTCGCGAACCGGTACCCGAAGATCGCCGCGCGTCTGTCGCAGACGGGCGAGCATTGCGAGGATCCGCATGTCGAGCGGATGATCGAATCGTTCGCGCTCCTCGGTGCGCGGATCAACAAGAAGCTCGACGATGAGTATCCCGAATTCACCGAAGCGCTCGTCGAAGTTCTCTATCCACATTATTTGCGGCCGTTTCCGTCGTGCTCGATCGCGCAGTTCGGCGCGCCGGAGTCGTTCGCTCGATTGACCGAACCGCAGGTCGTCGAACGCGGCACCGAGTTGAAGAGCCGCGCGATCCGCGGCGTGCAGTGCCGTTTCCGCACCGCGTACGACGTGACGCTCGCGCCGGTCCGGCTCGCCGACGCGCGCTACGGCTCGATCGCCGCGGCGCCGAGCTCGGCCGCGCTGCCCGGCAACGCGACGGGCGTAATCTCGATCACATTTGAATCGACGTCGCCGCAGCTCGATCTCGCCTCGCTGAAGCTCGGCAAGCTGCGCGCGCATCTGCACGGCGAGCAGTCGTTCGTCGCCGCGCTGGCCGATTGCCTGTTCGCGCACGCGCTCGCGTTCTACGTCGAGCCCGATCGCAGCGGCCGCTGGATCGCGCTCGGCAAGGCGCCGTTCGAGCACGCGGGCTTCGACGACGCCGATGCGCTGATCGACTACCCGGCCCGTTCGCACCCGGCGTACCGGCTGCTGACCGAATACTTCGCATTCCCGGACAAGTTCAACTTCGTCGACTTCGATCTGGCCGCGCTGACGCGCCGCGCGGGCCATTGCCGGCAATTGACGCTGCACGTCGTCCTGCGCGACGTGCGCAGCGATTCGCACGTCGCGCGGCTGCTCGATCTGCTGACCGCGAGCCACTTTCGCCTGTTCTGCACGCCGGTCGTCAACCTGTTCCGGCAGCACGGCGAGCCGATCCGGATCAGCCACCAGGCGGTGTCGTATCCGGTGATCGCCGACGCACGCCGCGCGTTCGCGTACGAGGTGTATTCGATCGATTCCGTGCATCTCGTGCGGCAGCGCGCCGATCGGGAGGCGGTCATCGAATTCCGGCCGTTCTATTCGCTGCATCACGGCGAGGAAGGGCAGGTCGGCCACTATTGGTTCGCGCGTTGCGACGACGACGTCGCGCGCAAGAGCCCCGGCTACGAGACCGAGATTTCGGTCGTCGACATCGACTTCGAGGCGGGCGCGTCGCAGACCGACACGTTGAGCCTCGATCTCACCTGCACGAATCGCGATCTGCCGGCCGCGCTCGCGACGGGGCTCGACGGCGGCGATCTCTTCATCGAAGGCGACGCTCAATCCGGCCCGATCGCGCTGCTGCGCCGGCCGACGCCGAGCGCGCGCTTCGAGCGCGGCCGCGCCGCGCACTGGCGGCTCGTGTCGCACCTCGCGCTCAATCACGTGTCGCTCGCCGAAGAAGGGCTCACCGCGCTGAAGGAAGTGCTCGTGCTGTACGATCTGAGACGGTCCGCGGTGTCGACGCGTCACATCGACGGGATCGTCGGCATCGAGCAGAAGGGCGCCGTGCAGTGGCTGCCCGGCAAGCCGTTCGCGACGTTCGTGCGCGGCGTCGAGATCCGGCTCACGATCGACGACGAGCATTTCGTCGGCTCGAGCCTCGCGACGTTCGTGCGGATGATCGACGCGTTCTTCGGGCTTTACGTGCACCTCAACAGCTTTGTTCAACTGATCGTCGTGTCGAAGCGCACCGGCGAGGAGATCATGCGATGCAAACCGCGCAGCGGCGAATCGATCCTGGCGTAGTCGAGCGGCTGCTCGACGAGCCGCATCGCTTCGAGTTCTTTCAGGCGGTGCGGCTGCTCGAGACCTGGTTCGCGAAGCGCCATCCGCAACGCTATGCAGCGAGCCGGCCGGGCGAGATCGTCGCGCGGCGGATCGGCTTCAGAAACACGTTGTCGCTCGGTTTTCCGCCGAGCGAAATCGAGCGCGCGCAGTCGTACGGCGAAGCGGGCGACGCGCTGAAGGACGCGCCGCAGCGCAACGCGGCGGTCGACGCGGGCGCGCTGTCGCGCGTCGAGCTGACACCCGCGTTCTTCGGCCTGCTGGGCGGCCAGGGCGCGTTGCCGCTCCATTACACCGAGCAGATCATCGCGCGCGAGCACCTGAAGCGCGATCACGCGGCGCGCGCGTTCTTCGACGTATTCTCGAACCGCGCGACCGCGCTGTTCTACGCGGCGTGGAAGAAGTATCGGCTGCCGCTGCATTACGAGCTCGACCGCGACGAGCGCTATCTGCCGCTGTTGCTCGCGCTCGCGGGCGTCGCGAACGACGACGCGCGCTCGACCGTGCAGGAAGGCCGCGGCGCGCTGCTCGACGAAGCGATCGCGGGCTATGCGCTCGCCGCGCGGCACCGGCCGGTGTCGGCCGCCTATTTGCAGCGCACGCTGTCCGAGTATTTCCGCGTGCCGATCCGCATCGAGCAGTTCGTCGGCAAGTGGTACGACGTGCCGCCCGATCAACTGAGCGTGCTCGGCGACGTGAACGTGACGCTCGGCGCGACGGCGCTCGTCGGCGAACGCGTGTGGCAGCGCGACATGCGCGCGCGGCTCGTCGTCGGGCCGCTGTCGAAGCGCGACTACGAGGCGTTTTTGCCCGGCGAGGAGCGTGCGGTCGCGCTCGAGCGGATGTTGACGCTGCTCGCCGGCGTCACGCTCGAATACGAAGTGTCGCTCGTGCTGCGCCGTGCCGAAGTCGGCGCGAGCATCCTCGGCAGCGGCGCGCGGCTCGGCTGGGATGCGTTCCTCTGCACGCGCGAAGCCGAGCGCGACCGCGCGGACGCGCGCTACGAACTGCATGTCATTCATTGATAACAACGATCGAACCTGAGTGGACCGTAACCGATGAGCACGCCCCTGAAGACCCTGATCGCGAAACTGAATCCGGTGTGCCGGAAGGCTGCCGAGCGCGCCGCCAGCCACTGTTTCGCGCGCGGTCACTATGAAGTGGATCTCGAGCATCTGTTCCTCGCGCTGCTCGACGAGTCGACCGGCGACGTGCCGCTCGTGCTGCGTGCGAGCGGTGTCGATCCGCACGCGCTGCGCGCGGACCTCGAGCGCGAGCTCGAAGGATTGAAGACGGGCAACACGCGTACGCCGGTGTTCTCGGTGCATCTGACCGAGTTGTTCGAGCAGGCGTGGCTTATCGCGTCGCTTGATTCGCAGATCGGCCGGATTCGTTCGGGCCATCTGCTGCTTGCGTTGCTGACGGGGCCCGATCTCGCGCAGTTCGCGCAGCGGATGTCGTCGCAGTTCACGCGCGTGCGCGTCGACGATCTGAAGCATAAGTTCGACGAGATCACCGCAGGCTCGGCCGAAGCCGAGCCGCGGCAGGCGGAGAGCGACGCCGCCGTGCCGGACGGCGCCGCGGCGGCGGGCGGCGCGCCGCGCGGCCCGTCGAAGACGCCGGCGCTCGACACATACACGACGAACCTCACGCATCGCGCGCGCGAAGGCAAGATAGATCCCGTGATCGGCCGCGACGCGGAGATCCGTCAGGCGATCGACATCCTGATGCGCCGCCGGCAGAACAATCCGATCATGACGGGCGAGGCGGGCGTCGGCAAGACCGCCATTGTCGAAGGACTCGCGCTGCGGATCGCGGCCGACGACGTTCCGCCGCCGCTTCGCGGCGTCGCGCTGCACGTGCTCGACATGGGCCTCCTGCAGGCGGGCGCGAGCGTAAAGGGCGAGTTCGAGAACCGCCTGAAGAGCGTGATCGACGAGGTGAAGAAGAGCGCGCATCCGATCATTCTCTTCATCGACGAAGCGCACACGATCATCGGCGCGGGCGGGCAGGCGGGCCAGAACGACGCCGCGAACCTGCTGAAGCCGGCGCTCGCGCGCGGCGAGCTGCGCACGATCGCGGCGACGACGTGGAGCGAATACAAGAAGTACTTCGAAAAGGACGCGGCGCTCGCGCGGCGCTTTCAGGTCGTGAAGATCGAGGAGCCGAGCGAGCCGCTCGCCGCCGCGATGCTGCGCGGGATGGCGGGGCTGATGGAGCAGCACTTCAACGTGCGGATCCTCGACGACGCGATCACCGAGGCGGTGCGGCTGTCGCATCGCTACATGAGCGGGCGCCAACTGCCGGACAAGGCGATCAGCGTGCTCGACACCGCATGCGCGAAGGTCGCGCTCGCGCACAGCGCGACGCCCGCGGCGATCGACGACACGAAAAAGCGCATCGAGCGGATCGACGCGGAGATCGCGGCGCTCGAGCGCGAAGCCGCGGGCGGTGCTGCGCACGACGAGCGCCTCGCGGCGCTGCGCGACGAGCGCGAGGCCGATTTGAAGGCGCTCGCCGAAGACGACGCGCGTTACGAACAGGAGCGCGCGCTCGTCACGGAGATCGGCGCGTTGCGCGCCGAACTCGACGCGTCGCGCGAGCCGTCCGCCGACGGCAAGCCGGTCGACGTCGATGCGGCCCGCGCGACGCTCGCCGGGCGCGTTGACGCGCTGCGCGCGCTGCAGGGCAACCAGCCGATGGTGCCGCTGCAGGTCGACGGCCACGTCGTCGCGGAGATCGTCGCGTCGTGGACGGGCATTCCGCTTGGCCGGATGGTGAAGGACGAGATCGAGACCGTGCTGAACCTGCGCGATCTGATCGGCGCGCGCGTGATCGGCCAGGACCACGCGCTCGACGCGATCGCGCAGCGCGTGCGCACCGCGACCGCGAGCCTCGAGGACCCGAACAAGCCGCGCGGCGTGTTCATGTTCGTCGGGCCGTCGGGCGTCGGCAAGACCGAGACCGCGCTCGCGCTCGCCGACGTGCTGTACGGCGGCGAACGCAAGATGATCACGATCAACATGAGCGAGTACCAGGAAGCGCACAGCGTGTCGGGCCTGAAAGGCTCGCCGCCCGGCTACGTCGGCTATGGCGAAGGCGGCGTGCTGACGGAAGCGGTGCGCCGCAATCCGTATTCGGTCGTGCTGCTCGACGAAGTCGAGAAGGCGCATCCGGACGTGCTCGAAATGTTCTTCCAGGTGTTCGACAAGGGCGCGATGGACGACGCCGAAGGGCGCGAGATCGACTTTCGCAATACGCTGATCATCCTGACGTCGAACGTCGGGTCGTCGGCGGTGATGCAGGCGTGCCTGAACAAGGCGCCGGAGGAACTGCCCGACGCCGAGGCGCTCGCCGAGACGCTGCGCCCGCAGCTCTACAAGGCGTTCAAGCCCGCGTTCCTCGGCCGGATGAAGGTGATTCCGTACTATCCGATCTCCGACGACGCGCTCGCCGACATCATCGAGCTGAAGCTCGAACGCATCCGCCGCCGGATCGAATCGAACCATAAGGCCGCGTTTGAGTGGGATGAGTCGCTCGTCGACGCCGTGCTTGCGCGCTGCACCGAAGTCGATTCGGGCGCGCGCAATGTCGATCACATCCTGAACGGCACGCTGCTGCCGGAGATCGCCGAGCACGTGCTGTCGCGGATCGCCGACGGCGCGGCGATCGCGCGGATCGCCGCGCGCGCGGCCGAGACGGGCGAATTCGAGTACACGGTCGAGTAAGACCGCCGCGCGGCGCGTGCGTCACGCGTCGCGCGGTCATCAAGCAACGATGGACGCCGCAACGGACAGACATAGCATTCGACCATGCCGATCAACCTCAACGAGCTGCTGACGCCGATCAGCGAAGCGTCGCCGTGCGGCGACGATCTCCTGTTCTCCTCCGATTTCGACGCGATCCAGCACGCGCGCAAGTTCGACGATCCGTCGCTCGACCAGGGCGAGTGGATCACCGACATCAAGGAAGCGGACTGGAGCTTCGTCGTCGAGCAATCGACCGCGCTCTTGCGCGAACGGACCAAGGACCTGCGGCTCGCGGTATGGCTGACCGAGGCGCTCGCGCTCGAGGACGGCATCGGCGGACTCACGCAGGGCTACGCGCTGCTGACGAATCTGTGCCGGCAATTCTGGAATCACGTGCACCCGCTGCCGGATGGCGACGACGCCGAGTACCGGCTCGGCAACGTCGCGTGGCTCGTCGGGCGCACGGCCGAGCTGCTGCGCGCGGTGCCGCTCACCGACGGCGCGTCGAACGCGTTCAGCGAGCTCGACTGGGACGTCGCGCAGCACGTCGCGCAGGCGATCAAGCGTGATCCCGAGCAGGCGGGCGAAATAGCGCGCGGCAAGCCGTCGGTCGATCAGATCGAAGCGTCGAAGCGGATGACGTCCGTCGCGTTCTATGCGCGGCTGCTCGGCGAGCTGAGGGCGTTCCAGGTCGCGCTCGATGCGCTCGAGCAGGAGCTCGACCAGCGCGCGGGCGATGCGGCGCCGAGCTTCCGGCAGGCGCGCGACACGTACGAAACGGTCTACCGGCTCGCCGAGCGCTTCGCGAAGGAGCAGGGCTACACGCCCGACGCGCAGCCGCAGGCCGTCGCGCCGGGCACGTCGCTCGAGCGCGCGGAGCCGAGCTTCAAGACGCCGCTTTACCCGGAGGACTCCGTGCAGAGGCATACGCCGCCCGCTCCCGCGCCGATCGTGATCGCCGGCATCCAGAATCGCGCGCAGGCGGTCGAGCAGCTCCGCGCGGTCGCGAAGTATTTCCGCGGGACGGAGCCGCACAGCCCCGTCGCGTATCTCGCCGACAAGGCCGCCGAATGGGCGGACATGCCGCTGCATCAGTGGCTCGCGTCGGTCGTCAAGGACGACGGCTCGCTCGCACACATCCGCGAACTGCTCGGCCTGAAGCCGGACGACAACGCGTGAGCGTCGGCCGGCTCGCGTCGGCCGGCCATAAAAAAAGCGACGGAGAGGCCGTAAAGGGCCATTCGTCGCCGTTTCCATGTTGCTGTACCGCTCGTGGTATTTGCTGTACTGCCGCGCGCGTGGGCGGGCCGCCCGTCGTCCCGCCGCCGTTTGCGCTCGCGCCGCTTACTGCCCCGCGCGGAACTCGATCCGGCGATTGCGCGCGCGTCCGTCGTTCGTGTCGTTCGACGCGATCGGCTGATCGGGGCCGACGCCCGTCGTCGTCAACTGCTGCGACGCGATGCCCTTCGCCACCAGATAGCCCTTCACCGCGTCGGCGCGCGCCTGGCTGAGCGCGATGTTCGACGCGCGATTGCCCGAGTTGTCGGTGTGGCCGATGATCTCGACCGTCCGGTTCGACATCTTCGCGAGCGCGGCCGCCATCTGGTCGAGGATCGCGCGGCCTTGCAGCGTGAGCGTCGCGCTGCCGGTCTCGAACTCGATCGTGCGGTTCGCGAGCGTCTGGTCGAGCAGGCCCTGCTCGGACGCGCTCACGCGCAGCCCGTTCTTGATCGTGTAGGTCGGGTTCAGCGCGTTCGCCATGTCGCTCGCGAGCTGCTGGCGCTGCGCTTCGTTGTGGACCTCGCCCTTCACGTCGATCTGCGTGCCGTCGATCCTGAGCTGTCCTTTGCTGATCTGCTTCAACTGCGGGCCGATCAGCTTCTGCACGTTCGTGGACCAGTTCGGCGGCGTCGCGACGTCGCCGACTTCGATCTGATCGACGACGTTCGCGGCGCCGTACGTGTCGCGCAGGCGCTGCAGCACGGCGGCCTTCGTCGCCTCGTCGGCGACCTTGCCGCCGGCGACGACCTGACCCGGCGTCGCGTTCGCGGGCGGCGGCGGCGACACGATCGCGCCGCCGCCCGCGCCGCTTGCCGCTGCGGGAGCGGGCGAGACTGCGCCGGGCGCGACGAGCGGCGTCGACTTCACGGGTACGCCGCCTGCATCGATCGGCGTGACGGTCGCGGGGCCGACGTTGTCGGCGAGCGCGACGCCGCCGTGCAGTGCGCCGCCCAGCGCGAGCGCGGCGAGCGTGAGCCTGAAGCGGGAAGTGAGGAACGGCTTCGTCATCGCATCACGCTCCGATGAACGCTTCATGGAACGTGTCGATGCAGACACGCAGCGACAGTTGCGGTTGGTCGAGATAACTGACGAGCTTGCTGATCCCATGGTCGTTTTGCGCATGTGCGTCGATCCATTCCGGATCGTCGATGTCGATGTTGTGTTCGGCGTAAGTCTGCGGATCGACCACGCTGTGCAGGGTTTTCGCGGACGCGCCGTTGAAGCCGATGATGAGCCGCTCGCGCTCGGCAATCGTGCCGATGAAGATCGCCAGTTCGAAGTCGGCGCGCGACACGAACGGTGCGACGAGCTCGAGCCAGAACGCGGCGACGAGGGTGCGATAGAACGGATCGGTCGGCAGCGGCAGCGTGAGCCCGCGCTCGATGTGCGACGTGCCGCTTTGCATCACGGGACGCAGCAGCGAGCCGAGCGCGAGCATCGCGCCGCGCAGCTTCACCGGATGGCCGCTCGCGAGCAGCATCTGCTCAAGGCCGTACAGGGTCTGGTGCTCGACGAAATCGTTGAACGTGCCGTCGTGCGCGCTGCCCGGGCCGCCCGTGTCGATCGGCACTTGCGTGTCGCCGAGCGCCTGCAGCGCGCCGGCCGGCTCCTGCGGGCCGAGGAGGGTTTGCATCTGCGCGGCGGCGCGCGACCAGAGCCGCGCGAACGCGAGCGGGCTGCGCGCGAGGAACGGCAGCGGCCGCTCGACTTCGAGCGCCGTCGCGGCGAGGAACGGGAAGCGACGGTTCGACGCGTCGCGGCTCGCGATCATGTGGCCCGCGATCGCGAGCCGGCTCTTCGAGCCGAGGAACGCGAAGTGCATCGGCTTCGCGTTCTCGTAGACGATCTTCCAGCGCGGGTCGTCGGCGAGGAGCTCCATCGCGCGTGCGATCCAGTGGTCGAGCGTCTGCAGCAGCTGCGGATTGTGCGCGCTCTTCACGAAGTCGCCGCGCGACGGGATCTTGCCGAAGTAAGCGATCTGAGCCTGGACCGTTTGCGTCATTGCGCCCCCTGTGCGTTCGATGCTGAAGCCGCTGCGATGGCGGCCTGCGGGGCCGTGGCCACGACGCCCGATCCCGCCGGCTGCGCGGTTGCGCTGGCCGCGCCGCCCGCGCTCGCGTCGGCGACCGATGACGGCAGGCGCAGGCCGCGCAGGCTCTGCTGCTGCGGCTGGTCGCCGCCGCCGCCCGTCGGCTGCGAGGTGCTGATGATGCGCATCGTCACCGACACGCTGACGTTGCCTTGCGTCCACGTCAGGTCGAACGTGCCGTCCGGACGGCGCTTGCGCTGCGCCGAGTTGATCAGCTTCTCGAGACCGTAACGGCCCGGCTCGTTGACGAGCTGGATCGTGCGGCCGTCGAACGTCGTCGCGGACAGCGTCGCGCCGGGCGAGCCCTGCGGGTTCGGCCACACGAAGTTCGTCCATTGCGGCGGCGTGTTGCGGTAGCGCAGCTGCTGGCCGTCGATCGCGATCGTGTATTCGGTCGTGCCGCTGCTCGGCTGCGGCAGGACCTGGAACACGGTTTGCGGTTCGGACGACGCGGCGGCGCTCGCCGCCGCGCCGCCCGCGAGCGGCGCGACCCAGCGCGCGAAGCCGTTCGTGAAGTCCGGCGTGAGCGCGAGGCCCATGTCGCCCCAGGTGCGTGCGGACAGCGTGTCGCCGCGGCGCACCGCGAGCGGCCCGAGCGTCGTGCCGACGAACTTCGCGATCGAGCCGTCGGGGCCGAACACCTGCGCGATTTCGCTCGCGCCCGCCTCGACCTTCGCGCTGGCGGCGAACGGATACTTGCTCGCAAGCGAGCCCTGGAACGGCTGGTAGACCTGCGCGTTCCACACCTTGTTCACTTCGACGCTCGCCGGCTGGATCACGACCGCGAACGCCTGCATCAGCGGGCGCACGAGCAGCGGACGCAGCGACTTGCGTTGCGAATCGGTCAGGCCCGTCAGCATCTGCTCGTCGACGAACTTCAGCGAATCGGCGAGCTCCGAGCCGTTGCCGTCGAGCGTTTGCTGCATCAGCTGGCGCGCGCCGGGGCCGGGGTCGCCCTGGTTCTTGATCACGTTGAAGCGCGTGCGGACCTTCGACAGCGTGTCCATGTAGCCCTTCAGCATCGACGTGCCGTCATGCGTCGCGACGATCCGGCCGAGCCCGACGAACTCCTGGCCGATCGGGCCCATCGGCGCGTCGGCGGGATTGCCGTTGATGTCGACGTTCGCCGCGATCTGCCCGCCCGGCTGACGCGTGAACCACTGCTTGACCCAGTTCACGACGCCCGTCTGCGCCTTCTTGATCGTCGCGTTCGCGAGCGACGGGTTGTCCCACGACGTCTGGTCATACGCGGTCTCGAGCACCTTGCGGATCGGCGAATCCTGCGGGTCGCCGAGCTTGTTCATCGCGTCGACCGCCTGGCCGAAGTTGCCGAAGCCCTGCACCGCGATGCCCTGCATGAACTTCTGCCAGTGCTGCGCGTACTCGGTCTTGTACATCGCGACGAGCGTCTTCTGGATCTGCTCGGGGCTGCCCTCGAGCGTCAGGTCGTCCGCCGTCGCGGTGTTCAGCACCCAGTCTTTCGCCTGCAGTTCCTTCGTCGCGGCGTCGCGGATCGCGGGCTGCACGTACTGGAACCACGCTTCGCGCGTGAACGTGCCGGGGATCGCGTAGCTGCCCGCGACGAGGCCCGCGTTGCCTTCGCCGACGATCCGCGCGATCGTCATCGGCGCGAAGCGGGTCGACGCGCGCGCCTTGATCTCTTCGTACACGCGCTGGCGCGCCGGCATCCCGCGCACGACGCGGCGCAGGTTCTCGCGGGTCTGGTCGACGAGCGCGAGGTTCGCTTCGATCATCGGCCAGTCATTGTCGGAGACGCGCGACAGATAGAACGTGATCATTCGCTCCGCACTCTTGATCATTTCGTCGCGCGGCATGTTGCCGCGATTCGTCTCGAGCCAGCCGCGCCAGAAGCGCGCGATCTGGTCGGTCAGGTGCGCCTGCTCGACGTGCCGCTTGTCGGACAGCATCAGGTAGGTCTTGAGCGCGTTGTACGCGTCCTCGACGTTGGTCGGCGATGCGTCGTTGTAGAGGCCGCCCTGCTGCGGATTCTGCGCGACGGCAGGGGAGCGGGCCGCGCCCGGCGCGGCCGGATTCGTCGACACTGGCATGGCGCCCGCCTGCACGGCGCCCGATTCCGGCGCGCGCGTCATCGGTGCGAGCTGGTCCGGATGCGTGTTCACGTCCTTCAGGAACGACGCGAGGTTGCCCGAGACCGGGTTCAGCAGGATCTGCCGCACGCCGTTGTAGTACTCGGTCAGCAGATGCTGCTCGAGACGGTCGCCCTGGTACAGGCCGAGCGACACGGACAGCGGCTTGTCGCGGCGGAACTGCTCGAGCTGCTCGATCCGGTCCTCGAGAATGTCCATCGCCTGCAGGCGGGACTGCAGGTCGTTGCGGTTCTGCTGCAAGCGGGTCACGTTGTCGAGGTCGGCCTGCACGTTCGATACGAGCTGCTGGTTGCCGATCGTCGACCAGGTCCAGCCGCCGAGCGCGAGCGCGAGCGCCGCGACGAAGCCGAAGAACGTCGCGTAGCGCATGCGCGTCTTCGTCGGGCTCGCGAACTGGCGGACCGTCTGGCGGTCCGCGAAGATCACCTTCGAGAACAGGTCGCGCAGGAAGAAGCCGTTCTTCGAGAACGCGCTGTGCGGCTTCGGCAGGCTTTGCGCGTCGAGGCCGAAACGAGTCGCGATCCGCTGCGCGGCAGCGCTGTTCGTCTCGCCTTCCTGCAGCGCGCTCGTGAAGTAGAAGCCGCGGAAGATCGGCTTGTACTGGAACGGATTGTTTTCGAACAACGTCGCAAGGAATGAGCGCAGCGCGGGCTTGATCGTCGAGAACTCGAGCGGAAAGCTCAGTTGGCCGGGCGAAAGCTTGTTGCCGCGGCTGATCGACAGTTGCGCGACGCTGATCTCCTTCAGCCCTTCGTACAGCTCTTCGAAACGCTCGTCGAACAGCGCGACGACATCGCGCTTCTCGTCCGGCTCGTACGGCAGCGTCGCGCCCCATACGCGGTCGTATTCCTGGCGGTCGCTGCTGCTGAAGAATTCGGTGAAGCCCGTGATCAAGTCGGCCTTCGTGAACATCACGTAGACGGGCGCGAATACTTCGAGCTTCTCGGTGAGTTCCTGTACGCGCTGGCGCAGGTTCTTCGCGAGGTTGATCGCGAATTCGGGACGGTTGCCGGTCAGCTCGGCGATGCTCGCCGTGACGATGATCCCGTTGATCGGCGCCTTCGGACGATGGCGCTTCAGCAGATCGAGGAAGCCGAGCCATTCGCTGCGGTCTTCCTCGTGCACCGAATAGCGGCCCGCGGTGTCGAGCAGGATGCCTTCCGTCGTGAAGAACCAGTCGCAGTTCCGGGTGCCGCCGATCCCGTGGATCACCGCGCTGTTCTTGTCCGCGAACGGAAACTGCAATCCCGAGTTGATGACGGCGCTGCTCTTGCCCGCGGCCGGGTTGCCGATCACGATGTACCACGGCAGCTCGTAGAGCGCGGAGCCGCCCGACACCTGACCGATCTTCGATGTCTTGATCGTCTTCACCGTGTCGGCGAGACGGGTGCGCAGCACGTCGAGGTCCGCCTGCTTCGCGGGCTCGGCCGCGGCGGCGGACATCTTGCCTGTTTCGGCCTGCTGCTCGAGGATATCGCCGAGCCGGCGGTTCGCGCGGCGCACGCGCCAGCGGCGCCAGAGCTTCGTCGCGAGCCAGAGCGCGACGGCGACGGCGAACGCGACGGCCGCCCATGCGAAGCCGATCTGTAGCGCATCGGCCGCGAGGAACAGAACCGCGGCGAGCGCGGCGAAGCCGACGATCGTGAGCGTGCGAGGGTGAGTCAACACGTTGAGGAAGCGTTGCATAGGACGTTCAGGTTCCGGTGCGATTCAATAAGGCGAATTGAGCGGCGGCGCGATGCGCGCGTGCCGTGCCGACAAGCGTGACGGCATCGGGTGACGTCACGTTGTCGTGAATGCATCTAGGGAGAAGAAGGGCCGCCTCGGCGGAGCGGGCGGCGGCGCGCTCGCGCGCAATGCGTTCATCGACGGGCGGGCGGCGCATCGCGCCAGCCGGCGCGCGCCGATCGAATGATTGCCGGATTGTGTTCCCGTCGCGATGTTTGGTTGGCCCATGCCGCCCTCATTATTTCCTACTCGTCCTTTATCGAGCGGACGAGCGCCCCAGCTTGAAGCCGGGCTTATGGTATTCGACGTGTCCGAGGTCCATCAATTTCCATCGGCCACCCCAGGTCAAGCCGACCTCTTCGGCGACTTGTCCGTACAACTGATAGCCTCGCATGGCCCACGGATCTTTTTCCGAGATGACGAGCTTGCCGTCGCGCAGGAATGCGTTGTCAGCCGCCAGTCCGTATTGGTGATAGCTCTGGAACGCCGCCGCATTGGTGACGTTGCCGCCCATTTGCGCCAATCGGTTTTGTCGCTCGGGGCTGCGATAGCCTTCGAGCAACGCCATTTCATAGCCGTATCGCTCGTGCATGATCTTGTAGACGAGCAACAGGCGCGTTCTGAAATCGGTATCGAGCAAATTCCAATCGCGGCTTGCGTCCTTCAGCGCGGGCCGAACCTGCTCGACCTCGCGGGTGGCGAAGACTTCGGGCGGCAGCGGCAACGGCGGAACGAGCTGCTCGCCTTTTAAAAGTGCGGCAATTTTCTCGTCCGGCGCGCGTAGTGTGTCGTCGTATTGGAATAGTTGCCGACCGCGTAACGCGATAGCGATCAATGGAGGCGTCGCAAGAATACCTGTCGTGGTCGCAATCAGCAAGCGCCGCCGCACTAGTAAATTTTGCATGTCGCTTAAAGTCGAGCGCGACATTTTTGCCGATTGCGCGAGACGCTCGCGCGCAAGGGCGGCGCGATCGGTGGCGCGCCGGCTGATTCGGCCATGGAATTGGGCGACAGAATCGAATACCGTCGCACGCACTGCCGGTAATAACAGCAGCGCAGCAGCGAGGACGGCGATGGCGAAATATGCGACTAGAACGACGGCAATCAAAGAAAACCCCGGAATATGGAATCGATTGTAATTTGCAATGCTTGATCTTAGAATCAGGCCTGCTTCCGCGTAGGCCGGGACAATATTATTGCGGCGAATTAAACCAGGATTCAACGAGACACTGAATGAGCGCGCCGGACGATTCGAATTCGAAAGCCCCGCCTAGCCTGCTTTCTTCCCATGCCGGCAAAGAAAGCGGCGCGAACAACTCGCGTATTCTCGCGAATCTTGAAGGCCGCGTCTCCCCCCAACCCGAAAATGCACCGCGTTCGCGCAAGGGGCCGCTCGCGCTCGTCGCGCTCGCCGTCGTCGCGGTAGCCGGGTGGGGCGCATGGCGATTGCAGCAGCCTTCCGCCGAACATGCCGAAGTCGCGGCCGCCGCATCGGCGCCGGCCGTCGCCGCGGCGCCCGCGAGCAACGCCGTGCCGGCGAGCGCGGCGCAGATCGCGCAGGCATCGGCGCCACAGCCCGCGACGATCGTGAACGACGACAGCGTCGCGAGCGATGCGAAGCCGGCTGCGGCGTCGGCCGGCGGCGAGAGCCGCTTGTCGCGCGCGCTCGCGAACGGCGCATCCGACGTTTCGCCGACCGAGGCCGCGGCCGGAGCGACCGTTGCCGCGGCCGCGGTCGCCGCAGCGAAGCCGGCGAAGCGCGCGGAGAAGGGCGCGACGAAGAGCGTCGCCGCGAAGCAGGATGCGGCGCATGCGAAAACGGAAGCCGCGGCGCGCAAGCGTCACGACAAGACGCAGGCCACCGAAACCGCGCAGGCGAAGAAGCGCCGCGAAACCGGCGCGAAGAAGAACGGCAAGGACGATCCGGACGCCGATCTGCTCGTCGCGCTCGTCGCGCGGACGAAGCCGGCGAATCCTGCCGATGCGGCGAAGACGAACGCGAATACGGCGAATACTTCGAATACGGCGTCGAAGAAGGCTGCGGCGGCGGCCGATACGTCGCTTGCCGCGCGCGTGAAGGAATGCGGCGAGCGCGGCTTCTTCGAGGATCAACTGTGCCGCTGGCGCGTGTGCGAAAACCACTGGGGCAAGGATCCGGCGTGCCCGACGTCCGCGACGCAGAACCGTCAGCCGTGACGCACGCGTGGCGTCCGGCATGCGCGCGGTGACGCGAATGTCAACGCACCACGCTTTAGCTCGGAGCCTCTCCTCGATTTTTGTTCGCTTTCCGTTGCCGACGTCGAATCGCGGTGCATGTCGCCGCGTTTGGCGATTGCTTCATTGCTTCGTCATCCCGAGCATGAATGCGACGCTGTCGCCGCGTCGACGTGCCTTCAACGCACCGACCACAACCCGATGCTGCCGAGGCTCGCCGCGAGCTTGAGCCGCGCGGTGCGCCATTTCGATACCGCCTGCACACGCTGCTTCTGCGCGTCGGCGAGCGCCGTCTGCGCGTTCAGCAGCTCAGTGAACGTGCCGACGCCCGCCTTGTATCGACCGCGCGCGATGTCGAGCGAGCGCTGCGCGTCGCCGAGCAGATCTTTCGAGTTGTCGAGATTCGCGGTGTCCGTCTGCAGGCTCTGATAGCTCTTCCATACGTCGAGCGACACGTTCAGCTCGGTGTTCTGCACGTCCGCTTCCTGCGCGTCGGCTTGCGCCTGCGCGGCCGCGACACGGTAGCCGGACGCGAAGCCTTCGAAGAGCGGGATCGTCACCTGGACGCCGATCATGCTGCCGTGGCTCGCGGTGGTCTGGATGCCGAACTGTTGCTGATACGACGGGCTGTTGCGGTTGAGGCTACCCGTCAGCGAAATGGTCGGACGCCCTTGCGCGCGTACCGCGTCGACGTTCGCACGCGCGGCGTCGAGCTTCGCGCGCGCGGCGACGAGCTTCGGATGCTGCCGCTTCGCTTCGTCGATCAATTGCGCGATGCCTTCCGCGAATGCGTTGCGATCGACAGTGGGCTCGGCGGGAGCGATTTGCAGCGGCGTGTTCGCGTCGAGCCCCATCGCGACTGCGAGCGTACCGGTTGCATTCTGCACGTCGCCTTCGGCGCTCACGCGATCGAGCACCGCGCGGCGGTAGCTCGTCTGCGCCTGCAATTGGTCGCTCAGCGTGCCCGCGCCCGCATCGTGCTTCGCCTTGGCTTCGGTGAGGCTGTCCTGCGCGGCGCGTTCGATGGTGCGCGTCGCGTCGACCGCCGCCTGCGCGTCGCGCAGGTTGTAATACGCTTGCGCGGCGTTGAAGAGGATTGTCTGAAGCGTGTCGTCCTGCGTCGCGTTGGCGGCGGCAAGGAGTTCGCGCGCCTGCCTGAGCGCCGCGCTGCGCTTGCCGAAATCGAACAGCACCCAGCTCAGGTTGAGCGCGCCGTAGCGACTCGTTTGGGTTTGCGATTGATTCAGCGTCACCGAGTTGATGCCGTCACTGACATCATAGGTCGTCGTTTGCCAGTTGCGCTGAATGCCGCCCGTCGCGTTGAGCGTCGGCATGTACGCGGCTTCGTTCACGCCGACCTGCGCCGCCTGCGCGCGCGCGTTCGCCCACGCCTGCCGCGCCTGCGGGTTTGCGCAGATCGCTTGAAGGATCGCGTCTTCGAGTGCGATCGGATGGCTCGCGAGCTCCGGCTGGCATGTCGCGTTCTTCAATAGCGGTGCGGCAGGCGTCGCGGACACATTCTTTCGGGTTCCGTAGATATCGAGCCATTGCGCATGGGCGGCGTGCGACGCGAAAAGCGCGAGCGCGCCGGCGGCGGCGAGCGTACGTGCGGACTTCATCGCGCTCACCGTCCCGCGACCGGATGCGCGGCCGCCGCAGGAGCGGTTGCGGCTGCGGTGGCTGCCGGCTTCGGCGCCACGGCGAGCTCGGCGGTCGGCTTGTCGAGCGCGACCTTGCCCGCGTCGAGCATGATCACGCGCGACGCGGACGCGATCGTTTCCGGACGGTGCGCGACGATCACGCGCGTCATCTTCAGCGCGCCGACCGCGGCGTTCACCTGACGTTCGCGTTGCAGGTCGAGGTGGCTCGTCGCCTCGTCGAGCACGAGGATCTTCGGCCGCTTGTAGAGCGCGCGCGCGAGCAGCACGCGCTGTTTCTGTCCGCCCGACAGCACCGTGCCCATGTCGCCGACGAGCGTGTTGTAGCCCATTGGCATCGCGACGATGTCCGCATGCACGGCCGCGAGATGCGCGCATTCGGCGACCCACTTCGGATCGGCGTCCGGATCGAAGAAGCTGATGTTGTCGGCGATCGAGCCGGCGAACAGCACGTCGTCCTGAAGCACGGTGCCGACGAGCGAACGCAGCCGGTCGAGGCCGAGGCGCTCGACGTCGACGCCGCCGATCTTGATCGCGCCGCTCGTCGGCTCGAGGATGCCGAGCAGCACGTTGACGAGCGTCGTCTTGCCGCAGCCCGACGGTCCGATCAGCGCGACCGACTCGCCCGGCTCGATCTTCAGCGACACGCCGTCGAGCACGGTCGGTTCGCCTTCGGCGTAGCGGAACACGAGATTGTTGGCCTCGATGCCCGCGGAGAGATTTTCCGCTTCGCCCGGCACGTGCCGCGCGCCGGCGTCGGATTCGCCCTGCGCGAACACGATGTCGGCGAGCCGTTCGCCCTGCAACTGCAGCATCTTCACCTCGAAGAACTTGTCGATCAGGCTGCCGACTCGGCTGTCGAACTGCCCCTTGTATGCGTTGAATGCCATCAGCACGCCGACGGTGAATTCGCCGTCCATCACGAGACGCGCGCCGAGCCAGATGATGACAAGCCCTTCGAGGCCGAACAGCAGGCCGTTCAATTGCTGATACAGGAGCTGCAGCTTCTGCACGTGCAGGCCGGCGTTGATCTGCTCGACGAGCAGCGTGAGCCAGCTCGAGCGGCGTTCGCTCTGGCGGTTGAACAGCTTGATGGTCTTCACGCCGCGCACAGTTTCGAGGAAGTGGCTCTGCTGCTTCGCGGTGTGGATGATCTGGTCTTCCGCCGCGCGCCGCAGCGGCCGATACCAGAGCCAGCGCAGCAGTGCGTAGAGGGCCATCGTGCCGAGCGCGACGAATGCGAGCGTGCGGCTGTAGACGAACATCATCGCCAGCGTGACGATCGTCATCAGCCCGTCGATCACCGCGGACAGGAACGACGTCGTCAGCGTTTGCTGGATCGTGTCGATCGAACCGAAGCGCGACACGACGTCACCGAGATGGCGCCGCTCGAAATACTGGACGGGCAGGTTCAGCAGATGCGTGAACACGTTCGCGCGCCATTGCACGTTAAGCGTCGTGCCGAGATACATCAGCGCCCATGCGCGGATCGCGCTCGTCGCCTGCTGCATCAGCAGCAGCAGGCCGAAGCCGAGCGCGAGCACGGTCAGCAGATCGCGATCCGCGCTGACGATCACTTCGTCGATCACCCATTGCAGGAAGAATGGAGAGACGAGCGTGAACACTTCGAGCGCGATCGCGAGCACGAGGATCTGGCCGAGCGAGCGCGACAGCCCGGACACGGGGCCGAGCAGCTGACGCAGCTTCACGGCGGGCGACGCCACGCGCGGCTTGAAGCTGCCTGTCGGCCACAGTTCGAGCGCGACGCCCGTAAACGAACGGGATAATTCGTCGAGCGACAGCTTGCGCACGCCTTGCGCAGGATCGTGAATCGTCGCACTCCTGCCGTTGACTTCCTTCAGCACGACGAAGTGGTTGAAGTTCCAGTGCAGCACGCATGGCACGCGCAGCTGGCCGAGCTGATCGAGATCGAGCTTCAGTGCGCGCGTGCCGAGATCGAGGCGCTGCGCGATCTCGATCACGCGGCCGAGGCCCGCGCCTTTCAGCGATACCGGAAAGCGGCTGCGCATCGTCGCGAGGTCGACGTGATGGCCGTGAAAGCCCGCAACCATTGCGAGGCAGGCAAGGCCGCATTCGGCGGCTTCGGTTTGCAGGATCATCGGCAGCTTGCTGCCGATGCCGAACGAGAGACGATCGAGGAGTGACATAGGCTGGTGACCGCGTCAGAGTTTGCCCGTCAGGCTGTAAAGAGGTTCGAGCACCCACTCGTACAGGCGGCGGCGCTCCTGCAGGACGTCGGCCTGCAACGCCATGCCAGCCTGGAGCGGCTGTGCCTTGCCGTAGGCCGTCACGCTTTGCGACTTCAGCGCGACCGTGATCCGGTAGTACGTGCCGCTCGCCGTTTGCGCGGCGGGGCCGCCGCTCGTCGCGAGCTCGGCCGCCGACAATGCGGTGCGCGCGATCGACACGACGCTCGCTTCGTACTGGCCGAACTTCTGATACGGATACGCCTGATAGCGGACGAGCACGCGATCGCCGATGTGAATGAAGCCGACCGCGGCGCTCGGCACGAACAGATACGCCTGCCAGTGCGCACCTGTCGGTACGATGCTCGCGAGCGGATGCGATGTGTCGGCCGTCTGGCCCGGCTCGGCGATCACCGCGGTCGCGGTGCCGGTTTCCGGTGCGGTGATGACGAACTCGCGCTTCGCCTCGCTTTCGATCAGCGTGCGATCGACGTCGATCACGCTGCGGTCGATTTGTGACAACTGGTTCTGCTGCTTGAGCGACAACCCCGACAGATCGTTGAGCGCTTCCTTCAGCGCTTGCGTGGCGCCGGCGCGATCGCGCATCAGGCTGTTCAGCTTCGAGCGCTGATCGAGCAGGTCGGCCTGGCGCTGCTGCGCCTGATCCTTCGAGATGTAGTCCTGCGCGAGCAGGCCGGCGTAGCGCGATGCCGCATCGGCCGCGATCGACGTGCGCGTGCGCTGCGCGGCGATCTGATCGTCGATGCCCGCGAGCTCCGCGCGCAGGCTCGCGATCTTCGATTGCAGCGTGTCTCGCTCGTCCTGTTGCAGCGTCCTGGTCTTGTCGAGCTCCTGCTGCAGCGATGTCTTGCGTTGCTGCGCCTGCTCGATGAGCGCCGCCTGCGTCTGTCCCGCGGCCGCGCTTTGGAGATCGGTGGACACCGTATAGAGCACCTGTCCGCGCGTGACGTGCTGTCCTTCGACGACGTTCTTTTTCAGCACGACACCCGTCTGCTGCGCATAGACCTTGACGAGGCCCGTATCCGGCGTGAGCACACCGTCGACCGTCGTGCGTCGGGTATAAGTACCGAACGTGAACAGCAGGATCACGCCGAGCGCCATGCTCGCGGCTGCGCCAGCCAGCACGGCGAACGACACCGGACGGATCAGCACGATCTCGCCCAGCGTCTGCGTGCGCTGCGCTTCCTGCGCGGCCGTTCGAAAGAGTGGAGTATTGGGCGTCATGGATGGACTGCCGAAAGTAGCGTGTATGTCGTCGCGGAGTCGCGTTGCGATGGCGTCAGGCCGTTCGAGCGTCGCCGCGAGCGAACGTGCGCATCGCGTCGACAGGGCGGTCACTGCGCATAGTGGCTTCGATTCGTGCTCGAGTCGGTTCGTGCATGTCTAGCTCGTCATGGATGTCGTGACGATGTCCCGGCGAACGAAGCAGCAATGCGATGCGGCGCTCGGCGTTTCATCGACGAATCGTTCGCGGCGGCCGCTCGCTGAAGATCGCGGCGGTCCTGGCCTCGGATGCGGACGATTCGATTCTCGTTGGCGTCGCATCAGAACTTATCGGAGCCGGGCGAAACAGGAAAGCGCGTTGGTCTACGTTTTGACGATCTTTGATATCTTTCCCCCAATGCGCCGGATGATTCGAGTGGATAAACAATCGGCTTGGGGACGTTGAGTGCGGCTGCCGTCCATGTCGGATCGCGCGCGCGTTGCGTAAGGCGTTTCGCGTCGGACAGGAAGTGGGATCATTCGATTCGCGTGCCCGGCGACGGGGCCGGGCACGCAGTCAGCATGACTAACCAAGCTGCCGACGCCGGAGGATCGTTCGACGTCGATGCTTCGAGAGTCGTCGCGTCGAAACGCGATTAATTGCCCGTCAGCACACCCTGGATGATGCCGACCGTGCTGGTGAGTGCGCCGGCGATGCCGTCGACCGCATGCGTGAGGATCGCGCCCGCGGAGTCGGTGAGGTTGCCGCCGAAGTTGTAGGCAGACTGACCGAGCAGCAGCACTTCGTTGCCGATTGCGCCGACCAGGTTGGTCAGGAGCGAAGCGCCGCCGACCATGGCGATTTCTTGATGATTGAGTTCTTGCATAGTGAATCTCCGAATGATGTGCAGGTGGCTGGAAAATCCATCGAGCGGTCGAGACAAGGAGAGAGGAGTCCGTCGGCGCTCAATCGATCATCGATGTGCCGTTGTTACGCGGTCGGGCCCGTGAAGATGCTCGCGATGTTGCCGAGCGTGCCGCCGACGAGCGTTTCGCCGATTTGAACCACACCCGTCGCGAAGCCGACGAGGTCGCCCGTCAGGTTCGCGCCGAGATCGTACAGCGCGCCGCCGTAAGCGCCGATCAGGCCCGTGAGGCCGCCGATCAGGCCGCCGCCAACCGTTGCGCCGCCGACGAGATCGATCTCTTGTTGGTTGAGTTCTTGCATTGCCTTTCTCCAATTAACTGCCAGATGGCCCATCTGGCGGGGTAGATCTGCGACGCCGTTGACGAAGCGCAGCAAATCAATCCGGTCCACGGCGATCGTTCGTCGCGACGAGCGGATCGATGCGTCGTGCGCCGATCCGTTCGCGACGCCCGATGGCCGCGTCGTCCTTGTGTCCGGTGCATCGCCGTTCCAGGTCGCGATGCGAGGACGCCTGATCCACGCTGTCTTCCCCTGCCTTCGTCATCAATCGGCCCTCGAACTTTCTCTTGGATGAATGGCAACGTTCGTCCGTCGTCGAGCATGGCGACTCGATCATCGACGAACGGCCCCGAGCCGGAGGCAACGCGCATCGACCGGTTGCGCAGGTTCAGCAAATTCGTTACGACTGGCGGCATGTTGCGATGCTCGCGTTGTCGTGGGGCAATTATCAAAGGTCGGATTGAACTGTTAAGTTCGGTAGCGTACTCATCATCACGGTGCAGCCCGTCGATTTAATCGACGTTTAAACGACGTTGAAAAGAATCATGATCTAGTTCTAACGATCGACCGATTCTTGATTAGAAGTGGATGAAATTCGCATTGATGTGATATACGCGCGATACGTGTGGCCGCATCGTCGCGTGTCGCCCGCTGTGGCGCATGCGTAGAGGATTCGTTCGATTGAAGCCGCGACGTTGTCGAGTCGATTCGCGCAGTTGACCGTGCAATTGTCAAATTTTTGACAATTCCGATCGTCCATCTACCGTTCGCGTGCAGTCGAATGGCGACATGTTCGAATGAACTCCGTGTTGGTTTTGTTTGGATATGCCGTTCGAACGTCGATATCGACGAAGTGGCGTAGGCAAAAAAACGGGCCTCCGATCGGAGGCCCGAATGACGCGCGTTGCATCGTGTGTTGCTGTTTCGCGGTTTCCGCCGCCGCGCGATGCACGGCGACGGATGACGCGGGCAGCGACGTTCGCGAACGGCTTATTGCGTCCGTTGTTCGCGCGGCGTGAACTTGCCTTGGTAGCGCAGCGCCGGACGTTCCTTCACCGTCTCGAAGATCGACGGCACTTGACGCAGCTTCATCGCGGCCGGCGAGTTGATCGACGAGATGCTCGTCTCGCGCGATGGCGGCGCGAGGTTCGAGCTGACGAGCAGCGAGGCTTCGTTCTTCAGGTTCGAGAGCAGTACCGGGTCGGTCGACGCGTTGACCTGCGTGAGGAGCGCGCTCCATGCGGCATCGCCGTAGTTCGTCACGTAGTAGTCGAACCCGCTCGGATTGGCGATGACGGCCGAGCAGCCGTCGAGGCGGATCTGCGTCTGCGTGTCCTTCAGCGCGAGCGTCTTGCGGTTGACGAGGCCGTCGCCGTAAGCAAGCGTCACCGGAATCGTCCATTGCGAGCCCGGATACTTGTTCTTGTTCGGGAACGGCGACTGCTTGAGCGTGACGACGTTCTGGTTCTTCGTCAGGTCGCACTGCGTGTCGAGCGACAGGAGCGGTACGCCCGTCTGGCGCACGAAGCTGTCGCCGATCGGCCCGATCTGCTGGCCGCTCGCGGCGGAGAGCGCATCCCACAGACGCTTCGGCGTGCCGTTGCCGAACGCGTAGTCGGTCAGGTACTGCCGCAGGCCCTTGCGCAGCGTCTCTTCGCCAAGATAGCCCTCGAGCATCTTCAGTACGTGTCCGCCCTTGTTATAGGTGAATGCGCTCGCGCTCAGCACGAAGTCGTTCGACGCCCAGCCGTTGAAGTTCGGCTGCACCGGGAACGCATCCGGGCCGATGTCCTTGTTGATCACGCGATACTTGGACTTGATGTGGTCGAGCCAGTTGAATTCGTCCGGGAAGAACAGGATCGTCGTCTTCGTCTCGAAGAACCGCGCGAACGATTCGTTCAGCCAAACGTCGTCCCACCAGTCGGTCGTCACGAGATCGCCGAACCATTGATGCGCGACTTCGTGCGTGAGCACCTGGTTGCCGTAGCGCGACATCGGCTGGCCCGGTTCGGGCAGGATGTCGTCGGCAAACTCGAGAATCGAGCCCCAGTTCTCCATACCGCCGAAGTTCAGGCCTTTCTGATCCTTGAACGCATCGTTCGCGGCAACCGTGTCGAACTTGGTGAGCGGCAGCGTGATGCCGGTGTAGCGATAGTAGTAATCGAGCGCCTGCTTCGTGCGCTGCATGGCGGGCTTCGCCCAGTCGCGCATGCCGGGCGGCGTGAACACGCGCAGATGCAGGCCGCGACCGTCGGGCAGCGGGCTCGTGAAATCGTCTTCGAGCACGTCGAACAGGCCGCCGCCGAAGAAGAGCAGATACGACGGCATCGGCGGCGTCTTGTCGAACGACACCAGCTTGTAGCCGCCGCCGACGTTTACGGCAGGCTTCTCGGCCGCGTTCGACACGACGCGCCATGCCTGCGGCACTTCGGCCGTCACTTCATAGGTCGGGCGGAACGCGGGCTCGTCCCAGCCCGGGAACCACTGGCGCGACAGGTTCGTTTCGCCCTGCGTGAGGATCGCGCCGCTCGTCGTGCCGTCGGTGCTCTTCAGGTCCACGCGGAAGATCCCTTCGGCCGCCGAGCAGCCCGGATATGGATCATTGCCGCAACTGCCGCCCGTGCGATTGACGGGATCGTCGTACGACTTGAAGTTGATGATCCCTTGCCACTCCATGTGCAGCGAGTAGCTGCCCGGGGCGATCTGGCCGCTTGCGGGGCGCAGCTGATAGAAGTCGCCCTTGTCCTGCGGCGTGGCGATCAGTTGCACGTTGCCCGGCTGCAGCGTGATCTTGCCGTTCGCGAACTGGATCCGGTGGCCCGCGACGACGATTGCGTTGACGGGCTCGAGCACCTTGATCTCGACGTCCGCGCGGCCGTTGAACTGGTTGAGGGCCGCGTTCGGGCGGAACCAGAGCTTGTAGTTGACGGGGACGACGGTGTCGGGCATTTCGACGGGCTTCGTGCTTTTGTCGACGGCGGCTGCGGGCGCGGTCGCATTGCCGTTTGCGCTGTTGGCGCCGTTCGACGGGCTATGTGCGGCGCCGAGCGATACGGCCGAACTGTTGCCGCCGTCGTCGCCGCCGCAGGCGGCGAGCGTGAGCGCGCCTAGGAGGGACAGGTATCGCAATCTACGATTGTTTATCCACATACTGAACCTCGAATTGATAAGAAAATTGTCCGGTCCTGCATGAATTCGACGGGCGATAGTTCACCTTCACTGTCAATCGACAGTGAAATGAATTACCCGGTTATATTCGAAGGGATTGCTGGCTGCTTACGTGAAGATAATCATGGTTGGGTGCCCCCTTTTGATTCTGGTTTGTGGATGATGGCCGGGGCGCGGTGCGAAGCGCGCGCCGGCGGCTTTCGTTGCCCGTACGCTCTGGTGCGGCCCGGCGAAGCCCTTCCGTTCGCCTCCAGGGAAAACGTCAGATTCGTCAAGCAGCGTTAAGGAATGTCAGGTAATTCGAAAGATGACTCAATATACTTGATGGATTAACGTAAAGGAATCAAAAAAAATTTGATGAGATATCACTTCCCGATTCCTTCTTATAATTTTATTTCCGGAATGATTAATCCGGGAATGGTGCTAATTTAATATTCGTAGTGAGTGGCTGCAGGGAGCAGGAAGTCGACTTGCGAACTACGAAAGGCGGGCGTTGTGCGACAGACGCGGCGCGGGCGGTACGCGGTGTCGGCCGTCGCATCGGCGCTGGTTACAATGGCCGCTTCCATGTCTCGCTCGTGAGGGTCGTCGCCGATGCATGCCATGCACCGTTCCCGTTTCTTCGTTGGTCAATTGCTCGTCGCGCTCGCCGTGCTGCTCGCGCTCGGCGGGTGCGCGGCGTTGACGGCGCGCGATCCGGTGCGCGTGAGTGTCGTCGGCATCGAGCCGCTCGTCGGGCAGGGGCTCGAAATGCGCTTCGACGTGAAACTGCGGCTGCAGAATCCGAACGACGCGCCGATCGACTACGATGGCGTCGCGCTCGATCTCGAACTGAACGGCAGGCCGTTCGCGAGCGGCGTGAGCGACGCGCGGGGCACGGTGCCGCGCTTCGGCGAACAGGTGCTGAGCGTGCCCGTCACGGTGTCCGCGTTCTCGGCTGCGCGGCAGGCGTTCGGACTCGCGGACGTGACGGAATCGGGCAAGCTGCCTTACGTGCTGCGCGGCAAGCTTGCCGGCGGGATGTTCGGCAGCGTGCGCTTCACCGATTCCGGCACGCTCAGCTTGCCGGCGTCGCCGGGCGGTTATGGCGGCGGTTATTGAGTATGGGATGGGCGATTCGCGGGTGATCGGGCGCCCGTTATACGCCGGCCGGGCGTGACGCCTTCTGTCGCTTGACGTCGCTATGTCGCCGATGTCGCGGCAGGCGGCGCTCGCGCGTCGTCCCGACGGCGTTGCCCCGATTGATCGGCGTACGCTGCGCACCCGCGCGCGCCCTTTCGCGCAGGGCGCTTGCGTCTTCGGCCGCGCACCGCGCACCGTGCCGCTCGCAGATCGATCGCACCGGCCGGGCCGCTGCGTGCGGTGCCGCACGGAAAGCGCGCGCGCGGCGCGCTACGGTAGCGTGACGAGGCGGCGATGCCGCTCGACGCGCTTGCGCGTCGAGTTCGCGCGCGTCGCCGTTTCGCGCGCAGCGCCAGCCGTACGATCGATTCAGCCATGTCCGATTCCACCAGCCCGAGCCGTTTCGCGCACGTCGATGCGATGCGCGCCGTTGCCGTGCTGTTCGTCATGTGGACTCACTACGCGGAGTTGTTCGACAATCTCGCGGGCTCGCAGCATGTGCTCGATGCGCTGCAGCGCTCGGTGAATTTCGGTCGCATCGGCGTCGTCATTTTCTTTTGCATCAGCGGAATGCTGATTCCGACGAGCCTGCGCGGCGCGCCGTCGGAGGGCACGCGCCGCTTCGTCGTGCGTCGTTTTTTTCGGCTCTACCCGGCGTTCTGGCTGTCGCTGCCGCTCGGTTATCTCGTGTACTGGCTGTTGTTCGGGCTGCGAATGGATGCGGCCGGCCTGCTCTCGAACCTGACGATGATCCCGACTGTGTTCGGTCGAGATCCGGTGATGGGGCACTACTGGACGCTCGAAACCGAGCTGTACTTCTATGTGCTGTGCGTACTGCTGTTCAACATCGATGCGCTGCATCGGATGCGCGCCCTGTGCGCGGTCTGCGCGGGACTGTGCGTGCTCTTCGTCGTGACATCGGCGCTGCGGATCGTTCCGGCGGACGCGCTCGGCCAGTACAAGGGGATGCTCTATCACCTCGCGATCATGTTCTGGGGCGCGTGCTTCCGGCAGGCGTACGAGGCGCCGCTGAAGACGTTCGCGCCGATGCGCGGCCGCTTTCCGCTCACGTATCGCGCGGCGACGATCGCGCTCGGCGTGCTCATCGTCGCGATCTCGCTGCTGATGGCGGCCGCAAACTGGCGGCATCGCGATTTCGTGCATGTTTCCGCGTCGCTCGGCTACGTATTCGGCGTCGCGATTTTCGTTGCGCTCGCAACGGTATTGAAGATTCGTCTGCGGCTCTTCGCGTGGCTCGGCGAGATCAGTTACTCGATCTATCTGCTGCACGGCATTCCGCTGTATCTGTTGCTGTGGATGTGCGAGCGACACGGAATCACGGATCTGCCGCTCGGCGTCTACATGGCTCTGCCGGTTCTGCCGGCGATCGCGCTGTCGTGGGTGAGCTATCGGTTCTGCGAGGCGCCGTTCGTGCGCTTCGCGCACGCGTTGACGCCGAAGCGTCGCGTCGACGCAGCGACGGCGAAAGTCTGAAGCGCGGGGGGCGCTTGCGGCGGCGCACGGCGAGCGCTGAGCCTTGCGCGCCGGTCGTCGAGTGCCGCGTCGATCGGTTGGGGCGCGATGATGTTCCGCATTCTGCGTACGACAGCCGACGTCCGATGTTCGACGGCAGCGTGTCGCACATGTGGCGCATGTAGCGCATGTGGCACATGACGCACCGTGCGAGATTCGACTTACGGCGCGTGACCTTCGACGATCGACATTCGATACGCGCCGCCGCACGCGCAGCGCTGCTGCAGACCACATCGACCATCGGCACACAAAACCGCATGCGCCATCGTCGTGCGCCAAGCGCTTTTTTGCCGGCCGAGTGCAAAGCGCGGTACTGTGTCGTCCGCGGCGCGTCGCGCCGCCTGTCGACTCAACGATTCCCGATTCCTTGTGACTGCCTTTCCCGAATTCCATTGGACCGACGCCGACGGCGTCGAGCACGCCGTTCGCTGGCGCTCCGAAGCCGGCTCGCCGCCGCCGCGCCGCGCGGTCGTGGCCGACGACCGCACGACGGCCGACGCTGCGTACCGCCTCGCCTGCGAAGGGACAGCGCTCGTCTGGCAGGGCGACTTCCAGAATGCGCGCCAGCTGCTGCAGGCGCTCGCGCGCCGGATCGAGCGCAAGCCGAAGAAGACGAAGCCGGCCGCGACGCCCGTCGACGCGTTCAATCTCCACCGGATGGCGCAGGCGCAACGCGCACGCACGCTCGGGATGCTGCTTATTCCGCTCGAAGCCGACTATTCGATCGCGCTGCGCCGCGCGCCGGATCTGCGGGCTGCATGCGAAGAGGCGTACGGCGCGGGCGGCGAGCGTTCGATCGCGTCGCTGCGCGAGCTGCTCGGCATCGTCGGCGCGCACGAATGGCGCAAGAAGGGCGTGCCGCTCGCCGCGCTCGGCGGCGAGCGGATTCATCCGCACTACGGCGTGTTCTCGCCTGTGCGCGGCGAGTACGTGGATCTCGTCGCGCGTGCGCCGCTGCCGTCGACGTCGCTCGCGTTCGACATCGGCGTCGGCACCGGCGTGCTCGCCGTGGTGCTCGCGTCGCGCGGCGTCGAACGCATCGTCGCGACCGATCAGGACCCGCGTGCGCTCGCGTGCGCGGCGGAGAACGTCGCGCGGCTCGGCTACGCGTCGCAGGTCGAGATCGTCGAAGCCGATCTGTTTCCCGAAGGGCGCGCGCCGCTCATCGTCTGCAATCCGCCTTGGGTGCCCGCGCGGCCGAGCTCGCCGCTCGAATACGCGGTCTACGATCCGGACAGCCGGATGCTGAAGGGCTTTCTCGCGGGGCTCGCCGCGCATCTCGCGCCGGGCGGCGAGGGCTGGCTGATCCTGTCGGACTTCGCGGAGCATCTCGGCCTGCGCACGCGCGACGAATTGCGCGGCTGGATCGATGCGGCGGGCTTGACTGTCGTTGGCCGCGACGACGTGAAGCCCGTTCATCCGAAGGCGTCGGACCCCGCCGATCCGCTGCATCGCGCGCGGGCGGCCGAGACGACGTCGCTCTGGCGTCTCGCCGTACGCCGCTGAGCCGGCTCGCGTGACGCGGACCGGGGCGGCGCGCGCCGTTTTAGGTAAACTGTGACGCTTCCACGCACGCTTTGATGCCGCCCACCGCCGCCCGACGCTTGCTTCGAGCGGCCGCCGGCCTGCCTCCTCCCGATGTCGACCAAGACTTACGAAATCCGCCCGAACCAGTCGATCGAACTGCTGAAGGAACTGCACATCCTGACGCGCGACGGCAAGCTGAACCAGGACAGCCGCCGCAAGCTGAAGCAGGTGTATCACCTGTTCCAGTTCATCGAGCCGCTGCTCGCCGACGTCGCGGGGGACAAGGGGGGCGTGACGCTCGTCGATCACGGCGCGGGCAAGTCGTATCTCGGCTTCATTCTGTACGACCTGTTCTTCAAGGCGCGCCCGCTCGCCGGTTCGCACATCTACGGCATCGAAACGCGCGAGGAGCTCGTCGCGCGCTCGACCGGGCTTGCCGAGCGGCTCGGCTTCGGCGGGATGTCGTTCCTGAATCTGTCGGTTGCCGATTCGATCGCGTCGCCGCGACTGCCGGATACGGTCGACGTCGTCACCGCGCTGCACGCGTGCGACACCGCGACCGACGACGCGATCCGCTTCGCGCTCGCGAAGCGCGCGCGGTACATCGTGCTCGTGCCATGCTGCCAGGCGGAGGTCGCGGGCGTGCTGCGCAAGAACAAGGGGAAGTCGCTCGCGAATGCGCTGACCGAAGTGTGGCGGCATCCGCTGCACACGCGTGAGTTCGGCAGTCAGATCACCAACGTGCTGCGCTGCCTGCAGCTCGAGGCGCACGGCTATCAGGTGAACGTGACGGAGCTCGTCGGATGGGAGCATTCGATGAAGAACGAGCTCATCATCGCCCAATACAAGAACCTGCCGCGGCGCAAGCCGAGCGAGCGGCTCAACGAGATCCTCGACATGTTCGGGCTCGCGGAGCTGCACGAACGCTTCTTCGCGCCTGCCGCGCAACCGGCCGATGCCGCGCAGGCCGAATCGGCCGCCGCCGAGTTTGAGCCGCGGGCATGACTTGCGGCGCGTGACGCGCCGCATGCGGTGTTCGGTGCGAAATCGCTTCGCGTGTCGCGCCGCTTCGCGCTATTTCGCGTCTTCTTCGTCCTCGCCGCGCTGCGCGATCCAGTCGCGCCAGCCCGCATGGCCGAGGCGCCGCAGCGTCGCTTGATTGCGTTCGTAGATGTCGGCCGCGTCCGGGAACGCGTCGACGGCCCGCTCGATGCTCGCTTCGCGCAGCAAGTGCAGGATCGGATACGGCGCGCGGTTCGTGTAGTTTTCAATGTCGTCGGACTCGGTGCCGTCGAACTGATAGTGCGGATGGAAGCTCGCGATCTGCAACGTGCCTTCGAGCCCCAGTTGCTGCAAGAGGCGATCGGCGAACCAGAGCGCGTCGTTGTAGTCGAGGAAATCGCCGAACGTGTTCGGGAAGATCAGCAGCGTCGTGTCGATTTCGTCCGGATCGGCGGCTTCGAGGCGCCGCAGCTCGCGCTCGAGATCGGTCAGCGCCGCTTCCAGCGACGTCGCGCGGCTGATCGCGTAGCGGATCTGACGCTTCACGTGGACGCTCTTCGCGAACGGGCACAGGTTGAGCCCGATCACCGCACGCGTCAGCCAGTGGCGCGTGGCGGCGAGGATCTCTGCATCGGACGGAAAGACTTCGGTCATGGCGGGCAACGGCGTGGCGGTCAAGCCGCGATTGTAGCGGGCGGGGGCGGGGCGGCATGCGTCGGCGCGTCGCGCTTCGGATGCGGCGCTTGGTCGGCGTGGTCACGGCTGGCTTGCGCCGATGTGTGCCCGACGCTGGCGAGCGCGCGGCGATATGGCGGGGCAATGTTGCGGCGTGCGGCTTTTTTGCGACCCCGGCGGCAAGCGCATGACGCGGCGATTTCCGCCGTTACGGCGGTCGGCCAATCAGCTGATCCGGGAATCCGGGAATCGGCAATTCGACCAATCAGCGTATCGACCATTCGGCAATTCGACCAATCGACCAATCGGCGAATCGGCGAATCCACCGTCACACCTCGCGCCGCTTTGGCAGTCGCGCATTTGCCGGCATCGCATCACGCGCACGCCGCGTCGATCAATTGCCGCGCGACGCGCGGCGCGCAGCCGATCGGGGACGCGCCCGGCCGATATGTCTGACTCGCCGCGTAAATTCCTTCGATCAGCAGGGCGAGCGCGTCGGCGAGCGCCTGCGGCTCGCGCGCGCCCGCCGCTTCCGATAGCGCGACGAGCCGCGTCATCAGCCGATCCTTGTTGTCGGCGACCGCGAGCCGCACCGGATGATCGAGTTCCGAAAACTCGGTCGCGACGTTGACGAACGGACAGCCGCGATAGCCGGGTTGCGTCGCGCGCTGCGCGAGGTCGTCGAAATACTGGACGAGTTGCGCCTTCGGATCGCCCGGATGCTTGGCGGCGCTCGTGTCGAAGCGCTCGAAGAAGCACGCGTCCATTCGGTCGAGATACGCGAGCACGAGCTCGTCCTTCGACGCGAACTGCCGGTACAGGCTCATCTTGTTGACGCCCGCGCGTTCGACGACCGCGTCGACGCCCACCGCGCGAATCCCCTCCTGATAGAAGAGCTCTTCCGCCGCGCGCAGCAGATGCTGCTGTGCTTCAGCGCCCGCGATCTGGGTGCTGCGCGGCCGGCGGCCGGCCGGCTTGGCGGCTTTGGCGACGGTGGTGACCATGCTCGATCCCGACTACGAAAAATTGACTGCTTGACATGTTACCGATCGGTCACTAGGATCGCAACCAAATTGTGACTGATTGGTAACAAAGGTCGGCGCATCTTCCCTCAACCTCCGGTGTGTCGACGCGATCGGCGCGGCCGGTGTCAGGAGTGATCCGAATGAATTGGGCGGCAAAGAGGATAGGCGGGCGTTTCCATTACGGCTGGCTCGCGGCGGCGGTGGTGTTCCTGATCCTTCTCGCGGCGGCGGGCACGCGCGCGACGCCGAGCGTGCTGATGGTGCCGCTCGAGCACGAATTCGGCTGGAGCCGCGCGGCGATCTCGCTCGCGATTTCGGTGAACATCGCGCTGTACGGGCTCACCGGGCCGTTCGCGGCGGCGGCCATGCAGCGCTTCGGCGTACGTCCGACGATCCTCGCCGCGCTCGGCGTGATGGGCGCGGGCGTCGCGCTGTCGTCGATGATGACGGCGACGTGGCAGATGGTGCTGATCTGGGGCGTGATGGTCGGCGGCGCGACGGGCGTCGCGGCGCTCACGCTGTCGGCGACGTTCGTGACCCGCTGGTTCGTCGCGCGGCGCGGCCTCGTGATGGGACTCTTGACCGCGAGCTCCGCGACGGGCCAGCTCGTGTTTCTGCCGATGCTCGCGGCGATCGCGCAGCGCCACGGCTGGCGGCCCGTCGTGCTGACAGTCGCGGTGGCGGTGGCGATCGCGGTGCCGCTCGTCGCGCTGCTGCTGCCGGAGCGGCCATCCGACGTCGGGCTGCGCCCGTACGGCGAGCCCGCCGACGCGCCGCGCACGGACGATGGCGCGAGGCGCAACCCGATCGCGGTCGCGTTCGGTACGCTCGCGATGGCGTCGAAGACGCGCGATTTCTGGCTATTGTTCATGAGCTTCTTCATCTGCGGCGCGAGCACGAACGGCTACGTCGGCACGCACCTGATTGCGATGTGCAGCGATTACGGGATGACGGAAGTGCAGGGTGCGTCGCTGCTCGCCGCGATGGGCGTGTTCGACCTGATCGGCACGACGATGTCCGGCTGGCTGTCCGACCGCTACGACAGCCGCGTGCTGCTGTTTTGGTATTACGGGCTGCGCGGGTTGTCGCTGATCTATCTGCCGCATGCATTCGGCATCGACTTCTTCGGGCTGCCGCTCTTCGCGGTGTTCTACGGGCTCGACTGGATCGCGACCGTGCCGCCCACCGTGCGCCTCGCGACCGACGCGTATGGCAAGGACGCGGCGCCCGTGGTGTTCGGCTGGATCGTCGCGGGCCACCAGCTCGGCGCGGCGTTCGCGGCGCTCGGCGCCGGCATGTTGCGCGCGAGCCTCGGCACGTACACGGTCGCGTCGATGATCTCTGGCGGGCTGTGCATTGTCGGCGCGCTGATCGTGCTGCGGATCAATCGCGGGACGGCGAGGGTGTCGGCGAGCGCGGCCTGAGCGGATCGAGCGGATCGAGCGCGCCGCGCTCGGGAGACGCGCGGCGCAACCGCGGGCGGCCGGTGAAGGGCGGGCCGTGGGCGACGGGTGATGAAAAGCAAAGGGGCGGCGGAGAGTGGGGAGCCATAGTCGGAAAGCCGTAGGCGAAGGGCAAAGGCTCGGCGCTCGATTGTGCCGCCTGCCTCGGCTTCGACCGACCGGTCCGCCTTGAAAGCGCGGCGATTGCCCGCAGTGTGCGACCAGATCGCCGATCGCCGGTGATCTGGCGGCGACCCGGCGACCCGGCGACCCGGCGACCCGGCGACCCGGCGACCCGGCGACCCGGCCACCCGGCCACCCGCCACCCGCCATCCGCCATCCGCCATCCCTTTGCGCCGCCGCCAATTTGCATTCGCGAGCGCAGTCCGGCAAGTTCCGCGACAAGCGGTTATGCTGGCGTTTCTTTTCCGGGCAACCGAGCCCTTTTTTCAAATTGGTGAGGAAACGCATGTCCGTCAAACCCGCTCCCACTTCCGTCTCGATTCACGAGCTGATCGCCGGCCGCTGGAGTCCGCGCGCGTATTCGAGCGAACCAGTCGGTGCCGATCATCTGCATGCGGTGCTCGAAGCGGCGCGCTGGGCGCCGTCCGCGTACAACGCGCAGCCGTGGCGCTTCATCGTGTTCGACCGCAGCAAGGACGAGGTCGCGTTCAAGCGCGCATTCTCGACGCTCGTGCCGTTCAACCAGGGCTGGAACGCGCCCGCGCCGGTGCTGATCGCGGTGACCGCGCACACGCTGACGTCGAAGGGCGAGCCGAGCACGACGGCGTTCTACGACGCCGGCGCGGCCGCGATGTCGCTCGTGCTGCAGGCGCACGCGCTCGGCCTCGCCGCGCACCAGATGAGCGGCTTCGACGCGAAGGCGTTCCGCGACGCGTTCGCGATCCCGGCCGACGTCGAGCCGCTCGCGATCATCTCGATCGGCCACTACGGCGACGCCGACAAGCTCGATCCGGTGCTGCGCGAGCGCGAGCGCGCGCCGCGCACGCGTCATCCGCTCGGCGAGGTCGTCTACGCGGACGCGTGGCAAAAGCCGTTCTCGTCGGCGGCGTGACGCAACGCAGCGCGCATGCGGCGCGCGCGGCGAGTCGATCGGTCGGGCCGCCCGCGCGCAGGTGTCGCCGATGCGGATTCGCCGCGCCGGCGCCGGCCGGATCGGCGGCGAGCGCGCGGCCGCCGATGCCGAATCGATGGGCCCGGTGACGCCGCCATCGGTCGAGGCGGTGACATAGCGCGTGCCGCCGCCGCTCGACGATATCGGCGGAACATCATCAAGCAAAAGCCTGGTCGACCGCGACGGTCGGCTATCGCGCCCGGCATGCCGGGCCGGCGCGGAGTGTCCACGCTCGGAGCTCCCCGGCCCGCGTCGTCCGCGTCGGACGCTTCCGTCCGCATCCGTCCGCGCCCCGGTTGTGACGCCGGGCGGTTTCGTGATAAAAAGCCGGTCCTTCCGTTTTCGCGCCGCCATCCGGCGCCCGCCCCATGACCTACTGCGCGATCGACTTCGGCACGTCCAATTCCGCAGTCGCGTTGCCACGCGGCGGCGGCGCGCCCGGCATGCGGCTCGCTCCCGTCGAGCGCGAGCACCTGACGCTGCCCACCGCCATCTTCTTCAACACCGACGAGGGCGCCCGCGAATACGGCCGCTCGGCGCTCGCGTCGTACATCGACGGCTTCGACGGCCGCCTGATGCGCTCGATGAAGAGTATTCTCGGCTCGCCGCTCGCGGAAACCACGACCGATCTTGGCGACGGCTCCGCGATCGCGTACACCGACATCATCGCGCTCTTCCTGATGCATCTGAAGCAGAAGGCCGAGGCGTGCGCGGGCGGCGCGATCGGCCGCGCGGTGCTCGGCCGCCCGGTGTTCTTCGTCGATGACGATCCGCGCGCCGACCGCCTCGCGCAGCAGCAGCTCGAAGCGGCCGCGCACGCGGTAGGGCTGACCGAAGTGCAATTCCAGTACGAGCCGATCGCCGCCGCGTTCGACTACGAGTCGCGGCAGGACGCCGAACGGCTCGTGCTCGTCGCGGACATCGGCGGTGGCACGTCGGACTTCTCGCTCGTGCGGGTCGGCCCCGACCGGATGCGCCGGCTCGAGCGCAAGGACGACGTGCTCGCGCACCACGGCGTACACGTCGCGGGCACCGATTATGACCGGCGCGTCGAGCTGTCGGCGGTGCTGTCCGCGTTTGGCTACCGTGCGTTCGATCCGGAGGGCCGCGAACTGCCGAATCGGATCTATTTCGATCTCGCGACCTGGCACCTGATCAATACCGTCTACACGCCGAAGCGGATCGGCGAGCTCAAGCTGATGAAGCACTTGTATACGGATGTCCGCCATTTCGAGCGACTGCTGCGCGTCGTCGAGCAGCGGCTCGGCCACGCGCTCGCCGCGCGGGCGGAAGAGGCGAAGATCGGCGTGTCGGCGGGGGGCGAGACGATGATCGATTTGAACGACGTCGAGGAGGATCTGCAGATCGCGTTCGACGCGCACCAACTGATCGACGCGAGCCGCGACGAGACTGCGCGGATCGTCGACGCCGCCCGCGAGACGGTGCGACTCGCGGGGATCGCGCCGCACGACGTCGGCGCGCTGTATTTCACGGGCGGCTCGACGGGACTCGCGTTCCTGTCGGGCGCGCTCGCGGCGGCGTTCCAGGATGCGCAGCCGGTGTACGGCGATCGCCTTGCGAGCGTCGCGACGGGCCTCGGCATCCATGCGCAGCGCGTGTACGGCTGACGGACGGCGCGCGGGCGGCCCGCCAGCACCCATGCTGGGGATCGCCCGATTCACCGAAAACAAAAAACCCCGCCGAAGCGGGGCTTTTTACTGTGCTGCGAAATCTCGCGCTGCGCTTACAGCGGCTTGATGTTCGCTGCTTGCAGACCCTTCGGGCCGGTCTTCACTTCGAACTCGACCTTCTGGTTCTCTTGCAGCGTCTTGAAGCCTTCGCTGCGGATTTCCGAGAAATGCGCGAAGAGGTCTTCACCGCCGCCTTCCGGGGTGATGAAACCAAAACCCTTAGCGTCGTTGAACCACTTGACGGTGCCGGTTGCCATAACTTGTTCCTAAAAATGTAAAACAGGGCCAAAGCCCGGGGAGCGCATGAAAATCAAGGAAGGGGGTAATGGGACCAACCGGAGTACCGTTGATGGGCGAACTACGAAAGTACCTATTCACTCGCCGCTTGAAATCCTGCTCGACCGTTTATACGACTATTCGATTCGACGGTCAATCGTATTCGAACAAATCTCAGGGTTAATGCTGAGGCAACCAATTATTAGAGCTTACAAAGCTTGCTATTGTCATCAAATTTTTGTAGGGGTCGATCGATTTTTGCGTTCATTCCGTGGTGCAACCGTTAAACTACGCGCCGCGCGGATGGGTTGCTCCCGATCGGACAACCTGTCCCCCAAGAATGCATGTGCGGTGCCGTCCGGCTCGATCCTCGACGGCGTGCCGACCTTGCTTTTTGAGACATAGGAGAGGTTGTGAAGAGTTCTATTCAACGGAACATCGGTCCGTTCGCCTTGATGCTGACCGGGCTGGGTTCGATCATCGGGTCGGGCTGGCTGTTCGGCGCATGGAAAGCCGCCAAGATCGCCGGACCCGCCGCCATCTGCGCGTGGATCATCGGCGCGGTCGTGATTCTCGCCATTGCGCTGACGTATGCCGAACTCGGCGCGATGTTCCCCGAATCGGGCGGCATGGTCCGCTATGCGCGCTACTCGCACGGCTCGCTCGTCGGCTTCATCAGCGCGTGGGCGAACTGGATCGCGATCGTCTCGGTGATTCCGATCGAGGCGGAGGCGTCGATCCAGTACATGAGCACCTGGCCCTACGCGTGGGCGCACGCGCTCTTCGTCAGCGGCGAGCTCACGACACCCGGTCTTCTGCTGTCGGCGGTCCTCGTCGTCATCTACTTTCTGCTCAATTATTGGGGTGTGAAGCTCTTCGCGCGCGCAAACACCACCATCACCATCTTCAAGTTCCTGATTCCCGGCCTTACGATCGCAGGCCTGATGCTGTCGAGCTTCCATAGCGAAAACCTCGGCACCGCGTCGAACGCGAGCTTTGCGCCGTATGGCTGGTCGGCCGTGCTGACCGCGGTCGCGACGAGCGGCATCGTGTTCGCGTTCAACGGTTTCCAGAGCCCCGTGAACCTCGCCGGCGAAGCGCGCAATCCGTCGCGCAGCGTGCCGTTCGCGGTGATTTCGTCGATCCTGATCGCGCTCGTGATCTACGTGTTGCTGCAAGTCGCCTACATCGGCGCGGTGAATCCGGCCGACGTCGCGAAGGGCTGGGTGCACTTCAACTTCGCTTCGCCGTTCGCGGAACTCGCGATCGCACTGAACCTGAACTGGCTCGCGATCCTGCTGTACGTTGACGCGTTCGTGAGCCCGAGCGGCACCGGCACGACCTACATGGCGACGACGACCCGCATGATCTACGCGATGGAGCGCAACAACACGATGCCGAAGATGTTCGGCAATGTGCACCCGCTCTACGGCGTGCCGCGCCAGGCGATGTGGTTCAACCTGCTGGTTTCGTTCGTCTTCCTGTTCTTCTTCCGCGGCTGGAGCTCGCTCGCGGCGGTGATCTCGGTCGCGACCGTGATCTCGTACCTGACGGGCCCGATCAGCCTGATGGCGCTGCGCCGCGCGGCGACGGACCTCGAGCGTCCGCTGTCGATTCCGGGCATGAAGCTGATCGCGCCGTTCGCGTTCGTGTGCGCGTCGCTGATCCTGTACTGGGCGAAGTGGCCGCTGACGGGCGAGATCATCCTGCTGATGGTCGTCGCGCTGCCTGTCTACTTCTACTTCCAGGCGAAGTCCGGCTGGGGCGGCTGGGGGCGCGACCTGAAGGCCGCGTGGTGGCTCGTCGCGTACCTGCCGACGATGGCCGTGCTGTCGCTCATCGGCAGCAAGGAGTTCGGCGGCCGCAACCTGCTGCCGTACGGCTGGGACATGCTGGTCGTCGCGGTGATCTCGCTCGTGTTCTATTACTGGGGCGTGAATGCCGGTTATCGCACCGAATATCTCGACGAGCGCGAGTCGCGCGACGAGATCCTCGAAGGGATCGGCGCGTAATCGCACGGCCCGTCGCCGACGATCGGCGGCGACGGGCGTCGAAGCTCGAAGACAAAGCCCGCCTGGGAAATCCCGGGCGGGCTTTGTCGTTTTGGGGCGGTCGGAGCGTGGCGTGTCGGCCTGCGGGCTCGGACGGGTGGCCCGGGCCGCGTGCGGCCGCTCGGGTCAAGCGCGTCGTCCGCGTCGGCATGCTGTTGCTTGCGGTGCTGGGGCTGGATGCCCTGAGTGCGTGCCCATGGCGCTCCCGATGATCAGCAGTGGCGGCGAGGGCTGCTGCTGCCAGAGCGAAGCCTGCGCAGTGCGTCGAGGCCGGATGCCGAAGCCCTGGAAGCGCCGGAATGCCGAAGCCGCGGCTCAGCGCGCGTCAGGCCGCCGAGTCGAATACATAGTTCGTCATCGCGAGCACGCGCTGGTACGTGCCGAGCGACTGGATGCGCAGCCGGTAGTCGTCGTCGGCCGCGCCGAGCGCCGCGAAGATGGGCAACAGGTGCTCGTCGGTCGGATGCATCAGCACCGCGTGCGGCGCTTGGCGGCGATAGTCGAGCAGCGCATCGACGTCGCGCGCGGCGAGCTTTTCCTCGAACCAGCCGGTGAATTCGGCGACGCGCGGGTCCGCGTCCTCGGGCGCGGCCGAGAAGTCCGCCGCGCGCAGGTTGTGCGTGATCTGACCCGAGCCGATCACCATCACGCCTTCGTCGCGCAGCGACCGCAGCGCACGACCGACGCGGAAATGGTGCGTCGCGTCGGCGCGCGGCTGGATCGACAACTGCGCGACCGGCACGTCGGCGTCCGGGAACATCAGCAGCATCGGCACCCACGCGCCGTGATCGAGCCCGTGCGGCGTGGCTGCCATCTCGATGCCCGCATCGCCGAGCAGCGCGGCCGCGCGGGCCGCGACGTCGGGCGCGCCGGGCGCCGGATAGCGGATCTCATAGAGCGCGCGCGGAAAGCCGTAGAAATCGTGGATCGTGTCGGGCCGTTCGGCGGTGCTGACGACGGGCTGATGCGTGAGCCAATGCGCGGACAGCATCAGCACCGCGCGCGGGCGGGGCAGCTCGCCGCCGAGCACGGTGAACGCGCCGGACGGCAGCGTCGGATCGATCGGCAGCGTCGGCGCGCCGTGCGACAGATAGAGGGACGGAAGGCGGTTCATGATGATCGGGACTTCTGGGAAGTGACATTGCCTACGACTATAGGCTCGTACCGATCATTGATAAATGCGAAGAACGGATTTGATTGTGTCGACGATGTTATTAATTGCGTGGGTGCGACGACGCGGCAACAATGGGCGGCTGGTCGCGATTACGCGGGGCGACGCGCGACTCGCGCGCGATCGACTGCCGACGGAGAAACGGCCGCCATGCCGGTTTCGCCGTCGGCGTCAGCCATGCTCGCGCAGCCCTTGCCACGGGGTGGTGCGTGGCGCGCCGAGCGCGAACATGTCGAGCGCGCGTGCGACCGTATGGTCGACCATCTCGTCGATCGATTTCGGCATGGCGTAGAACGCGGGCATCGGCGGAAAGATCACGCCGCCCATCTCGGTGACGGCCGTCATGTTGCGCAGATGCGCGAGGTTGAACGGCGTTTCGCGCACGAGCAGCACGAGCCGGCGGCGCTCCTTCAGCGTGACGTCCGCAGCGCGGGTGATCAGGTTGTCGGATAGGCCGTGCGCGATGCTCGCGAGCGTTTTCATCGAGCATGGCGCGACGATCATGCCGTCCGTCGCGAACGAGCCGGACGCGATGCTCGCGCCGACGTCGCGCACCGAATGGACGACGTCGGCGCGCGCCAGCATGTCGTCCTTCGACAGTTGCAGTTCGTGCTGGAGGTTGAGCCAGCCGGCGCTCGAGATCAGCAGGTGCGTCTCGACGCCGCCCGACGCGCGCAGCATGTCGAGCATGCGCACCCCGTAGATCGCGCCGGTGGCGCCCGTGATCGCGACGATCAGGCGCCGCGGCGGCGCCGGACGAGGCTCCATCGGGATGGGCGGATCAGGCGGTGAAGAGCTGCTGCAATTCGCCCGACTGGTACATCTCCATCATGATGTCCGAGCCGCCGACGAATTCGCCCTTCACATAGAGCTGCGGGATCGTCGGCCAGTTCGAGAATTCCTTGATGCCCTGGCGGATTTCTTCGTCCTCGAGCACGTTGACCGTCTTGAACTGGTCGACGCCGCACGCCTTCAGCACCTGCACGGCGCGGCCCGAAAAGCCGCACATCGGGAATTGCGCCGTGCCTTTCATGAAGAGCACGACCTGGTTTTCGTCGACGATTTGCTTGATGCGTTGTTGGGTATCCATGACTGACCTTGCTGTAGCTGGGCGTTAGAAAAGAAATGATACTGGATTTCACCTGGGCCGGCGGGCGCCGCCCGCGGCGTCAGCCGGGCAGGCGGCCGCCCGTCGCGCGCTCGATCGATGCGAGATCCGTGAGCGACTCGACGCCGGCGAAGCCCGCTGCCTCGAGGAGCGCGCGGACGCCGGTCGCCTGATCGTAGCCGTGTTCGATCCACAGCGCGCCGTCCGGCGCGAGGAACGCATGCGCGCCCGCAACGATCGCGCGGATCGCGGCGAGCCCGTCATCCTCGTCGGTGAGCGCGCCGCGCGGCTCGAAGCGCAGATCGCCTTCGGCGAGGTGCGGATCGTGCCGCGCAATGTACGGCGGGTTGCTGACGATCGCATGAAAGCGCAGGCCGGCATCGAGCGCCGCGTACCAGTCGCTTTCGAGAAACCGCAGCGGGCCGCCCGGGCGCGCCGGAGCGAGCAGCTTGCGCGCGTTGCGGCGCGCGACGTCGAGTGCGGCCGGCGACCGGTCGAGCGCCCACACGCGCGCGTCGGGCCGTTCGGACGCGATCGACACCGCGATCGCGCCGCTGCCCGTGCCGAGATCGAGCACGCACGGCGAGGCGATTCCGTCGACCGCGTCGAGCACCGTCTCGACGAGCAGCTCCGTCTCCGGCCGCGGGATCAGCACGTCCGGCGTGATCTCGAATTCGAGGCCGAAGAACTCGCGCGCGCCCGTGAGCTGCGCGACCGGCTCGCCCGCCGCGCGGCGCGCCTCGAGCGCGAGGTAGCGCTCGACCGCGGTGGCGTCGAGCGGCTCGTCGGCGCGCGTGATCAGTTGCGTGCGAGTCCAGCCGAGCGCGTGCGCGAGCAGGATCCGCGCGTCGACCGCGTCGAGCGGGGACGCGCGCAGCAAGTCGGCGGCGGTGGCGGGCGTGGGCCTCGTCGTGCTCATCGTGCGCGATTTCCGGACGACGTCACTCGGCGTCGCCGAGCGACGCGAGCAGTTCGGCCTGATGCTCGCTGACGAGCGCGGCGATCAGTTCGTCGAGATCGCCGTCCATGATCTGCTCGAGCTTGTACAGCGTCAGGTTGATCCGGTGATCGGTCATCCGGCCCTGCGGGAAGTTGTACGTGCGGATCCGCTCGGAGCGGTCGCCCGAGCCGATCAGGCTCTTGCGGGTCGCCGCTTCCTTCGCGTGCTGCTCGTGATACTGCTTGTCCTTGATCCGCGCGGCGAGCACCTTCAGCGCGCGGTCCTTGTTCTTGTGCTGCGAGCGGTCGTCCTGGCATTCGACGACGATTCCCGTCGGGATGTGCGTGACGCGCACCGCCGAATCGGTCTTGTTGATGTGCTGGCCGCCCGCGCCGGATGCGCGGAACGTGTCGATCCGCAAGTCGGCCGGGTTGATCTCGATTTCGCCGATCTCGTCGGCTTCCGGCATCACCGCGACCGTGCACGCGGACGTGTGGATGCGGCCCTGCGTCTCGGTCGCGGGCACGCGCTGCACGCGGTGCCCGCCCGATTCGAACTTCAGGCGCGAGTACGCGCCATAGCCCGCGATCCGCACGATCACTTCCTTGTAGCCGCCGAGATCCGACGGGCTCTCCGACATCATCTCGACCTGCCAGCGCTGCCGCTCCGCGTAGCGCAGGTACATCCGGAGGAGATCGCCCGCGAAGAGCGCCGATTCGTCGCCGCCCGTGCCCGCGCGGATTTCGACGAAGATGTTGCGGTCGTCGTTCGGGTCCTTCGGCAGCAGCATCGTCTGCAGCTCGGCCGCGAGGCGGCCCATTCGCTCGCGCGCGCCGCGCAGCTCGTCTTCAGCGAAGTCGCGCATCGACGCGTCGCCGAGCAGCTCCTGCGCGGCGAGCTCGTCGGCGCGCGCCTGGCGCCACTGCGCGTAGTGCTCGACGACGGGGCCGATTTCCGCGTGTTCGCGCGTCAGCTTGCGGTACTGGTCGAGATCCGCGGTGACGTTCTCGCGGCTCAACAGGTCGTTCAGTTCGGCCAGCCGGGTTGTGAGCTGGTCGAGCTTGCTTTGCATGCTCGTCTTCATGGTGCGGAGCGACGCTCCCAGGGAAGAAATCGAAAAGGGAAGGGGGGGACGGACAGGCAGGCGCCGCTAACGGCCCGACGAGTCCGACGAGCGCGGCGCGTGCTGATAGAAGCCGCGCATCAGTTCGATCAACGAATCGCGGTCGGCGCCGTTCGCGCGGTTGAGCGCGCTCGTCGGGCCGTGGATCAGCTTGTTGGTGAGCGCCTGCGACAGCGCGTCGAGCACGGCGGCCGGATCGTCGCCGCGCGCGAGCATCTTTTGGGCGCGCTCGACTTCCGCGCGGCGCAGCGCGTCGGCCTGCGTGTGCATGTGACGGATCACGGGCACGATGCTGCGCGCGTCGAGCCACTGCATGAAGTTCTGCACGCGCGTCTCGATGATCGCCTCGGCTTGCGCGACGGCTGCCTGCCGCGACGCATTGCCTTCGCGGACGATCGCGCCGAGATCGTCGACCGTGTAGAGGAACACGTCCTTCAACTCGCCGACTTCGGGCTCGATGTCGCGCGGCACGGCCAGGTCGACCATGAAGATCGGGCGATGGCGGCGCGCCTTCACCGCGCGCTCGACGGCGCCCAGGCCGATGATCGGCAGCGTCGACGCGGTGCACGACACGATGATGTCGAACTCGTGCATCCGCGCGGGCAAGTCGGAGAGCGGCATCGCGCGGCCGCCGAAGCGCTCGGCGAGCTTCGCTCCGCGCTCGGCGGTGCGGTTCGCGACGACGAGCTCGCGCGGACCTTGCGCGGCGAAGTGCGTCGCGCAGAGTTCGATCATCTCGCCCGCGCCGATGAACAGCACGCGCTGCTGCGCGACCTGTTCGAAGATCCGTTGCGCGAGCCGCACGGCCGCGGCCGCCATCGACACGGACTGCGCGCCGATCTCGGTCGTTCCGCGCACTTCCTTCGCGACCGCGAACGTGCGCTGGAACAGCTGGTTCAGATAGGTGCCGAGCGAGCCCGCCTCGGACGCGGTGCGCACCGCGTGCTTCATCTGGCCGAGGATCTGCGTTTCGCCGAGCACCATCGAATCGAGTCCCGACGCGACGCGGAACGCGTGGCGCACCGCCTCGGACTGCGGCAGCGCGTAGACGTGCGGCGCGAGCTCGTCGGCGGGAATGCGGTGATAGTCGGACATCCAGCGGATCGCGGCGTCGCGGGCCGCGCGATCGTCGGTCGCGCAGTACAGCTCGGTGCGGTTGCAGGTCGACAGGATCGCCGCTTCGGGCGAGTTCGGCGCCGGATGGCCGAGGAGGACGCTCTTGAACGTCGCGAGTGCAGGCTTGATCTGTTCGAGCGGAAACGCCACGCGTTCGCGCAAGGCGACAGGCGCAGTGTGGTGATTGATTCCGATCGTGAGGAGCTGCATGTCGAGGGGCTATCGTTTAGTCCCATATTATAGCGTTTTGACGACGAAGCCATGGCCGATGCGCACGGCGGCCCGTGTTCGCGGCTGGCGCCGCCGCGCGCCGTCGTCGCGCTTGCCCGCATGCCCGGCGAACCGTGCCGGACGCGCTTTGCCGGGGCGGCGGCTGCGCCGCGCGCATTCGAAAACGTGCGCCGTTGCGACGAACCGTCTGCCGGGCGCGACGGCATGCCGCGCCTTTTTGAGAAGCAATGTCAAAACGGTGCGAAAATGATCAGTTGTGAAACGGGGGCGCGCCGGCGGCGACGGCGCGCGGCGGGGGAGCGAGCGGCTCGGCGCGTCGACGCCGCTGCAACGAGCGATGCCGCGGCTATGCCTGATCGCATCGGACGTTGCTTCGTCGTCGTGCCGGGCGGTCGTCCGCGCGGCGGGAAGCCGGCTCGTGAACCGCCGCACCGGTCATGAATTGTGTGATGAATGGCGCTCGCTGCGCGCCGTTCGTGCCGACAGGACGAGTCCGACAGTAGAAGAGGCGTTGAATGAACTGGTTTGGAATCGTCGTGCTGGGCTTTGCCGTCGGCTTGCTCGGCTGGGCGCTCAATCCGCTGCGCAGCCTGAGCCGCGCGTCGCTGTGGCTCGCCGTCGCGGCGGGCGTGCTCGGCGCGGCGGCCGCGAAGATGGCCGGCAATGTCACTGGTCTCTTTTACGATGGCGAGACGCTCGAATGGCCGGTTTGTACGGCCGCCGCGCTTCTGGCCGTTGCCGTGACGGTGGGCCTGTCGGCCCGCCGCTGAACGTTTGCAGGTGAAATCATGAATGCCCGACTCCCCGATCCGTCGCCCGTGCCGGCGCGTCTTGCCCTGCTGCGCGGCGCGATGGCGCGCGAGGATCTGGCCGCCTACGTGGTGCCGTCCGCCGATCCCCACTTGTCCGAATATTTGCCCGAGCGCTGGCAGGCGCGGCAATGGCTGTCGGGCTTCACCGGCTCGGTCGGCACGCTCGTCGTGAGCGCCGATTTCGCGGGCCTCTGGGTCGACAGCCGCTATTGGGTGCAGGCCGAAGCGCAGCTCGCGGGCACCGGCGTCGAGCTGATGAAGATGATGGGCGGCCAGCAGACGCAGCCGCACGTCGAATGGCTCGCCCGGCACGTGCCTCCGGGCACGACGGTCGGCGTCGACGGCGCGGTGCTCGGCGTCGCGGCGGCGCGCGCGCTGACGGCGGCGCTCACGCCGCGCGGCATCGTGCTGCGCACCGATCTCGATCTGCTCGACGCGATCTGGCCGCAGCGTCCGTCGCTGCCCGCCGACGCGGTCTTCGAGCACGCGGCGCCGCAGGCCGATACAGCGCGCGAGGGCAAGCTCGAGCAGGTGCGCCGCGCGATGCAGGAGCAGGGCGCGCAGTGGCACTTCGTGTCGACGCTCGACGATCTCGCGTGGCTCTTCAATCTGCGCGGCGCCGACGTCAACTACAACCCGGTGTTCGTCGCGCATGCGCTCGTCGGCCTCGAGCGCGCGACGCTCTTCACCGCCGACGGCAAGGTGTCGACCGAGCTCGCGACGTCGCTCGCGCGAGACGGCGTCGACGTGAAGCCATACGACGCCGCGGCTGCGGCGCTCGCCGCGCTGCCGGAAGGCGCGGGGCTGCTGATCGATCCGCGCCGTGTCACGTACGGGCTGCTGCAGGCGGTGCCGCAGCAGGTGCGCGTGATCGAGGCGGTGAATCCGTCGACGTTCGCGAAGTCGCGCAAGACGCCCGCCGAGATCGAGCACGTGCGCGCGACGATGGAGCTCGACGGCGCGGCGCTCGCCGAGTTTTTCGCGTGGTTCGAAGGCGCGCTCGGCCACGAGACGATCACCGAACTGACGATCGACGAAAAGCTGACCGCCGTGCGCGCGCGCCGGCCGGGCTACGTATCGCCGAGCTTCGCGACGATCGCGGGCTTCAACGCGAACGGCGCGATGCCGCACTACCGTGCGACGCGCGCCGCGCACGCGACGATCGAAGGCGACGGCCTGTTGCTGATCGATTCGGGCGGCCAGTATCTGAGCGGGACGACCGACATCACGCGGGTCGTGCCGGTCGGCGCGATCGACGATGCGCACCGGCGCGACTTCACGATCGTGCTGAAGGCGATGATGGCGCTGTCGCGCGCGCGCTTTCCGCGCGGCATTCGCTCGCCGATGCTCGACGCGATCGCGCGCGCGCCGATGTGGCGGGCCGGGCTCGACTACGGACACGGGACGGGGCACGGCGTCGGCTATTTCCTGAACGTCCATGAAGGGCCGCAGGTGATCTCGCACTACGCGCCCGCCGAGCCGTACACGGCGATGGAAGAGGGGATGATCACGTCGATCGAGCCGGGCGTGTACCGGCCGGGCAAGTGGGGCGTGCGAATCGAGAACCTCGTCGTGAACCGCGCGGCGGGACAGACCGAGTTCGGCGACTTCCTCGAATTCGAGACGCTGACGCTTTGCCCGATCGACACGCGTTGCGTGCTGCCCGCGCTCCTCGACGACGAAGAACGCGCGTGGCTCGATGCGTATCATGCGACGGTGCGCGAGCGGGTCGGCAAGCATCTGTCGGGCGATGCGAAAGCATGGCTCGACGCGCGCACGCAGCCGATCTGACACGCGGCTCCGGTCGCCGGCCGGCGAATCGGCAACAGGCAAGCGGCAACCGGCACGAACGATCGAACGATAAGAACGGAGGGCGACGGATGGCGAACGTAGCGGTGATCGTGGTCGACATGCAGCGCGGGCTGCTGCAGCGGGCGACGCCCGCGCATCGGCTGGACGAGGTCGTCGCGGGCATCAACCGATTGACGGCGGCGGCGCGCGCGGCCGGCGCGCCCGTGTGCTTCGTGCAGCACGACGGCGACGCGGAGGACGACGTCGTGCCCAACACGCCCGGTTGGCACCTGCATGCGGACCTCGTCTGCGCCGACGCCGACTGGCGGATCCGCAAGCGCGAAAGCGATTCGTTCCACGACACGCCGCTCGCCGCGCAACTCGACGCGCACGGAATCGACGCCGTGGTGATCTGCGGCTATGCGTCGGAATTTTGCGTCGATTCGGCGGCGCGCCGCGCGGCGCTCCTCGGCTATCGGACGACGGTCGTCTCCGATCTGCATACGACGAACGACCGCCCGCACCTGAGCGCGGCGCAAGTCGTCGCGCATCACAATTTCATTTGGACCCACTGCACGCTCTCGGGCAACGGCGTCGCACCGCGGCCGCTCGAAGACGTGCTCGCGGCGGAGTTCGCATGACCATCAAGGCAGTCGTGTTCGATTTCGGCGGGGTGCTGATCGACTGGAGCCCCGAGTATCTGTACAAGCGGCTGATTCCGGACGAGATCGGGCGGCGCTGGTTTCTCACGCACGTGTGCGGGATGGACTGGGTGGTGAAGCAGGACGGCGGACAGACGATCGAAGAGGCGACCGCGGAGCGCATCGCGGCGTTTCCCGAGCACGAGGCGCTGATCCGCGCGTTCTACGCGCGCTGGCACGAGATGGTCGGCGGCGAGATCGAAGGCGGCGCGGCGCTCGTCGACAAGCTCGACGCGCACGGCGTGCCGCTCTTCGGCCTTACGAACTGGTCCGCCCAGACGTTTCCGTACGCGTGGGAGAATTTTCCGGTGCTGCGCCGCTTCAAGGACATCGTCGTGTCGGGGCGCGTGAAGCTCGTGAAGCCCGATCCGGCGATCTACCGAGAGATGCGCGCGCGGATCGATCCGCATCTGCCGGGCGTCGCGCCGCACGAGCTCGTCTTCATCGACGACAACGCGAAGAACGCGGCGGCCGCGGCCGCGCTCGGCTGGCACGGGATTCATCACACGAGCGCCGATGCGACCGAGACGCGGTTGCGCGAGCTGGGCGTGTTCGGTTGACGATGCGGTGTGGTGCTGCATCGCCGCCGTCTTCGCGCGAACGCGTTGGTGGCGCGTCGGCGAAGTTCATGAAAAAAGCGGGCATGTCGCCCGCTTTTTGTTTCGCGCCGCGCACGGCGCAGGTCATGCATCGTGCGCGGCAGCCGTCGCCGCGGCCGATCGCCGATCGTAGATCGCGCGTACCGCCGCCGCTCGCGCGACGCCGATTCCGGCGAACGGCGAACGACGAACGACGAACGACGAACGGCGAACCGCGAACGAATCCGCGGCCGGCCGTTACCGGCTGATCGGCTTGTAGCGCAGACGCTTCGGCTTCGCCGCTTCCTCGCCGAGGCGCGCGCGTTTGTCGGCTTCGTACTCCTGGTAGTTGCCGTCGAAGAACACGGCCTGCGAATCGCCTTCGAACGCGAGGATGTGCGTCGCGATCCGGTCGAGGAACCAGCGGTCGTGCGAGATCACCATCACCGAGCCCGCGAATTCGAGCAGCGCGTCTTCGAGCGCACGCAGCGTTTCGACGTCGAGATCGTTCGACGGCTCGTCGAGCAGCAGCACGTTGCCGCCCGCGATCAGCGTCTTCGCGAGATGCAGGCGGCCGCGCTCGCCGCCCGACAGGTTGCCGACGTTCTTCTGCTGGTCGCCGCCCTTGAAATTGAAGCGGCCGATGTACGCGCGCGACGGCGTCTCGTACTTGCCGACCGTCAGCACGTCCGCGCCGCCCGAGATCTCTTCGAACACGGTCTTGCTGCCGTCGAGCGCGTCGCGGCTCTGGTCGACGTACGCGAGCTTCACCGTCGGACCCTGCACGATCTCGCCCGAGTCCGGCTGCTCCTTGCCCGTCAGCATCCGGAACAGCGTCGACTTGCCCGCGCCGTTCGGCCCGATGATGCCGACGATCGCGCCCGCCGGAATCTTGAAGTTCAGGTTGTCGATCAGCAGGCGATCGCCGTACGCCTTGCTGACGTTCTTGAACTCGATCACTTCATTGCCGAGGCGGTCGCCGACCGGGATGAAGATTTCCTGCGTCTCGTTGCGCTTCTGGTATTCCTGGCTGTTCAGTTCCTCGAAGCGCGCGATACGCGCCTTCGACTTCGCCTGGCGGCCCTTCGGGTTCTGGCGCACCCACTCCAGTTCCTTCTTGATCGCCTTCTGGCGCGCCGATTCCGACGCTTCTTCCTGCTTCAGGCGCTCTTCCTTCTGGTCGAGCCAGCTGCTGTAGTTGCCCTTCCACGGAATGCCGTGGCCGCGGTCGAGTTCGAGAATCCACTCGGCCGCGTTGTCGAGGAAGTAGCGATCGTGCGTGACCGCGACGACGGTGCCCGGGAAGCGCACCAGGAACTGCTCGAGCCAGTCGACCGATTCGGCGTCGAGGTGGTTGGTCGGCTCGTCGAGCAGCAGCATGTCGGGCTTCTCGAGCAGCAGCTTGCACAGCGCGACGCGGCGCTTTTCGCCGCCGGACAGGTGCTCGATCTTCGCGTCCCACGACGGCAGGCGCAGCGCGTCGGCGGCCACTTCGAGCTGTTGCTCGGGGCTGCCGCCGTCACTCGAAGCGAGGATCGCTTCGTACTTCGCCTGCTCGGCGGCGAGGGCGTCGAAGTCGGCGTCCGGCTCGGCATACGCCGCGTAGATTTCTTCAAGCTTCTTGTTGGCCTGGAACAGGTCGCCGAGACCTTCCTCGACGGCTTCGCGCACCGTCTTCTGCGGATCGAGCTGCGGCTCCTGCGGCAGGTAGCCGATGTTCAGGTTCGGCATCGGCGTCGCTTCGCCTTCGATGTCCTTGTCGACGCCCGCCATGATGCGGATCAGCGTCGACTTGCCCGAGCCGTTCAGACCGAGCACGCCGATCTTCGCGCCGGGAAAAAACGACAGCGAGATGTCCTTCAGGATCTGGCGCTTGGGCGGCACGATCTTGCCGACCCGGTTCATCGTGAAAACGTATTGGGCCATCTGCGTGAATGAAAGAGTGAAAGTTCACGCAGCCGCGCGCCGGCTGGCGGCCGACGGCGGCGACGTGTGCGATTCGGTTCGTGGAAGCGGCCGCGGCGCGTGCCGGTGGCGGCGCCGCGGCTGCGCGGCGCGAACCGCCATTGTACTTCGGCGTGATGCGGGAGCGCGCCGGACAGGCGGCGAATGCGTTTCGGGCGTGCGGCGACATTGTCCGACCGCCTGACTGCCGCGCCGGTTCGCCGTCGCTCGAAACGAAACGCCGCAACTGCAACGTTGCTTCGGCGCCCGTGCCGTTCCGACGGCGCGTCACAGCCAGGCGGCGACGCCGCCGTGCCCCGAGCACGTGCCGCGTCGATGTCGGCTGAAGCTGTACGCGCCGTCGCGGCAGCGGGCCGTCGCGCCTTCGGGGACGCGGCCCGATTTCGAATGCGCGGGCGCGTGCACGCTTTCTCCGTCGCGGTTCCGGTATGTGTCGTGGCGGTCGAGGTCGGCTTCGCCGCCGATGGCGGGCGGGGTCGGCGCGTAGGCGAATGCGGGCGCGAGCGGGAGCGTCGCGAGGGCGAGCGTGACGGCGATGCGCCGCGCCGCGCGGGACAGCGGAAGTAGCATGGTCTCTCTCGATTGTCGTTGTCGGTTTGGCCTGGCGGCAGGATGGCATCTTAACTGCAGCGAAGCGCTGAAGAAAATCCGCTGCACATCGTCAAATCAAGAGATGAGACATGTTTCGATGGAGGAAGCGGACCCATGAATCGACAGATTGACCGGACGCGACTGCGGGCGGCGCTTGCCGGCGCCGCGCTCGGCCTGGCCGCGTGCGCGGGCGGCGGGCCGGTCGGCGAAGCGCCCGTGACGCTGCCGCTCGTCGTCGCGCACCGCGGCGGAACGGGCGACGCGCCGGAGAACACGCTCGAGGCGATTCGCGAGGCGGTCGCGAATCGTGCTGACGCGATCTGGCTGACCGTCCAGTTGAGCCGCGACGGCGTGCCGGTGTTGTACCGGCCCGCCGATCTGTCGGCGCTGACGCAGTCGAGCGGCCCGGTCGCCCGGTATGCAGCGGCGCAGCTCGCGCAGATGAACGCGGGCTGGAATTTTCGGGACGCGAGCGGACAGTATCCGTATCGCGTCCGCCCGGTCGGCATTCCGACGCTGCGCGACGCGTTGCGTGCGATTCCGTCCGCGATGCCGGTCGTGCTCGACATGAAGGCGCTGCCGGCCGGGCCGCAGGCGAAGGCGGTCGCGGATGTGCTGGCGAGCGAGTCCGCGTGGCCGCGCGTGACGATTTATTCGACCGACGCGGCGTATCAGGCCGCGTTTGCGCCGTACCCGCAGGCGCGGCTCTTCGAGTCGCGCGATGCGACGCGAGGGCGGCTCGTGAACGTGCTGCTCGGCGGTGCGTGCGAACGCGCGCCCGATGCGCCCGTGTGGGCTGGCTTCGAGATGCGTCGGAATTTGACGGTGAGCGAGCGCTTCACGCTCGGCGAGGGCGTGTCGAAGGTCGAGGCAACATTGTGGACGCCTGCGACCGTCGCGTGCTTCAAGCAGCGAGCGAACGCCCGCATTCTCGCGATCGCGGTGAACGACGCGGACGATTACCGCGTGGCCGCGTGTCTCGGGGTCGACGCGGTGCTCGCGGATTCGCCGCGCGGGATGGCCGCGATCAAGGCGGCGCTGCAGGCGCGGCCGTTGCGGTGCGGAAAGGAGACGCGATAGACGGAAAGCGCGACGGCCGTGCGCCGAGCGTATAGGCGGTCGGCGCGATTTCGGATAGGGTGGCCGAACAATGAATCCAGGGTGGACGTCCGGGGAGGCGCCGTGAATTTCGACGAAGTCAGGCAGATCGCGCTCGCGTGGCGCGGCGTCGAGGACGGCACGTCGTACGGCACGCCGGCGCTCAAGGTGAAGGGCAAGCTGCTCGCGCGATTGCGCGAGGACGGCGATACGCTCGTCGTCAAGGGCGTCGGCCCGGACGAGCGCGCATGGCTGATCGAATCGGCTCCCGACGTGTTCTACGTGACCGATCACTACGTCGGGTGGCCGATCGTGCTGGTGCGCCTGTCGGCCGCGCATCCGGACACTGTGAGGGCGCTGCTCCTGCGCGAATGGCAGGCGATCGTGCCCGCGAAATGGCGCGACGAGACGATGGGCGGCACGCCGTGATTTGTCTGTCGACGCGCGTTTTTCGTCGCTACGCTTGCTTCACGAAGCGCCGTGCGTGGGCCTCCGGCCGTTTTTTTCGAGCGGCTTCGCGGGCCCGTGCGACAGCGTCGGCCGGACCGTGCATCGCTCGCGTCTTCATCGATACGGCAATTGGTTCTATCGAAATTCACCGATTGGTTCTTAGTCGCGAACCGTTTGATGCTTACACTGCTTCGCTTCGGAGGCGGCCGACCATGATGCCGACGGCAGGGGCGCCGCGATGCGCCGCCGCATGCGCGGCGCATCGCAAACGCAGTTGCGCGGATCTGCGCGGCGCATCCGCCCGGGCGACCGCAGGCGCGATGTCCGGCCGACGCGCGACGCACGTCGCGACGAGCACGGTTCGATAACAAAAAAGCCCCGCGCCGCCTTCACACGATGCCCGGTCATACCGGAACCGTTTACTTGGAGGGAGACATGAAAGGAAGTCAGACAGGCCTGGGAACCGGCCTGAAGCAGCGTCACGTCACGATGCTGTCGATTGCAGGCGTGATCGGCGCCGGGCTGTTCGTCGGCTCGGGGCACGCGATTGCGGAAGCCGGGCCGGCCGCGCTGATCGCATACGCGATCGCCGGCCTGCTCGTCGTGCTCGTGATGCGGATGCTCGGCGAGATGGCGGTCGCGCAGCCGGACAGCGGTTCGTTCTCGACCTATGCCGATCGCGCGATCGGCCATTGGGCGGGCTTCACGATCGGCTGGCTCTACTGGTGGTTCTGGGTGCTCGTGATTCCGATCGAGGCGACGGCAGCGGCGACGATCCTCAACGCATGGTTCCCCGGCGTCGCGACATGGATCTTCGCGCTCGGCATCACGTCGGTGCTCACCGTGACGAACCTCTTCTCGGTCAAGAACTATGGCGAGTTCGAATTCTGGTTCGCGCTCATCAAGGTGGTCGCGATCGTCGTGTTCCTCGCGCTCGGCGGCGCGGCGATCGTCGGCCTGCTGCCTGGTTCGAGCGTGTCGGGCGCCGCGCGGCTCGTGAACGCGGGCGGCTTCATGCCGAACGGGATCGGTGCGGTGCTCGCCGCGATGCTGACGACGATGTTCTCGTTTGTCGGCACCGAGATCGTTACGATTGCCGCCGCCGAGTCCGAGCAGCCGGAGCGCCAGATCGTTCGCGCGACGAACTCGGTGATCTGGCGGATCTCGCTGTTCTATCTCGGTTCGATCTTCGTCGTCGCGGCGCTGGTGCCGTGGAACGACGCGCTCTTGCCCGCGCACGGCTCGTATCAGCGCGCGATGGAGCTGATCGGCGTGCCGCACGCGAAGGCGATCATCGACGTGATCGTGCTCGTATCGGTCGCGAGCTGCCTGAATTCGGCGCTCTATACGGCGTCGCGGATGATCTTCTCGCTGTCGACGCGCGGCGACGCGCCCGCGTTCCTGCGTCGCACCGACGCGAGCGGCACGCCGCGCGCGGCCGTGCTTGCGTCGACCGCATTCGGCTTCCTGACCGTGATCGCGAACTACGTGATGCCGGAGCAGGTGTTCGGCTTCCTGCTCGCGACGTCGGGCGCGATCGCGCTGCTCGTCTATCTCGTGATCGCGATTTCGCAACTGCGAATGCGCTCGACGCTCGACGCGACCGGCGAGCGCCTGCCGCTGCGGATGTGGTGCTTCCCATGGCTCACGTGGGCGGTGATTCTGTTCATTTGCGGCGTGCTCGTCGTGATGCTGCTGCGTGAGGATCACCGGATGGAAATCGCCGCGACCGCGGTGCTTGCGCTCGGCATCGTCGCGGCGTCGTGGATGAATCGGCGCGCGCGCGGCGCCGGGGCGTCGGCGTCCACGCAGCCTCGGGTGTCCGCGAACCTGCGGTGACGGGACATCGGCCCGGCGGCGGCGCGTTGCCGCCGGGCCGATCGCATTCGGTTCGATACGCGGAGTCTGGCGAAGTGCGGCGAGACACGCCGCGCCGAATGCAAGTCGAGCGTTCATTGGATTGACGTCTTCGACCGCGGGACGCCAGAAGGCTTGCTTCGGCTGCAGCGCGTATGGATTCGACATGCTCGCTGAAAAGAGGAGATTGATTGGAGCCGGGGGCGCGTTGCCGCGAGCGGCGTGCGGCCGAGCCAGGCCGGCATGACATGTCATGAGCCGGCGGTTTTTGAAGCGCGGAGAAGAGGGGACGCCCGAGGGGGCTCTGAAGGAGGCTTCGGGGAGAGGACGGGCGGGATCGCCAGGGCCAGCGAGCGTCTCTTCGATCGAATCGGAAAGCGGTGGCGACGCGCGAGGATTTCGCGTTCGGCGTGACTCGCGCGAAATCGAAACGACCCGGCGGTCGCGAGCGGCGAGCGATCCGCCGCCGCTTGCGCCCGCCGAGCCTGCGGTACGGCTAGACGTTGAACAGGAAGTTCATCACGTCGCCGTCATGCACGATGTACTCCTTGCCTTCCGCGCGCATCTTGCCAGCTTCCTTCGCGCCTTGCTCGCCCTTGTATGCGATGAAGTCGTGGTAGGCGATCGTCTGCGCGCGGATGAAGCCGCGCTCGAAATCCGTATGGATCACGCCCGCCGCCTGCGGTGCGGTATCGCCGATGTGGATCGTCCACGCGCGCACTTCCTTCACACCCGCGGTGAAGTACGTCTGCAGGCCGAGCAGCTTGAAGCCCGCGCGGATTACGCGGTCGAGGCCCGGCTCTTCCATGCCCATGTCGGCGAGGAACGCTTCCTTGTCGGCGTCGTCGAGATCGGCGATCTCCGCCTCGATCGCCGCGCATACTGCGACGACCGGCGACTTCTCGGCGTCCGCGTACTGGCGGACCGCGTCGAGGTGCGGGTTGTTCGCGAAGCCGTCGTCCTTCACGTTCGCCACGTACATCGCCGGCTTCGCGGTGATCAGGCAGAACGGCTTGATGAGCGCCTTCTCGTCGTCGGACAGATCGAGGCCGCGCACGGCCTTGCCCTGGTCGAGATGCGCGCGCGCCTTCTCGAGCACCGCGACGAGCTTCGCCGCTTCCTTGTCGTTGCCCGATTTCGCCGCCTTCGAATAGCGGGCGAGCGCCTTCTCGACAGTGCCGAGGTCGGCGAGCGCGAGTTCGGTGTTGATGACTTCGATGTCGTCGAGCGGGCTCACCTTGCCGGCGACGTGGATGACGTTTTCGTCCTCGAAGCAGCGCACGACGTGGGTGATCGCGTCGGTTTCGCGGATGTTCGCGAGGAACTGGTTGCCGAGGCCCTCGCCCTTGCTCGCGCCGGCGACGAGGCCCGCGATGTCGACGAACTCGACGACGGCGGGCACGACGCGCTCGGGCTTGATGATGTCGGCGAGCGCTTTCAGGCGCGCGTCAGGCACTTCGACGACGCCGACGTTCGGCTCGATGGTGCAGAACGGGTAGTTCTCGGCGGCGATGCCGGCCTTCGTCAGCGCGTTGAACAGGGTGGACTTGCCGACGTTGGGCAAGCCGACGATGCCGCATTTGAGGCTCATGGATTCCTTCGGGATTCAATGGGTTGTGCGTGATGTGGAGCGCATCGTGCACGGCGCGGGGCGTTCGTCCGCGCGCCTTTTGGGCCACATCGGGGCCGGGCAGGAGCGTCCGTTCGGACTCTCGAGCGCAAGCGGGACGTGCGCTGCCACCAAAAGAGGCAATTGTAACTCGTTCGACGGCGCGCCAAGGCAACCGGCGGCTCGAGCGGCGTCGCCGCGCGCGGGCCGCCGGCCGATGTCCGGGCAGCGCGGGCTCGCAGCCGACTCGATGTGAGCGATGTCGCTGCGCACGGCGAAGCGCGTATCACGTGACAAGCGCGGGCGGAATCGCATTCCGCGGGAAGACGGCCGGCGCCTTCAGGCGGCGGTGCGGTGCGCGCCGGCGTCGATCGTCCTTCGTCCGCGCCGCCCCGCGAGGGCAGCGGGCGAATCAGTCGGCGGTCCGCCGATCGACGAGCGCCGTGCGGCAGTCGTTCAGCACGAGCTGCGCGAGGCGCGCATCGTAGTTCAGATCGTCGGTATCGATGATTTCCTCAACTGCGTCGCGCGCCCACTGCGCGTTGACGAAATCCGCGTGCTTCTTCGCGATGTCGAGCGCGATGAGCGACAGCTTCGCGAGCGTCAGCCAATCGGCCTCGCGCGCATGCCGGTCGAGCCATTTGTGCGCGGACTGGACCTGAAAGGCTGCACCTGGCCAGCTCTCGTTCAGGTAAAAGGCGCCGAGATTTCCGACGGCGAGCCAGCAGAGCAGCTCCACTCGGTCCTGTTGATTGAGATGGTGGCGCAGGTCGCTCATGGCCGTGCTCGCGATGGTGGTTGAGACCTGTTTTTCCGACGCCTGCAGATTGGTCGCGTCGTCATTGAAACGATAGCACGCGATGAGCGGAATCAGACAACCGTTCGGTGGGGTGGAACGCACTTTGCGGCGAGTGCCCGGGGCTTGCGGGCGGGCGCAGCGACGGCTGCGGGGCGTGGCGACCGTCCGTGCGGTCGGATGGCGAGTGAGGGAAGGCTGAAGGAAGTCGCTCGATCGAGCCGCCGTTTTCGTCGACGGGTGCGCGTTTGCGATCGTGCATCGGCTCGGCTTGGCTCGGCTCGGCTCGGCTCGGCCCGGTCGGACCCGGCGTCGGCGCTCGCGCCGCGTGTCGCGTGTCGCACGCGGCGAGACGCCGATCCGCACATCAATACCGATAGTAATAGTCGCGATGGTGATAGTAGCCGCCGCCTTCCGGCACCACGATGCATCCTGCGAGCACGCTGCCCAGCACGACCGCGAGGGCGGCGAGAGCCGCGATCCGTTTCATCGACATCTCCTGTTCCTGTTGTTGCGTCGGCTCACTGTAGCGGCCGTGCGCATGACAAGCGGTGTGCGTTTGTAAGGAAACGTGTGGCGCGTAACGGGCGGTCCCGGTCGCGTGCGGCGGCGGGCGAGCGCCGGTTACATCGCCGCTGGCGGGCGATGCGATCGCGTCGGCGCGCGGGATGCGCGGTTACGTGGAAACCCGCGTTCGACTAGCGCGGCGAAACCGGTCCGATGCGTGCGTTGCCGTGTCGCGTGCCCTGATTTACCGCAAATTCCCTGAGCGAAGCGACCTGCTTCGCCCGGCTATAATGCCCGCCATGACTGCCTACCATCAGACCTTCGACGTCGCCGTCGTCGGCGGCGGCCTCGTCGGCAAGACGGCCGCACTCGCGCTGACGCAGGCGGGCCACAAGACCGCGCTGCTCGCGCAGCCGGCCGCCCCGCGTCCCGCCGATCTCGCATTCGATTCGCGCATCTACGCGCTGTCGGCGAGCTCGCAGGCGCTCCTCGAGCGGCTGCGCGTGTGGCAGGCGCTCGACCACAGCCGGCTCGCGCCCGTCTACGACATGCGCGTGTACGGCGACGCGCACGCCGAGCTTCACTTCTCCGCGTTCCAGTCGGCGGTGCCGCAGCTCGCATGGATCGGCGAATCGTCGCTGATCGAATGCGCGCTCGACGCCGCGTTGCGCTTCCAGCCGAATCTCACATGGTTCGACGCGCGCGCGCAGGGCTTCGACGTGAAGCCGGACGCCGCGACGCTCGCGCTCGCGAACGGCGACGTGATCGAATGCGATCTCGTCGTCGGCGCGGACGGCGCGCATTCGTGGGTGCGCTCGCAGATCGGCTCGAAGGTCGAGCGGCGCGATTATCGGCAGACGGGCGTGGTCGCGAATTTCAAGGCGTCGCTGCCGCATCGCGAGACCGCGTATCAGTGGTTCCGCGATGGCGAGATCGTCGCGCTGCTGCCGCTGCCGGACGGCCACGTGTCGCTCGTCTGGTCCGCGCACACCGCGCACGCCGACGCGCTGCTCGCGCTCGATCCCGCGCAGCTCGCGGCCGAGGTCGAGCGCGTGACGATGAACCGCCTCGGCGCGCTCGAGTGCGTGACGCCCGCGAAGGGCTTCCCGCTCGCGCTGCAGACGGTCGACCGGCTGATCGCGCCGCGCGTCGCGCTCGTCGGCGACGCCGCGCACCTGATTCACCCGCTCGCGGGCCAGGGGATGAACCTCGGGCTGCGCGACGTCGCCGCGCTCGCGGACACGATCGCGCACCGCGAAGCGTTCCGCGATCTCGGCGACACTGTACTGCTGCGCCGCTACGAGCGCGCGCGGCGCGAGGACATTCGCGCACAGATGATCGCGACCGACGGCCTGCAGCGGATCTTTTCGCTGCCGGGCACGGTCGCACGCATCGTGCGCAATACGGGGATGGCGCTCGTCGGCGCGCAGCCGCTCGTCAAGCGCTGGCTGGTCGCGTCGGCGCTCGGCTGACCGCGGCGGGCGAACCTTCGCGCAGCACGGCGGTCCGACACTGCTCCGCCGCAGTCGTACACTGTGGCGTTGCACGCACGCTTTGAAGGAAGATTTGCATGAAAAAAACGATTCGTATCGCCACGCTCGCGCTGGCCGCCGCGACGGCGACGCTCGGCTGCACCGCGCAGGCCGATCAGACCACCGACAAGCTGAAGGCTGCATTGCAGTCCCGCCTCGGCGCCGACGCTCCGATCAAGAGCGTGACGAAGTCGCCGATCGCGGGTTTGTACGAGGTCAACCTCGGCTCGCAGATCGTTTATAGCGACGCGTCGGGCGACTACGTGCTGCTCGGCGAGCTCGTCAACACGAAGACGCACAAGAACCTCACGGCCGAGCGTCTCGCCGAGATCAACAAGATCGATTTCACGAGCTTGCCGCTTTCGAACGCGATCAAGGTCGTGAAGGGCAACGGCGCGCGCAAGATCGCGGTGTTCTCCGATCCGAACTGTCCGTACTGCAAGAAGCTCGAGACGACGCTGCAGTCGGTCGACAACGTGACCGTCTACACGTTCCTGTATCCGGTGCTGTCGCCCGATTCGACGGTGAAGTCGAAGTCGATCTGGTGCGCGAGCGACCGCGTGAAGACCTGGCAGGCATGGATGCTCGAGCATCGCGCGCCCGCGAGCGCGACGAGCTGCGACACGACCGCGCTCGACAAGAATCTCGCGCTCGGCCGCGGGATGAACGTGACGGGCACGCCGACCGTGTTCCTCGCCGACGGCACCCGCCTGCCGGGCGCCGTGTCCGCCGACGAACTGAATCAGGCGCTCGCCGGCGTCAAGTGACGCGGCGTTTCTTGCATCGCGAAGGAGGCGCCGGCGCTTGGCCGGCGCCTCTTTTCGTATCCGTTTCCGCTAGCCCCGACCGATTCCGACGATGAAGCCGATTCGCTACACGATCGTTCCGAAAGACCCCGCCGCCCACCTGTTCGAAGTGACGCTCACGCTCGCCGATCCCGATCCGGCGGGCCAGCGCTTCACGCTGCCCGTGTGGATTCCGGGCAGCTACATGGTGCGCGAGTTCGCGCGCAACATCGTGACGCTGCGCGCGTTCAACGACGCGGGCCGCAAGCTGCGGATCGACAAGACCGACAAGCAGACCTGGCAGGCCGCGCCGACGTCCGGATCGATCACGCTGCGCTACGACGTCTACGCGTGGGATATGTCGGTGCGCGCCGCGCATCTCGACGACACGGGCGGCTTCTTCAACGGCACGAGCGTGTTTCTTTCGCCGGTCGGCCGCGAAGACGCGCCGCGCGAGGTGACGATCGAGCGCCCGGCGGGCGATGCATATCGGCGCTGGCGCGTCGCGACCGCGCTGCCGGAGGCGCGCGGCACGAAGCGTTACGGCTTCGGCGCGTACCGCGCGGAGAATTACGACGAGCTGATCGATCATCCGGTCACGCTGGGCGAATTCGCGCTGACGACGTTCGAGGCGCACGGCGTGCCGCACGACGTCGCGATCGCGGGCCGTGTGGTCGGGCTCGATCTCGAGCGGCTCGCGGCCGACCTGAAGCGCGTGTGCGAAGCGCAGATCGCGCTCTTCGAGCCGAAGACGAAGCGCGCGCCGATGTCGCGCTACGTGTTCATGACGCAGGCGGTCAGCGACGGCTACGGCGGGCTCGAGCACCGCGCGTCGACCGCGCTCATCTGCAATCGCAGCGATCTGCCGGTGAAGGGGCGCCCGGAGACGACGGAAGGCTATCGCACGTATCTCGGCCTGTGCAGCCACGAGTACTTCCACACGTGGAACGTGAAGCGGATCAAGCCGGCCGCGTTCGCGCCGTACGACCTGTCGCGCGAGAGCTATACGTCGCTGCTGTGGCTCTTCGAGGGCGTCACGTCGTACTACGATGACCTGATGCTCGTGCGCAGCGGCCTCATCTCGCAGGACGACTATTTCGCGATGCTCGGCCGCACGATCGCCGGCGTGCAGCGCGGCGCCGGCCGGCTCAGGCAGAGCGTCGCCGAAAGCTCGTTCGATGCGTGGATCAAGTACTACCGGCAGGACGAGAACGCGACGAACGCGATCGTCAGCTACTACACGAAGGGCTCGCTCGTCGCGCTTGCGTTCGATCTGGCGATCCGCGCGCAGACCCGCCATCGCAAGTCGCTCGACGACGTGATGCGGCTCCTGTGGCAGCGCTTCGGGCGCGACTTCTATCACGGCAAGCCGCACGGCGTCGGCGAGGACGACGTGAAGGCGCTGATCGCCGAAGCGACGGGCGTCGACCTCGGCCGGCTGTTCGACGATGCGGTGTCCGGCACGCGCGATCTGCCGCTCGCCGCGCTTTTCGAGCCGTTCGGCGTGACGCTCGCGCCCGACACGGGCGCGAACGGCTCGACCGGCGCGCCGCCGAAGCCGACGCTCGGCGCACGCACGCGAGGCGGCGCGGAATGCACGCTCGCGGCCGTCTACGAAGGCGGCGCCGCGCATCGCGCGGGGCTGTCGGCGGGCGATGCGCTCGTCGCGCTCGACGGGCTGCGCGTGACGGGCTCGAACCTCGATGCGCTGCTCGCGCGCTATCGGGTCGGCGACAAGGTCGAGATCCACGCGTTCCGGCACGACGAGCTGCGCGTCGCGCGGCTCAAGCTCGACGGCCCGGAAGTCGCGCGCTACAAGCTGACCGCGCAGCCGAAGCCCGCCGCGACGCGTGCGCACCGCGACGCGTGGCTCGGGCTGCCGGCGGCGCGTGGCGGGAAATAGCCGCGCCGAACCGGGCGTCGATTGTTTCGCTGTTGCAACAATCCGTCACCCAGTCACGGCTTTTTCGCGACCGCAACGATCCGCACAATGGCGTCACTCGCGCTGCACTTGGCGCAAACCAACCCCCGGAGCCCGACATGACGACCATTCTTCAGATCAATTCCGCCGCCCGCTCGCAAGGCGCCCAGTCGACGATGCTTGCCGACGAACTGACGGCGAAGCTGCAACAAAGCCACCCCGGCGCGACCGTCAAGGTCCGCAACCTGCTCGCCGACGCGCTGCCGCACCTCGACGACGCGGTCCTCGGCGCGTTCTTCACGCCGGCCGACCAGCGCACCGCCGAGCAGAACGCGATTGTCGCGAAGAGCGACGCGCTGATCGACGAGCTGCGCTCGGCCGACGTGATCGTGGTCGGCGCGCCGATGTACAACTTCGGCGTGTCGTCGCAGCTCAAGGCGTACTTCGACTGGATCGCTCGCGCAGGCGTCACGTTCCGCTACACGGCGGAAGGCCCCGAAGGGCTGATCAAGGGCAAGAAGGTCTATGTGGTGTCGGCGCGCGGCGGCAAGCACGTCGGCATGTCGACCGACAGCCAGACGCCGTTCCTGCAGACGTTCCTCGGCTTCATCGGCATGACCGACGTGACTTTCGTCTACGCGGAAGGTCTCGCGCTCGGGCCGGATGCTGCGAACGCCGCACTCGCGAACGCACGCGAGGCGATCGCCGCGGTTTGAGCGTCTTCGCCGGATAGCTGAAAAAAACGCCGCGGACCGGAAGGTTCGCGGCGTTTTTGCTTGTGTCGAGAATGTGCCGAATGTTGCCGCGGCATCGCGGCCCGGCGTGCGCCCGCACGTGAACGGGATGGTGCGCGGCGGCTTGCGGCGAAGCCGTCAAGCGCCGTCGGCGAGGCGCGCGGCCCGGCATGGGCCGTGCGGCGGCACGACGACGCAACATTCCTCGGCGGCACACGAAAAAGCGATCGCGTCACGTCGCCGACGAGCCGGGCTGCGATCGCGCTCACGCGCCGGCGAGCGTGTCGGCTCGTGCTCAAGCGAGCGTCTCGGCCTCTTCGGGCAGCCGCCAATCGATCGGCGCGCGCCCATGCTGCTTCAGATGGTCGTTGGCGAGTGCGAAATGGCGGCAGCCGAGAAAACCGCGATGCGCGGACAGCGGCGACGGATGCGGCGCTTCGAGCACGCAATGCTCGCTCGCGTCGAAGAGCGCGCGCTTCGCCTGCGCATGCGCGCCCCACAGCATGAACACGAGATGGTGATGGCGCGTCGCGAGCTCGTGGATCAGCGTGTCGGTGCATTTCTCCCAGCCGCGCTTCGCGTGGCTCGCGGCCGACGAACGCTCGACCGTCAACACCGTGTTGAGCAGCAGCACGCCTTGCCGCGCCCACGTGTCGAGGCAGCCGTGGCGGGGCGTCTCGTAGCCGAAGTCGGCCGAGATTTCCTTGAAGATGTTGCGCAGCGACGGCGGCGGCTTCACGCCGGGCGGCACCGAGAACGCGAGGCCGTGCGCCTGCGGAATTCCGCGATCCTCGCCGTGGTACGGGTCCTGGCCGAGGATCACGACCTTCACGTCGTCCGGATGCGTGAGCCGCAGCGCGCGGAACACGTCGGCCGGATAAACGGCCTTGCCCGCCGCGCGTTCGCCGTCGACGAAGCGGCAGAGCGGCGCGTATGCGTCGCTCGCGATGAACGGCTCGAGAATCGCGCGCCAGTCGGGCGGCAGCGCATCGAATTGCGAAGCGATGGACGGCGCGGAGGCGCCGTTTTTCGCTGCGGGCGGAGCGGGCGGGGCAGGATCGTCGAACAGCGAAGGTTGTCGCATCGGGCGGGACGGTGAGGGCTTGGTCATGCGGGGAAAAAGGGCGGTCAGTCGGCGCGCAGCTCGCCGCCGCGCAGCCGATAGCCGCGCTGCGCCTTGCTCAGGTTGTCCGGTGCGACGCCGGGCAGCGCGGCGGCGACTGCTTCGGCGAGCGACGAGAGGGCCGCCGCGTCGCCGTCGACGAGCTCGAGTTCGATCTCGCAGATCGGCTCGCGGCGCACGTCGCCGTCGACTTGCGCGACGATCTCGCCGCGATCGAGCGCGGCCTCGATCGTCGCGCCCGCGTGCTCGATTCGCCACAGCGTGCGCGAGAAATCGGTGCGAAAGAGTGCGATGAGGCCGGGCGCGGCGGCGCGCAGCGCGTCGGCGGCTTGCTCGACGTCGCACGCGGCGCAGAGCGCGTCGATCTCGAGCGCCTCGCCCGCGACGGGCATCTCCCACTCATGGCGGCAATGCAGCCCGCCAACGGCTGCGCCGGCCGTCTTGAACGTCTGCAGCCAGCCTTGCGGCGCGAGCCGCAGCCGCAGCGCGCTCTTCGCACGCGCGAGCGCGAGCGCCGGCGTGTCGAAGTAGACGTTCACGAGTGAGATCTCGCGGCCGGGCGCGCCGGCGCGCGCGTCGAAGAATCGCCGCGCCGCGTCGATCTGCGCGGCGGGCAGCGCGAGCTTGATTTCCTGTTCGATCGCCATCGTGCGCCGCGCTCAGAAGAACATCCGCGCGAGCTCCGCGCCCGGATTCTCGGCGCGCATGAACGCCTCGCCGACGAGGAACGTGTGCACGCCCGCCGCTTCCATCCGTTCGACGTCCGCGCGCGCCAGGATGCCGGATTCGGTGACGACGATCCGGTCGTCCGGAATCGCGTCGAGCATGCCGAGCGTCGTGTCGATCGTCGTCTCGAACGTGCGCAGGTTGCGGTTGTTGACGCCGACGAGCGGCGTCTTCAGCGTGAGCGCTTCGTTCAGCTCGTCGCGATTGTGCACTTCGACGAGCACCGCGAGGCCGAGCGAATGCGCGTACGCCTCGAGATCCTGCATCAGCGGCGTGTCGAGCGCGGCGGCGATGAGGAGGATCGCATCCGCGCCCATCGCGCGCGCTTCGAGCACCTGATATGAATCAACGATGAAGTCCTTGCGCAGCACGGGCAGGCTGCACGCGGCGCGCGCTTCTTCGAGATAGCGCGCGCTGCCCTGGAAGAACCGCTCGTCGGTCAGCACGGACAGGCACGCGGCGCCGTGCCCGGCGTACGAGCGCGCGATGTCGGCCGGCACGAAGTGCTCGCGCAGCACGCCTTTCGACGGGCTCGCCTTCTTCACCTCGGCGATGACGGCGGCGCGACCCGCTGCATGCTGCTTCCGCAGCGCGCCGACGAAGTCGCGCGAATCGCGCGCCGACGCCTGCCGTTTCAGTTCTTCGAGCGGCGCGCTCTCGAGCGCGGCGGCGATCTCTTCGCGCTTGACGGCGATGATTTTGTCGAGGATGTCGCTCATGGGTTGTCCTGCGTGCTTGAATCGGGTTCGGTTGAGACTGAAGCTGAAGCCGAAGCGGTGCGTCAGTGCTTGAATTGCTGCGTGAAGCGCACCAGTTCGTCGACTTTCTCGCGGGCCTTGCCGCTCGCGATCGCTTCGCGCGCGAGCTGGATGCCGTCGGCGATCGAGCCCGCGACGTTCGCCGAATAGAGCGCGGTGCCGGCGTTCAGCGTGACGATCTCGCGCGCGACGCCGGGCTTGTTGCCGAGCGCTTCGAGCAGCATCGTGCGCGATTCCTCGGCGTTCTCGACCTTCAGCGTGCGGTTCGACACCATCTGCATGCCGAAGTCTTCCGGATGGATCTCGTACTCGCGCACTTCGCCGTCGCGCAGCTCGCCGACGAGCGTCGCCGCGCCGAGCGACACCTCATCCATCCCATCCTTGCCGTAGACGACGAGCACGTGCTGCGCGCCGAGCCGCTGCATCACGCGCACCTGGATGCCGACGAGATCCGGATGGAACACGCCCATCAGCTGGTTCGGCGCGCCGGCCGGGTTCGTCAGCGGGCCGAGGATGTTGAAGATCGTCCGCACGCCGAGCTCGCGGCGTACGGGCGCGATGTTGCGCATCGCCGGATGATGGTTCGGCGCGAACATGAAGCCCATCCCGGTCTCGTCGATCGACGCGGCCACTTGGTCGGGCTGCAGGTCGATGTTCACGCCGAGCGCCTCGAGCACGTCGGCGCTGCCGGACTTGCTCGACACGCCGCGATTGCCGTGTTTCGCGACCTTCGCGCCCGCCGCCGCCGCGACGAACATCGTCGCGGTCGAGATGTTGAACGTGTGCGAGCCGTCGCCGCCCGTGCCGACGATGTCGACGAAGTTCGCATTGTCCGCGACCTCGACGTGGCGCGCGAACTCGCGCATCACGGTCGCGGCGGCGGTGATCTCGCCGATCGTCTCTTTCTTCACGCGCAGGCCGGTGATGATCGCGGCCGACATCACGGGCGACATGTCGCCACGCATGATGAGCCGCATCAGGTGCAGCATTTCGTCGTGGAAGATCTCGCGATGCTCGATCGTGCGCTGCAGCGCTTCCTGTGGAGTGATGGTCATGATTCGGGCCGCCGTCGTTAAGCTGAATGAGCGGCTGCTTGCCGCGCTTCCTTCAGAAAATTCTCGAGGAGCGCGTGGCCGTGCTCCGACAGGATCGATTCCGGATGGAACTGGACGCCTTCGATGGGCAGCGTCTTGTGACGCACGCCCATGATCTCGCCGTCGTCGGTCCACGCCGTGATCTCCAGGCAGTCGGGCAGCGATTCGCGCTCGATCGCAAGCGAATGATAGCGGGTCACGTCGAAGTGCTTCGGCAGATCGGCGAACACGCCGCGGCCGTCGGTCTCGATCCGGCTCACCTTGCCGTGCATGATCGTCTTCGCGCGCACGACGCGGCCGCCGAACGCCTCGCCGATCGCCTGATGGCCGAGGCACACGCCGAGAATCGGCTTCCTGCCGGCGAATTCGCGCAGCACGTCGAGCGTGATCCCCGCGTGCTGCGGATTGCTCGGGCCGGGCGACAGGCAGATCGCGTCCGGATCGAGCTTCGCGATCTCGCCGAGCGTGATTTCGTCGTTGCGATAGGTGCGCACGTCTTCGCCGAGCTCGCCGAAGTACTGGACCAGGTTGTAGGTGAACGAATCGTAGTTATCGATCATGAGCAGCATGGTCAGTCTCCGGTCAGAAATCGCTGTCGAGGCCGTCTTGCACCTGTTCGGCCGCGCGCAGCACTGCGCGCGCCTTGTTCTCGGTTTCCTGCCATTCGGATTCGGGCACCGAGTCGGCGACGATGCCCGCCGCCGCCTGCACGTACAGATTGCCGTTGTGGATGAGGCCCGTGCGGATTGCGATCGCGAGATCCATCTCGCCCGAGAACGACAGATAGCCGACCGCGCCGCCGTACAGGCCGCGCTTGACGGGCTCGAGCTCGTCGATCAGCTCCATCGCGCGGACCTTCGGCGCGCCGGACAGCGTGCCGGCCGGGAACGTCGCCCGCAGCACGTCGAAGTTCGTCATGCCGGGCTTCAATTTGCCTTCGACCGAGCTCACGATGTGCTGCACGTGCGAGTACTTCTCGATCACCATCTTGTCGGTCACGTGGACCGAGCCGATTTGCGCGATGCGGCCGACGTCGTTGCGCGCGAGGTCGATCAGCATCACGTGCTCGGCGATCTCCTTCGGATCGTTGAGGAGCTCGGTCGCGAGCTCTGCGTCGCGCTCGGGCGTGTTGCCGCGCGGCCGGGTGCCGGCGAGCGGGCGGATCGTGACGATCTGGTCGTCGCCGCGCTTTTCCCGGCGCACGAGAATCTCGGGCGACGCGCCGACGACATGGAATTCGCCGAAGTTGTAGTAATACATATAGGGCGACGGATTCAGCGAGCGCAGCGCGCGGTACAGCGACAGCGGATTGTCACGGTATGGCTTCGTCAGGCGCTGGCCGACCTGGATCTGCATCAGCTCGCCCGCCGCGATGTATTCCTTCGCCTGGCGCACGGCGGTCAGATAGTCTTCCTTCTTGAACTCGCGATAGATTTCGGTGCGCACGCTCGCCGACGTGACGGGCGGCACGACGCTCGCGCGCAGCCGCTGCTTCAGCTCGCGCAGCCGCTGTTTCGCCTTCGTGTACGCCTCGGGCTTCGCCGGATCGGCATAGACGATCAGGTAGAGCTTGCCGGCGAGGTTGTCGATGACGGCGACTTCCTCGGTCATCAGCAACTGGATGTCGGGCAGGCCGAGATCGTCGCGCGGCGCGGTGTGCGCGAGCTTCTTCTCGATGTAGCGCACCGCGTCGTAGCCGAAGTAGCCGGCGAGGCCGCCGCAGAAGCGCGGCAGGCCGGGGCGCTGCGCGACCTTGAAGCGATCCTGGAACTTCGCGATGAATGCGAAAGGATCGCCGTCGTCCGTCTCGACGACTTGTCCGTCCGTCACGACTTCCGACACGCCGTTCTTCGTGCGCACGAGCGTGTGCGCGGGCAGGCCGATGAACGAGTAGCGCCCGAAGCGCTCGCCGCCCACGACCGATTCGAGCAGGAACGAGTTGGCGCCGCCGCGTTCGGGCTGCGCGAGCTTCAGGTACAGCGAGAGCGGCGTTTCGAGGTCGGCCAGCGCTTCGGCGATGAGCGGAATGCGGTTGTAACCTTCGTTGGCGAGCGATTGGAATTCGAGTTCAGTCATGTTCCGGTCCTGTCGTCGGGACGATCGGCGCGGTGCGCCGGGGATCGCGTGGCGCTGCGCTGCGCCCGGAGCACGGCCCCTCGCGGGGCGGGTCGGACGAACCGGCGGATGCTGTGCCTGGCGATCGTGCGCCGCGCGCCGACAGGCAGCCCGAACGCGAAGCGTTCGACAGCGGCGAAGCTGGCAAGTTGGACGACGATCGGGGGCGCGGACGCGCAGCGAAACAAAAAACGGGGCTGAAGACGAGCTTCAGCGTACCTCATCGAGGTTAGCGTGACCAGCGACGCCAGGGCCAGGCTCCCCGGTCGATGCTGCTCAGACTCCGTTTTTTGTTCAGAAACATGCGGATGGAAGAAAAAAGTCAGATGGCTGATCTTGCCGAATTGTGCGCGGCAATGGCTTGCGCGGCGGCGAGAAGCGAATCGACTATACCATCCGAATTTATCGTTTGTATAGCCTTGCCGTGGTTGTAGCCGTACGGCACCGTGAGCGTCGCCGTCCCGGCCGCGCGGCCCGCGAGCGCGTCGTTCTCCGAATCGCCGATCGCGACCGTCGCGCGTGGCGCGACGCCGAGCGCGTCGCATGCGGCGAGCATCGGCGCTGGATCGGGCTTCTTGCGCGGCACGCTGTCGCCGCCGAACACCGCGGAGAAGTAGCCGGAGAGCCTGTATTGCGCGAGCAGCTCGACCGCGAACCGGTATGGCTTGTTCGTCACGCATGCGAGCTTCAGGCCCGCATCGTGCATCGCTTGCAAGCCCGCCTCGACGTCCGGGTAGAGCCGCGTGTGGCGGCCGTTGATCTTCGCGTATTCGGCCTGGTAGAGCGCGAGCGCTTCGTCGAAGCGCGCTTTCGCTTCGTCTTCCGAAAAGCGCGGCGTCAGCACGCACTGGATCAGGTTCTCCGAGCCCTTGCCGACGTAGTGCATCACTTCCTCGCGCGTCGTCTCCTCCGCGTCGAGCTGCGCGAGCATCGCGTTCAGGCCGGCCGTGAAATCGTCTGCGGTATCGACCATCGTGCCGTCGAGGTCGATGAGCGCCGCGTCGATGCGCGGCGTGTCGAGGGCGAGCATCGTCATCGCGGTCACGCGCGCTTGACGGTCGCGAGCGCGTCGCGCATCTCGCCGATCACCTGACGATAGTCGGGCTTGCCGAAGATCGCCGAGCCCGCGACGAACGTGTCGGCGCCCGCCGCGGCGATTTCGGCGATGTTGTCGGCCTTCACGCCGCCGTCGATTTCCAGATGGATCTCGCGGCCGGTACGCGCGGTGTGCGCATCGATCCGGGCGCGGGCTTCGCGCAGCTTGTTGAGCGCCTCGGGAATGAACGACTGGCCGCCGAAGCCCGGATTCACCGACATGATGAGCACGAGATCGACGCGGTCCATCACGTGGTCGAGGTAATTGAGCGGCGTCGCCGGATTGAACACGAGGCCCGCTTTGCAGCCGTGGTCGCGGATGAGGCCCAGCGTGCGGTCGATGTGGTCCGACGCTTCCGGGTGGAAGCTGATCAGGTTCGCGCCCGCCTTCGCGAAATCCGGCACGATCCGGTCGACGGGGCGCACCATCAGGTGCACGTCGATCGGCACCTGCACGTGCGGGCGGATCGCCTCGCAGACGAGCGGGCCGATCGTCAGGTTCGGCACGTAGTGGTTGTCCATCACATCGAAGTGGATCCAGTCGGCGCCGGCGGCGACCACGTTGCGGACCTCTTCGCCGAGCCGCGCGAAGTCGGCCGACAGGATGCTGGGGGCGATGCGGAATTGCGTCATGAGCGGAAAGAGCGTGGGGAGCGTTGCGATGCGAAAGGTGTCATTCTACCGCTGCGGCGCGCGCTGCCCGGTTGCGGGCCGGAGCCTCATCAAGCAGAATGCCGAACCAAAGCGGCGCGTCGGCCGCGCGGGGCGGGCGCCCCGGCGTCGGCTGCGCCGGGCGACCTCGACGAGACCACCATGAGCCAGTATCGATTCAGCGTGTCGGTGAAGACCAGCTATCTGCCGGAACAATCCGACCCCGAACGCCGTCAATATGCATTCGCGTACACGCTGACGATCCGGAACACGGGCCAGGTCGCGGCGCAGTTGATCGCACGGCACTGGATCATCACGGACAGCGAAAGCCAGGTGCAGGAGGTGAAGGGGCTCGGCGTCGTTGGCCACCAGCCGCTCCTGCAGCCGGGCGAGCAGTTCGAGTACACGAGTTGGGCCGTGATCGCGACGCCCGTCGGCACGATGCGGGGCGCGTATTTCTGTGTCGCGGAGGACGGCGAGCGCTTCGAGGCGCCCGTTGACGAATTCGCGCTGCACATGCCGCGCACGTTGCATTGAGTGTGCCGCGTCGCCGGGTCACGGGAGATTCAAGGGCGCTGTCAGCGCTGGGGCTTGTCGTGCCGGCTGGGTTGCTTCTTCTTGCCTGAAGTCGTCCAGACGACGATGAAGACGAGCAGGGCGAGCGCCAGCAACGATTCCAGCGCGAAAATGAGCATTGGGTATTGGTCGAGCAGATCGGACATGGCGGTTTCCATCAACAACGGATATTGTATGGGTTTTAGCCGGCGGTTTGCCGGGTGGGCGGCAGCCATGGCGGCTGCGGCGCTCCTCGCCGCTTGCGGCGGCACGCCCGTGCGGCAGGGTTCGCGGCCGACGGGCGTCGCGATCGTACCAGGGCAGGTCGCGGCTGCGCGACTCACGCCCGTCGCATGGCAGCAGGTGCCGGGCTGGCAGGACGACAGCCTGATCGGCGCGACGATCGCGCTGCGGCAGAACTGCGCGCGCCTCGCGCGGCAGGCGACCTGGCAGCGCGCATGTGCGGCGGCCGCTCGGATCGACGATCTCGACGTCGGCAGCGCCCGCACCTTCTTCGAGACATATTTCACGCCATTTCAGTTCGCGAACAACGACGGCACGCTCGACGGCCTCGTGACCGGCTACTACGAGCCGCTGCTGCACGGCTCACGGGTGCGGCGCGGCCAGTATCAGTACGCGCTCTATCGCTGGCCTGCGGGCTACCGCACAGGCGCTTCGATGCCGGCGCGGTCGCAGCTCATGCGCTCGGGCGCGCTGAACGGCAACGAGCTCGTGTGGGTCGACGATCCGATCGAGGCGTTCTTCCTGCAAGTGCAGGGTTCGGGCCGGGTCGTCCTCGATGACGGCGCGGTGATGCGAGTCGGCTACGGCGGCACCAACAACCAGCCATACCGCTCGATCGGCAAGTGGCTGCTCGATCACGGCGAACTCGGCGCCGGACAGGCGACGATGCAGGGGATCAAGGCGTGGGCGCGCGCGAATCCGTCGCGGGTCGACGCGCTGCTCGACACGAATCCGCGCTTCGTATTTTTCCGCGAGATGCCGTCGCAGGAGGACGTGCCGCATGGCGGCGCGGACGGTCCCGTCGGCGCGCTCGGCGTGCCGCTCACACCGGAGCGCTCGATCGCGGTCGACCCGTCGTCGATTCCGCTCGGCACGCCAGTGTTCCTGCAGACGACGCGTCCGATGACGAATTCGCCGCTCAATCGCCTCGTGTTCGCGCAGGATGTCGGGACTGCGATCAAGGGCGGCGTGCGCGCCGACTACTTCTGGGGGCTCGGCGACGACGCGGGCGATCAGGCCGGCCGGATGAAGCAGACCGGGCGGATGTGGTTGCTCTTTCCCAATTCGTGAACCGTTCGTGAGCATTCGGGGGCGAGTGACGATTGCTCGATCGCGTGAGCTTTGCGTTCGGTCGGCGGCAGATCGCGCGCCGCGTTCGCCCGTTTATCGGGAGCGCGGCGCGTTTTGTTTTTTGGGCTGTCGGTGGTGCGGCGGCGGCACGAGGTGGCGCCTATCGCGGGGGCCGCAATCGAAGCGTTTTGCGGAATCGGGGCATTCGTGTGCCAGGAAGTTCGGCGCATGGGAACGCGGGGCGCGAAGGGCTATGGCGTTCCGGCGGGCGAGTTTCCAAGGCTCCATTGTTCTTGGGACGGTTGCGCGGCCCGGTGCCGGGGCGCCAGGGCTTGGGACCAGGCCCTCAGTGCAGAGGCTCCAACGCAGCGGGCCGAGGCTCAGACGGCTGAGCCTCGGCGCAGGGCTCAGATGGCGAAAGCGATCAAGGCCGCGATAGCGGCTCGAACGACCACCCTCGAACTGCGCGAGACACAGCCAGGCGGCGGCGGGACGCGCGTGCCAATTTCGTCCCGCCGCCCGCGCGCAATCGTCACGACCGCCGCTTGTCGACGATCCGCCGAGCCTTGCCGACCGAGCGCTCGATGCCGTTGACGGGCAGCACGTTGATGATCGCCGTCACGCCGATCAGCGACTTGATGTCGTGTGCGAGCGCCTTGCGCGCGGCGTCGATGGTGGCGGCGTCCGGCGCCGTCTCAGGGCAGGGCTCGACGTTGAGCGTCAACACGTCGAGCGGCCCGTCCTTCGTCAACACGACCTGATAGTGCGGCGCGAGCGCGCGCTGCTTCAGCAGTTGTTCCTCGAGCTGGGTCGGAAACACGTTTACGCCGCGCACGATCATCATGTCGTCCGAACGGCCGGTGATCTTTTCCATCCGCCGCATCGTGCGTGCGGTGCCGGGCTGCAGGCGCGTGAGATCGCGGGTCCGATAACGGACGATCGGCATGGCTTCCTTCGTGAGCGACGTGAACACGAGCTCGCCGAACTCGCCGTCCGGCAGCACGTCGCCGGTGTCGGGATCGATGATCTCCGGGTAGAAGTGATCTTCCCAGATCGTGGGGCCGTCCTTCGTTTCGACGCATTCCGACGCGACCCCCGGACCGATCACTTCGGAGAGCCCGTAGATGTCTACGGCGTCGATGCCCATGCGTTTCTCGATCGCGCCGCGCATGTCGTTGGTCCACGGTTCCGCGCCGAAGATGCCGATGCGCAGCGAGCACTGCGCGGGATCGAGGTGCTGACGCTCCATCTCGTCGGCGATCGACAGCATGTAGCTCGGCGTCACCATGATGATGTCGGGCCGGAAGTCCTGAATCAGTTGCACTTGCTTTTCCGTCTGCCCGCCGCCGAACGGAATGACCGTGAGCCCGGCACGTTCCGCGCCGTAATGGGCGCCGAGCCCGCCCGTGAAGAGGCCGTAGCCGTAGCTCACGTGGACCTTGTCGCCCAGTCGCGCGCCCGCTGCGCGGATCGAGCGGGCGACGAGATTGGCCCACGTGTCGATGTCGTGAGCCGTGTAGCCGACCACGGTCGGCTTGCCGGTCGTGCCCGACGACGCGTGAATGCGCGAAATGCGCTCCTGCGGCACGGCGAACATGCCGAACGGGTAATTGTCGCGGAGGTCGTTCTTCGTCGTGAACGGGAAGCGGCCCAGGTCGGCGAGCGTTTTCAGATCGCTTGGATGAACACCCGCCGCATCGAACTTGCGCCGATACACAGGCGAATTTTCATACGCGTGTGCGAGTGACCATTTCAGGCGTTCGAGCTGAAGCGCGAGCAGTTCGTCGCGGCTCGCCCGTTCGATCGGTTCGAGCGGAAGCGAGGTTGCCATGATGTCTCCAATCTATTTATGGATGCGTGCGTGGACGCTATCGGTCTACAGGGATCACGGTCCCTTCGATTTGGGTCGATTTGCCGCGGAACATCGCGACGGCTTTTCCTGCCTGGTTCGTCACGCGGATATCGTAGATGCCGTGCCGGCCGTTCAGCGTCTGTTCGGTCGCTTCCGCAGTGAGCACGTCGCCGACCGTGACCGGCCGCAAGAATTCGATCGAGCAGCCGGCCGCGACGGTGTTGATGTTGTACGAGTTGCACGCGAACGCGAATGTCGAGTCCGCGAGCGCGAAGATGAGCCCCCCATGACAGATCTGGTGGCCGTTCAGGAAATCCGGGCGCACCGGCATGCGCATGCGCGCGTAACCCGGCCGCACCTCGAGAAGCTCCATGCCGAGCCCGCGGCTGCAGGCGTCCGCTTCGTACATCGCTTGGGCGGTCGCACGGGCGAGCGCTTCGGCGGACAGTTCGGCGGCGATCGATGCGGCGTGGTCGGCCATCTCAGCGTCCCTCAAAGTGGGGAGCGCGTTTCTCGATGAACGCGCGTGCCCCTTCCGCGTAGTCATACGATTGCCCGAGTTCGCGCTGAAGGTCGCGTTCGAGATCGAGCTGCTGGTCGAGCGTGTTGGTGATGCCCACACGCATCGCTTGCTTGATCGCGGCGATTGCGCGCGTCGGCTGCTGCGCGAGTTGTCGGGCGAGCTGTGCGGCGGTACCGGCCAGTTCAGCATCGTCGACGACTCGCCAGACGAGCCCCCAGCGCTCTGCCTGCTCCGCACCGAGCTTGTCGCCCGTCAGCGCGAGGCCGAGCGCGCGGGCGAAGCCGACGCGCTGCGGCAGGAACCACGTGCCGCCCGAATCGGGAACAAGGCCGATCTTCACGAACGACTGAATGAAGCTGCTCGATTTCGCCGCGATGACGAGATCGCACGCGAACGCGAGATTGGCGCCCGCGCCCGCCGCGGTGCCGTTTACGGCGGCGATGACGGGCAGCGGCAGTGCCTGCAGGCGGCGAATGAGCGGGTTGAAGTGCTCTTCGATCATGGCGCCGAGGTCGGTCATCGCACCCGGCGTGAAATCGAGATCGGCGAGATCCTGGCCCGCGCAGAAGCCACGTCCCGCGCCGGTGAGAATCAGTGCGCGCGCGTTGGCGGCCTGCACGTCGTCGAGCGCCGACTGCAACTCACGGTGCATCTCGCGCGTAAAGCTGTTGAGCTTGTCGGGGCGATCGAGCGTGATTGTCGCAACGTGTGTCGCCTGATCGATTTCGACGCGAATCGCTTGGTAGGACATCGATTGCCTCCTTATATCTTCGAAATGAAACGGGATGCGCCCTTCGTCTGCTTGCCGTGCCTTACACGCGTTCGATCGCGATCGCGATGCCCTGACCGACGCCGATGCACATCGTGCACAGCGCATAGCGGCCGTTCGTGCGATGCAGCTGATACATCGCGGTCGTCACGAGCCGCGCGCCCGATGCGCCGAGCGGGTGTCCGAGCGCGATCGCGCCGCCGTTCGGGTTCACGCGCGGATCGTCGTGCGCGACGCCCAAGAGGCGCAGCACCGCGAGCCCCTGCGACGCGAACGCCTCGTTCAGCTCGATCACGTCGAACTGGTCGATCGTCATCCCGAGCCGCGCGAGCAGCTTCTGCGTCGCCGGCGCCGGGCCGATCCCCATCACCCGCGGCTCGACGCCCGCCGTCGCGATCCCGAGCACGCGCGCCCGCGGCGCCAGCCCGTGACGCCGCGCATCCGCCTCGCTCGCGAGCAGCAGCGCGCACGCGCCGTCGTTCACCCCCGACGCGTTGCCCGCCGTCACCGTGCCGTCCGGCCGCACGACGCCCTTCAGCTTCGCGAGCGCGTCGAGCGACGTCTCGCGCGGATGCTCGTCGCGCGCCACGACGACCGGCTCGCCTTTCCTCTGCGCAATCGTCACCGGCACGATCTCCTGCGCCAGCGTGCCGTCCTGCTGCGCGCGCGCCGCCTTCTGCTGGCTGCGCAACGCGAACGCGTCCTGGTCGGCGCGACTGACGCGGTAGTCGGTCGCGACGTTCTCGGCCGTCTCCGGCATCGAATCGACGCCGTATTGCTGTTTCATCAGCGGATTGACGAAGCGCCAGCCGATCGTCGTGTCGAAGATCTCGGCCTGACGCGAAAACGCGCTCGTCGCCTTGCCCGTCACGAACGGCGCGCGGCTCATGCTCTCGACGCCGCCCGCGATCATGAGGCCCGCTTCGCCCGCCTTGATCGCGCGCGCGGCGACGCCGATCGCGTCCATCCCGGAGCCGCAGAGGCGGTTGATCGTCGCGCCGGGCAGGCCAAGCGGCAGGCCGGCGAGCAGCAGCGACATCCGCGCGACGTTGCGGTTGTCTTCGCCGGCCTGGTTCGCGCAGCCGTAGATCACGTCGTCGACGGCGGCCCAGTCGACGTCGCGGTTGCGCTCGACGAGCGCCTTGAGCGGCACCGCGCCGAGGTCGTCGGCCCGCACCGGGGCCAGGGCGCCGCCATAGCGGCCGATGGGCGTGCGGATTGCGTCGCAGATGAAAGCATCGGTCATGTCGAATTCCGGCGGAGGTGAACCCGCGAGGGAGCGGGTTCTTTCATGGTAGTGAACGATGGCGCGGTCGGCAGCTCGGCCGAACGGGTTATGCCGTTTGGCCGGCTTCTGCCGGTGCGGACTTCGGCGCAACATGGTGTCGGCTCTGCACGACGCGGAAGCGGTTCGCGACGAACGCGGCATCGGCGAGCGACGCGTTCGCGGCCGGATTGGCGCCCGTACCGTGAAAGTCGGAGAACGCCGCCGATTGATTGACGAACACGCCGCCTGTCAGATTGATCGACAGCGCGACTCCACCGCGCACCGCTGCTTCGTGTGCCGCCTCGACGATGGCATCGTCCGTGCTATAGACGGAGAGCGTGAGCGCGCCGTGCTCGGCCGCGATTGAACCGGCGAGATCGAGCGATTGTGCAGTCGAATCGGTCGCGATGACGAACGAGATCGGGCCGAACCATTCTTGCGTGTACTTCGCCCGATCTGCGACGTCGAGCTGCAGCACGAGCGGCGTGCGCACGCGCGCGTCTTTGAATACAGGATGCTCGAGCGCTTGGCTGTCGGTGAGCACGCGGCCGAGCTTGCGCGCGTCGTCGATGCGCGCTGCGACACCTTCGTTCTGAAGCGCGCCGATGAGATCGACCGAGCGCGCCGGGTCGCCCGTCAGCTTCTGCACGGCGCCGGCGATCGCCTGCGCGACGTCGTCGAAGCTGACGTGTCCTTCCGCGGTGCGGATGCCATCGCGCGGAACGTAGATGTTTTGCGGCGCGGTACACATTTGGCCGGAGTAGAGCGCGAGCGAGAACGCGATGTTCTTGACGGCAGCCTTCAGGTCGTCGACGGAATCGATCACGATCTGGTTGACGCCCGCCTTCTCCGTATACACCTGTGCCTGATGCGCATTGCGTTCGAGCCAGGTGCCGTTTTTCGAGCTGCCGGTGAAGTCGATCAGCTTGATTTCCGGACGGAGCGCGAGATCTTGGACGAGCGCGCCATCGTTCCCTTCGGTCGCGAGCAGTGTGACGATGTTCGGATCGAAGCCCGCTTCGCGCAGCACGTCGCGCGCGATGCGCACGGTGATCGCGAGCGGCAGGATCGCGCCGGGGTGAGGCTTGATGATGACCGTATTGCCGGTGGCGAGGTCGGCGAACATGCCCGGATAGCCGTTCCAGGTCGGGAACGTGCAGCAACCGAGCACGAGGCCCGTGCCGCGCGGCACGATTGTGTAGCGCTTGTGCATCGCGAGCGGCGGGTTCTTGCCTTGCGGTTTTTCCCAGTGCGCATCGACGGGGATGCGCTGCAGTTCCTGCCATGCGTATGCGACGGCTTCGAGTGCGCGGTCCTGCGCATGCGGCCCGCCCGCCTGGAACGCCATCATGAACGCCTGTCCGGTCGTGTGCATGACGCCGTACGCGATTTCGAAGCTCGCGCGATTCAGCCGGGCGAGGATTTCGATGCACACGCCGGCCCAGGCGTGCGGCCCGGCCTCGCGCCACCCGCGCTGCGCTTGCGCGGCGGCGTCGATCAGTTCGTCGGGTGACGATTTCGGATAGCGGATGCCGAGCGCGAAGCCGTACGGCGACTGCTCGGCGCCGACCGTTCCGCCCGAGGCGGGCTGGTTGAGCTCGAAGGGTTTGTCGAGCTGGGCTTTGAATGCTGCTTCACCGTCTGCATTGGCGCTTTCCCCGTACACTTTGGGGCTCGGCATCTCGGCGAACGGGCTCCAGTAGCCGCGCGTTTCGATCGTGGAGAGCGCGTGCTTCAGCGTGTCTTCATGCTTCGCAAACAGAGGATGGGTCATGGCGGCAGGCTTGATGAACGTTAAGGAGGGTGGGGGGGTATTAATTAACCGACCGGTTGGTCGGAAAATGTTAGCATCAAATCATCCGTGCGTGTGCGGCATTTCATGTTTCATTGATCGAGGAGAAGCAGATGGCTTACGAAAACATCCTGGTGGAGACGCGAGGCCGGGTGGGGCTGATTACGCTGAATCGTCCGAAGGCGCTGAACGCGTTGAACGACGCGCTGATGGACGAGCTCGGCGCGGCGCTCAAGGCGTTCGACGCGGACGAGGGCATTGGCGCCATCGTGCTGATGGGCAGCGAAAAGGCGTTCGCGGCCGGCGCGGACATCGGGATGATGGCGACCTATTCATACATGGATGTCTTCAAGGGCGACTACATCACGCGCAACTGGGAGACGGTGCGTCAGATCCGCAAGCCGATCATTGCGGCGGTGGCAGGTTTTGCGCTGGGTGGCGGCTGCGAGCTCGCGATGATGTGCGACATCATCTTTGCGGCAGACACCGCGAAGTTCGGTCAGCCCGAAATCAAGCTCGGCGTGCTGCCGGGCGCGGGCGGAACGCAGCGCCTGCCGCGTGCGGTGTCGAAGGCGAAGGCGATGGACATGTGCTTGACCGCGCGCTTCATGGATGCGGAGGAGGCTGAGCGCGCTGGCTTGGTGTCTCGGATCCTGCCGGCGGACAAACTGCTCGACGAGGCGCTTGCCGCAGCGACGACGATCGCCGAGTTCTCGCTGCCTGCCGTGATGATGGCGAAGGAGGCGGTCAATCGCGCATACGAGACCACGCTTGCGGAAGGCGTGCACTTCGAGCGTCGCTTGTTCCATTCAGCGTTCGCGACTGAAGATCAGAAGGAAGGGATGGCGGCGTTCGTCGAGAAGCGCAAGCCGGTCTTCAAGCATCGCTGAAATCGGGACAAGCGCCGCGCACCTTTGGTCCTTGTGGTGCGTCGTCACTCCAGTGCGCGCGATTCCCCGTTCCGCGCTTTGCGAGCTCGGAACGGGGGGATCAAATTTCTTTCGGAAAGGGGCTTGCGCGAAAGCGGAATGGTGCCTAGAATCACGCCTCTTTCGCGGTAACGGAAACGCGACGCGAAAGAAGAAGTGGGAGGTTCCGGCGCTTGAGGCGAGACGGTTGGCGGGTTAGTCGACCGAGGGTGCGGGAAGGTGATTGAGGCGGTGCGCGACGGGGCAGTAAAAAGTTGTTGACGCGCTGCAAATAAGTGATCATAATCTCATTTCTCTGCTGCAGACAACGCAGCGCTGCTGAGAAGGCGGTCCGAGGTAGGAAGTACTTCTCGCAGATGTGCTCTTTAACAATGAACAGCCGATAAGTGTGGGCGCTTGATGGAGCGGGCGATCTTCGGATCGAAAGCGAAAGTATCAAGAGTCTCACACTAAAGTAAGTCAGGTTTGTGAAGCAATTCACGACCTGTCAGCTTTGAGTGAGCGACCGGTTGGAAACAACCGAAAACAGTAACAGGTTTGAACTGAAGAGTTTGATCCTGGCTCAGATTGAACGCTGGCGGCATGCCTTACACATGCAAGTCGAACGGCAGCACGGGTGCTTGCACCTGGTGGCGAGTGGCGAACGGGTGAGTAATACATCGGAACATGTCCTGTAGTGGGGGATAGCCCGGCGAAAGCCGGATTAATACCGCATACGATCTGTGGATGAAAGCGGGGGACCTTCGGGCCTCGCGCTATAGGGTTGGCCGATGGCTGATTAGCTAGTTGGTGGGGTAAAGGCCTACCAAGGCGACGATCAGTAGCTGGTCTGAGAGGACGACCAGCCACACTGGGACTGAGACACGGCCCAGACTCCTACGGGAGGCAGCAGTGGGGAATTTTGGACAATGGGCGAAAGCCTGATCCAGCAATGCCGCGTGTGTGAAGAAGGCCTTCGGGTTGTAAAGCACTTTTGTCCGGAAAGAAATCATTCTGGCTAATAACCGGGGTGGATGACGGTACCGGAAGAATAAGCACCGGCTAACTACGTGCCAGCAGCCGCGGTAATACGTAGGGTGCGAGCGTTAATCGGAATTACTGGGCGTAAAGCGTGCGCAGGCGGTTTGCTAAGACCGATGTGAAATCCCCGGGCTCAACCTGGGAACTGCATTGGTGACTGGCAGGCTAGAGTATGGCAGAGGGGGGTAGAATTCCACGTGTAGCAGTGAAATGCGTAGAGATGTGGAGGAATACCGATGGCGAAGGCAGCCCCCTGGGCCAATACTGACGCTCATGCACGAAAGCGTGGGGAGCAAACAGGATTAGATACCCTGGTAGTCCACGCCCTAAACGATGTCAACTAGTTGTTGGGGATTCATTTCCTTAGTAACGTAGCTAACGCGTGAAGTTGACCGCCTGGGGAGTACGGTCGCAAGATTAAAACTCAAAGGAATTGACGGGGACCCGCACAAGCGGTGGATGATGTGGATTAATTCGATGCAACGCGAAAAACCTTACCTACCCTTGACATGGTCGGAACCCTGCCGAGAGGCGGGGGTGCTCGAAAGAGAACCGGCGCACAGGTGCTGCATGGCTGTCGTCAGCTCGTGTCGTGAGATGTTGGGTTAAGTCCCGCAACGAGCGCAACCCTTGTCCTTAGTTGCTACGCAAGAGCACTCTAAGGAGACTGCCGGTGACAAACCGGAGGAAGGTGGGGATGACGTCAAGTCCTCATGGCCCTTATGGGTAGGGCTTCACACGTCATACAATGGTCGGAACAGAGGGTTGCCAACCCGCGAGGGGGAGCCAATCCCAGAAAACCGATCGTAGTCCGGATCGCACTCTGCAACTCGAGTGCGTGAAGCTGGAATCGCTAGTAATCGCGGATCAGCATGCCGCGGTGAATACGTTCCCGGGTCTTGTACACACCGCCCGTCACACCATGGGAGTGGGTTTTACCAGAAGTGGCTAGTCTAACCGCAAGGAGGACGGTCACCACGGTAGGATTCATGACTGGGGTGAAGTCGTAACAAGGTAGCCGTATCGGAAGGTGCGGCTGGATCACCTCCTTTCTCGAGCTATCCGCGAAGTTGAGCGCTCACGCTTATCGGCTGTAAATTAAGACAGACTCAGGGGTCTGTAGCTCAGTCGGTTAGAGCACCGTCTTGATAAGGCGGGGGTCGTTGGTTCGAATCCAACCAGACCCACCAAGTTGTCTGGCGCAGGAAACCTGGGTGAAGTCTCTGTATGGGGGCATAGCTCAGCTGGGAGAGCACCTGCTTTGCAAGCAGGGGGTCGTCGGTTCGATCCCGTCTGCCTCCACCACAATCTTCAATGCGAAGTGCTTGGTTCGAACGTGAACCGAGGATTTGGCATTGGCGATTGAGCCAGTCAGAGTGATGCGAAAGTATCGGCTGTCGTTCTTTAACAATCTGGAAGAAGTAAGTAATTTGGATAGCGGAAGCGTCTTGAGATGGACGTGGAAGTTATCCGGGTTGTGATTGTATCGATGTATCTCAAGATGATTCGAACTTAATGTTCGGCTCAATTGGAATACGGCACACACGTAGTGTGGGCTCAGTGTAAGTGCTAGGCACTAACGCTGAGCGACACGCGAGAACTCAACCTGTAGCGACTGTAGCGTCGAAAGATGAGACAGACTCGTTATAGGGTCAAGCGAACAAGTGCATGTGGTGGATGCCTTGGCGATCACAGGCGATGAAGGACGCGGTAGCCTGCGAAAAGCTACGGGGAGCTGGCAAACGAGCTTTGATCCGTAGATGTCCGAATGGGGAAACCCGGCCCTTTTGGGTCATCCTAGACTGAATACATAGGTCTAGTGAAGCGAACGCGGTGAACTGAAACATCTAAGTAACCGCAGGAAAAGAAATCAACCGAGATTCCCAAAGTAGTGGCGAGCGAAATGGGAAGAGCCTGTACTCTTTATTTGTATTGTTAGCCGAACGCTCTGGAAAGTGCGGCCGTAGCAGGTGATAGCCCTGTAGGCGAAAACAGTATGAAAGAACTAGGTGTACGACAAGTAGGGCGGGACACGTGAAATCCTGTCTGAAGATGGGGGGACCATCCTCCAAGGCTAAATACTCGTGATCGACCGATAGTGAACCAGTACCGTGAGGGAAAGGCGAAAAGAACCCCGGGAGGGGAGTGAAATAGATCCTGAAACCGCATGCATACAAACAGTCGGAGCCTCGTAAGGGGTGACGGCGTACCTTTTGTATAATGGGTCAGCGACTTACGTTCAGTAGCAAGCTTAACCGAATAGGGCAGGCGTAGCGAAAGCGAGTCCGAATAGGGCGTTCAGTTGCTGGGCGTAGACCCGAAACCAGGTGATCTATCCATGGCCAGGATGAAGGTGCGGTAACACGTACTGGAGGTCCGAACCCACTAACGTTGAAAAGTTAGGGGATGAGCTGTGGATAGGGGTGAAAGGCTAAACAAACCTGGAAATAGCTGGTTCTCTCCGAAAACTATTTAGGTAGTGCCTCGTGTCTCACCTTCGGGGGTAGAGCACTGTCATGGTTGGGGGGTCTATTGCAGATTACCCCGCCATAGCAAACTCCGAATACCGAAGAGTGCAATCACGGGAGACAGACATCGGGTGCTAACGTCCGGTGTCAAGAGGGAAACAACCCAGACCGCCAGCTAAGGTCCCCAAATATGGCTAAGTGGGAAACGAAGTGGGAAGGCTAAAACAGTCAGGAGGTTGGCTTAGAAGCAGCCACCCTTTAAAGAAAGCGTAATAGCTCACTGATCGAGTCGTCCTGCGCGGAAGATGTAACGGGGCTAAGCCATATACCGAAGCTGCGGATGCGTGCTTGCACGCATGGTAGGAGAGCGTTCCGTAAGCCTGCGAAGGTGCGTTGAAAAGCGTGCTGGAGGTATCGGAAGTGCGAATGCTGACATGAGTAGCGATAAAGGGGGTGAAAGGCCCCCTCGCCGTAAGCCCAAGGTTTCCTACGCAACGTTCATCGGCGTAGGGTGAGTCGGCCCCTAAGGCGAGGCAGAAATGCGTAGCTGATGGGAAGCAGGTCAATATTCCTGCACCATTGTTAAATGCGATGGGGGGACGGATCGCGGAAGGTTGTCCGGGTGTTGGAAGTCCCGGTCGCTGCATTGGAGAAGGCACTTAGGCAAATCCGGGTGCGGAATTCAAGGGTGTGGCGCGAGCTCTTTAGGGAGCGAAGCAATTGGAAGTGGTTCCAAGAAAAGCCTCTAAGCTTCAGTTTAACAATGACCGTACCGCAAACCGACACAGGTGGGCGAGATGAGTATTCTAAGGCGCTTGAGAGAACTCGGGAGAAGGAACTCGGCAAATTGGTACCGTAACTTCGGGATAAGGTACGCCCTGGTAGCTTGACCCCCCTGCGGGGGAAGGGTGAAGGGGTTGCAATAAACTGGTGGCTGCGACTGTTTAATAAAAACACAGCACTCTGCAAACACGAAAGTGGACGTATAGGGTGTGACGCCTGCCCGGTGCCGGAAGATTAAATGATGGGGTGCAAGCTCTTGATTGAAGTCCCGGTAAACGGCGGCCGTAACTATAACGGTCCTAAGGTAGCGAAATTCCTTGTCGGGTAAGTTCCGACCTGCACGAATGGCGTAACGATGGCCACACTGTCTCCTCCCGAGACTCAGCGAAGTTGAAGTGTTTGTGATGATGCAATCTACCCGCGGCTAGACGGAAAGACCCCATGAACCTTTACTGTAGCTTTGCATTGGACTTTGAACCGATCTGTGTAGGATAGGTGGGAGGCTATGAAACCGGAACGCTAGTTTCGGTGGAGCCGTCCTTGAAATACCACCCTGGTTTGTTTGAGGTTCTAACCTTGGCCCGTGATCCGGGTCGGGGACAGTGCATGGTAGGCAGTTTGACTGGGGCGGTCTCCTCCCAAAGCGTAACGGAGGAGTACGAAGGTACGCTAGGTACGGTCGGAAATCGTGCTGATAGTGCAATGGCATAAGCGTGCTTAACTGCGAGACCGACAAGTCGAGCAGGTGCGAAAGCAGGTCATAGTGATCCGGTGGTTCTGTATGGAAGGGCCATCGCTCAACGGATAAAAGGTACTCTGGGGATAACAGGCTGATACCGCCCAAGAGTTCATATCGACGGCGGTGTTTGGCACCTCGATGTCGGCTCATCTCATCCTGGGGCTGTAGCCGGTCCCAAGGGTATGGCTGTTCGCCATTTAAAGAGGTACGTGAGCTGGGTTTAAAACGTCGTGAGACAGTTTGGTCCCTATCTGCCGTGGGCGTTGGAAGTTTGAAGGGGGCTGCTCCTAGTACGAGAGGACCGGAGTGGACGAACCTCTGGTGTACCGGTTGTGACGCCAGTCGCATCGCCGGGTAGCTATGTTCGGAAGAGATAACCGCTGAAAGCATCTAAGCGGGAAACTCGCCTTAAGATGAGACTTCCCCGGGGACTTGATCCCCTTGAAGGGTCGTTCGAGACCAGGACGTTGATAGGTCGGGTGTGTAAGCGCAGTAATGCGTTCAGCTAACCGATACTAATTGCCCGTAAGGCTTGATCCTATAACAAGTCTGTCTCGATAGCCGTTAGCGCTTCAGCGCTTACGGATATCGAGCGTCGAGTGCAAGGCACTCGACGTACGACGGTTGAAGTACCGCGTACGTGTGAGATACAGCTCACAACCCAACATTACTGCTTCTTCCCGATTGGTCGCGCTGCGATGCACCGCGACATCCCTCTTTGCCTGATGACCATAGCGAGTCGGTCCCACCCCTTCCCATCCCGAACAGGACCGTGAAACGACTCTACGCCGATGATAGTGCGGATTGCCCGTGTGAAAGTAGGTAATCGTCAGGCTCCCCCTCTCAGAACCCCCGCCCAGCCAGGCGGGGGTTTTGTTTTTTACGCCCACTCCCGTCGGATGTAAGCACCTCACGACGACCGTCGTAGACGACGGCGAGAACCGACATCAAAGTGGTGCCCATCATTTTCGATTTGATGGACATCACTGTGACAGAGCCGGAAGCCAAGCCGGGTAGCCGCAAGGGACGCCCGAATTATGATCGCGAGTTTCGACGCCGACTCGCCGCTGCGGCATGCGAGCCTGGTGCCTCGGTCGCAAAGCTGGCGCGCGAGAATGGCATCAATGCAAACATGCTGTTCACCTGGCGGCGCCGCTATCGCGAGCAATTGCAGGCCGAAACGATGTCGCTGATTCCAGTGGCGGTGGTGCATGAGACACACGCGCCGCGCATGGCGATGCCACCGGATGCAGGGGATGTCGGCAACCCGACTGCGCGAGCGGGGACGATCGAGATCCGGATCGGCGCAGTGGTGATCAAGGTCGACGGTGCCGTTGACGCCGATACCGAGGCGACCCGGGAGGTGCTCGAGCTGATCGGCGAACTCTACGGCATCGAGGCCCACATCCGCGGCAAACCCGCCGCTGAACGGCTGCGCGTGCGGCAGGAGAAAAGTGTGCCGCTGCTGGCAACCATCAAGACGTGGATGACGGACAAACTCGCGACGCTGTCGAAGAAATCCGATTTGGCCAAAGCGATCCGTTACTCGCTTAACCAGTGGGATGCCCTCGCGCTGTACTGCGAAGAGGGCCGTGCCGAGATCAGCAATGCCCTGGCCGAAAACGCGCTGCGATGTGTGAGTCTGGGTCGGAAGAACTTCTTGTTCGCCGGCTCCGATAGCGGGGGCCAGAGGGCTGCAGCGATGTACAGCCTGATCGGCACGTGCAAGCTGAACGGGATCAACCCGCGCGCTTACCTCGAATACGTGCTGACCCATATCGCTGACCACCCCATTAACCGCATCGACGAATTACTACCGTGGAACGTGGCAAGTAAGCTGCCAGGCAAGCCTTGCCCGCCTGCCTCCACGAGCTGATTGCCAGCGGGCGAACCCGAGCGACCGATACCCAATCATGCCTCACGTGCGCGTCGCATTGCGAACGGCCTTCGCGAGGTGCTTACTTTATACACGACCTCTTGGAAGGCGAAATTTCAGGAGAAGCTCAGCCTATTCGACATCCGGCCTCGAAAATTTTTGTTCTTTCCAAGCGTAAAATCGCCAAATCGACAAAAATCAGCGCGATAAAACATGAATCCCATCGCACAATTCGCTCGAGCCGTTTGTCCGCACGATTGTCCCGATACGTGCGCCATTCGTGTCACGGTCGAGAACGGTAAAGCCACCAAAATTGCTGGCGACCCCAATCATCCGCCGACGCAAGGCGTTCTCTGCACGAAAGTGAGCAGATATGCGGATCGTGTCCATCATCCGGAGCGGCTGACGATGCCGCTCAAGCGAGTCGGACGGAAAGGAGAGGGGCGATTCGAGCCGATCAGTTGGGACGAGGCGAACCGACTGGCGGCGGAGCGGCTCGCGGAAATTGCCCGCCGAGCTCCGGAAGCCATCGTCCCCTACAGCTATGCGGGAACAATGGGACTGATCCAGGGGGAGAGCATCGCGCAGCGCTTCTTCAACATGCTCGGTGCGTCGCGTCTCGAAAGAACGATTTGCTCGGCGGCCGGCGCCGCGGGGCTGCGTTATACGTACGGCGCCAGCGTCGGGATGCATTTCGAATTCTTCGAAGAAAGCGAATTGATCCTGATCTGGGGTGGGAATCCGATTGCCTCGAATCTTCACTTCTGGACGCGCGCTCAAGAAGCCAAGCGACGCGGCGCACGCTTGATCGCAATCGATCCGTACCGGTCGCTGACGGCGGAGAAATGCCATCAGCACATCGCACTGAAGCCGGGTACGGATGGCGCGTTTGCGCTCGGAATGATGTATGTGCTGATCAACGAGAACCTCCTCGATCAGAACTATATCCGCGACCATACGCTCGGTTTCGATGCGTTGAAGGCGCGCGCGATGACTTTTCCACCCGAACGCGCGGCCGACATCTGCGGCGTGACGGCTGAATTGATCGTCGAACTGGCTCGCCTTTACGGGCACACACGCAAGGCGTCGATCCGTCTTAATTACGGCATGCAGCGTGTGCGCGGCGGCGGCAATGCGGTTCGCGCAATCGCCAGCTTGCCCGCGCTAACCGGAGCGTGGCGCGACCGTGCGGGCGGGCTGCTCCTGTCCTCGTCCGAATGGGCACCGGTCGATGCAGTCGCACTCGGGCGCCCCGATTTGCTGCCCGATTGGCCGAATAAGCTGCCACGATCGATCAATATGAATACAATTGGCGACGCGTTGCTGCATCCCGGCGATGCGGATTTCGGGCCGAAGGTCGAGGCGATCATCGTCTACAACTCGAATCCGGTCGCGGTTGCGCCCGACTCGGAGAAGGTCGCCGCCGGCTTCGCGCGGGAAGACCTGTTCACGATCGTTTTGGAGCAGTTCAAGACAGATACCGCCGATTACGCCGATCTTTTGCTGCCGGCCACGACTCAGCTCGAGCATCTCGACGTCCATAAATCGTACGGTCACACCTACGTGATGGCGAACTTGCCATCGATTGCGCCGATCGGCGAAGCGCGGCCGAACACGGAAATTTTCCGCGGCATCGCACGCAGCATGGAGTTCGAGGAGCCCGCGCTCTACGACGACGATGAAGCGCTCGCGAAGGCGTCGCTACGCTGGGACGATTCGTCGCTGCAAAGCGACTGGGACACGCTCAAGCAAGCCGGCTGGCTCAAGCTGAAGCTCGCCGACGCGCCGTTCGCAAACGGCGGCTTTCGGACGCCGTCCGGAAAGTGCGAGTTCTACAGCAAGCGTCTCGCCGAAATGGGGCTCGATCCATTGCCGGACTACCTGCCGCCGTATGAATCGGCGGACGGCGCGCCCGAACTGGCCGCCCGCTATCCGCTTGCGATGATCTCGCCACCTGCGCGTCATTTCCTGAACAGCACGTTCGTCAACGTTGCGAGCCTGCGCGCGACGGAGGGCGAGCCGCACCTCGACATCCATCCGGCCGATGCCGCGCAGCGCGGCATCGCCGACGGCGACGCGGTGCGAATCTTCAACGACCGCGGCTCGCTGCGCGCAATGGCTCGTGTGACCGACCGCGCGCGGGAAGGGCTCGTCGTCGGCCTGTCTATCTGGTGGAAGAAGCTCGCGCCGGACGGGCGCAATGCGAATCAAGTGACGAGCCAGGCGCTGACCGATCTCGGCCGCGGCGCGACGTTCTACGATTGCCTGGTCGAGGTCGAGCGAGGGTGACGCGGTTCGCCGGCTGGCGCCCGGATATCGTTACCGGAGTTGGAAAGGAGTGTCTAACCCGGTTGTATCGAAGGGGCCGACCCGTTACGATGCCATTTTTTAGCACGACCATTCGAAAATCAATGAGGAGACGCGCCGCATGGACAGAATTTGGCTGAAATCGTATCCGCCCGGCGTCCCGGCCGAAATTGACGCGTCCCAGTATTCGTCCGTCCCCGATCTGCTCGACGAGAGCTTTCGTCTTTATCGGGACCAGAAGGCGTTCATCTGTATGGGCAAGGCGATCACGTACAGCGAGCTGGATACGCTGTCGCGCAAGCTCGGCGCGTGGCTCCAGTTCCGCGGCCTGTCGCGCGGCGCGCGGGTCGCGATCATGATGCCGAACGTGCTGCAATATCCGGTGGCGATCGCCGCCGTACTGCGCGCGGGCTACACGGTCGTCAACGTCAATCCGCTCTACACGCCACGCGAACTCGAGCATCAGTTGAAGGACAGCGGCGCCGAGGCGATCATGATCCTCGAGAACTTCGCGACGACGCTGCAGTCGGTGATCGCAAAGACGTCGGTCAAGCATGTCGTCGTCGCCTCGATGGGCGATCTGCTCGGCATGAAGGGCGTCCTCGTCGACTACGTCGTGCGCCGCGTGAAGAAGATGGTGCCAGCATGGAGCCTGCCGTCGTACACGCGCTTCAACGCGGCGCTTGCCGCGGGTGGCCGGCAAACCTTCAAGCCGGCGAAGCCGGGACCCGACGACGTTGCCTTCCTCCAGTACACGGGCGGTACGACCGGCGTCGCGAAGGGCGCGACGCTGCTTCATCGCAACATTGTGTCGAATGTGCTGCAGGCGCAGGCTTGGCACGAGCCGGCGCACGCGAAACGGTCGGAAGTGAAGCAGTTCATTACCGTGATCGCGCTGCCGCTTTATCACGTGTTCGCGCTGACGGTCTGCGGGCTGCTGACGCTGCGCACGGGCGGCACCGGGATCCTGATCCCGAATCCCCGCGACATCGCTGGCATGATCAAGGAACTGAAGGGCTACCAGATCACCACGATCCCGGCCGTCAACACACTCTACAACGCGCTGCTGAACCATCCGGATTTCGATCAGCTCGACTTCTCGAAGCTCGCGGTCGCCAATGGTGGCGGGATGGCGATCCAGGAAAGCGTCGCGAAGCGTTGGTACGAGAAGACGAAGACGCCGATCGTCGAAGGCTACGGCTTGTCCGAGACATCGCCCGTCGCGACTTGCAACCCGGTCACTGCGACCGAATATAGCGGCACGATCGGCCTGCCGTTGCCGTCGACCGAAATCGCGATTCGCGACGACGCGGGCGACGACGTGGCGCTCGGTCAGCCCGGCGAGATTTGCATCCGCGGTCCGCAGGTGATGGCGGGCTACTGGAACCGCCCGGACGAAACCGAGAAGGTCATGATGCCGGACGGCTTCTTCAAGACGGGCGACGTCGGCGTGATGGACGAGCGCGGATACGTGAAGATCGTCGATCGTAAGAAGGACATGATTCTCGTGTCCGGCTTCAACGTCTATCCGAACGAGGTCGAGGACGTCGTCGCGTCACACCCGGGCGTGTACGAAGTCGCGGCGGTCGGCGTGCCTGACGAGCATTCGGGCGAGGCAGTGAAGCTCTTTGTCGTGAAGAAGGATCCGGCGCTCACCGACAAGGACGTGCTCACCTATTGCAAGGACCGCCTCACCGGTTACAAGCGGCCGAAGTACGTCGAATTCCGCACCGATCTGCCGAAGACCAACGTTGGCAAGATCCTGCGTCGCGAGCTGCGCGACGGCAAGGCGTAACGCGCAGCCGTTGCCATCCGCTTCGGGCGGGGTGCCGTCGTCGTCCGGCTCGACGCCCCCGCGACGCGCAACGGCCTTGATTCGCTTGCTTCTTTCCTGCGCGAGCGGTTCCTCGGCTCCCCGGCAATTGCATCGATAAAAAAGGCGCCCGAGGGCGCCTTTTAAGTTACTGCAGAGAGTGTTACCCGCTTATTAGAACTTGTGGCGGATGCCGACGCGCGCAGTGAACTGGTTGCTGTTCGACGACGGCGTCAGGCCGTTGATCGCGGCGGTCGCCGGGCCGACCGTGTTGCCGTCGGCTTCGATCACGTTGCCCGAAGCATGCTGGTACACCCCGATCACGTAGACGTCGGTGCGCTTCGACAGGAAGTAGTCGACGCCGACTGAGCCTTGGTGATACTTGGCGGCCGACGAACCGGCGATCTTGCTGCCTTGCGTGTAGTCATACGCCGCGCCGGCGAGGAGCGCCGGGGTCAGCTGATACTTGAAGTTGATTTCCGCGTTGTTGAACGTCGCGGTCTGGTTCGGGAACACCGTGCTCGCGAACTTCATGAACTTGATGTTCGAGTACGTGACGCCGACCGTCGCCGCGCCGAACGAGTAGGCGCCGCCCGCACCGATCACCTGGTACGTGTGGGCCGACGCGTAGCCAGCGTAGACCGGGGTCGTCACGGCAGCCGGCGTGCTCGACGTCGTGTTGTTGCCGAACAGGCCGCCAGCCGTCGACGGCGTGCGCGCGTTCAGGTAGCCGACGCCCAACACGAGCGGGCCGTTCGTGTAGCCGGCGCCGAGCGACCACGTCTGGTTGCGGCTGAAGTCGCCGGCGACGCCGCCGAAGCTGTACAGGCCGCCGAACGTAAGACCGCCGTAGTTCGCGCTCGTGAACTTGACTGCGTTGTTCACGCGATAGGCGTTGTTGAAGTTGTCGAGGTCGCCCGGGTGAGCGGCGATGTAGCCGCCCCACTGATCGCCCGCTTCAAGCGGACCGACGAAGTCGACGACGGAGTCGTACTGACGGCCGAGCGTGACGGTGCCGAAGCCGCTTGACAGGCCGACGTAGGCCTGACGGCCAAATTCGAGGCCGCCCTGGTTCAGCTTGCCAGAATTCACATCGAAGCCGTTTTCGAGGACGAACAGAGCCTTCAGGCCGCCGCCCAGGTCTTCCGTACCACGCAGGCCCCAGCGGCTACCTTGCATGACGCCGCTCGACAGGTTGTACAGGTGTTTGCCACCTGCGTTGGTGTTGATGTTGAAGCCTTCATCGATGATACCGTACAGCGTCACGCTGCTTTGCGCATGAGCCGCGCCAGCAAACGCGCTCAGCGCGACGAGCGCGAGAAGCGACTTTTTCATTAAAAGATCTCCAAGGATGACAAATTTATTGTGGCGGGGCCGGTGGTTGTTTTTGATGGCGATACCCGCTTGAACTTCGTATGAAGCCGCTCGTAATGTAGCAAAAGGACTTTTTGGGACAAAGAGAAAGCGCAGTGCGCGCGTTCCTCATGTTTCCTTTACGCAACAATGGTTAAAATCACGGGTTAACCGCTATTTTCGAGCGCTACCTTGGTGAGTAGCCGCAATAAAATTGTTACGAAATCCTTACGGCGTGCAATGTGCCCGCGCGGAGAAACGTGATGGTGTTTGACGAATTGATCAGTGAATTTGACCGGGGTCTGCGCTCCATTACGGGCGTGAGCCGGATGAGCCGCCCGGTGCCCGCGTCCGCCGCTGCGGCGCCCGCCGAGCTCACGGCTGCCGAGCGCAAGCATGCGGCAGGGCTGATGCGGGTGAATCACGTCGGCGAAGTGTGTGCGCAGGCGCTCTATCAGGCGCAGAAGCTCACGACGTCGTCGTCCGAATTGAAGGAGATGTTCGAGCATGCCGCGCGCGAGGAAGAGGATCATCTCGCGTGGACCGCGCATCGTCTGAAGGAGCTCGATTCGCGGCCGAGCCTGCTGAATCCGCTGTGGTATGCGGGAGCGCTCGCGATCGGCGTCGTCGCCGGACGACTCGGCGACAAGGTGAGCTTGGGCTTCATGGCCGAGACGGAGCGCCAGGTCGAGAGCCATCTCGACAGCCATCTGTCGGAGTTGCCGGCGGCCGACGTCGAGTCGCGCGCGATCGTCGAGCAGATGCGCGCCGACGAGGTCAAGCACGGCAAGGCCGCGACCGACGCGGGCGGCATCGAGCTGCCGATGCCGGCGCGCATGCTGATGCGCGCCGCGTCGAAAGTCATGACAAGCACTGCATACTATCTATGAGACATACGCCGGGACGGCCGCACGCGCGGCGTCCCGGCAGACGACGGAAACCCGCCTCTTTTCCCGCGCCGTTCCCCCCGCCGAAATGCCTGCTGCCGCGCCCATCTGGGGCGTGCTTCTCATGTACCACATTCACAAGATGCACTAGCCCATTCATTTATAACGCTTTTTAGTATGAGGGTCAGTTTGAGGGGGTGAGCGTAAGTCCTTGTTCTGACTAACAAAATTCGTCAAAAAAACGAATGTCTCCCTTGACCGCCCATAGGCGTTCCTCTAAAGTGGGAGACAGTGTGAGAAAGTGTATTTTTGTGTGATTTGCCGGGTTTTTCCGGCTAGATTCGCAGCATTGGGCGGGTACTTCGGTGCCCTGATCGGGAGAGCGGAAAAGTGTTCCAAGGGGCGTCGGCGCTGACGCTCGATGCGAAAGGGCGGATGTCGGTGCCGTCTCGCTATCGCGAAGCGCTGCAAGGACAGGCAGAAGGACGGGTGACTGTGACCAAGCACCCGGACGGCTGCCTGTTGCTGTTTCCGCGCCCCGAGTGGGAGGTGTTCCGCGCGAAGATCGCTGCGCTGCCGATGGATGCGCATTGGTGGCGCCGTATTTTTCTCGGCAACGCGATGGATGTCGATCTCGACAGCGCGGGCCGGATTCTGGTGTCTCCCGAGCTGCGGATGGCGGCCGGGCTGGAAAAGGAAGTCATGTTGCTGGGAATGGGTAGTCACTTCGAGCTGTGGGACGCGCAGACCTACATCGCGAAGGAGCAGGCGGCGATGGCGCAGGGCATGCCCGACGCGCTGAAGAATTTCACGTTCTGATTGCGGTGACGGAGACGCCCGCGATGGGAAACGAATTGCAGCATCTCACGGTGCTGTTGGATGAAGCGGTCGATGCGCTCGTGACGCGGCCCGACGGCGTCTACGTCGACGGCACGTTCGGACGCGGCGGCCATAGTCGCGCGGTGCTCGGGCGCCTGGGCGCGGCGGGCCGGCTGATCGCGTTCGACAAGGATCCGCGCGCGATCGAGACGGCGAAGGGCATCGAGGATGCGCGCTTCGAGATCGTCCATGACAGCTTCGCGGCGTTGAAGGACGCGCTCGAAGCGCGTGGGGTAGGGCGAGTGTCCGGTGTGCTGCTGGACCTGGGCGTGTCGTCGCCGCAGGTCGACGACCCGGAGCGCGGCTTCAGTTTCCGCGCGAACGGTCCGCTCGACATGCGGATGGATCCGACGCGCGGCGAGTCGGCGGCGGAGTGGCTCGCACGGGCGTCGGTGCAGGAATTGACGGAGGTGATACGAGATTATGGGGAAGAACGGTTTGCTTTTCAGATTGCAAAGGCGATTGTTGCTCGCCGGGCAGAGTCCGACCGTCTCGGGCCTCTCGACAGCACGGGCGAGCTTGCCCAAATCGTGGGTCACGTCGTCAAGACCCGTGAGAAGGGCAAGGATCCGGCAACCCGCACCTTTCAAGCTATACGGATTCACGTCAATCAAGAGCTTGCGGACCTGCAAGTCGTTCTAGAGGCAGCACTGTCGTCGTTGGAGCAAGGGGGCCGGCTGGTGGTCATCAGCTTTCATTCGCTCGAGGATCGGATCGTCAAGCGATTCATGCAGACGCACGCCAGCGCGCCTGTGGTCGATCGCCGCTTGCCGATCCGCGCCGTCGACCTGCCCAGCCCGCCGCTCAAGCTGCTCGGTCGCAAGTTCCCGAGCGACGCGGAAGTCTTGGCCAATCCGCGTGCCCGTTCGGCGGTGATGCGCATCGCGGAGCGCGTCGCGCCATGAGCCGCCTCAACATCTTCCTGCTGATCATCGTGATGGGATGCGCGCTGTCGGTCGTCAATTCGACGAATCAGCAGCGGCAGATCTTCATTCAGTTGCAGCGCGCGCAATCGCAGGAGCATCAGCTCCAGCAGGACTACGCGCAGCTTCAATATCAACAGAGCGCACTGTCGAAGACGTCGCGCATCGAGCAGCTCGCGACGAGCTCGCTGAAGATGCAGTCGATCACGACAGGGCGCACGCAGTACCTCACGCTTTCGCCTGGCGCGGCGAAGGCGGTCGACGCGCCGCTGCCGGCGTCCGCGGCATCGCAGGGGGGCGCGCGATGAAGCCCGCGTCGAAGCGCACGCAAGGCGTGAAGTTCGCATCGAGCCCGGTGCTGTCGGTCCATCTGCCGATGTGGCGCTCGAAGCTCGTCGTGTTCATGCTGTTCATGGCGTTCGTCGCGCTCGCCGTGCGCGCGTTCTGGATCCAGGGGCCCGGCAACGCGTTCTATCAGAAGCAGGGCGAAAGCCGCTATCAGCGCACGCTCGAATTGCCGGCGACGCGCGGCAAGATTCTCGATCGCAACGGTCTCGTGCTCGCGACGAGCCTGCCCGTGCGCGCGATCTGGGCGATTCCGGCCGACGTGCCCGACGACCTCGGCGCGGACAAGGTCGACGCGCTCGGCAAGCTGCTGGGGATGACGACGAAGGAGCTGAAGGCAAAGCTGTCGGAAGACAAGACATTCGTCTACGTGAAGCGCCAGGTGCCGCTCGACGTCGCCGACCAGGTCGCGAAGCTCGACATCCCCGGCGTCTATCAGCGCGGCGAATACAAGCGCTTCTATCCGGAAGGCGAAATCACCGCGCACCTGATCGGCTTCACGAACGTCGAGGACGAAGGGCAGGAGGGCGTCGAGCTCGCCGATCAGAAGCTGCTCGTCGGCACGCCGGGCAGCCGTCACGTGATCAAGGACCGCGTCGGGCACATCGTCGAGGACGTCGACGCGCAGGTGCCGCCGCACAACGGCAGCGACGTCGGCCTGTCGATCGACAGCAAGATCCAGTACATCACGTACACGAACCTGAAGGCGGCCGTCGAGAAGTTCCACGCGAAGGCGGGCGCGGCGATGGTGATCGACGTGCAGACGGGCGAGGTGCTGTCGCTCGTCAATTATCCGACGTATAACCCGAACGATCGCTCGCACCTGACGGGCGAGCAGCTACGCAACCGCGTGCTGACCGACGTGTTCGAGCCGGGCTCGATCATGAAGCCGTTCACGGTGTCGCTCGCGCTCGATTTGCATCGCGTGACGCCGAACACGCTCGTCGACACGGGCAACGGCCATTTCGTGCTCGACGGCGCGCCGATCACCGACGACTCGGGCTTCGGCACGCTGACGGTCGGCGGTGTGATCCAGAAGTCGAGCAACATCGGCGCGACGAAGATCGCGATGACGATGAAGCCCGAGGAAATGTGGAATATGTATACGAGCATCGGCCTCGGGCAGGCGCCGAAGGTCGGTTTCCCCGGCGCGGCCGCGGGCCGGCTGCGTCCGTGGAAAAACTGGCGGCGGATCGAGCAGGCGACGATGTCGTACGGCTACGGCCTGTCGGTGTCGCTGTTCCAGCTCGCGCGCGCGTACACCGCGATCGCGCACGACGGCGAGCTGATGCCCGTCACGATCTTCAAGACGAACGACGCGCAACCCGCGACCGGTCCGCGGATCTTCTCGCCGACGACGGCCCGCGAGGTACGCGCGATGCTCGAGTCCGTCGTGTCGCCGCAGGGTACGTCGCCGAACGCGGCGGTGCCGGGCTATCGCGTCGGCGGCAAGAGCGGCACCGCTTACAAGCAGGTCGGCCGCGGTTATGATCACAAGAAGTATCGCGCGTCGTTCGTCGGGATGGCGCCGATGCCGAATCCGCGCATCGTCGTCGCGGTGTCGGTCGACGAGCCGACGATGGGCGGCCACTTCGGCGGCCAGGTGTCAGGCCCCGTGTTCTCGGCGATCGCCGGCGATACGCTGCGCGCGCTGAACGTGCCGCCCAACATGCCGGTCAAGCAGCTCGTCGTGTCGGACGACACGGCGAGCGCCGCCGCCCCGCAGAAGCTGGCCGGCGCCGCGCCTGCAAAACACATGATCGTGTCGAGCACGACACACAACCGTCCTGGAGTAGTTCGATGAGCGCCGCGCGCAGTTCTCATCCGGCGCATCAACAGATCGCAGCCGCGCTCGCGTGGCTGCGCGCCCATGTCGCGTCCGGCGCGCAGTTGCACGCCGACACGCGCAGCCTGCAAGCGGGCGACGCGTTTGTCGCCTATGCGGTCGACGGCGCGGACAATCGTCCGTTCATTGCCGACGCGCTCGCGCGCGGCGCCGCCGCCGTGCTGTACCAACCCGAAGGTTTTGCGGCAGCCGGCCTCGATCCGGCGACGTCGCTCGCCGTGCCCGCGCTCGACGAACTCGCGGGCGAGATCGCGAGCGGCTGGTACGGCGATCCGAGCGACGCGCTCTTCGCGGTTGGCGTGACGGGCACGAACGGCAAGACCTCGTGCACGCAATGGATCGCCGCCGCGCTCTCCGCGCTGCATCAGCCGTGCGCGGTGATCGGCACGCTCGGCAGCGGAATGCCCGGCCAGCTCGTGCACACGGGCTTCACGACGCCCGACGCGCCGCAGCTGCAGCGCAGCCTCGCGCAGCTGCGCTGCGCGGGCGCGCAGGCGGTTGCAATGGAAGTGTCGTCGCACGCGCTGCATCAGGGGCGCGTGAACGGCACCGCGTTCGACGTCGCGGTATTCACGAACCTGACGCAGGACCACCTCGATTACCACCGCACGTTCGAAGCGTACGAGGCGGCGAAGACGAAACTCTTCGCATGGCGCGGGCTGCGCTTGGCGGTCGTTAATCGCGACGATCCGGCCGGCCGCCGCCTGCTCGCGAATCTCGCCGGGCGCGTGCGGACGATCGCATACGGAATCGACGCGCAGCCGGCTGCGTCCGATGCGGACCGTGAGCTCGTCGCGACGAGGGTCCGCGCGACCGCGACGGGCACCGCATTTCATCTGACTTCTTCGTGGGGAGACGCGGACGTCGAGGTCGGCACGCTCGGCACGTTCAACGTGAGCAATCTGCTCGCGGTGCTCGGCACGCTGCTCGCGGCCGACGTGCCGTTCGACGCTGCGCTCGCCGAAATCGAGAAGCTCGAATCGGTCAACGGCCGGATGCAGCGGCTGGGCGGGCGGCTGCAGAACGACGAGCCGCTCGTCGTCGTCGACTACGCGCACACGCCGGACGCGCTCGAGAAGACGCTCGACGCGCTGCGCCCGATCGCGCGCGCGCGCGGCGGCGAGCTTGTCTGCATGTTCGGCTGCGGCGGCGACCGCGACGCGACGAAACGTCCGCTGATGGGCGCAATCGCCGAGCGCCTCGCGGACAAGATCGTCGTGACGAGCGACAACCCGCGCAGCGAGGATCCGCAGAAGATCATCGACCAGATCGCCGCCGGCATGCAGGACGCCGCGCGGGCGCGCCGCATCGAGGACCGCGCGAGCGCGATCCTGCAGGCGGTGCGCGGCGCCGCGCGCGAGGACGTCGTGCTGCTTGCCGGCAAGGGACACGAGGCGACGCAGGAAATCATGGGCAAGAAGCGCGCGTTCTCCGATCAGGATCACGCGCGCCTCGCGCTCGCCGCGCGCACCACGCAGACTCGCGGAGGCGGCGAATGACGATGCTGACCTTGCGCGAAGCCGCAGCGATGATTCCCGGCGCGACGGTGCTCGGCGACGAGCGCGTGTCGTTCGAGCGGGTGTCGACGGACAGCCGCACGGCGGGCCCGGGCGATCTGTTCGTCGCGCTGAAGGGTGAGCACTTCGATGCGCACGATTTCGTCGGCGATGTCGCTGCGCACGGGGCGAGTGCCGCGATCGTGTCGCGCAGCCCGGCCGAATGGAATCTGCCCGCGCTGAAGGTCGCCGACACGCGCGGCGCGCTCGGCGCGCTCGCGCACGGCTGGCGGATGCGCTTCGCGCTGCCGGTCGTCGCGGTGACGGGCAGCAACGGCAAGACGACCGTGAAGGAGATGATCGCGTCGATCTTCGCGGCGGCGGCGGGCGCCGATGCGCGGCTCGCGACAGCGGGCAACTTCAACAACGACGTCGGCCTGCCGCTCACGCTGCTGCGCCTCACCGCCGCGCACCGGCTCGCGGTCGTCGAGCTCGGGATGAATCATCCGGGCGAGACCGGGACGCTCGCGCGGATCGCCGCGCCGACGGTCGCGCTCGTCAACAACGCGCAGCGCGAGCATCAGGAATTCATGGCGACCGTCGAGGCCGTCGCGCTCGAGCACGCGGCCGTCATCCATGCGCTCGGACCGGACGGCGTCGCCGTGTTTCCGGCCGACGACGCGTACGCGAGCATCTGGCGCGTCGCGGCCACCGGCAACCGGATCGTCGATTTCGCGTTGCACGGCGCCGGCCGCGACACGCCTGCCGCCGTGATGGGCGTGCTCGACGGCAGCCGGCTTGCGATCGATACGCCGGACGGCCGCATCGACGTGCAGCTCAACGCGCTCGGCGAGCACAACGCACGCAACGCGCTCGCTTCGACGGCGGCGGCGCTCGCGGCCGGCGTGCCGCTCGCCGCGATCAAGCAGGGGCTCGAGGCGTTCGAGCCGGTGAAGGGGCGGCTGCAGGTGACGCGCGTGACGGTCGGCTCGCTCGCGGGCGCGACGGTGATCGACGACACCTACAACGCGAATCCCGATTCGATGCGCGCCGCGATCGACGTGCTCGCCGTGCAGTCGGCGCCGCGTGTGCTCGTGATCGGCGAGATGGGCGAAGTCGGCGACGAAGGGCCGGCGTTCCATCGCGAGATCGGCGCGTACGCGCGCGAGCGCGGGATCGACGCGCTTTACGCGCTCGGCGCGGCGACGCAGCCCGCATGCGAAGCATACGGCGCGGCCGCGCGGCGCTTCGACGATGCAGCGGCGCTGACCGCCGCGTTGCTCGCCGCGAATGTCGGCGCGCACGCGACGCTGCTCGTGAAGGGCTCGCGATTCATGAAGATGGAGCGCGTCGTCGGCGCGCTCGCGAACGAAACCGCGTCGGGCGCAGCGCCCGGCGCACATTGAGGAAGGAAGTAAGCATGCTGCTGGCGCTGGCGCAATGGCTGCAAGGTGACGCAAGCTTTTTGCGCTTGTTCACGTATCTGACGTTCCGGGCGGTGATGGCTACCATCACGGCGCTCGTGATCGGTCTCGTCTGCGGTCCGTGGGTGATTCGCAAGCTCACGGAGATGAAGGTCGGTCAGGCGGTGCGCAAGGACGGCCCGCAGACGCACCTCGTGAAATCAGGCACGCCGACGATGGGCGGCGTGCTGATCCTGATCGGCATCGCGGTCGCGACGCTCCTTTGGGGCGATTTGACGAACCGCTTCATCTGGATCGTGATGCTCGTCACGTTCGGCTTCGGCGTGGTCGGCTGGGTCGACGATTATCGCAAGGTCGTCTACAAGGACCCGCGCGGCATGTCGTCGCGCGAGAAGTATTTCTGGCAATCGGTGATCGGCCTTTTTGCGGCCGTCTATCTCGCGTTCAGCGTGTCCGAGGCGAGCAACGTCCGCGTGTTCGATCTCTTCATGGCGTGGGTGCGAAGCGGCCTGTCGATGGGCTTGCCCGCGCGCGCCGACCTGATGCTGCCGTTCCTCAAGTCGATCAGCTATCCGCTCGGCGTGTGGGGCTTCATCGCGCTCACCTATCTCGTGATCGTCGGCGCGAGCAACGCGGTGAACCTGACCGACGGCCTGGACGGCCTCGTGATCATGCCGGTCGTGCTCGTCGGCGCGTCGCTCGGCGTGTTCGCCTATGTGATGGGCAGCGCCGTCTATTCGAAATACCTGCTGTTTCCGCACATTCCGGGCGCGGGCGAGCTGCTGATCTTCTGCTCGGCGATGGGCGGCGCGGGGCTTGCATTCCTCTGGTACAACACGCATCCGGCGCAGGTGTTCATGGGCGACGTCGGTGCGCTCGCGCTGGGCGGCGCGCTCGGCACGGTCGCCGTGATCGTGCGCCAGGAAATCGTGCTGTTCATCATGGGCGGCATTTTCGTCGCGGAGACGCTGTCCGTGATGCTGCAGGTCACGTGGTTCAAGTACACGAAGCGCCGTTACGGCGAAGGGCGACGCATCTTCAAGATGGCACCGCTGCATCACCATTTCGAGTTGTCGGGCTGGAAGGAAACGCAGGTGGTGGTGCGTTTCTGGATCATCACGTTGATGTTGTGCCTGTTCGGTTTGTCCACCCTCAAGCTGCGGTAAAGGGAAGGTAAGGATGTTTGGCGAGATGTTCGGAGATCGGCAGCGGCCGATGGTGCTCGTGCTGGGGCTCGGCGAATCGGGCCTCGCGATCGCGCGGTGGTGCGCGAGGCACGGTTGCCGGTTGCGCGTTGCCGATACGCGCGAGGCGCCGCCCAACCTTGCCGAGCTGACGGCGGCCGGGATCGACGCCGAATTCGTCGGCGATGCGTTTTCGCCTGCGCTGCTCGACGGCGGGATCGAACTCGTCGCGCTGAGCCCCGGCCTGTCGCCGCTCGCCGAAAACCTCGCGCCGCTTCTCGCCGCCGCCCGCGAGCAGGGCATTCCCGTGTGGGGCGAACTCGAGTTCTTCGCGCAGGCGTTGAATACGCTCGGTGCGAACGGCTACGCGCCGAAGGTGATCGCGATCACCGGCACGAACGGCAAGACCACGACGACGAGCCTCGCGGGCCTGTTGTGCGAGCGCGCGGGCAAGCAGGTGGCAATCGCGGGCAACATCAGCCCGGCGATGCTCGACAAGCTCGCCGAAGCGATCGACGCGGCGGCGCTGCCGGACGTGTGGGTGCTCGAGCTGTCGAGCTTTCAGCTCGAAACCGCGCACACGTTCGCGCCCGACGCCGCGACGATCCTCAACATCACGCAGGACCATCTCGACTGGCACGGCGGTTTCGCCGCGTATGCGGCCGCGAAGGGGCGGATCTTCGAGCCGCGCACGGTGCGCGTGCTCAACCGCGACGACGCGGAAGTGATGAAGTTCGTGCCGGCCGCAGCCGCCGATGCGCCGCGCGCGATTACGTTCGGCCTGAACGAGCCTGCCGCAGATGGCGACTTCGGCCTTTTGCGCGAGAACGGGATCGCGTGGCTCGTCGAGGCGGTCGATCGCGACGCGGCCGATGCACCGACGCCGTCGCGCCGCCGCAAGCAAGAAGCGGCGCACCCGCCCGACATCGCGCTGAAGCGTCTGATGCCCGCCGACGCGCTGCGCATCCGCGGGCTGCACAACGCGGCGAACGCGCTTGCCGCGTACGCGCTCGCGCGCGCGATCGACCTGCCGGCAGCGCCGCTCCTGCACGGCCTGCGCGAGTACCGCGGCGAGCCGCACCGCGTCGAAGTGATCGCGACGGTCGACGGCGTCGATTATGTCGACGACAGCAAGGGCACGAACGTCGGCGCGACAGTTGCAGCGCTCGATGGCCTCGCGCAGCGCGCGGTGCTGATCGCGGGCGGCGACGGCAAGGGCCAGGATTTCGAGCCGCTCGCGGCGCCCGTCGAGCGGTGGTGCCGGGCGGTGATGCTGATCGGCCGCGACGTGCCCGCGATTCGCGCGGCGCTCGCCGACACCGGCGTGCCGCTCGCCGACCACGCGACGCTCGAAGCCGCGGTGCGCGCGGCGAGCGCGCTCGCTCAGCCGGGCGACGCGGTGCTGCTGTCGCCTGCGTGCGCGAGCCTCGATATGTTCCGGAATTACGCGCATCGGGCCGACGTGTTCCGCAGCGCGGTCGAAGACATCGCCCTGGAAAAAGGAACGACGCTATGAACTGGTCCGACCGCCTTGTTTCCCGCTTCAACAACGCACGAGACGCGGGCGGCGGTGCGCCGCGCACGGTCGCGCGCGCGGCGTCCGGTGCCGCGGCGGGCGGTCTCGCGAGCGTCGTCAACGGCGCGCGCCCGACCCGCTCGCGGATGCTTGACTTCGACTATTCGCTGCTGTGGGTGTCGATTGCGCTGCTCGGGCTCGGCGTCGTGATGGTGTATTCGGCGTCGATCGCGATGCCCGATTCGCCGAAATACGCGTCGTATCACGATTACGCGTTCCTGCTGCGCCACGTCGTGTCGCTCGTCGTCGCGTTCGTCGCGGCGGTGATCGCGTTCCGCGTGCCGGTGTCGACGTGGGACAAGTACGCGCCGCATCTCTTCCTGATCGCGCTCGTCGGCCTCGTGATCGTGCTGATTCCGCATGTCGGCAAGGGCGTGAACGGCGCGCGCCGCTGGATTCCGCTCGGCATCACGAACATGCAGCCGTCGGAAATCATGAAGCTCGCGGTGACGATCTACGCGGCGAACTACACGGTCCGCAAGCAGGAATACATGCAGAGCTTCGCGAAGGGCTTCCTGCCGATGGCGTTCGCGGTCGGCCTCGTCGGCGCGCTGCTGCTGCTCGAGCCGGACATGGGCGCATTCATGGTGGTCGCTGCGATCGCGATGGGTGTGTTGTTCCTCGGCGGCGTGAACGGCAAGCTGTTCGGCGGTCTCGTCGCGACTGCGGTCGGCACGTTCACGATGCTCGTCTGGCTGTCGCCGTGGCGGCGCGAGCGGATCTTCGCGTATCTCGATCCGTGGGACGAGCGCTACGCGCAGGGCAAGGCGTATCAGCTCACGCATTCGCTGATCGCGTTCGGGCGGGGCGAATGGTTCGGCGTTGGCCTTGGCGGCAGTGTCGAGAAGCTCAACTATCTGCCGGAAGCGCATACCGACTTCATTCTCGCGGTGATCGGCGAGGAACTCGGCTTCGTCGGCGTGCTCGTCGTGATCCTGCTGTTCTATTGGATCGTGCGCCGCGCATTCGAGATCGGCCGCCAGGCGCTCGCGCTCGACCGCACGTTTGCGGGTCTGATGGCGAAGGGCGTCGGCATCTGGTTCGGCGCGCAGGCGTTCATCAACATGGGCGTGAACCTCGGCCTCCTGCCGACCAAGGGACTCACGCTGCCGCTCGTCAGCTACGGCGGCTCGGGCATTCTGCTCAACTGCGTCGCGCTTGCGGTGCTGCTGCGCGTCGATTACGAAAATCGCGTGCTGATGCGGGGAGGGAAGGTATGACCTCCCCGCGTCAGCACGCGATTTCGGCGAAGGCTGGCTTCGTGCGCGCAGCGCGCGAAGTCAAGCGCAGCGGCCGTAGCCAAAACGTTCGTTCATTCCAGCTGATGCGAGGAGGGAAGGTATGACGTCGACTCAGCGCACGCTGATGGTGATGGCTGGCGGCACCGGGGGCCACGTGTTCCCGGGGCTCGCGGTCGCGCATCGGATGGAGGCGCAGGGCTGGCGCGTCGTGTGGCTCGGCAATCCGGCCGGCATGGAGGCGACGCTCGTGCCGAAGCACGGGATCCCGATGGAGTACGTGCGCTTCGGCGGGTTGCGCGGCAAGGGGCTGAAGACGAAGTTCGCGCTTCCGTTCAACCTGCTGCGCGCGTGCACGCAGAGCCTGCACGCGCTGCGCCGCGTGCAGCCCGACGTCGTGCTCGGAATGGGCGGCTACATCACGTTCCCGGCCGGCCTGATGACCGTGCTGACCGGCCGACCGCTCGTGCTGCATGAACAGAACTCGATCGCGGGCCTGACGAACAAGGTGCTCGCGAAGCTCGCGAAGCGCGTGCTCGTCGCGTTCCCGGGCGCGCTGCCGAACGCCGAATGGACGGGCAATCCGATTCGCGCGGAACTTGCGCACGCGGAACCGCCCCAAGCACGCTACGCGGCGCGCAGCGGGAAGCTGAAGCTGCTCGTCGTCGGCGGCAGTCTCGGCGCCGCGGCGCTGAACGAAGTCGTGCCGCGGGCGCTCGCGCTCCTCGCGCCCGACGAGCGGCCGAAGGTCGTGCATCAGGCGGGCGCGAAGCACATCGATACGCTGAAGGAAAACTACGAAGCCGCGGGCCTCGCGTGCGGCAGCGACGTGGAGCTCGTGCCGTTCATCGACGACATGGCGGTCGCCTACGCGAACGCGGATCTCGTGATCTGCCGCGCGGGCGCGATGACGGTCGCGGAGATCGCGGCAGTCGGCGTCGCAGCGCTGTTCGTGCCGTTCCCGCACGCGGTCGACGATCATCAGACGACCAACGCCGAATTCCTTGCCGAGCAAGGCGCAGCGGTGCTGGTGCAACAACGCGATCTGTCGGCCGAATTGCTCGCCGATTGGTTGCGCGGTCAGTCGCGGGAATCGCTCGCGGCAATGGCCGAACGTTCGCGCTCGCTCGCGAAGCCGGACGCCACCGACGAAGTCGCGCACGTGTGCGCGGCGGTGGCAGGCGCGAACCTGGAAGGAAAGCAATGAAACACATCGTCAAACACATTCATTTCGTTGGGATCGGCGGCGCGGGCATGAGCGGCATCGCCGAAGTGCTCGTGAACCTGGGCTACCAGGTGAGCGGCTCCGATCTCGCGCGCAACGCGGTGACCGAACGCCTCGAGGCGCTCGGCGCGTGCGTGTCGATCGGCCACGATGCGGCGAACATCGAAGGCGCGAACGCGGTCGTCGTGTCGACTGCGGTGCGCTCGGACAACCCGGAAGTGCTCGCCGCGCGCCGTCTGCGCGTGCCGATCGTGCCGCGTGCGGTGATGCTTGCGGAGCTGATGCGCCTGAAGCAGGGGATCGCGATCGCCGGCACGCACGGCAAGACCACGACGACGAGCCTCGTCGCGAGCGTGCTCGCGGCGGGCGGGCTCGATCCGACGTTCGTGATCGGCGGGCGCCTCACGAGCGCCGGCGCGAACGCACGGCTCGGCACGGGCGATTTCATCGTCGCCGAGGCGGACGAATCGGACGCGTCGTTCCTGAATCTGTATCCGGTGATCGAAGTCATCACGAACATCGACGCCGATCATATGGATACCTACGGCCACGACTTCGCGCGGCTCAAGCAGGCGTTCATCGAATTCACGCAGCGGCTGCCGTTTTACGGCAGCGCGGTCGTGTGCATCGACGATCCGAACGTGCGGCAGATCGTGCCGCTGATCTCGAAGCCCGTCGTGCGCTACGGCTTCGCGTCGGACGCGCAGGTGCGCGCGGAGAATGTCGAGGCGCGCGACGGCCGGATGCATTTCACGGTGCTGCGCGAAGGGCGCGCGCCGCTGCCCGTCGTGCTGAACCTGCCCGGGCTGCACAACGTGCAGAACGCGCTCGCCGCGATCGCGATCGCGACCGATCTCGACATGGCCGACGCGGCGATCCAGCAGGCGCTCGCCGAGTTCAACGGCGTCGGCCGGCGCTTCCAGCGCTATGGCGAGATTCCGGTCGCAGGCGGCGCGTACACGCTGATCGACGACTACGGCCACCATCCGGTCGAGATGGCGGCGACGATCGCGGCCGCGCGCGGCGCGTTCCCGGGCCGCCGGCTCGTGCTCGCGTTCCAGCCGCATCGCTATACGCGCACGCGCGACTGCTTCGACGATTTCATCAACGTGCTGTCGACCGCCGACGCGCTCGTGCTGACCGAGGTGTACGCGGCGGGCGAGGCGCCGATTACGACGGCGAACGGCGATGCGCTGTCGCGCGCGCTGCGCGCGGCGGGCAAGGTCGAGCCGGTGTTCGTCGCAACGGTCGACGAGGTGCCGGACGCGCTCGCGAAGATCGCGCGCGCCGGCGACGTGGTGATCACGATGGGCGCGGGCTCGATCGGCGGAGTGCCGGGCAAGCTCGCGCAAGACACGCAACAGAAGGGATGACATGAGCGGGATCGATCCGAAACGTTTCGGCAAGGTGGCGGTGCTGCTGGGCGGGGAATCCGCCGAGCGCGACGTGTCGCTGAACTCCGGCTGGCTGGTGCTGCAGGGCTTGCGCGACGCGGGCATCGACGCGCATCCGTTCGACCCGGCCGAGCGGCCGCTGTCGGCGCTCAAGGACGAAGGATTCGCGCGCGCGTTCAATGCGTTGCACGGCGGCTACGGCGAGAACGGCCAGATTCAGGGCGCGCTCGATTTCTACGGCATCCGCTACACGGGCAGCGGCGTGCTCGGCTCGGCGCTCGGGCTCGACAAGTTCCGCACGAAGCTCGTCTGGCAGCAGACGGGCATCCCGACGCCGCCGTTCGAGACGGTGATGCGCGGCGACGATTACGCGGCGCGCGCGAAGGACATCGTCGCGAAGCTCGGCGTGCCGCTCTTCGTGAAGCCGGCGAGCGAGGGCTCGAGCGTCGCGGTGCTGAAGGTGAAAAGCGCCGATGCGTTGCCCGCCGCACTGGAAGAAGCGGCGAAGCACGACAAGATCGTGATCGTCGAGAAGAGCATCGAAGGCGGCGGCGAGTACACCGCGTGCATCGCTGCGGATCTCGAACTGCCGCTCATCAAGATCGTGCCCGCCGGCGAGTTTTACGACTATCACGCGAAGTACATCGCAGACGACACGCAGTACCTGATTCCGTGCGGCCTCGACGCCGCGAAGGAAGCCGAGCTGAAGCGCATCGCGCGCCGCGCGTTCGACGTGCTCGGCTGCACGGACTGGGGCCGCGCGGACTTCATGCTCGACGCCGCCGGCAACGCGTATTTCCTCGAAGTGAACACCGCGCCGGGGATGACCGACCATTCGCTGCCGCCGAAGGCAGCGCGCGCGGTCGGCATCAGCTATTCGGAGCTGGTGGTGAAAGTGCTGTCGCTCACGCTCGACTGATGCAGGACCGGATTTGAACCATGTGGAATAACGTTCGCCAACTCAACTTTGCCGCCAGCGCGTTGTACGCGCTGCTGCTGCTCGTGTTGGCGGCGGCCGGCTGCTATTGGCTGATCCAGCGCCCGGCATTCGCGCTGCGCGAGATCCGGATCGACGGCGACACCGAGCACATCAACGCACCGACCGTGCGCGCAGGCGTCGTCGGGCGGCTGAAGGGCAACTTCTTCACCGTCGATCTCGACCTCGCGCGGAGCGCGTTCGAGCAGATGCCGTGGGTGCGCCACGCGAGCGTGCGCCGGGTGTGGCCGAACGCGCTCGCCGTCACGCTCGAGGAATACAAGCCGCTCGGGACGTGGGGCAACGACCAGCTCGTGAGCGTCGACGGCGAGCTCTTCACAGCGAACCAGGGCGAGCTCGACGAAGAACTGCCCGTGTTCGACGGGCCCGAGGGCAGCGCGAAGGAAGTCGTCGCGCGCTATCGCGACTTCGCGAAATGGTTTGCGCCGATTCACGCGACGCCGGAGGAAGTGACGCTGTCGCCGCGCTACGCGTGGACGGTGAAGCTGTCGAACGGCATGCAGGTCGAACTCGGCCGGGAGCGCAACAGCGATTCGCTGCCCGATCGGATCCAGCGCCTCGTCGCCGCGTGGCCGTCCGTCACGCAGCGCTGGGGCAGCGACATCGAGTACGCGGATCTGCGTTATCCGAACGGATTCGCGATCCGCGCGGCGGGCATGCGGTTCCTGAGCGACACCGACAAGGGCAAGAAGTAACACGACATCACACGCAAGAGCACTCTATGAGCAAAGACTACAAGGATCTGCTGGTTGCCCTCGACATCGGCACGTCGAAGGTGGTGGCCGTCGTCGCCGAGCTGAAGGGCGAGGGCCACTATGAGGTCATCGGCCTCGGCCAGAGCGAGTCGAAGGGGCTGAAGAAAGGCGTGGTGGTGAACATCGAGGCCACCGTGCAATCGATTCAGCGCGCGCTCGAGGAAGCCGAGCTGATGGCCGATTGCAAGATCACCAACGTCTTCACTGGCATCGCCGGCAGCCACATCCGCAGCTTCAACTCGAGCGGGATGGTCGCGATCAAGGAGAAGGAGGTCACGCAAACCGACGTCGCGCGCGTGATCGAAACCGCGAAGGCGATCAACATTCCGACCGACCAGCAGGTGCTGCACATCCTCACGCAGGAATTCATCATCGACGGCCAGGAGGACGTGCGCGAGCCGATCGGCATGAGCGGCATCCGCCTCGAGGTGAAGGTGCACATCGTGACGGGCGCGGTGAGCGCCGCGCAGAACATCGTCAAGTGCGTGCGCCGCTGCGGGCTCGAAGTGAACGACCTGATCCTGCAGCCGCTCGCATCGTCGCTCGCGGTGCTGACGGAAGACGAGAAGGATCTCGGCGTCGTACTCGTCGACATCGGCGGCGGCACGACCGACATCGCGATCTTCGCGGAAGGCGCGATCCGCCATACGGCGGTGATTCCGATCGCGGGCGACCAGATCACGAGCGACATCGCGATGGCGCTGCGCACGCCGACGCCCGATGCGGAAGACATCAAGGTCGGCTACGGGATCGCGAAGCAGGCGCTCGCTGATCCGGACGAGATGGTCGAAGTGCCGGGCCTCGGCGAACGCGGTCCGCGCACGCTGTCGCGGCAGGCGCTCGCGGCCGTCATCGAGCCGCGCGTCGAGGAGCTGTTCTCGCTCGTGCAGCAGGTCGTGCGCGAGTCCGGTTACGAAGAGTTACTCAGTTCCGGTGTTGTGCTGACAGGCGGTGCTGCGATGATGCCCGGCATGGTCGAGCTAGGCGAAGACATATTCCTGAAGCCGGTGCGCATCGGCGCGCCGGAATACGCGGGCGGCCTCGCGGACGTCGTGCGCAATCCGCGCTATTCGACGGCGATGGGCCTGCTCGTCGAAGGCAGTGCTCAGCGGATGCGCGGCCGCAAGGTCGCCGTGCAATCCGGTTCCGCGGGACAGATCTTCTCGCGGATGAAGGAGTGGTTCCTGAGCAATTTTTAAGCGCCCCCAGACCTGGCGCTGTGCGTCAGGTCATCCGAAGGGGCAAGAAAACCTGGGGCGGCCCAGCGTTTTCTTGGAACGATTTCGAAATTCGCGCCGGTGCCGGCGGCCGGCGCGCGACGGAAGGTTGCCCGATCTTCCGCCGAATAACGGCCGAGTAGCGGTTCTTTTCTTGACGGAGGCAACAATGGAATTCGAAATGCTGGAAACCGAGACCAACGGCACGATCATCAAGGTGATCGGCGTTGGCGGCGCAGGTGGCAACGCGGTGCAGCACATGATCAACAAAGGCGTGCAGGGCGTCGATTTCATCGTGATGAACACCGACGCACAGGCGTTGTCGCGCGCGCGTGCGCCGTCCGTGATCCAGCTTGGCAACACCGGCCTCGGCGCCGGCGCGAAGCCGGAAATGGGCCGTGCGGCGGCCGAAGAAGCGCGCGAGCGCATCGCCGACGCGCTGCGCGGCGCGCACATGGTGTTCATCACGGCCGGCATGGGCGGTGGCACCGGCACGGGCGCGGCTCCGGTCGTCGCGCAGATCGCGAAGGAAATGGGCATTCTGACCGTCGGCGTCGTCAGCAAGCCGTTCGAGTTCGAAGGCGGCAAGCGCATGCGCGTTGCGGAAGCAGGTTCGCAGCAACTGGAGGATCACGTCGACTCGCTGATCGTCGTCCTGAACGACAAGCTGTTCGAGGTGATGGGCGACGACGCCGAGATGGACAAGTGCTTCCAGTGTGCTGACGACGTGCTCAACAACGCGGTCGCGGGCATTGCCGAGATCATCAACGTCGACGGTCTCGTGAACGTCGACTTCGAAGACGTGAAGACGGTGATGGGCGAGCAGGGCAAGGCGATGATGGGCACGGCGACGGTTGCCGGCGTCGATCGTGCGCGTCTTGCGGCCGAGCAGGCGGTCGCGAGCCCGCTGCTCGAAGGCGTCGATCTGTCGGGCGCGCGCGGCGTGCTTGTCAACATCACGTCGAGCCGTTCGCTGCGTCTGTCGGAAACGCGCGAAGTGATGAACACGATCAAGAGCTACGCGGCCGACGACGCGACCGTGATCTTCGGTGCTGTGTACGATGACGCGATGGGCGATGCGCTGCGCGTGACGGTCGTCGCGACGGGCTTGGGCCGCGCGGCGAAGAAGCAGCAGTCCGCGCCGATGACGCTCCTGCGCACCGGCACGGACAACCAGCCGGTCGGCGCGGTGTCGCACGGCTACGCGTCTTCGCATCACGTGAACACGGGCGATTACGGCGCGTTCGACACGCCGGCCGTGTGGCGCAATTCGCGCGAGACGGCTGCATCGCACGTGCAGGCGCTGCAGGAGAAGGGTGTCGACACGTACGACATCCCGGCATTCCTGCGCAAGCAGGCCGACTGACGCGCGAGGCTTCGCGCCGCGCAATGCAGCGCGCGGCACGAGCCGACGTAACGGATGAAACGGCTGACGACAGGCCGCGTCGCTCGCGACGCCGGGCCGGGCAAGTTGCCCTCTTCGCTCGCGCGAGGCTGGGTCGGGCCGTATTGTCGGTTGCGAACGACCGTATCGCTTTGAAGGACCAGGCATGATTCAAGTGGGCGACACGCTGCCCGACGCGGAGCTCTTCGAGTATCTCGACGATGCGCGCGCGGGCTGCACGCTGGGGCCGAACGCCTTCAGCGTGCGCGAGCAGACGGCGGGTAGGCGCGTGGTGATCTTCGGATTGCCGGGCGCGTTCACGCCGACCTGCTCGGCGCAGCATGTGCCGGGTTACGTCGTGCATGCCGAGCAATTGCGCTCGGCGGGTATCGACGAGATCTGGTGCGTTGCCGTCAACGACGCATTCGTGATGGGCGCTTGGGGACGCGATCTGCACACCGCGGGCAAGGTGCGCATGATGGCGGACGGCAGCGCGGCTTTCACTCATGCGCTGGGACTGACGCAGGACCTGTCGGCGCGTGGCATGGGGGTGCGCTCCCGACGCTACGCGATGGTGATCGACGATGGCGTGGTCAAGACGCTATTCGTCGAAGCGCCGGGCAAGTTCGAAGTCAGCGATGCGGCAAGCGTGCTGGCGAGTTTGACGCGCTGACAGACGCGCGCGGCGTTGCCTTCCAGCAACGCCGCAGCGCGCCCGATGCACAGTTGTAACACGGGCTGACGACCGGGAACGCCTCCGTTCCGGGCGTCGGCCCGTCTCGCATTGCCGCCGGGTAATGTGTCGAAACAGTTTGAAACGCCGATCATCACGACGCGAAATAGGGATTTACGCTATAATCTCTTCTATCGAATAAAACTCCTGATTGATATCCTCAATCAAGAAAACTTTGACCATGTTGAAGCAGCGCACCATCAAATCGGTCGTCAAGACCGTCGGCATCGGCCTGCATTCCGGCCGCAAGGTCGAACTGACGCTTCGACCCGCAGCGCCCGGCACGGGCATCGTGTTCTCGCGCGTCGATCTGCCGACGCCCGTCGACATCCCGGCTTCGGCGCTGTCGATCGGCGACACGCGGCTTGCGTCCGTGCTGCAGAAGGACGGCGCGCGCGTGTCGACGGTCGAGCACCTGATGTCGGCGTGCGCGGGCCTCGGCATCGACAACCTCTACGTCGACGTGACGGCTGAGGAAATCCCGATCATGGACGGCAGCGCAGCTTCGTTCGTGTTCCTGATCCAGTCGGCCGGCATCGAAGAGCAGAACGCGGCGAAGAAGTTCATCAAGGTGACGAAGCCCGTCGAGATCCGCGACGGCGACAAGTTCGCCCGCCTCGATCCGTACTTCGGCTTCAAGCTCAAGTTCACGATCGATTTCCGCCACCCGGCCGTCGACAAGACGGGCCAGGAGCTCGAGGTCGATTTCGCGAATACGTCGTACGTGCGCGAGATCGCGCGTGCGCGCACTTTCGGCTTCGCGCACGAGGTCGAGATGATGCGCGAGCTCGGGCTCGCGCGCGGCGGCAGCATGGACAACGCGATCGTGCTCGACGAGTACCGCATCCTGAACAACGACGGGCTGCGTTACGACGACGAGTTCGTGAAGCACAAGATGCTCGACGCGATCGGTGACCTGTACGTGGTCGGTCATCCGCTCCTCGCGTCGTACACGGCATACAAGTCGGGCCACGGGCTGAACAACGCGCTCCTGCGCGAACTGCTCGCGCACGAGGACGCGTACGAAATCGTCACGTTCGACGATCCGAAGGCGGCGCCGACGGGCTTCGGCTTCGACGCGCAGACGGCGTTCGCGTGATGCGCTTACGCGCGTCCATGGCGCGAAGATGATAAGAAAGGCGGCCTTCGGGCCGCTTTTTTTTATCGCCTCGAGCATTTTGCGGGGTGGCGACGGCGTCGTCGCGCGCTGCGGTCCCGTTTGCGGTCTCACGGCGGCGGCTGGATTCGTCGCCGCGCGCTGTGCGTCAATGAGCCGCGCCTTCGGTGTCGTGCGCGGCGCGCCGTCCGGCGATCGGGTTCGTGTTTCCAGTTCCGCGTGCGGACGCGTTGCGGCGAGGGACTGATTAGCGAGGTGCTTTCGTGTGACGCGCAGCCATCCGCGCGAGTGCGCTTTGCAGCGGCGACGGCTCGAGCGTGTCTGCGAGCTGACGCAGTGCGTCGGTGCCGGCTGCCGACATCCGCGCTTGCTTGACGCGCGGCGGTTCGGGGGCGGGCTGCGGGCGCACGCGCACCTTCAGTGCAGCCACGGCCCAGCCGCGCACCTGCAGCTCGGACAGGAGCCGCGGTTCGACCTGCCGCAGCCGTGCGGCGAGCGCGTTGTGCGCGGCGAACAGCGTGAGCGTGCCGTCCTTGATGAAGCCCGGCTCGACGTGATTCGCCAGATAATCGGGGAGCAATGCGGTGAGATCCCGCTGCAGCGCCGCGACTTGCTCGACGCCTGCGTGCAGCGCGGCAAACGCGTCGGTGCGCTTGAGGACGTCGGCGGCGGCTTGCGGCCGCGACCAGTCGTTGGGACGAAATTGCTTCGGCGGTCGGTTCATGACGGAAGTCGGAGCGCCGCGTGGTTTGGCGCGTGACGGGCGACCGGGTGGTGGAGCGATGCGCCGATTGTACCGCGATGTCATTTGGCGGCCGCGGGTATCGACTGTCGGGTGTTGAGTCCCGAGTTCACCGCCAATACTGGCTTCCGGAGCTGGAACTAGAATCAACACCGCTCATGCCCGTGGGCGAACCGTGGCCCAAGCCCAAGCCCAAGCCCAAGCCCAAGCCAAAGCCAAAGCCAAAGCCAAAGCCAAAGCCAAAGCCAAAGCCAAAGCCCAAGCCAAAGCCAAAGCCCAAGCCCAAGCCCAAGCCAAAGCCAAAGCCAAAGCCAAAGCCTAAGCCAAAGCCTAAGCCAAAGCCTAAGCCAAAGCCTAAGCCAAAGCCAAAGCCAAAGCCAAAGCCGACTGCGGATGCCGATCTCGAACCACCGTTCGCCGTGTTCCCTGCCCGCCCGTCCATGGTCATTCACGTTCCCGTCCATCGCGTTGGCGCGGCCGCCACCACGGCGCTTCACGCGCTTCCCGGTGCCGGGCGGGAGCGCTGCGCCGGTCCCGCCCGCCGGTCATTTTTTGCCCGCCCATGCGGCCGAACCGCGCCCCGCGGCGACGGCTGCCGCCGACGCCGGCGCGCCCTGGCGCGCGTGCTAAAATTCGACGTTTGAATTCACTTCTACGCTAAGCCGCCGAGGCTCGGCGCGCCGGGGAGGGCGTACACCGCTCCGGGGCCGTTGCACCGACGCACACCCGATCCGATGACAACCGGTTTTCTTCAGAAAATTTTTGGCAGCCGCAATCAGCGGCTCGTCAAGCAATACCAAAAGACCGTCGTGGCGATCAATGCGCTCGAAACGCAGATCGAGACGCTGACGGACGACCAGTTGCGCGGCAAGACAGGGGAGTTTCGTCAGCGCATCGCGGCCGGCGAAGCACTCGACAAGCTGCTGCCCGAAGCGTTCGCCGTGTGCCGCGAAGCGAGCCGCCGCGTGCTGAAGATGCGCCACTTCGACGTGCAGCTGATCGGCGGGATGGTGCTGCATTACGGCAAGATCGCCGAAATGCGCACGGGCGAAGGCAAGACGCTCGTCGCGACGCTCGCCGCGTACCTGAATGCGCTCGCGGGCCGCGGCGTGCACGTCGTGACGGTCAACGACTACCTCGCGCAGCGCGACGCCGAGTGGATGGGGCGGCTCTACAACTTCCTCGGGCTGTCGGTCGGCATCAACCTGTCGGGGATGGAGCACGACCAGAAGCAGGAGGCGTACGCAGCCGACATCACGTACGGCACGAACAACGAATTCGGCTTCGACTACCTGCGCGACAACATGGTCTACGAGACCGATGCGCGCGTGCAGCGGCCGCTCAACTTCGCGGTCGTCGACGAAGTCGACTCGATCCTCATCGACGAAGCGCGCACGCCGCTCATCATCTCGGGCCAGGCGGAAGACCACACCGAGCTGTACGTGCGGATGAATGCGCTGCCGCCGCTCCTCGAACGTCAGATCGGCGAAGAGAAAGCGGACGGCACGGGCGTCGAGAAGCCGGGCGACTACACGCTCGACGAGAAGGGCCGCCAGGTGTTCCTGACCGAGTCGGGCCACGAGAAGGCCGAACGGATGCTCGCCGAATGGGGCCTCATCGGCGACGGCGAGAGCCTCTACGCGCCGCAGAACATCACGCTGATGCACCACGTGTATGCGGCGCTGCGCGCGCACACGCTGTTCCATCGCGATCAGCACTACGTCGTGCAGAACGACGAAGTGATCATCGTCGACGAATTCACGGGCCGCCTGATGCCGGGCCGCCGCTGGTCCGACGGTCTCCATCAGGCGGTCGAGGCGAAGGAGCACGTGAAGATCCAGAGCGAGAACCAGACGCTCGCGTCGATCACGTTCCAGAACTACTTCCGGATGTACGCGAAGCTCTCGGGCATGACCGGGACGGCGGACACCGAAGCGTACGAATTCAACGAGATCTACGGCCTCGAGACGGTCGTGATCCCGACCAACCGGCCGCCTAAGCGGCTCGACAAGCAGGACCAGATCTACAAGACCGCGAAGGAACGCTACGACGCGGTGATCCGCGACATCCGCGAATGCTACGAGCGCGGCCAGCCGGTGCTCGTCGGCACGACGTCGATCGAGAACTCGGAGCTGCTGTCGCACCTGCTCAAGCAGGCGGGCCTGCCGCATGAAGTGCTGAACGCGAAGCAGCATGCGCGCGAAGCGGCGATCGTTGCCGAAGCGGGCCGGCCGAAGCGCATCACGATCGCGACGAACATGGCGGGCCGCGGCACCGACATCGTGCTCGGCGGCAACGCCGAGAAGCAGGCCGCGTTCATCGAGGCCGACGAATCGATTCCGGCCGACGACAAGGCGCGCCGGATCCAGAAACTGCATGACGAGTGGGAAACGTTGCACGAACAGGTGAAGGCCGCAGGCGGCCTGCACATCATCGGCACCGAGCGTCACGAATCGCGCCGGATCGACAATCAGCTGCGCGGCCGCGCGGGCCGTCAGGGCGATCCGGGCTCGTCGCGCTTCTATCTGTCGCTCGAGGATCCGCTCCTGCGCATCTTCGCGGGCGACCGCGTGCGCGCGATCATGGAGCGCCTGAAGATGCCGGAGGGCGAGGCGATCGAGGCGGGCATCGTCACGCGTTCGATCGAGTCGGCGCAGCGCAAGGTCGAGGCGCGCAACTTCGACATCCGCAAGCAGTTGCTCGAATACGACGACGTCGCGAACGATCAGCGCAAGGTGATCTATCAGCAACGCAACGAGCTGCTCGAGGCGCACGACATCGCCGAGACGATCGGCGCGATGCGGCACGGCGTGATGTCGGAAGTGGTTCGCCAGTTCGTGCCGGCGGGCAGCATCGAAGAGCAGTGGGATCTTCCGGAGCTCGAAGAGGCGCTGCGCAACGACTGGCAGCTCGATCTCGCGATCCAGGAAATGGTGAACGAGTCGTCGTCGATCAATGCGGACGAGATTCTCGACGCCGTCACGACGGCGGCCGACGAGCACTACGAAGCGAAGGTCGCGCTGGTCGGCCGCGAGTCGTTCAGCGCGTTCGAGCGCTCGATCATGCTGCAGACGCTCGACCGCCTGTGGCGCGAGCATCTCGCGGCGCTCGATCATCTGCGCCAGGGCATCCACCTGCGCGGCTACGCGCAGAAGAACCCGAAGCAGGAATACAAGCGCGAGGCGTTCGAACTATTCGCGGCGATGCTCGACGCGGTGAAGCAGGAAGTCACGCGGATCGTGATGAACGTGCAGATCCAGTCGCCCGAGCAGCTGGAGGAAGCGGCCGAGCAGATAGAGGAGCAGGGTGGTCATCTCGAGAACGTCGAATTCCAGCACGCCGATTTCGCGGCAGCGGCGGGCGCGGGCGGCGTGGCGGTCGCGGATGCGGCGGCCGAGATGGTCGGCCACGCGATGAGCCACAGCGGCCCGGCGGGCGAAGTGCCGCGGGTCGGCCGCAACGATCCGTGCCCGTGCGGCAGCGGCAAGAAGTACAAGCACTGTCACGGCAAGCTGAACTGACGTGATCGAAGGCGGCGCGCGATGAGCGCGCCGCATCGTCTGTGCGCAAGATTTTTGAGGTGTGATGCGCGGCGGCGCGCGCGAGCGGCCGCCGGTTCTTCAATCCAATCGATGCCGGCTCGAACGCCGGCATTTTCCTTCGGGGCAGGTGCTTCAGATGGCTGTCAATTTTCCCTCGATCGATCCCGCGCAGTTGCATTCCGTCGCCGGCGTGACGCTCGGCTGGGCGGAGGCGAACATTCGCAAGCCGAACCGCAAGGATGTGCTCGTCGTCTCCGTCGACGAAGGCGCGACCGTGTCGGGCGTGTTCACCGAGAACCGTTTCTGCGCGGCGCCCGTGACGGTCTGCCGCGAGCATCTGGCGAAGGTGCGCGCGGGCGGCGCAGGCATTCGCGCGCTCGTCGTCAACACGGGCAACGCGAACGCAGGCACGGGCGAGCCGGGTCTCGCGCATGCGCGCGAGACCTGCGTGGCGCTCGCGAGCCTTGCGGGCATCGCGCCCGAGCAGGTGCTGCCGTTCTCGACGGGCGTGATCCTCGAGCCGCTGCCGATCGACCGCCTGAAGGCCGGCCTCCCCGCCGCGCTCGCGAACCGCGCGGCCGCGCACTGGTACGACGCCGCGCAGTCGATCATGACGACGGACACGCTGCCGAAGGCGGCATCGCGCCAGGTGACGATCGACGGCCACACGATCACGCTGACGGGCATCAGCAAGGGCGCCGGGATGATCAAGCCGAACATGGCGACGATGCTCGGCTTCCTCGCGTTCGACGCGAAGGTCGCGCAGCCGGTGCTCGACGCGCTCGTGAAGGACGTCGCGGACCGCTCGTTCAATTGCATCACGGTCGACGGCGACACGTCGACCAACGACTCGTTCATCCTGATCGCGTCGGGCAAGGCGAGCCTGCCCGAGATTGCGTCGGCCGATTCGCCCGCCTACGCGGCGCTGCGCGACGCGGTGACCGCAGTCGCCCAGACGCTCGCGCAACTGATCGTGCGCGACGGCGAAGGCGCGACGAAATTCATGACGGTGAAGGTCGAAGGCGGCAAGAGCGTCGCCGAGTGCCGCCAGATCGCGTACGCGATCGGCCACTCCCCGCTCGTGAAGACGGCGTTCTACGCGTCGGACCCGAACCTCGGCCGGATTCTCGCGGCGATCGGCTACGCGGGCGTCGCGGACCTCGACGTCGGCAAGATCGATCTGTATCTCGACGACGTGCTCGTCGCGAAGGCGGGCGGCCGCAATCCCGCGTATCTGGAAGAGGACGGCCAGCGCGTGATGAAGCAAAGCGAGATTGCGATCCGCGTGCTGCTCGGCCGCGGCGACGCGCAAGCGACGATCTGGACTTGCGATTTGTCGCACGATTACGTGAGCATCAACGCCGACTATCGTTCGTAAGTCATACGGGGCACGACATCATGGACCCACTCGAGCAGTTCCTCATCCGCGCCGAAGCGCTGCTTGGGCGCCTCGAAGCGATTCTTCCGCCGCCGCCGTCGGCAATCGACTGGACGTCCGCGTTCGCGTTTCGCTGGCGCAAGCGCCAGGGACGCGGCTATCTGCAGCCGGTCGCCGCGCGTTCGATGATCGCGCTCGACGATCTGCGGAACATCGATCGGCAGAAGGCGCTGATCGAGCAGAACACGCGTCAGTTCGTGAACAGGAAGCCCGCGAACAACGTGCTGCTGACGGGCGCGCGCGGCACCGGCAAGTCGTCGCTGATCAAGGCGTGCCTGAACGCCTACGCGGCGGACGGGCTGCGGCTCATCGAAGTCGACAAGGAAGATCTGCACGATCTGGGCGACATCGTCGAGCTGATCTCCGCGCGTCCCGAGCGCTTCATCGTGTTCTGCGACGATCTGTCGTTCGAAGAGGGCGAATCGGGCTACAAGGCGCTCAAGGTCGCGCTCGACGGGTCGGTCGCCGCGCAGTCCGACAACGTGCTGATCTATGCGACGTCGAACCGCCGCCATCTGCTGCCCGAGTACATGAGCGACAACGAGACGTACAAGCATCTGCCGGACGGCGAGATCCATCCGGGCGAGGTCGTCGAGGAGAAGATCTCGCTGTCGGAACGCTTCGGCCTGTGGGTCAGCTTCTATCCGTTCAAGCAGGACGACTATCTGACGATCGTCGGCCACTGGCTCAAGCATTTCGGCTGCGACGACGCCGAGATCGATACGGCGCGCGGCGACGCGCTCGTCTGGGCGCTCGAGCGCGGCTCGCGCTCCGGCCGGGTCGCATGGCAGTTCGCGCGCGATCGCGCGGGCCGCAAGGAGAACGCATGAGTATCGAAGTATCGAACGACGCGGCGCCGGCCGGCGCCGCCCGCAAGGTGACCGAGGTCGCGGTCGGCGTGCTGGTGCAGCCGGACGGCCGCTATCTGCTCGCGCAGCGTCTGCTCGGCAAGCCTTATGAGGGTTACTGGGAGTTCCCGGGCGGCAAGCTCGAGGCGGGCGAGAGCGTCGAAGCGGCGCTCGCCCGCGAACTGCACGAGGAGCTCGGCATCGTCGTGACCGAATGCCATCGCTGGCATACGCTTGAGCACGACTATCCGCACGCGTACGTTCGCCTGTATTTCTGCAAGGTGACGGGCTGGACGGGCGAGCCGCATAGCCGCGAAGGGCAGGCGTTCGTCTGGCAGCGTCTGCCCGTCGACGTCGCGCCGCTGCTGCCCGCGGCGCTGCCCGTGCTCGAACTGCTCGCGCGCGAGCAGGGCGGCGAGCAGCAATAAACGTGCGCGGGCCCTTGGTCCGCCGGCTTTCCTTCCATCCAGTCACGGCTTTTGGGGGACGCAGCCTGCGGCGCCTGCCGCATCCGGCCTCGGCTGTTCGATGCGGCCGGCGGTCAGCCGCGGCCGCCGTCTTCCCGATGGCCTGCGTCGTCGTCGGACGGCGCTTCGTCATCCGTTCCGCCGATCCTGTACTTCTCGGCTGCCCAGGCACCGAGATCGAGCTGCTTGCAGCGGGCGGAACAGAACGGGCGGAAACGGTTTTCGGGCGTCCAGCGGACTTCCTTGCCGCAAGACGGGCATTTCACGACGGTAACCATACGGATGGAATGATTGATGCGGCGCGAGGCCGCCGTTACAGATTGCAGAGCGTGAGCTGGAACGGTACGTCGATGTCGACCGCGCGCGGCCGGACGTCGCCGTCCTGCGCGGTGAAGCGCACCCACAGCATGTACTTGTTTGCGCTCGCCTCGGGAATCACGTGCAACTCGGGGGGGATGCGCACCTGCATCAGCTGATACGTGCGTCCGGACAGCATCTGCTGATAGCTGCCCTGCATCGCCATCACCTTCGAGGCTTGCCCGGATTCGCGCGCGAGGCGCAGCACGATCATCGCGGCGTCGCGCAGCGGCAAGAGCGGCATTGCCCATTTGGCGATGTCCCGGCGGCGCTGCTCGGCGGGCCACTGCTGCCACGCGTAGTACGATGGGAGATCGAATTTGCAGGTGCCGCCGGGGATGACCGCGCGGCTACGGATGCTTGCGAGCCATTCGTTGTCGATCAGATGCTGGCCGGTCTTGCCTTGCATCTGCGCGAGGTTCGCGAGCGTCTGCTCGATTTCGCCGAGCACCGCTTCAAGCGCATTCTGCTCGATGCCGGGATTGCCGCGAAACGGCGCGAGCGTCTGCCGCTGGCGCTCGAGTTCCTTCATCAGATCCGATTTCAGATCTGCGCGGCCCGCGACTTCGGAGATTTCGAACAGCGTCGTCAGCGCGACATGATGCTCTCTCGCGTCCTCTTGAGCCACGAAGAACGTGAAGCGTTCGAACAAATCTTCGAGACGCAACAGCGTGCGGATTCGCTCGTTGAACGGATACTCGTAAAGAATCAAGCGCGCTCGCCTCTCGCGTAGGGGGTGACCAAAATTGCAGGGACATTCTAATGCTCACTGCCTACCCTAGCAATCGCGCCATTTTTCGGGACGCATGACGGCGTGTTGCAGTTCCGTGCATCGGATGCGACGTATGCGCCGCAGGCTCGTCAATTCTTCGCCGCGGCTGCGTATGCGAGATAGCGTTGGTGCAGTGCGGCAACGTTGGCTGCGAGTTCGTCGTGCGACGCATTGTCGTTGACGATCACGTCGTCGGCGGCGGCAAGCCGTGCGTCGCGCGACGCCTGTCGTGCGACGATCGCCTCCACTTGCTCGCGGCTGAAGCCGTTGCGGCGCATCACGCGCGCGATTTGCGTCTCGACGTCGCAATCGACGGCGAGCACGCGGTTCACACGCGCCTTCCACGCTCCCGATTCGACGAGGAGCGGCACGACGAAGACGACGTACGCACCTCGCGCCGCGATAGCCTCGCGCTCGGTCTCTTCGCGGATCAGCGGATGGGTGATCGTTTCGAGTCGCTTGCGCGCGAATTCGTCGCTGAAGATCAGCGCGCGCATCTTCGCGCGATCGAGCGAACCGTCGGCTGCGATGAACTCCGCGCCGAACTCGCGCTCGATGAGCGGCATCGCGAGGCCGTGCGGCGCGGTGATGCGGTGCGCGATCAGATCGGTATCGACGATCGATGCGCCGAGCTCGCCGAACAGATTCGCGACGGTCGTCTTGCCGCTGCCGATTCCCCCCGTCAATCCCACCGAAAACATAGATCAGCCTCCGAGCAGCAGGTAGAACGGCGTGCCGAAAAAGAGGGTCGCCGCGCCGCCTGCCGCGAGGAACGGGCCGAACGGCAGCGGTTCCTCGAAGCGCATGCGGCCGCGCCAGGTCGCGACGAGACCGATCGCCGCGCCCGCGACGGCGGCGATCAGCACGATTTGCGGCAACGCTTCCCAGCCGAGCCACGCGCCGAGCGCGGCGAGGAGCTTCAGGTCCCCATAGCCGATCCCTTCGATGCCGCGCAGCAATTTGAACAGCCACAGAATGCACCAGAGGAACAGGTAGCCTGCGATTGCGCCGATCACCGCAGTGCGCAGGCTCACGAACGTATCACACAGATTGACGCACAGGCCCGCCCACAAGAGCGGCAGCGTCAGCGAATCGGGCAGGAAGCCGGTCTGCATGTCGATCGCGCTCATGGCGAGGAGCGCCGCGCACAGGCCGAACGCGGCGAGCGCAGCGCCGCTCGGCCCGAAGAGCGCGAGCGCGCCGGCGGCGAGCGCGCCGCTCGCGAGTTCGATGAGCGGATAGCGGACGCCGATCGGCGCACGGCAGCCGCGGCAGCGACCGCGCAACGCGACGTAGCTGAGGACCGGAATGTTCTCCCACGCGCGGAGCACATGGCCGCAGTGCGGGCACGCGCTGCGCGGCACGCAGAGGTTGTAGCGCGGCGGCAGGCCGTCGTCGGCGGGCGGCTCGTCCGTCGCTTCGGCGATTTCCGCGAGCCACGCGCGTTTCATCATGATCGGTAGCCGATGGACGACGACGTTGATGAAGCTGCCGACGACTAGGCCGAACACGATCGCGAACGCAAGCTGCATTCCCGCGGGGAGCGTCGTGAACGCGGCGAGCGGCCCGGCGGCAGCGTGCGCGGCCGGATCGGGAAGGAACGGATTGGGCGTCATCGAGGCGGTTGGCATCGTAAATGGAGTCGGATTCGGCTGCGATGCTACACCACGTTGCCGAGCTGGACGATTGGCAAGTACATCGCGATCACGAGTGCGCCGATCAGTGCGCCCAGCACGACGATCACGACGGGCTCGCACAGGTTCGCAAGCACGCCGATCTGTTCGTCGATGCGGCGATCGCAGAGCGTCGCGACGTCGATGAGCATCGTATCGAGCGTTCCCGATTCCTCGGCGACGGCGATCGGCTGCACGACGTCGTCCGGAAAACAGTCTTCGGCGCGCATCGCGCGAGCGAGCCGCTCGCCATGCTGCAGGCGTGCGGCGATGCCGGCCGTCGCGCGATCGAAGCACGCGTTGCCGGTCGCGTTCGACAGCGCGGCGAACGCGTCGGTGAGCGGCGTGCCGGCAGCGAGCAGCGTGCCGAGCGCGCGGCTCCAGCGCGCAGCGGCGAGCGCGCGCACGAGCGGTCCGGCGAACGGCGTGCGCAGCAGCGCCTGCGCGAGTGCAAGGCGCGCGGCTTCGGAGCGATGTGCTGCGTAGCGGGCGGTGAAGCAGACGAGCAATGCGACCGCGGCGGCAGGCGCGCTCCAGCGTGTCACGCTGGCAGAAAGCGTCAGGATGAAGCGGGTCGGCGCAGGCAGTGCGGCGCCAAAGCCCGCGAAAATCTGTTCGAACGTCGGCACGACCCAAATCAGCAGGGCCGCTGTGATCGCGAGCGCGAACAGCAGCACGGCGAGCGGATAAGCGAGCGCGCCCCTGACCCGTGCATACTGGGCAGCCGCGCGTTCTCGATCGTCGGCGAGCCGCGCGAGCACCGCGGCGAGCGCGCCCGCCGTTTCGCCGACCGCGACCAGTTGGCAGAAGAGCGGATCGAACTGGCGAGGGTAGCGGCGCAGGGCGGCGGAGAACTGCCGTCCTGCGATGATTTCCCGCGCGAGCCCCGCCGCGATGCGGGGCATTTCGCTTCGCTGCGTCGCTTGCGCGAGCAGTTCGAGCGACGGCGCGAGCGCGAGCCCCGCGTGCAGAAGTCCTGCGAGTTGACGCGCGAAACGTGTGACGTCGCGTGCATGCACGCCGGGCTGCGGCGCCGTGCCGCGCGCTTCGATATGCAGCACCGTGACGCCCATGCGTTTGAGCGCCGTGCGTGCGGCGGACGGATTGACGGCGATCAGCGTGCCGCGGCGTCGCGCGCCATCGGTCGTCACGCCCGCCCAGCGGTAACGGGCCTCGATCGGCGTGGCCGGGCTGTGTCCGCTCATTCAGCCTCCGTCGCGCCGAGCGCTTCGTCCAGGCTCGTCGTGCCATCGCGCACGCGTGCGAGCGCCGCATCGCGCAAGCTCGTCATGCCTTCGACGTGCGCCTGCCGCGCGAGTTCGGCGCTGCTCGCGCGTGCAACGATCAGGTTGCGTTGCGCGGCAGACAGCGGCATCACCTGATGAATGCCGATACGTCCCCGATAGCCGATTCCGTGGCACGCGGCGCAGCCCGTCGCCGCATAAGGGCGCCAGCCGGCGTCGAGCGAAGCGGCGTCGAGGCCCGCCGCGCGCAGCGCATCGGGCGCCGCGCCGGACGGCGCGCGGCACGCGGCGCAGAGGCGGCGCACGAGCCGCTGGGCCGTCACGAGTCGCAGGGCGGCCGCGAGGTTGTACGGCGCGACGCCGATGTCGAGCAATCGAGCAACCGCTGCGGGCGCGTCGTTCGTATGCAGTGTCGACAGCACGAGGTGGCCAGTTTGCGCAGATTTCAGCGCAACGTCGGCAGTTTCTGCGTCGCGTATCTCGCCGACCATGATGACGTCAGGATCCTGGCGCAGGAACGCGCGCAGCGCGACCGCGAAGGTCAGGCCCGCCTTCTCGCGCACGCCAACCTGATTGATCCCGTCGAGTTCGATTTCGGCCGGATCTTCGACCGTGCAGACGTTTCGCGATACGTCGTTCAGCATTTGCAGGAAGCAGTACAGCGACAGCGTCTTGCCGCTGCCCGTCGGTCCCGTGACGAGGACGAGGCCGTGCGGCGCGCCGATCGCCGCCTCGACGCGGTGCGCCTGCGCGGCGTCGAAGCCGAGTGCGCCGAGCGACAGATCGGCGGGAAGCGTCTCGAGACGCCGCAGCACGAGCTTTTCGCCGTGCAGCGTCGGCAGCGAGCTGACCCGGTAGTCGCCCGCGCGCCCTGGCGCAAGCGCGAGCCGCAGCCGGCCGTCTTGCGGCACGCGACGCTCGGCGATGTCCATCCGCGCGAGCACCTTGATGCGCGTCACGCATGCGTCGCGCAGATGGGCGGGCGGCCGGGCGAATTCGTGCAGCACGCCGTCGATCCGCAGGCGCACGCGCCAGCCCGATTCGCCTGGCTCGATGTGAATGTCGGACGCGTCGCGCTCGTGCGCGGCGCGCAGCATGTCGGCGACGATACCGACCGCGGGCGCGTCGTCGGCGAGTTCGGCGGCGCGGTGACGGGGCGGGGCGGCCGCCGCGGGCGGAAGCGGCGTCGTCGGCCACGCGGAAGAAAAAGAAGGGGAAGATGGCGTTGCGGACATCGGACTCGGCCTCGTGGCCGCCTGCTCGACACGATGGAGCGATCATCGCGCGTCGCGCAGGGCGGCCGCCAGTCGGTCGATCGGCCAACCGCGCCGCGCGTCAAACGCTCAGCGCGCGTCCCCCGCGCGACGTGCGCGGCTTGAACAGCTTGACCGTGCGCACGCCCTGATCGTCGCTGCGCATCACTTCGATCATCACGTCGCTGATCTTCAGGCAGACGTCACCTTCGGGAATCTCCTCGAGCATTTCGAGGATCAGGCCGTTGAGCGTCTTGGGTCCCTTGGTCGGCAGGTTCAGGTGCAGCCAGCGGTTCAGCTCGCGCAGCGGCATGCTGCCCGCGACGATGCATTCGCCGTTCGCGTCCCAGCCGCTCTTCGAATTCTCGCTTCTCGGCATCGTCGTCGTGAATTCGCCGATCAGCTCCTCGATGATGTCCTCGGGCGTGACGAGCCCCTGCAACTCGCCGTACTCGTTGACGACGAGCGCCGTGCGCTGCCGGCTTTCCTGGAAGTACTGCAATTGCTGGAACACGGGCGTGCCGGACGGCACGTAGTACGGTTCCGTGAGCAGCTCGCGCAGCGTGCCGCGGTCGAAATCCTGGTTGTGGAGCGCGGCGAGCGTCTTGCGGACGTGCAGCACGCCGAGCACGCGGTCGATGTCGCCTTCGTAGACGACGAGCCGGTTGTGATAGCAGGTCTCGAGCTGATGCAGCACGTCGTCGAGCGGCGCAAGGATGTTGAGCGCCTCGATCTGGCGGCGCGGGATCATCACGTCGTCGACGGTGATGTTCTCGAGATCGAACAGGTTGAGCAGGATGCTGCGGTGCTTGGTCGGCATGAAGCTGCCCGATTCGAGCACGAGCGAGCGCAACTCCTCGGTCGACAGCCGCTGGTCGCGCGCCCCCTTCGTGTTGATCCGCAGCGCCGCGAGGATCGAGCCCGACAGCGTATTGACGAACCACACGATGGGCATCATCACGCGCATCAGCGGCGCGATCACGACGCTCGCCGGCAGCGCGATCCGTTCGGGGAACGTCGCGCCGACGATCTTCGGCGTGATTTCGGCGAACACGATGATGAGAAACGCGACGATGCCGGTCGCGATCGACAGCACGAAATTGTCGTGGCCGAACGTGCGCAGCGCGATCGACGTCGTCAGCACCGGGATGATCGTGTTGAAGAGGTTGTTGCCGATCAGGATCACGCTCAGCAGCTGATCGGTCCGCGCGAGGAGCCTCTGCGTCGTTTTCGCGCCGAGCGCGCCTTGGCCCGCGAGGTGTTTGAGCCGATGGCGGTTGAGCGCCATCATCGCGGTTTCAGAAATGGAGAAGAAGCTGGAGCAGAGAAGAAGCAGGAAGATGGCGCCGATTTGCGCCCATAAGGGAATTTGGTCCACGCGTCGGAGAGTCGGTGAATGACAGGAATGGGAAAGACTATAGCAGAGGGGCGCGGTTGGTTCGCGTATGGCGTCGCCCCGCGGGGCGACGCCGCCGTTGCGCAAAAAAAAACCGCGCATCGTTTGCGCGGTTTTCTGCAAATCTGGTCGGGGTGAGAGGATTCGAACCTAGTTCACCCAATCAAATCAATAGGTTACAATCGAGCGCGTAGCCGCTAGAACATGAGAGTGTAGCAGATTCCCACTCAATTTGACCATACCCCAAAATTTGGCTACTGTTGAGGCCGTCACGGAGACACCGTGGCCGGGTTTGGCGACCCGATTATTAGGAGGCGGACGAGCCGCCGCATGTGCGGCTTTTTCGTCTGCATGCCTTTGTGCGCCTATGCGATCAATGGGTGGGCCTTGGCAGGGAGACCTTCGGGTCTGCCGGTTGCCTCCTATGCCGGTTCGCCAACCCTGCCTTGTGCCCGCCCGCCCATTTGGCGATGGGAGAGCGGGTCTTACGTTTTCATAGGAGGCCCGACGTGCATCAACCCCCCGCTTGTTCAGAACTCTCGGAACCTACCCTAGTCGATATCGCGCTCGTCGGTGTCGATAACCTGTCCGCTTTATCGAGGTTGCTCTCAGCCAAGGATGGCGTAGCGTTATTTTCCGGTTCGGATTTGGACGAGCAAAAAGCGATCTTCGACCTTTACGGCGTTACGCTCACCGCAGTTCGCAGCGCGCTTCATGAACTCAGAGCGAAGAATTGCCCGGAGGTGCTGCATGGCTGAAAAATTTAGACGCACATGGCAACCAGCGCCGCAGTCTCGCATTATTCGTATCTTGGGTCAGGTGGCGGCTTTGACTGATTTTATGCATGGCGACGGGAGCGAAGCATTTGCAATGTTGAGCGACAAGACGAAAGACGAATTGCGCGCATTGTTTAACGTGCTCAATACGGATTTACGGCATGCCATAAGTCCGTGATAGCGCTGCACCGCCGTGGAATTGATTGGCTATCGGTGGCGGGATAACTGATTTACCCATATTTGGGCTACGCGCGTACACGCGTGCGCACACACAACGGCCTCGGTTTTCGCGCGCAATCGACAAGAATTATTGCAGTTTGCGTTTTGAACCGACGAACCGGTCGGTGTCGGGGATCGAAGGTCGCGCAATTCAAACACCCCCACTGGGTGTGAACGCCGGTCCAAATCCGACACTAAACGACGGCGTTCTGGAATTGAGCGTTTGAAGTGGCCGTGCTTGGAAGATGATGTTTGCGGGGTAGCGACGCTGCGGATGCCTGACGCTTTGCGCGTCGGAGGGAGCCCGTAGGGCGAGTGCAGACGCGCAAAGCGCGTTGAGGGATGACGGCGCGGATCGGTTGCGGTAGAAAGGCACACCGCCGAAGAAACAACCGGCGCGACACCGGTCAAACCGCCAAGTTCACCCCGGGGTCGCGCCACACTGGACACAGGTGCGGGGCCACGGGGCCAAGCACAGGGACACGTGCAGCCGCAGTATTCCACGGCTGGGCGGACCCTGTCGATATCGACCTGCCATCGGCGTTCCACGGGGACCGCCGATGCTGCCCACGGGCCGCTTCTTCCTGTGCGCCCGCTGCCGGGCGCAGGTGTTCATTTGCCGCCGCTGCGATCGAGGCCAGATCTATTGCGCCGGCGGCTGTGCGCAAGCGGCCCGGCGCGCGAGCTTGCGCGAAGCGGCTCAGCGTTACCAGAGTTCTCGCCGCGGGCGTCTTGCCCATGCGCAGCGCGCCCGTCGTTATCGAGCGCGACACAATAAAGTGACGCATCACGGTTCACCTGCGACGGGGCCCAGTGCTCTACTGCCAGCGGACTCGATGCGCGCCGCTGTCACTCACAGTCGTGTCGCGGCATCGGCGCCGGCGACAACGCATTGCCATCGATGCGGCTGCGCCTGTTCGCCATTCGTGCGCCTTGGCCCGTTGCGCCGTCGAGTTCCTCACTGCATCTACCGATTCCGAGGAGGCTCTAAAGGTGACGATTGACGCTGAACTCGAAGCCCATATCCTGCGGCTCTACCACGTCGAGAAGTGGCGCTGCGGCACGATCGCGCAGCAATTGCACGTGCATCGCGGCACCGTCAAACGGGTGCTCGCACAAGCTGGTCTGCCGCGTCATGGACCGGCGCCGCGGCCTTCGATGATCGAGCCATACCTGCCATTCATTCGCCAAACGCTGGAGAAGTATCCCACGCTCACCGCCAGCCGCCTTTACGGCATGGTGCGCGAGCGCGGCTATCAGGGCCGGCCCACGCACTTCCGACATCTGATCTCTCTGCACCGGCCACGCCCGCCTGCCGAAGCGTACCTGCGGCTGCGCACGTTGCCCGGCGAACAGATGCAATGCGACTGGGGGCACTTCGGTCACTTGCATATCGGCCGTGCGCGCCGGCCCTTGATGGCCTTCGTGATGGTGCTCTCGTACTCGCGCGAACTGTATCTGCGCTTTTTCCTCGATGCGCGTATGGAGAACTTCCTGCGCGGCCATATCGGCGCCTTCACGCGCTGGGGCGGCCTCGGTAGGGTCGTCCTCTACGACAACCTGAAGAGCGCCGTCCTTGAACGCCAGGGCGACGCCATTCGTTTCCACCCGACGCTGCTCGCCTTCGCCGCACACTATCGGTTCGAACCCAGACCCGTAGCCATCGCGCGTGGTAACGAGAAGGGCCGCGTGGAGCGCGCCATTCGTCACGTCCGCGACGCGTTCTTCGCGGCCAGACAGTTCACCGATCTGGATGACCTGAATGCGCAAGCCGAACACTGGTGCCGCACGCAGGCGGCGGATCGCCCGTGCCCGGAGGATCGCATGATCAGTGTGCGCCAGGCGTTCGCCCAGGAGCAGCCTACGCTGCTTGCGCTACCGGAGAATCCCTATCCCGTCGAGGAAACGCTCGCCGTCAAAGTCGGCAAGACGCCCTATGTACGCTTCGATCTGAACGACTACTCGATCCCGCACACGCACGTGCGGCGCACGCTCACGGTACGGGCCGATCTCGAGCAGGTACGCGTGCTGGACGGTGCCGAGATCCTTGCGCGCCACGCTCGCAGTTACGACCGCGGCGCGCAAATCGAAGAGCCCGTTCACATCGAGACACTGGTCGGCGTCAAACGCGAGGCCCGTCATCATCGCGGCATGGATCGCTTGGCCAAGGCTGCCCCCGCCAGTCAGGATCTGCTGCGCCGCGCGGCTGAACGCAATGCGAATCTGGGCACCATCACGGCGGCGCTGCTGCGGCTGCTCGAACGCTACGGCGCTGCGCAATTGCAGGCCGCGATCGGCGATGCGCTACAAAGCGGCGTGCCGCACCCGAACGCCGTGCGCCTGGCGCTGGAGCGCCGCCGCGAAGCGCTTGAACTGCCACCACCGCTTGCCGTGTGTCTGCCGCCACACGTACGCCAGAAGGACACGCCGGTCCAACCCCACCGGCTCGATACCTACGATCAACTTGCCGGAGGCACGGATGAGCTCGCTTGAATCATTGCGCACACGCGCGCAGGAATTGCGTTTGCACGGGCTGCTGGCCCACTGGCCCGAGGTTGCGCAGGAGCCGTGGGTCGCGCCGCTCGTGCAGTGGGAAGAAGACGAGCGAGCCCGTCGCTCGCTCGAGCGGCGCATCAAGGAATCACATCTGGGCGGCTTCAAAGCCTTGTGCGACTTTGACTGGGGTTGGCCGTCACGGTGTGATCGCGGTGCCATCGAAGAACTGATGACGCTCGGGTTCATGAAGGACGCCGCCAACGTCGTGCTCATCGGCCCCAACGGCGTGGGCAAGTCGACGCTGGCGAAGAACGTCGCGCATCAGGCGCTCGTGCATGGGCACACGGTGCTGTTCACCACCGCCGGCAATATGCTGGGCGAACTGGCTGCGCTCGATAGCGATTCAACGCTGCGCCGGCGCTTGCGTCGCTATGCTGCGCCCGACGTCCTTGTGATCGATGAGGTCGGATATCTCTCCTACTCGAATCGCCACGCCGATCTGCTGTTCGAGTTGATCAGCCGGAGATACCAGAACAACAGCACCATCGTGACATCGAATCGACCGTTTGCAGAATGGTCAGAAGTGTTCCCGAACGCCGCCTGCGTCGTGTCGCTCGTCGATCGCCTTGTGCATCTCGCCGAGGTCATCTCGATCGAAGGCGAATCGTACCGCCTGAAGGAAGCCCGCGAGCGGGCCGACAAGCGCGCCCGGCAGCGTGGCCCGAGCAAATCGGCCAAAGGAGGCGAGTCATCATGACAGCCGTGCCATTGCCCTCAGGCCTCACGCGCGGCTTGAACTTCGTCGTGCCCGACGACTGGACGCCCGAGCAGGCGCTCGCCGTGTTCGAACTGCTCGACGACTTGCGCGAACTCATCTGCGCACGCTATCTGCCCGACATGCAGCGTGTCCTTCGTGGCGATCGTCGGCAACGTGAACTGCCGCTCACCGAGCACGACCCGCCGTTCTGATCGGCGACATTCAAAACAAAGGGGCCCGCGTGGCCCCTTTGTCGTTGACTGTTTCGCTCAACCTTGTGCCGTCGTTTAACGGCGCTTTTACACCGGCGCTAACACTGGGGCTGGGCGTGGCGCGTGTACCTTTGTCGCGCGCGTATAGCGCTGTGGTAGGGGCTGGGTGTCGGGTTAGGGGGCGTGTACCCGTGAATCACGAGCGGTACAGGCGTGCTTAAATTGGTTGTGCGCGCAACGAGGTTAATGAATGGATGAACGCAAGGTAGTTGCCGGTAGTAACAGTGGTGGCCACGCCAAGCACCGCGATCTGACGGGCCGGGGCGAGTAAGGCGATGCGATCGGCAGGCAAAAGGCTACGGGCTGAAGAGTGGCTGCAATGGCATCGAGAGGACTGGGGCGGCGCGGCGATGCCGACCGAGCCACCAGCAACGGTTGTAATGGGCGCCGTGAATCGGCTGGCAAAGAGCGCGGTACAGCAGTGGTTACGGAACCCGCACGATGGGCTATGGGGCTGCATGATCGCGATAGACAGCCTACAGCAGCAATGGTCCGTACAGAAGCGCATGGCGGATAAGGTGTCGTGGCGGAAACACTTTGCCGGGAAGACGCCGCCCGAGAAAGCCGAATGGCCGAAGGGTGCGAACGCACGGAATCACACATATTGGAAATGGATGGAATGGCGGGCGAATGAGCATAAACGGTTGGCTGAAATGGCCGTACAGGACGCCATGCGCCAGCAAGCTGACCGAACCCAAAGAGCCGCCGAAGCCGCTGACATCCACCCGTGGGCGCGCCGCGAGGATATTCGGGCTGCATGGCGCGTGCAGGAATACCGCTGGAGAGAGGCGGCGGTATGGCGGAGCATCGTGTATGCGTGCTGGCGGGACACGCGGCCTGGCATAGCGGCATGGCCGGTTTGGATGCGGCCACAGACGGGTGGGAAGAAGGGCAAGCCGCGCGCATTGCCAAGGGTCGATGAGCCGCGCGACAGCAATCATTCGCAAGGGCGTAACCAGAGGCTGCGGCAGGTCTTCGAGGGATTGCCGACGCGCCCCGATCAAATGACGGCGATACAGGTTATGACGCTGGCAACAGGGAGTGCGCCAGATTGGATGATACCCCGGCAAGTGGACCCGCCGAAGCGCCCCGGACGGCCGCGAAAAGCGACGTAAAAAGTCTGCGGAAAGTTGGGCGAATACGAACCGCCGTAATCTACGGGAAGCGCCGTCCCACGTCGAAAATAATTCGCCGTGAGTCGTATTACGTGCTCATTCGGAATGCCGGGCGGAAACAGTGTTCGAATCGGATCAATAGGGTATACCTGACTGAGCCAAACGTGAGTCATTGAAAATATGGCTCAATAGGATTGACAGTGTGTGAGCCAGTAGCTACCATTGAGCTATCAATCTAATTGAGCTAGCGAGCCATGCGGAAACTCTACTACGGGCGCATTTCCACCACGGACGGACAATCAGCAGTCAGCCAGTACGCCGACGCGAAAGCGCACGGGGTCAAGGAAAAAGACGTGTTCGTTGACGAAGGCGTGAGCGGGTATCACGTTGCGCCGGATCAACGCCAGCAATGGCAACGCGTAGAACACGACTTGCGGCACGGCGGCGTGCTGATTGTCCGCTGGCTCGACCGGATCAGCCGCCGATACGACGAATTGCACCGCACGATGCGCCGCTTGATGGATATGGGCGTTCGCGTCGAATGCACGTTGAACGGCATGGTATTCGATGGCGGCGCGACGGATCCGATTGAGAAAGCCACGCGAGACGCTGTACTGGCATTCATGGCCGCGCAGGGCGAAGCAGACTACAAGAACCGGGTGGAGATGCAGCGGCGAGGCGTAGCGATTGCCAAGGCCGAAGGGAAGTACACGGGACGCCAGCGCGCCGCCGACTACGCCGAAATTAAGGGCTGGCGGGCCGAGAACGGCGCAACCATCTCGGCAACGGCGGAGCGCTTCGGCGTGAGTACGGCTACGGTCAAGCGGGCCTGTGCGGCGTGAGGGCACGCATTTATAGCGGCGTCTCTTGCAGGGTGTCGCACAACACGACAGCCTCGGCACCGGCGGATTGCTCCATCACGAACAGCAGACACTTTCCTGATGCAATGTCAGCGTGAACCGCCTGAATTTTCTCGGCACTAGCTTGCGCCCGGTAGTCGTGCTGGCTGCTCGCCCAATTTACGTAGGTTGCAACCTCATCCAACGTGAATTGGTATTTCGGGGAAATCAGAAGCCGCGCCACAACGTTTTGACGGGTGAAGTCGTTAATGCGCACCGCCCGGACGCCGGATAGCAGCAATTTCGACATTTTTCCGTCTGCACACTCGAAGCTCAACGAAAGGGCGGAAGCGGAACGCGAATACTCGCAACCGATGAATTCAGCGTCGTGGTAATTTTTCATAGCGGCAGTCGGTTGTTAGTTCTCAGGGCAGCGGAGAGAAACTCACGCCGGGACCACGAACCGGGAATCCCCCGCCCACGTCATCCCAATTGTGCGCATGAGGTATCCCCTGCCCGTGGTCGTGATCGAAATCAAAGTCTACGACGGGTAGGCCGTTATTTCCGAATAAACGCATTTGCCCCGAGCCGGGATTCGTATACCACGACCCCGCCGGCCCCGTGTTAGGCGTGCCCGCTAAAATAAAACTCCCGTCGTCTGGCACGTCGGCAGCAAGTTCGAACGGAGCGGCCTCACCAAGAAGCGACGACGCACCTCCGATATCATTACTGGCCAAGCTACTACCAGTACCAGCGACAACGCTTTCCAGATAGCTTATTAGTTCATCCGCCGTCACATTGCTGGGCGTCGCCCAACTCGGGAGCGGCTTGTCTACTGGCAACGCGGCCACTCCCGGCACGCTGGCGAGCCTGTTAGCCCGTGGAAATGGCGGGGTTGAGGGCGAACCTCCGGCAGAACCACCACGGGCCACGGGTTGATCGATGGACACCGATACCCGCCCGTCCTCTATGGCGGACCTAAGCGCAGCGACTGGATCGCTATGGAATGCACCAATCCCCAGTTTCCGAAGGTATCCTGCTGCACCTGTCGTCAGCCCCGAATACTTCGGCCAGTGCAGCATCAATTCCGAGACGGCGCTACGTTGACCGACCGATGGGCGCATTCCGGTTGAGTTTCCCGCACTGGTCAGCGTAGCGCGCTTCCCAGAACCCATGTCGATAGTCACTGAAGCCATTCGGCGCGCTCCGCAGAAAGCGGACGGCAGTGTGCCTGCCGCCCATCAATTACCGTCTGACGAATTTATCAGAGTGTTTGCGGGTCGGCTACCGGAAGGCTTGGCGGCGGCGCGGGGAGGGTTAGGCCGGGGACACGGATACGGCCCATAGCCTCTACGAGTGGGCGGAGCGGGTAAAATTCAGCGCCATATCCACCCGACGCATCGCCATCGTTGTGACCTTGCAATGCGTCCGCGACCTCTTTCGGCACGCCGGAGTCGCGGCACATGTCCTTGAAGCCGTGCCGGAACGAATGGTAGACCATACGCGAATCGGTGATCTTGCAGACCCCGCGCAGGTATTTACCGAACCACTTTGACCATTGCGCGGACTCCTCCCCGTGCTTGTTGGCGACGAGTGCTGAGAAAATGCGAGGCTTTCCGCGCTGGGCGTGCACATACTCTACGAACCCGCGCGCAAGTAGTTCCGGGTGGATGGGAATGCGTCGCACGCTGCCCGCGTTTTTGACGGTCTGGCCATCCCCGGCATCCGTGATGCGCAGCACGGCGGAAGATTTCACGCTGCTGTCTGAGGTGTGGTAACTCTCGGTGTAAATGTCGTCGGGGCGCAATTGGGCCAGTTCCTCTAGCCGTGCGCCTGTGAACAAGCCGAGTAGCGGCAACCAATATGCTGCCTCTCCCGCGCCGCCAACCGGGCGCAAATTCCGTGTGTAGACGGGACTGGAAAAGATCGCGGTGAGGGCGGGTACATCAAACGAGATGCGGGTTTTGCCTCTCACAGTGCCTTTGACCTGAACACGGACGCGATGCGCGGCGTTCTCCGAGACCAGCAGATTATCTTTTGCGTAGTTCAGCAGCGTCCCGAGCAGTTCCAGTTGCTTGTTTGTGTTGACAGATGTTTGACCGGTTTCGAGAAGCTTGTCCTTAAAGGCGATGACATGTGCGCGTGTGATCCCCGCGACCGGGACGCGCCCCACATGTGAGTAGAACCGCTCTACGATCAATTCCGCCTTGCGTACCGTTCGAGACTCGGGCTTGCGCTCCCCGGCCCATTTCTCAACGAGCGCGGCAAGATGGCCCGATGACGCGCCGCCGCGTGTTTCTGGGGATGCTATCTGCGGAGGTACGGAGGCTGTCAGCGCGGGAGGTGTACCGGATGCGCGGGCGATCAAGACCCCGTGTGCGAATGTGCGGGCGTGCTTGAGGCGCTGCTTGTGGTAGGCGTCGTCGGCATCTTTGGGCCACAGCACGGCCACTTGCTCGCCGTCGCAGTCGCAGATGACGTAAGAGCCGGGGCGGCGCGGGTCAACTTTTGCGGTGCGGCCAGTCGGTACACTCTCGGACGTAACGGGATCAAGAATGAGTTCCCGCAGTTCGACGGTTTGCGACACATCTCCGGTCGGCTGTCGAAGCGCGGCAAATTCTTGATCGAGACGGTAACTTTCCTCCCGGACGCGCTCGCGCGCTTTGGCGGGTTCGGACGTGCCAAGAGCTTTGACTATCTCTTTGCGGCCGCGATAGTGCGAGATTAGATCAAGTGGAATTTTGCGGCGAATGTAATACCGGGTGCCGCGCTTGAGGAGATGATTTGTCATGGCTTACGGAACAGTAGGTGTATGTTACACCGGCTGCTACCGCTCCGTAAGCCATTGATCTTGCTGATTTTTCCAACCAATCAACAAGTTAGATTGGTCGGGGTGAGAGGATTCGAACCTCCGGCCTCTACGTCCCGAACGTAGCGCTCTACCAGGCTAAGCTACACCCCGATTTGGACTCTTTCGTCGCTTCAGTCTAGTTCAAGACTGGCGTGACGTCGAGTAAGAAGATAATTCTAGCAGGCTCTCTTTGAAAATGGAAGCGGGAAATGAAGAAATTGCTGCGGCCGCAGCCTCGGCCTCTTGGCGAGCGCATTCGAGCGTGTGATCGAGCGCGCCCGAACGCGTGATTGCGTCGAAGATCGTGTCGAAGCGGTCGGTGCCGCCTTGCTCGATCGCTTCGCGCGCGAGCGCCGACTGCTCGGGCGTGCCGCGTTCGATCAGATAGATGAGCGGCAGCGTCGGCTTGCCTTCGCGCAGGTCGTCGCCGGCGTTCTTGCCCATTGACTCGGCGGTGCCCGCGTAGTCGAGCCAGTCGTCCATGATCTGGAACGCAGTGCCGATCCGGCGGCCATATTCGGCGGCGGCGGCCTCGGTCGGCGCGTCGGCGCCCGCCAGTACCGCGCCAAGGCGCGCCGAGGCCTCGAACAGCTTCGCGGTCTTGTAGCGGATCACCTGCATGTAGCGGGTTTCGTCGACGTCGGCGTCGTGCATGTTCAGGAGCTGCAGCACTTCGCCCTCGGAGATGATCGTCGTCGCTTCCGACAGGATCTCCATCACGCGCATCTTGCCGACGCCCACCATCATTTCGAACGAGCGCGAGTAGAGGTAATCGCCGACGAGCACGCTCGCCGCGTTGCCGAACAGTGCGTTCGCGGTCTTGCGGCCGCGCCGCAGCTCCGATTCGTCGACGACGTCGTCGTGCAGCAGCGTCGCCGTATGGATGAACTCGACGACGGCCGCGAGCACGTGCTTCTGGCTCGTGTTTTCGCCGAGCGCGCCCGCGACGAGAAGGAGAAGCGCCGGTCGCAGCCGCTTGCCGCCCGCGCCGATAATGTACTCGGCGATCTGGTTGATCAGCAGCACGTCGGACGCGAGGCTTTGCCGAATGACGCGATTCACCTGCTCCATATCGCTTGCGATCGGGGCGAGCAGGTGGGCGGCGCTGAGGGAGGGGGTGGCAGTCGACGACATGATCATGGAAATGGGTAGTGCCGCGGATTATAAGGCGAATCGCCCGCGAGCCGGGCTGTCGTGCGACTTCTTCATGCGTTTTTCGGCCGCTCGGCCGATGTTCGCGCCACGATCGGGCGCGGCAGACGCGGATGGACTTTGACCGAAGCGCTAACTCCATGTATAATCACGCGTTTTCCGCGCACGGTGCACGGAAAAATGGATCCAGAGTGAGGTTCTCAATGTACGCGGTCATAAAAACCGGCGGCAAGCAGTACAAGGTTGCCGTTGGCGAAAAACTGAAAGTAGAACAGATGCCGGCAGACATTGACGCAGAAATCACGCTCGACCAGGTTCTCGCAGTGGGCGAAGGCGAATCGATTAAGTTCGGTACGCCGCTGGTCAGTGGGGCTTCCGTCAAGGCCACCGTCATATCGCACGGTCGTCATGCCAAGGTCACCATCTTCAAGATGCGTCGCCGGAAGCACTACCAAAAGCACGGCGGCCACCGCCAGAACTACACCGAGCTGCGCATCGACGCGATCAACGCGTAAGCGCCTCCCTCGGTAAAGGAGCAATCAGATGGCACACAAAAAAGCAGGCGGCTCGTCCCGGAACGGCCGCGACTCCGAGTCGAAGCGTCTCGGCGTCAAGGTGTATGGCGGCCAGGCGATCAACGCGGGCGGCATCATCGTGCGTCAGCGCGGCACGCGCATGCACGCAGGCGAAAACGTCGGCATGGGCAAGGACCACACGCTCTTCGCGCTGGTCGACGGCCATGTGAAGTTCACGACGAAGGGCGCCGCCAAGAAGCACACGGTCGTCGTCGTCCCGGCCGCTGCCTGAGTTCAGGCGCGACGGGCTTCGTAGCCAAGAAAGGCCCCGCGGTAACAGCGGGGCCTTTTTTATTTTGTGCGCGAATTTTGCGCGCAGGCATTCGCCGCGCGCATCGGCTGTTCGGCCGATTGGTCAAGCGCGGCGCCGCACGGCACAATAGCGGGAATAGCAGCAAATACTGGACGGAGTGACGGATGAAGTTCATTGACGAAGCGCGAATCGAAGTCATCGCCGGCGACGGGGGCGATGGCAGCGCGTCGATGCGCCGCGAGAAATTCGTTCCGTTCGGCGGGCCGGACGGCGGCGACGGCGGCCGCGGCGGCAGCGTATACGTGATCGCGGATCGCAACATCAACACGCTGATCGACTACCGATACGCGAAGAAGCACATGGCGCGCAACGGCGAGAACGGCCGCGGCTCCGATTGCTACGGCAAGGGCGGCGACGACATCACGCTGCGCATGCCGGTCGGCACTGTCATCAACGACATGGACACGGGCGAGCTGATCGCCGATCTGACTGAGCACGACCAGAAGGTGCTCGTCGTGAAGGGCGGCGCGGGCGGCCTCGGCAACCTGCATTTCAAGTCGAGCACGAACCGCGCGCCGCGCCAGAAGACGGACGGCAAGCCGGGCGAGCGGCGCATGCTGAAGCTCGAGTTGAAGGTGCTTGCGGACGTCGGCCTCCTCGGGATGCCGAACGCCGGCAAGTCGACGTTCATCGCGTCGGTGTCGAACGCGAAGCCGAAGATCGCCGACTATCCGTTCACGACGCTCGCGCCGAATCTCGGCGTCGTGCGCGTCGGGCCGGGCAAGAGCTTCGTGATCGCCGACATTCCGGGCCTGATCGAAGGTGCGGCGGAAGGCGCGGGCCTCGGCCATCAGTTCCTGCGGCATCTGCAGCGCACCGGTATCCTGCTGCATCTCGTCGATCTCGCGCCGTTCGACGAAAACGTCGATCCCGTCGCCGAGGCGAAGGCGATCGTCGGCGAGCTGCGCAAGTACGACGAATCGCTGTACGAGAAGCCGCGCTGGCTCGTCTTGAACAAGCTCGACATGGTGTCGGAGGGCGAGCGCGGCGCGCGCGTCGCCGACTTCATCGAGCGCTTCGGCTGGGCTGGCCCCGTATTCGAGATTTCCGCGCTGACGGGGCAGGGCTGCGAAGGCCTCGTCTACGCGATCTACGACTATCTCTCCGTGCATTCGGATGCGCATCGCGCCGAGATCGCCGAGGATCTGGCGTCGGACGTGCGCTTCCGCGACGTGCCGTCCGCCGCCGGCGAACCGCGCGAGCGCGAAGCCGACGCGCCGTAAGCGCCGCCGCGGCACCGCAAGCCGCGCCGCGCGGTCCGCACGGCGCGCGAGATATTCGCGCATCACTCACAGGAGGCAGCGCACGATGCGTTCGATCATCGCCGATTCGAAACGCTTGGTAGTGAAGGTCGGCTCGAGCCTCGTCACCAACGATGGCCGCGGGCTCGACCATGACGCTATCGGCCGATGGGCTGCCCAGATCGCCGCGCTGCGCGGCGCGGGCAAGGAAGTGGTGCTCGTCAGCTCGGGCGCGATCGCGGAAGGGATGCAGCGCCTCGGCTGGAGCAAGCGGCCGCGGGAAATTGACGAATTGCAGGCGGCTGCGGCCGTCGGGCAGATGGGGCTCGCGCAGGTGTACGAGAGCCGCTTCGCCGAGCACGGCATCCGCACCGCGCAGATTCTCCTCACGCACGCGGACCTCGCCGACCGCGAACGCTACCTGAATGCACGCTCGACGCTTCTCACGCTGCTGCGGCTCGGCGTCGTGCCGATCATCAACGAGAACGACACCGTCGTCACCGACGAAATCAAGTTCGGCGACAACGATACGCTCGGTGCGCTCGTCGCGAACCTGATCGAAGGCGACGCGCTCATCATCCTTACTGACCAGCAGGGGCTCTTTACGGCCGATCCGCGCAAGGATCCGAGCGCGACGCTCGTCGGCGAGGCGAGCGCCGGCGCGCCCGAACTCGAGGCGATGGCGGGCGGCGCGGGGTCGAGCATCGGCCGCGGCGGCATGCTGACGAAGATTCTCGCGGCGAAGCGCGCCGCGCACAGCGGTGCGAACACCGTGATCGCGAGCGGCCGTGAGCATGAAGTGCTCGTGCGGCTTGCGTCGGGCGAGACGGTCGGCACGCAGCTGATCGCACGCACCGCGCGGATGGCGGCGCGCAAGCAGTGGATGGCGGACCACTTGCAGGTGCGCGGCCACGTCGTCATCGATGCAGGCGCGGTCGACAAGCTGACGGCGGGCGGCAAGAGCCTGCTGCCGATCGGTGTCGTCGCGGTGCAGGGCGTGTTCGCGCGCGGCGAAGTCATCGCGTGCGTCGACGACACGGGCCGCGAAGTCGCACGCGGCATTACCAATTACAGCAGCGCCGAGACGAAGCTGATCCAGCGCAAGCCGAGCGGCGAGATCGAAGCGGTGCTCGGCTACATGCTCGAGCCCGAGCTGATCCATCGGGACAACCTCGTGCTCGTCTGACGCGGCGCCGTTGTGGCGCGGGGCTTCGAGCGAAGCCGACAAACAAAAATACCGCGCAAGCGGGCATTTTTGTTTTCGCCATCCTGTCCGGCACGCAGTTGTGCGGCCCGCGCGGCCGGTTGCATCCGCGCGTTGGTGCGCCGGCGTGCCTCGATCGGCACGCACCGGCCGCGCCGGATCAGCGGATCTGATTGAGCGTCGTCCGGTTGTAGCGGATGTTCTCGATGATCGCCGAGCGCTTGCCCGTCGGCATCTTGTTCGCGCAGAAGAAGTCCTGATAGAGCGCCGCGTGGTACGCGTTCAGTTCGCCGTTCTCGATCCGCTGCCAGTCGGTTGCGACCGTGCGGTCCCAGCCGTCGTGATCCGCGTTCAGACCCGCGTACTGGCGCCATTCGTACGTGTCGCAGCGAATTCCTTCGTAGTTGACGTTGCGCGCGCCCGCGGGGCTCGTGACGACGACAATGTAGCGGACGACGCCGTCCGTGCCGACGTCGAGCGACTTCGAATCGACGGAGAACTTGAGCGGCGTGTTCTGCGACACGTTGAACGACAGCAGATCGCTCGTCTGCGGCAGCGGCGGCAGCGTCTCGACCTTGTTTTCAGTCCATTGCGGCTGACGGTCGAGCAGGTAGGTGAATGCGCTGTCGTCCTTGTTGGTCGGAGTGTTCGAATGGGCGCAGCCGGCCAGCGCGGCGGCCGCGACGATCGACGCAGCGGCAAGAGCAATCGATTTCAATATGCGTACCTCGTAAAAAAGCGCGGCATCCTTCAATGCCGCGCCCGGTCATGCGTTTTTCATTCCCGTCGGACGAGCTCGTGCGTCAATCGCGCAAGGTCAGGCGGGGAGGGTTTTCGTCGAGCGCGCTCGCGCCCGGCTCGACTTCCGAACAGACTGCCGACATGTCGATCGCTGCTGGTGTTTCCGCGATCTCGTGTCCGTTCGCAACGCGCGGAAAGCGCGACGCGCGCGGACCGCGCGGCTTGTCGGAACGCTGCGCCGGGCGGCGCAGGAAACGCGACAATTCGGTCAACGCCAACTGATACACATCCCGCTTGAACTCGATCACCGCGTCGAGTGGCACCCAGTATTCGTTCCAGCGCCATGCGTCGAACTCCGGATGATCCGTCGCGCGCAGGCAGATGTCGCAATCGCGCCCGACCATTCGCAGCAGGAACCAGATCTGCTTCTGGCCGCGATAATGTCCGCGCACTTCGCGCTTGATGAACTTGTCTGGCACCTCATAACGCAACCAGTCGCGAGTGCGGCCGATGATCTTGACGTGTTCCGGCAGCAGCCCGGTTTCCTCGTGCAGTTCCCGGTACATTGCCTGCATCGGGGTCTCGCCGTACTTGATGCCCCCTTGCGGAAACTGCCAGGAATGCTCGCGGAGCCGCTTGCCCCAAAACACCTCGTTGCGCGCGTTCAAGAGGATGATGCCGACGTTCGGGCGAAAGCCTTCACGATCCAGCATACAACCACCTTCGAATCCTTTAAAATTGCTTTGATTATAAACAGATAACGGGCGCCGCGCACCGGAACGGAGCGAATCCGGGCGAGGTGCGTCATCTACACTGTCCCCGATTTGTCTGGTATGTCACCTGCGCCGCACGCCACCGCGCAGCCGTTAATTCACCTTTAGACTTTTTTCGGGCGGCCCGCGTTGGCCGCCGCTAATGGAACCGTTCGCATGAAAGCCTCTCGTTTCTTTATCGGCACCCTGAAGGAAGCACCCGCCGACGCCGAGATCGTCAGCCACAAGCTGATGGTGCGAGCCGGCATGATCCGCCGCGTTGCCGGCGGCATCTATAACTATCTGCCGATCGGCTTGCGCTCGATTCGCAAGGTCGAGGCGATCGTGCGCGAAGAGATGAACCGGGCGGGCGCGATCGAGCTGCTGATGCCCGCCGTGCAGCCCGCCGAGCTGTGGCAGGAGTCGGGGCGCTGGGAGCAGTACGGCCCCGAGCTGCTGCGCTTCAAGGATCGCAAGCAGAACGACTTCGTGATCGGACCGACTCACGAAGAGGTGATCACCGACATCGCGCGCAACCAGATCAAGAGCTATCGGCAGATGCCGGTGAACTTCTATCAGATCCAGACGAAGTTCCGCGACGAGATCCGCCCGCGCTTCGGCGTGATGCGCGGCCGTGAGTTCATCATGAAGGACGCGTACTCGTTCGACAGGGATCACGAAGGCCTCAAGGAGTCGTACAGGAAAATGTATGACGCATACGTGCGGGTCTTTACGCGGATCGGCCTCGAATTCCGTCCGGTCGCGGCCGACAACGGCTCGATCGGCGGCAGCGGTTCGCACGAATTCCATGTGATCGCCGACACCGGCGAGGACGCGATCGCCTACTGCCCGACGTCCGACTTCGCGGCGAACGTCGAGGCGGCCGAGGCGCTGCCGCTGTTCGCGAGCCGTGCGGCGCCCGCCGAGGCGATGCAGAAGGTCGCGACGCCCGGCAAGGCGAAGTGCGAGGCGGTCGCCGAGCTTCTGAGCATCCCGCTCGAGCGCACGATCAAGTCGATCGTGCTCGCGACCGACAACGACGGCGCCGAGCCGTCGATCTGGCTGCTGATGCTGCGCGGCGACCACGACCTGAACGAAATCAAGACGGCGAAGCTGCCGGGCCTGGCCGGCTACCGCTTCGCGACCGAGACGGAGATCGTCGAGTGGTTCGGCACGCCGCCCGGCTACCTCGGCCCGATTGGCACGAAGAAGCCGGTGCGCGTGATCGCCGATCGCACGGTCGCGAACATGAGCGACTTCGTCGTCGGCGCGAACGAAGTCGATTACCACGTCGCCGGCGTGAACTGGGGCCGCGACTTGCCGGAGCCCGTGATCGCCGACATCCGCAACGTGAAGGCGGGCGATCCGTCGCCGGACGGCAAGGGCACGCTCGACATCTGCCGCGGCATCGAAGTCGGCCACGTGTTCCAGCTCGGCGCGAAGTATTCGGAGGCGATGGGCGCGACGTTCATCGACGAATCGGGCAAGGCGCAGCCGATGGTGATGGGGTGCTACGGGATCGGCGTTACGCGGATCCTCGGCGCGGCGATCGAGCAGAACTTCGACGACAAGGGGATCATCTGGCCCGAGGCGATCGCGCCGTTCGAGGTCGTGCTGTGCCCGATGGGCTATGACCGCAGCGATGCGGTGCGCGAAGCGGCCGACAAGCTCTACGCGGATCTCGCCGCGGCGGGCGTCGACGTGATCCTCGACGATCGCGGCGAGCGTCCGGGCGTGATGTTCGCGGACTGGGAACTGATCGGCGTGCCGCATCGCCTCGTGATCGGCGAGCGCGGCCTGAAGGACGGCATGGTCGAGTACCAGGGGCGCCGCGACGTCGAAGCGACGCTGCTGCCCGCCGATTCGGCCGCGGCGGCGATCGCCGAGAAGGTTCGCGCGGTGCTCGGCCGCTGATCGTCGGCGAAACGGGGGCGCGCGTTGGAGTCGAATTTCCTGTCGGCGACGGTGCTCCTCATCCTCATCACCGATCCGCTCGGCAACATCCCGCTCGTCATCGCGGCGCTGCGGGACGTGCCGGGCGAACGGCGCGTGAAGGTGATCCTGCGCGAAGTGGCGATCGCGTTCGTGATCCTGCTGTTCTTCATGGTCGTCGGCGACCGCTTCCTGCGGATGATGAGCCTGACCGATGTGTCGCTGCGGATCGGCGGGGGAATCGTGCTGTTCCTGATTGCGCTCCGGATGATCTTTCCGCATCCGGACGGCGCGCTCGGCAGCGATCCGCGCGCGGGCGGCGAGCCGTTCATCGTGCCGCTCGCGATTCCGGCGCTCGCCGGGCCGTCGGCGCTCGCGACGGTGATGCTGCTCACGTCGCAGGCGCCCGGCAAGATGTTCGAATGGGCGGGCGCGCTGACGGTGACGATGCTCGTGTGTGCGGTGACGCTCGTGCTCGCCGAACGGATTCAGCAGTGGCTCGGCGAGCGCACGGTGCTCGCGTTCGAGCGGCTGATGGGGCTCGTGCTCGTCGCGATCTCGGTCGAGATGATGATGGCGGGCGTTCGCGCGTTCGTTCACCAGTTGTGATGGGCTGACCGACTGCGGCGCTGCGGGATCTTCGATCGCCAAGCAAGAAAAAGCGGCCCGCGCATTACACGCGAGCCGCTTTTCCATGATGTCTTTGGTGCGCCGGGCCGGTGCCGCCGTGCCGCCGTGCCGGCGTCAGACGTCCGCCGTCAGCGCGCGGATCGTCGGCAGGTTGCGCCAGTAGCCCTTCGCGTCCATCCCGCAGCCGAACACGTAGCGGTCCGGTACCGCGAACCCGCAGAAGTCCGGGTGCAGCGGCTTCGCCTTCGCGAGCGTCTTCTCGCACAGCACCGCGGACAGGAAGCGCTTCGCGCCCATCTCGAGGATGCGGTCGCGGATCGCAGCCATCGTTTCGCCTTCGTCGAGGATGTCGTCGAGCACGAGCACGATGCGGTCCTTCACCGATTCGCGCGGCGCGACGCGCCAATGCATCTCGGGGCTGCCCTTCGTCGTGTTGCGATAGCGGGTCAGGTGGATGTAGTCGAACTCGAGCGGGAAATCGAGGTGCGGCAGCAGCATGCCGGTGAACACCGCCGCACCGCCCATCACCGACAGCACGAGCGGGAACTCCTCGCCGATCTGGTCGCGGATCTCTGCAGCCATCCGACCGATCGATGCGTTGACTTCGTCGGCGGAGACGATCTCTTCGGAGTGTTGGAAAATGTGGAGGGCTTCTTCTCGATTCATGAGGTCTGGCGAGCGGTCTCGTCTGGGATACCAATAAGAATGAAACAATGCGGCGCCACGCGCTACAGCATATACCCGTGCGCGGCGCCGCGGCGAATCAGCGCATGCCGGGCATCATGCCCTTAATGCCGCGCATCATCTTCTGCAGGTTGCCGCCCTTCAGCTTCTTCATCATCGTGCGCATCTGGTCGTACTGATTCAGCATCCGGTTGACTTCCTGCACCGGGACGCCCGCGCCCGCCGCGATCCGGCGTTTGCGCGTCGCCTTGATGATCTCGGGCTTCGCGCGCTCCGCGGGCGTCATCGAATTGATGATGCCTTCCATCCGGCGGATCTGCTTTTCGGCCTGGCTCATGTCGGCGCCCGCCGCGGCCTGCTGGAACTGCGCGGGCAGCTTGTCCATCAGCGACGACAGCCCGCCCATGTTCTTCATCTGCGAGATCTGCGCGCGGAAATCGTTCAGGTCGAAATCGCCGCCTTTCTTGACCTTGTTGGCCAGTTTCTCCGCTGCCTTGATGTCGACGCCGCGCTGCGCTTCCTCAACGAGCGCGAGGATGTCGCCCATCCCGAGGATCCGGTTTGCCATCCGGTCCGGGTGGAAGATCTCGAGGCCGTCGAGCTTCTCGGCGACGCCGACGAACTTGATCGGCTTGCCCGTCACATGGCGCACCGACAGCGCGGCGCCGCCGCGCGAGTCGCCATCGAGTTTCGTCAGCACGACGCCCGTGAGCGGCAGCGCGTCGTTGAACGCCTTCGCGGTGTTGACGGCGTCCTGGCCGAGCATCGCGTCGACGACGAAGAGCGTCTCGACTGGCTTGAGCGCCGCGTGCAGCGCGGTGATCTCCTGCATCATCGCTTCGTCGATGCCGAGGCGGCCTGCGGTATCGACGAGCAGCACATCGTGATAGTGGCGCTTTGCCCAGTCGACGGCCGCGTTCGCGATGTCGACGGGCTTCTGGTCGGGCGTCGACGGGAAGAACTCGGCGCCGACCTGCTCGCTCACCGTTTTCAGCTGCGCGATCGCGGCCGGGCGGTAGACGTCGCACGAGACGGTGAGCACCTTCTTCTTGTACTTCTCGCGCAGCAGCTTCGCGAGCTTGCCGACGGTCGTCGTCTTGCCGGCGCCCTGCAGGCCGGCCATCAGGATGATCGCGGGCGGCGTGACGGCGAGGTTCAGCTCGGCCGCCTTGCCTTCGTAGTCGCCGCCAATCACGGCGGTCAGTTCCTTCTGGACCACGCCGACGAGCGCTTGACCGGGCGACAGGCTGCCGACCACGTCCTCGCCGAGCGCTTTTTCCTTGACCTTCGCGATGAAATCGCGGACGACGGGCAGCGCGACGTCGGCTTCGAGGAGCGCAAGCCGCACCTCACGGAGCATCTCCTGGGTGTTCGCCTCGGTGAGCCGGGCCTCGCCGCGCAGCGTCTTGACGACGCGCGCCATCCGTTGGGTGAGATTGTCGAGCATGGGGAGCGATGGACAGTGAAGCCCGCAGGCGCGAGTGGGACAAAAAGCCGGCCGTCGCGGGTAGGGGGCCTAGTGTAAACTTCGAACATGGATATTGTACTGTATGCCCTCACTGCGCTCTTATATGGCGGCCTCGCCGTCGCCAGCTGGCGCACGCGCCGCGTCGGCGCGGCGCGGCCGCTCGTCGCGAGCGTGCCGGCCGTCCCGCACGCGCGCGAATCCGTCTCGGCCGGGATGGGGGGGCTTGGGCGCACGATCCTCTGCGCCGCGCTGCTCGCGCATGGGGTGCTGCTGCACATGACGATCTTCCCGCACGACGCGATGGTGTTCGGCTTTGCGTTCGCGCTGTCGGCGATGTTCTGGCTCGGCGCCGGCATCTACTGGATCGAGAGCTTCTTCTTCCCGCTCGACGGCATGCGGCTCCTCGTGTTGCCGCTGGCGTGCGGCGCGTCGCTCCTGCCGCTGGCGTTCGGCGGCGTGCACGTGCTGCCGTATGCGGCCGCGCCGCTCTTCAAGTTGCACTTCCTGATCGCGAACATCGCGTACGGGCTCTTCGCGATCGCGGCGCTGCACGCGGTGTTGATGCTGATGGTCGAGCGGCGTCTGCACGCGCTGCGGCACGACGGGCTGCGCGAGTCGTCGAGCTGGGTCGCCGGCTGGCTCGATACGCTGCCGCCGCTCCTCACGCTCGAGAAGCTGCTGTTCCGCCTGATCGGCGCGGGCTTCGTGCTGCTCACGCTGACGCTCGCAACGGGCATCCTGTTCAGCGAGCAGATCGACGCGCGCGCGCTCAAGCTTGATCACAAGACCGTGTTCGCGATCCTGTCCTGGCTGATGTTCGGCGGGCTCCTGGTCGCGCACAAGGCGTCCGGCTGGCGCGGCCGCGGCGTCGCGCGCTGGGTGCTCGCGTCGTTCGTCGCGCTGCTGCTCGCGTACGTCGGCAGCCGCTTCGTTCTCGAGGTGCTGCTGCACCGCTCCGTGGTTTGAATACCTGATCTCGATGCGACAAATCTTTCTCCTTATCGTGTTGTTCTTCGCGAGCTCGTGGCTCGCGAGAAAGATCCGCCAGGCGCAGGCGCGCGGCGACGGGCCGTTTGCAGGCGGCGGAGCGGGGCGCGCCGCAGGCCCCGCGTCCGACCAGGGCGGTGCGGGCCGCGTGGGCGACGGCGGCGCGCTGCCCGAGCCGATGGTCCGCTGCGCGGAATGTGGCGTGCATGCGCCGAAGAGCGATGCGATCGCGGCGGGCGGCGAGTATTTCTGTAGTCCGGAGCACGCGGCGCGTCACGCCGCGCATTCGGGCAGCCGCAGCGAGCGATGAGCGGCGTGAAGCGCTTCGCCGTCGATGCCGGCGGCTGGGTCGACGGCGCGCTGCGCGAGCCGTCGCCGAATTTCGAAGCGCGGCCGGAAGGCCTCGCGCCTTCGCTCGTCGTGATCCACAACATCAGCCTGCCGCCCGGCGAGTTCGGCGGCGATGCGATCGTCGAGCTATTCCAGAATCGCCTCGACTGCGACGCGCATCCGTACTACGACGCGCACCTGCGCGGCGTGCGAGTATCCGCGCATTTCCTGATCCGGCGCGACGGCGTGCTGATCCAGTTCGTGTCGTGCGACGTGCGCGCATGGCACGCGGGCGCGTCGAGCTTCTTCGGCCGCGAGCGCTGCAACGATTTCTCGATCGGCATCGAGCTCGAAGGCGCGGACGACGTCGCATTCGACGCGCCGCAATATGCGACGCTCGCCGCGCTTGCGCGCGCGCTTGCCGCGCATTACCCGATCGATGCGTTCGCGGGCCACGAGCACGTCGCGCCCGGACGCAAGACCGATCCCGGTCCGCACTTCGATTGGCAACGTTTCTCTGACGACGCCGGTTTTCCGGCTCGATACTTTCCTTACCGGAAGCACTGAGCGCGAGGTCTTTTTGACGCGCACCGCATTGTTTCGCCGGGCGTGCCTTGTCGTGTCGACGTATCGCGCTTGTCAATAGACTTCGAGCAAATTTTTCCTTTGGCGCTTCCGCAAGGCTCCACTATACTTTGGGCCAATCGAGCAGTTCGGCACTACATATAGTGTGTCGATCGGGGGCATTTTCCGTTCCCGACCGCGGTTTCCGGCGTCATCGCCGGAGCACGACATTCTCAGTGCGGCGCATCCGGCCAGCGGTCCGGCGCGCTGCGACCCGCGTGGAAAAGTGTAGCCAGGGGCGCGATGCGCATGACGAAGACCAATGTCGAATCGAGCGCGTCACGTGGGCCCAACCGGCAAGGCAGCCGCTTCTTCCGCGTCTTACCGCTCGCGCACGTCGTGGCGCACCGTCCGTATTAATCCGCGGTCCCTTCCGCATCACCCAACACCAGGAGTTTTGCCCATGCAAACCACCGATAACGCGACGTCCCAATTCGAGAGCGCGGCGAGCCGCCCGCTCGCCGGTGGCGCACAAGGCGCGCCGGCACTTGCGTCGCAGACGACGTACGCCGACTACAAGGTGATCCGCCGCAACGGCAGCGTGGTGTCGTTCGAACCGTCGAAGATCGCGATCGCGGTGACGAAGGCGTTCCTGGCCGTCAACGGCGGCCAGGGCGCCGCGTCGGCCCGTGTGCGCGAGCTCGTCGAGCAACTGACGCAGAACGTCGTGCGCGCGCTCGTGCGCAGCCGCCCGAACGGCGGCACGTTCCATATTGAAGACATTCAGGATCAGGTCGAGCTCGCGCTGATGCGCGGCGGCGAGCACAACGTCGCACGCGCGTACGTGCTGTACCGCGAGAAGCGTCACCTCGAGCGCGTCCACGCGGGCGAGGCGGCGGACGTCGAAACGTCGACGGGCGGCGGCATCAACGTGACGGACAACGGCGTCACGCGTCCGCTCGACATGAGTGCGCTGCACGCGCTGATCGTGTCGGCATGCGAGGGGCTCGGCGACGCAGTGAGCCCGGAGCCGATCGTCTCGGAAACGGTGAAGAACCTGTACGATGGCGTGCCGATGACCCAGGTCTACGATTCGGCGATCCTGGCCGCGCGCACGATGATCGAGAAGGACCCGGCGTACAGCCAGGTCACGGCGCGCATCCTGCTGCACACGATCCGCCGCGAGATCCTCGGCGAGGAAGTGACGCAGGCGGAAATGTCGACGCGCTACGCCGAATACTTCCCGCAGTTCCTGAAACGCGGCGTCGAAGCCGAGCTGCTCGACGACAAGCTGCTGCAGTTCGACCTGAAGCGCCTGGGCGATGCGCTCGACGCGAGCCGCGACCTGCAGTTCGGCTATCTCGGCCTGCAGACGCTGTACGACCGCTACTTCCTGCACGTCGATGGCGCCCGCATCGAGATGCCGCAGGCGTTCTTCATGCGTGTCGCGATGGGCCTCGCGCTGAACGAGATCGACCGCGAAGCGCGCGCGATCGAGTTTTACAACGTGCTGTCGAGCTTCGACTTCATGAGCTCGACGCCGACGCTCTTCAACTCGGGCACGCGCCGCTCGCAGCTGTCGTCGTGCTACCTGACGACGGTCGCGGACGACCTCGACGGCATCTACGAAGCGCTGAAGGACAACGCGCTGCTGTCGAAATTCGCCGGCGGCCTCGGCAACGACTGGACCCGCGTGCGTGCGCTCGGCTCGCATATCAAGGGCACGAACGGCAAGTCGCAAGGCGTGGTCCCGTTCCTGAAGGTCGTCAACGACACGGCGGTCGCGGTGAACCAGGGCGGCAAGCGCAAGGGCGCGGTGTGTGCGTACCTGGAGTCGTGGCACCTCGACATCGAGGAATTCCTCGAGCTGCGCAAGAACACGGGCGACGACCGTCGCCGCACGCACGACATGAACACGGCGAACTGGATTCCCGACCTGTTCATGAAGCGCGTGATGGAAGGCGCCGACTGGACGCTGTTCTCGCCGTCGACCTGCCCGGATCTGCACGACAAGTTCGGCGCCGAGTTCGAGACGGCGTACGTCGGCTATGAAGAGAAGGTCGCGCGCGGCGAGATCAAGCTGTTCAAGAAGATTCCGGCACAGCAGCTCTGGCGCAAGATGCTCGGCATGCTGTTCGAGACTGGCCATCCGTGGATCACGTTCAAGGATCCGTGCAATGTGCGCTCGCCGCAACAGCACGTCGGCGTCGTCCACTCGTCGAACCTGTGCACGGAAATCACGCTGAACACGAGCGACACCGAGATCGCCGTCTGCAACCTGGGCTCGGTGAACCTCGTTGCGCACCTCGCAAAGCAGGCCGACGGCGGCTACGCGCTCGACCAGGAGAAGCTGAAGCGCACGGTCCGCGTCGCGATGCGGATGCTCGACAACGTCATCGACATCAACTACTACGCGGTCGCGAAGGCGCGCAACTCGAACCTGAAGCACCGTCCGGTCGGCCTCGGCATCATGGGCTTCCAGGACTGCCTGCACCTGCTGCGCACGCCGTACGCGTCGGAGGCGGCGGTCGAGTTCGCCGATCGCTCGATGGAAGCGGTCTGCTACTACGCGTACTACGCGTCGACCGAGCTCGCCGAAGAGCGCGGCCGCTACTCGAGCTACCGCGGCTCGCTGTGGGATCGCGGCATCCTCCCGCAGGACACGCTGAAGCTGCTGACGGAAGCCCGCGGCGGCTACGTCGAAGTCGACACGAGCGCGACGCTCGACTGGCCGGTGCTGCGCGCGCGGATCGACTCGTTCGGCATGCGCAACTCGAACTGCGTCGCGATCGCGCCGACGGCGACGATCTCGAACATCATCGGCGTGTCCGCGTGCATCGAGCCGACCTTCCAGAACCTGTACGTGAAGTCGAACCTGTCGGGTGAATTCACGGTGGTCAACGAGTACCTGGTGCGCGACTTGAAGGAGCGCGGCCTGTGGGACGAGGTGATGGTCGCCGACCTGAAGTACTTCGACGGCATGCTGTCGCGCATCGACCGCGTCCCGGCCGACCTGCGTGCAATTTACGCGACCGCGTTCGAAGTCGATCCGAAGTGGCTCGTCGAGGCGGCGTCGCGTCGTCAGAAGTGGATCGACCAGGCGCAGTCGCTGAACATCTACATGGGAGGCGCGTCGGGCAAGAAGCTAGACGAGGTCTACAAGCTCGCGTGGCTGCGCGGCCTGAAGACCACTTACTACCTGCGCACGATGGCGGCGACGCACGTCGAGAAGTCGACGGTCGCGCACGGCGCGCTGAATGCGGTGCCGACTTCCGGCGGCTCGAGCGGCGGTGCGGCGGGCGGCGTGCAAGGCGCGGCAGGCGGCTTCGGCGCGGCGGGTGGCGATGCGCAGTCGGGCGCGATGAACGCGGCGCCGATCGAAGCGGACGGTCCGGTGTGCACGATGCGTCCGGGCGATCCGGGCTTCGAAGAGTGCGAAGCGTGCCAGTGATGCGGCGCGCGTAGCGCTCGACGAATGCGAGCGGCGCGCGACGAAGACCGATAAAGGTTGAAGTGCGCGCCGCTCTCTACTAAAAAAATGATAAGGAATCTGTAACGCAGCGAACGCGTTGCAGGCAGCAAGAAGCAAGAAGCGTGATCGAAACATCCCCGACGACGTCGCGTTTCGATCCGCGTTCGATGCGTCGAGCGCACCTCGCAAATCACGCGCGGCACACATCGCGCGCTGCATGAATGACGATGCGTTGCTCAAAGTGTTGTATCGAGGTCGCAACGCGAATCGAAAAAAGGATTTTTCATGAGCGAACCCTTTTATCGCTCAGGAAAAGATGGTACAAACCGATCTAAATTGATGGTGAGAATTTATGCTCAACTGGGATGACGAGAAGACTGCCGTAACTCCCGCGAGCGGAGCGCAGCACAACGCGCTGCGCGACCCCGCAGGAATGGCTGTCGGATTGCAGGCCGCGGTGCCTGCCGCTCATCAAGCTTCGTCGGCGCGGGACATCTTCGCAGGCGATTTCGCCGTGGCGCCGCATGCGTCCGCAGCGGTCGCGTCGGAAGCGCGGGTCAACGTCGCCGACAAGCGCATCATCAACGGCCAGACCGACGTCAACCAGCTCGTCCCGTTCAAGTACAAGTGGGCGTGGGAGAAGTACCTGGCCGGTTGCGCGAATCACTGGATGCCGCAGGAAATCAACATGTCCCGCGACATCGCGCTGTGGAAGGACCCGAACGGCCTGACCGAGGACGAGCGCCGGATCGTCAAGCGCAACCTCGGCTTCTTCGTGACTGCCGATTCGCTCGCCGCGAACAACATCGTGCTCGGCACCTACCGCCACATCACGGCGCCGGAGTGCCGGCAGTTCCTGCTGCGCCAGGCGTTCGAAGAGGCGATCCACACGCACGCGTATCAATATATTGTCGAATCGCTCGGCCTCGACGAAGGCGAGATCTTCAACGCGTACCACGAGGTGGCGTCGATCCGCGCGAAGGACGAGTTCCTGATTCCGTTCATCCATACGCTGACCGACCCGGCCTTCAAGACGGGCACGCTGGAAGCCGATCAGAAGCTGCTGAAGTCGCTGATCGTGTTCGCGTGCATCATGGAAGGCCTGTTCTTCTATGTCGGCTTCACGCAGATTCTCGCGCTCGGCCGGCAGAACAAGATGACGGGCGCGGCGGAGCAATACCAGTACATCCTCCGCGACGAGTCGATGCACTGCAATTTCGGGATCGACCTGATCAACCAGATCAAGCTCGAGAACCCGCACCTGTGGACGGCCGAGTTCCGCGCCGAGATCCGCGAGCTGTTCAAGCACGCCGTCGATCTCGAGTACCGCTACGCGGAAGACACGATGCCGCGCGGCGTGCTGGGCCTGAACGCGTCGATGTTCAAGAGCTACCTGCGCTTCATCAGCAACCGCCGCTGCCAGCAGATCGGCCTCGATCCGCTGTTCCCGAACGAGGAAAACCCGTTCCCGTGGATGAGCGAGATGATCGACTTGAAGAAGGAGCGCAACTTCTTCGAGACGCGGGTGATCGAGTATCAGACGGGCGGCGCGCTGTCGTGGGAATGATCCGACGCGCAGTCGACGAGTAACGATGTTCATGCCGGGCACTGGGCCCGGCGCAAGGTTTAGGAGCAAGAACGCCTGATGCAAAGCATGTCCGGTGCCTCAAGGGCCCAAGTACACGACAGGCACTTTGCGAACCCTTCAGTGGGATGGGCAAACTTCCCTCCGGAAAAGGCGGGCGGCCGAACGGCTGCCGGCTCGATCAAGCGATTAGGGGCGGCGGCGCAGGGCGCGCCGGCCGCCGACTTGATTTGGCGCGCGGTGCCAAGGGGCACGGCGCGCCATACCGTATTCATTAGCGTAAGCATGCGTCATCCGCGTACGCCGATGAATAGCCCGCTTCGCAGCGCACGTCCTGATAAACGTCCGTGGGAAGCGGGTTTTGACGAAGGGTGTAGTTTGAACTGACTCTCATCTGAACCTGAAGGAGAAAATGATGGCACTTGCCAAAAAGAAACCGGCCGCCAAGAAGGTCGCCGCGAAGAAGGTCGCTGCCAAGAAGGCCGCACCGGCGAAGAAGGCAGCGGTGAAGAAGGTTGCTGCGAAGAAGGTCGCCGTGAAGAAGGTCGCTGCCAAGAAGGCGGCGCCGGCGAAGAAGGTCGCAGCGAAGAAGGTCGCCGCCAAGAAGGTTGCGGTGAAGAAGGTCGCAGCAAAGAAGGTTGCTGCGAAGAAAGTCGCCGTGAAGAAGGTCGCAGCGAAGAAGGTCGCAGCGAAGAAGGTCGCAGCGAAGAAGGTCGCAGCGAAGAAGGCGCCGGCGAAGAAAGTTGCCGTGAAGAAGGTCGCGGCGAAGAAGGCCGCCGCAAAGAAGGCGCCGGCGAAGAAGGCTGCCGCGAAGAAGGCCGCACCTGCGAAGAAGGCGGCTGCGAAGAAGGCTGCGCCCGCGAAGAAGGCCGCACCTGCGAAGAAGGCGGCTGCGCCGAAGAAGGCGGTCGTGAAGAAGGCCGCGCCGGCGTCGACGGCGTCGACGGCATCGGTTGCTCCGGCATCGGGTGCGAAGACCGCGCTCAACCCGGCATCGGCATGGCCGTTCCCGACCGGCAGCCGTCCGTAAAGACTCGCTGCGCCAAGACGGACACATTCGCCGTGTCCTGAATCGAGTAGCCCTACTCGATCGAGATCCCGTCATCGGCTTGCCGATGGCGGGATTTTTTTATTGCCGGTCGCGGCACGGGTGTGCTCTTGGGCGGGCGCAAAAAAACGCATGCGCGAGATGCGCATGCGTTTTCGATATCGTGCGGCTCGCGCCGCGTCGTGCTTCAATGCGCCGGATGTGCTTGCCGGCGTGCCGATGTCGATCAGTGCGTGACGCGGGTCACGCCGCCGCTCGACAGCAGTCGCACGCGCTCGCCCGCACGGAACACTTCGGGCGTCGCCGCCTGCGTAATCGAGCGCAGGTCACCGTTGTCGAGGCGCACGGTGATTTCGACGCCGTTCGCCGAGCTGACGCCTTGGCCGACTGCATTGCCGGCGACCGCACCGGCAATGCCGCCCGCGATCGCGGTCAGCACCGAGCCGCGGCCGCCGCCGATCGCACTGCCGGCGACTGCGCCGAGCGCGCCGCCGCCGAGCGTGCCGAGCGCGCTGCCACCGCCGTCGCCCTGAATCCGCACTGCGCGGACGCTCTCGACCGTGCCCATCCGCACGGTCTGTTCGCGCTGCGCCTGGCCGACGCTATAGACGTCGGCGGAACCCGGCGGCGTGAAGCAGCCGGCGAGCGTCACCGTCGCGGTCAGCATCGCGGCCAGCGTGAGGGTTTTCCTGGTCAACATGTTTCATCTTCTCCAAACAAGATTCACTTCGGACTGTAGCCGAACGCGGTCTCGAAGCGAGCATCGATTTCCGCGCGGGTCGGTGCGTAAGTCTGCGGACCCTGGTGCGCGATCTTCAGCGAACCCATCAGGCTCGCGAGGCGCCCTGTCGTCGCCCAGTCGAAGCCGTGCTCGATCCCGTACAGCAAGCCGCCGCGGAACGCGTCGCCGCAGCCGGTCGGATCGACGATCCGCTCCGCACGAACGGCGGGAATCTGTTCCTCGCCGTCACGATGGCGGATCGTTGCACCGTGCTCGCCGCGCGTGATGATAAGCGCCTGAACCCGGCTGGCGATTTCGTCTTCGGACCAACCCGTCTTGTCGCACACCAGCTTGGCTTCGTAGTCGTTGACAGCAATGTAAGTCGCAAGTTCAATGCTGCGGCGCAAGGTAGCGCCGTCGAACAGGGGCAAACCCTGGCCCGGATCGAAGATGAACGGCACGCCCGCCTGCGCGAGTTCCTCGGTATGCTGGACCATCCCCTGGAAGCCGTCCGGCGCGACGATCGCGAGCTTGACGCCCTGCGCTTCGCCCGCGTGGTTCACGTGCGACTGCATCATCGCGCCCGGGTGGAATGCGGCGATCTGGTTGTTGTCCAGATCGGTCGTGATCATCGCCTGTGCCGAGTACGTGTCGGGCAGCACGCGAACGTATTCGCGCGACAGGTCCAGTGCGTCGAGGCGGTCGAGGTACGGCTGCGCGTCGATCGCGCCGAGCGTGCCCATCATCCGCGCGTCGCCGCCCAGCAGCTTCAGTGCATACGCGATGTTGCCCGCGCAGCCGCCGAATTCGCGGCGCATCGTCGGCACGAGGAAGCTCAGATTGATGAGGTGCACCTGGTCGGGCAGGATGTGCTCGCGAAAGCGCCCTTCGAAGGTCATGATGTTGTCGTAGGCGATCGAACCGCAAATCAGCGTAGCCAAGGTGTGCGTTCCTGTAGAGAAGTTGAGAGGGCGGCAGCGCCGCGCGGCGCTGCCGCTTGGTGCGGCTTACTTCAGTGCGGCGAGGGCGTCGTCGTAGTTCGGCTCGTCCTTGATTTCGCCGACGAGCTCGGTGTGCGTGACTTTGTCGTTCTCGTCGATCACGACGACCGCGCGCGCAGTCAGTCCGTCGAGCGGGCCGCTCGTCACGTTCACGCCGTATGCGTCGGCGAATGCGCGGCCGCCGCGGAACGTCGACGCGGTGACGACGTTCGCGAGGCCTTCCGTCGTGCAGAAGCGGGTTGCCGCGAACGGCAGGTCGGCCGACACGACGATGACGACCGTGTTGTCGAGCTTGCTCGCCGCTTCGTTGAACTTACGGGTCGACGTCGCGCAGGTCGGCGTGTCTAGGCTCGGGACGATGTTCAGCACCTTGCGCTTGCCGGCGAAGCTCGCCAGCGAGAGGTCGGCGAGGTCCTTGCCGACCAGCTTGAAATCGGGAGCTTGCGAGCCGATGATCGGGAACGTGCCGGCGATTTCGATCGGGTTGCCACCCAGCGTGACTTTGCTCATGTTCGTGCTCCAAATGTGTGCGCCTATGCGGCGCACGGGTTGAGGCCACGCGCCGCATCGCGGCGCGTTACGGATAAAAGATCTGGACGCGGAAATTCGACGCGGCGATGCCGTCGGTCTCGATTCTGACGATCATCGTCTCCGTCGCGCCGGCGGGCATGCCCGCTTCGACGCGCGTGCCGGGGCGCATGTAATCGCGCGGCGCGAGCACGCGGCGCGCGGTGATGTTGTTGGCTTCGTCGAGCAGCGTGAGCTCGATCGACGGATACGCGAGCGCGACGCGGTAGCGGTTCGTGAGCGGCACCTTCAGCTCGAGGAGGCGCGGGCCGTCGAGCTGGCGCAGATCCGAGGCGTCGAGCCGCAGGCCGTCGATCGCGCGTGGCGGCGTGACCGCGCAGCCGAGCTTCGCGCACGCCTGCTTGAAAAGCGGCTCCGTCGACGGCCAGTGGATCGTGATCGTCTCTCGCTGCCACCATGCGAGCTGTGCGGCGAGGAGCGCGGCGAGCGCCAGCGCGGCCAGCACGCCGAGCGCACGCGTGAAGCCGCCGCCCGCCGCGCTCGTCCGCGTTTCGCGGGTCATCGCGAAATGTTCGCGATTGTCGGGTTCGGGCGACGTCGCGAACGGCTCGGCGTCGGATCGGGGCGACGCCGCAGCGCCGAAGCGCGGCTCGTGATCGTGGGCGGCATCGGCGAGCGCGGCGGCCGCGGGCGACGCGAGCGCGGGTTCGGCCGCATCGTGCGTCAGGGGGCCGGGCGCAGGGGAGCGCGCGGCTTCGGGCTCGCGCTCGGCATCCGTGCGAACGACATCGAGCGTCGGGCTTGGCGGCGGGGGGAATTTGCGGACGCCGACGGCGGGCACGTCGGCGTCGGACGTTTGGGCGGCATGCGTGTCGGTGTCGGCTGCGTGCTGCGTGCGAGCAGCTTGTTCTGCGAGCACGGACGTTTTTGCCGGATGCGTTCGGGGCGTTTCGAGGGCTTCGGGCACTTCGTGCGTCGACGCGTCGGATGCGGATTCGTGCGATTCGTCTGCAGGAACGCGCGTCGCGGCCGTACCGTTCGTCGCGGCGCCGACGCTCGCGCTCGTCACTTGCAGCTTCGGATCGACCGTGCCGTCGAGCCATGGCGCCCACATGTCCCATGCGCCCGGCGCGAAATCGCGGTGGCCGGCTTCGAGCGGACGAAGATCGGGCGACGTCGCGTCGAACAGACGCTGCGGCGCCGGCTGCTGCAGTGGCGCGTGCGGCGCCGCTTGCGCAGAGGCCGCGTCCGGCTCGGCGGGCACGAGCGCGTGCGCCGCGTCGAACACCTGCTGGCAGTGGCCGCAGCGCACGAGACCGTCGTGCAGCGCGAGTTGTTCCTGTTGCAGCCGGAAGACGGTTTCACAATGAGGGCAGCGCGTCGCAAGGAGCATGGTCAGCTGGGCAGCCAGCGGGGCCTGAGGTGAAGGACAGCGCTTATTCTAATGGCTTTCCCGCCGCGTTCCGGCAAGGCATACCCAACCTTCGTGTTCACGCCAGACGGCGATATCGATATAGCGGGCGTAGACGCTCGCGACTTCGTCCGCCTGCCGCGCGAGCACGCCCGACAGCGCGATGCGCCCGCCCGGCTTCACTTTCGATGCGAGCATCGATGCCATCAGCTTCAGCGGATTCGACAGGATGTTCGCGACGACGATGTCGAATTCGCCGTCGGGGCAGTCGCCGGGCCGGCCGTACGCGACGTCCGCGCGATTGCGCTCGCTGTTATGGCGCGCCGCTTCGACCGCTTGCAGATCGATGTCGATGCCGGTCACGCTGCCCGCGCCGCACTTCTTCGCGAGGATCGCGAGGATGCCGGAGCCGCAGCCGTAGTCGAGCACCGTCTGGCCGGGCTGCACGGTCTGCTCGAGCCATTCCATGCAAAGGCGCGTCGTCGGGTGGCTGCCCGTGCCGAACGCGAGGCCCGGATCGAGTTCGAGCACGAGCGCGTCGGGCTCCGGCGCATCGTGCCACGACGGCACGACCCAGATCTTCTCGCCGATGTGGATCGGGTCGAATTGCGATTGCGTGAGCCGCACCCAGTCCTGCTCCTCGACTTCGCGCAGCGCGAAGCGCGGCGTTTCGGCGAGGCCGGCTTCGTTCGCGGCGGCGGCGAGCAGCACCGCGGGATCCTGCGTCGCGTCGACGAGCGCGATCACGCGCGAATGCTGCCACGCGGTGCGCTCGGGCGTTAGACCCGGTTCGCCGAAGAGCGGCTGCTCGTCCGGCGTGTCGGCGTCGGCGTCCTCGACGGACACCGACAATGCGCCCAGCTCGACGAGCGCGTCGGACAGTGCCTCCGCGTGCTCGCGCGGCAGTTCGGCGACGAGTTCCCGATAGCTCATGATTACGCTTCTTCCGGCGCGGCCTGCTGTTTCTGCGCGAGCCGGTTTTCGAGGTAGTGAATGCTCGTGCCGCCTTCGACGAACTTCGAATCGAGCATCAGCTCGCGATGCAGCGGGATGTTGGTCAGAATGCCTTCGACCACCATTTCCGACAGCGCGATGCGCATCCGGCTGATTGCCTGTTCGCGCGTCGCGCCGTAGGCGATCAGCTTGCCGATCATCGAATCGTAGTTGGGCGGGACGAAATAACCATTGTACGCGTGCGAATCGACGCGGATGCCCGGGCCGCCCGGCGTGTGCCACGACGTGATCCGGCCCGGCGACGGCGTGAACTTGAACGGATCTTCGGCGTTGATCCGGCATTCGATCGCGTGGCCGCGGAACTGGATGTCGCGCTGGCGGAACGACAGCTTTTCGCCCGCGGCGATCCGGATCTGCTCCTGGACGATGTCGACGCCCGTGATCAGCTCCGTCACCGGATGCTCGACCTGGACGCGCGTGTTCATCTCGATGAAGTAGAACTCGTTGTTCTCGTACAGGAACTCGAACGTGCCCGCGCCGAGGTAGCCCATCTTCTTGCACGCGTCCGCGCAGCGATCGCCGATCCGGTCGATCAGGCGGCGCGCGATGCCGGGTGCGGGCGCTTCCTCGATCACCTTCTGGTGACGGCGCTGCATCGAACAGTCGCGCTCACCGAGCCAGACCGCGTTCTTGTGCGAGTCGGCAAGCACCTGGATCTCGATGTGGCGCGGATTCTCGAGAAACTTCTCCATATAGACCTGCGGATTGCCGAACGCGCGGCCCGCTTCCTCGCGCGTCATATTGACCGCGTTCACGAGCGCCGCCTCGGTGTGGACGACGCGCATTCCGCGTCCGCCGCCGCCGCCGGCAGCCTTGATGATCACCGGATAGCCGACCGAGCGCGCAATTTTCACGATCTCCTTCGGATCGTCCGGCAACGCGCCGTCCGAACCCGGCACGCAGGGCACGCCGGTGCGGATCATCGTCTGCTTCGCGGTGACTTTGTCGCCCATCATGCGGATCGTGTCCGGACGCGGGCCGATGAAGGTGAAGCCCGATTGCTCGACGCGCTCGGCGAAATCGGCGTTTTCCGACAGGAAGCCGTAGCCCGGGTGGATCGCTTCCGCGTCGGTGACTTCGGCCGCGCTGATGAGGGCCGGCATGTTCAGGTAGCTCAGATTCGACGGAGCCGGGCCAATACAGACCGCTTCGTCGGCTAACTTTACATACTTGGCTTCCTTGTCGGCCTCGGAATAGACGACCACCGTCTTGACGCCGAGCTCGCGGCACGCGCGCTGAATGCGCAGCGCGATTTCCCCGCGATTGGCAATGAGGATTTTTTCAAACATAGCGAGTATTCGTCTCTTCGATGGGCGCGCGAGCGCGCGCCTTGAGAGGAGCGGCGTCGCTGACGGGCGCGCCGCGCGGCGGGTCTTAGCCGATCACGAAGAGCGGCTGGCCGTATTCGACGGCCTGGCCGTTTTCGGCGAGGATTTCCTTGATGACGCCTGCCTTGTCGGACTCGATTTCGTTCAGGAGCTTCATCGCTTCGATGATGCAAAGCGTCTGGCCTTCCTTCACGGTGTCGCCGACCTGGACGAACGGATCGGCGCCCGGCGACGGCGCGCGGTAGAAGGTGCCCACCATCGGCGACGTCACGACGTGGCCCTGCGGCGCGCTCACGGCGGGCGCGGCGGCGGATGCCGGGGCGCTCGCGCCTTCAGCCTGCAGCGTCATGGCGGGAGGGGGGGCGCTCACCTGCGGTGCATAGCCGCCCGGCTGCTGCACATAGACCGGCGGCGCGTTCTTGACGATGCGCACCTTGCCTTCGCCTTCGGTGACTTCCAGCTCGGAGATGCCGGATTCGGAGACGAGGTCGATCAGAGTTTTCAGCTTGCGAAGGTCCATCGGGAGTTCCCCTTTCAATACGTGAAACGCCGGTTCGGGACCGGCGCTGAATCGAGTTCTTGAAAATCAGCCGCGCGACGCGCTTTGCAGCTTGTCGAGCGCGTATTCGAGCGCGTACAGATAACCTTTCCAACCGAGGCCGCAGATCACGCCTTCGGCCTGATCGGAGAAATAAGAGTGATGCCTGAACGGCTCGCGGCGGTGCACGTTCGACAGATGAATCTCGACGAACGGAATGCCGACGCCCGCGAGCGCATCCCGGATCGCAACGCTCGTATGCGTATGCGCAGCCGGATTGATCAGGATGAACTCGGTGCCGTCATTTCTCGCAGCCTGGACGCGGTCGACGAGCGCGCCCTCGTGGTTGCTCTGGAACGACTCGAGTTCGACGCCCGCGTCCTGCGCCCGTGCGGCCAGCGCCTGATCGATCTGCGCGAGGGTCACGCGGCCGTACACCTCCGGTTCCCGGGTGCCGAGAAGGTTCAGGTTAGGGCCGTGCAGTACCAGCAATCGTGTCATGGTCGCTTCTTTTTCTGCGGAATTGCGCGAACTTTATAGCCAATTAGAGAAATTTGTCTAGTTTTGCTGAAAGGACTATTGCCTTGGCGAACGCGAATTCGCGCGCCGCTGAAGTCAGAATCGGTCAATTTCGTGTAAATTGACGCTAACCGATCCCAAATATCGACAACGCGCCGGCAGTCGGGCGGCCTGGATCAGAGTGTGTCGAGCGTGCGTTTCAGTTCGCCCGGGTGGATTTGCCCCAATTTTGTCTCGCGAACCTTGCCGGTTTCGTCGATGACGATGGTAAAAGGCAGTGCGCCGGCCGTATTTCCGAAGTTGCGGGCCAGATCGGCCCCGGCGTAGCCGCTGACGACGATCGGATAGTCGACCGGCACTTTCTTCAGGAAATTCTTCACGTTCTGCTCGGAATCGACGCCAATCCCGACAAAACGCACGCCCTTCTTCTCGTATTCGCGCGACAGCTTCACGAGCTCCGGCATCTCTTCGATGCATGGACCGCACCAGGACGCCCAGAAATTGACGACCACTTTCTGTCCCTTGAAGGCGGCGAGCCCTTGCGGCTTGCCGTCGACGTCCGGATACGAAGCGGCCCACAGCGCGTCGACTGCGTTGCCCATATTGCTCGCGGTGGGCATGCTCGTCGGCGCGCTGCCGTCGGCCGAGCTGCCGCCGCGCACCCAGTGGCCGGCGGCGAGGCCGCCTGCGATCGCGATGGCTGCGATCACGATGCCTGCGAAAATCCCTTTGCTGTTCATCGGTTCAAGATTGGGTTGGTGAGGAGGGCGACGCTTCGACGAGCGCGCGCAGCGCTTGCGCGTCGGCTCGCGACAGACGGCCGCGGGCGTCCGCCTTCACGGCGCCGCGCAGGTCGTCGCTTGTATACAGTGCGACGTGGATGCCGACGGGCTCCGCGCCGCGCGCTTCACGCCACAGGAAGCTGAGCGTCTCGACGTCGCCGCGTCCCGCGAAGTGGCGGGTCTCGGACACGTCGTACTGGATGTTCTGGTTCAGCAGATAGATCGCAACGTCCTTCTGGTTGTCGCAGAAGACCTGCAGATGGACGTCGGAATGCGCGTTCGCCGTGCCGTTCAGCACCGCGCCCGCGATGTACGGATTGAACGGCGCGAGCCGCTCCATCCACGCGAGCGCGACGAGACGCAGCCGGCGCAGTTCGGCGGGCTGCGTTTCGCCTTGGAACAGCGCGAGGTATTCGTGCAGTTCTTCTTCGATCTGATCGTTATCTGGCAGCCATTCGCCGGCAATTCGGCTGTCGCCGAGCACTTGGCGCGCGGCTTTGCGCTTCGCGCCGGCGTAGTCGAGCCCGTCTTCGGCGATCAGGCGCGCCGCGGCGAGCGCGATTTCGTCGCGTACGCGCCGCGGGTCGAGTAGGGTTTTGCGAGACATGATCCGGCAATCATACTAGATCGGTGCCGAGCGACTCGGCGGTTGCGTCAACCGTCGTTCGCGTCGGGGCCGTCAGTTACAATAGCCCCCTTTGCGCGGCGGCGCGAGCGCCACGTCGCACGTGTTTCCCCGGCAACCGGCGCGATGCGCGGCCGGCCTCCGATTCGACTACGCCCACGCGGCGCGAAGCTTTATGCATATCCACATTCTCGGCATCTGCGGCACCTTCATGGGCGGTCTCGCCGTGCTCGCCCGCGCGGCGGGCCACACCGTGACCGGCTGTGACGCGGGCGTCTATCCGCCGATGAGCACGCAGCTCGAGGCGCAGGGCATTCGGCTGATCGAGGGCTACGGCGCCGAGCAGATCGATCTGAAGCCCGATCTGTTCGTGATCGGCAACGTGGTGTCGCGCGGCAATCCGCTGATGGAGGCGATCCTCGATCGCGGGTTGCCGTACGTGTCCGGTCCGCAGTGGCTCGGCGAACACGTGCTGACGGGCAAGTGGGTGCTCGCTGTCGCCGGCACGCATGGCAAGACGACGACGAGCTCGATGCTCGCGTGGATCCTGGAAGACGCGGGCCTGAATCCCGGCTTCCTGATCGGCGGTGTGCCGCTGAACTTCGGTGTGTCCGCGCGCCTCACCGATTCGAGCTTCTTCGTGATCGAAGCGGACGAATACGACACCGCGTTCTTCGACAAGCGCTCGAAATTCGTCCACTACCGGCCGCGCACCGCGATCCTGAACAATCTAGAGTTCGATCATGCCGACATTTTCCCGGATCTCGCCGCGATCGAAACGCAATTCCATCACCTCGTGCGTACGGTACCGAGTGTCGGCCGGCTCGTGACGAACGGCCGCGAGGACGCGCTCGAACGCGTGCTGTCGCGCGGCTGCTGGAGCGACGTCGAGCGTTTCGGCGTCGACGGCGGCTGGCAGGCGCTGCCCGCCGAGGACGGCGTGCCGGTCGACGAGCGCTTCGCCGTGTATTGGCGCAGCGAGCGCGTCGGCGTCGTCGACTGGCAGGTTCAGGGCGAGCACAACCGGATGAACGCGCTCGCCGCGATCGCGGCCGCGCGCCATGTCGGCGCGCCGCCTGCGCAGGCGGCCGCCGCGCTGGCGACGTTCCGCAACGTGAAGCGCCGGATGGAAGTGCGCGGCAGCGTCGACGGCGTGACCGTCTATGACGACTTTGCACATCATCCGACTGCGATCGAAACGACGATTGCCGGTCTTCGAGCTCGCATCGGCAGCGAAAACACCCGAATCCTCGCCGTGCTGGAGCCGCGCTCGAACACGATGAAGCTCGGCGCGATGAAGGCGCAACTGTCGGCGAGCCTCGCCGACGCCGATCTCGTGTTCGGCTACGGCGCGCCGACGGGCCGAGACGCGCTCGGCTGGAGCCTTCCCGATGCCCTCGCACCGCTCGGCGACAAGGCGCACGCGTTCGACGACCTGCACGCGCTCGTGAAGGCGGTGACGGCGGCGGCGCAGCCGGGCGATCACGTGCTCGTAATGAGCAACGGCGGCTTCGGCGGCGTGCACCAGAAGCTGCTCGACGCGCTGTCGGCTCGCGGCGACGCGGCGTCGGCCCGGAGCGGCGCGTGATCCTGTATCTGCACGGCTTTCGCTCGTCGCCGCAGTCGTTCAAGGCGCGCGCGCTTGCCGCCCGGCTCGCCGATCTCGGACGCGCGGACGAGTGGCGCTGCCCGACGTTGTCGGTGGCGCCGCTCGACGCGATCACGGCGGCCGAGGCGGAAGTCGCCGGCGTGCCCGCGCGCGACGTCACCGTGATCGGCAGCTCACTCGGCGGCTACTATGCGACCTGGCTTGCGGAAACGCACGGCTGGCGCGCGGTGCTGCTCAATCCGGCGACGCAGCCGCAGCGCGACCTGCGTCGCTATCTCGGCGAGCAGCCGCTCTGGCACGGCGGCGGCACGATCGTCGTCGAGCCGCATCATCTGGACGAGCTGAACGTGTTGCGCGTCGCGGCGGTCACGCGGCCCGAGCGCTACTATTTGTTCGCGGCGACGGGCGACGAAGTGCTCGACTATCGCGAAATGCTCGCGCGCTATCCGGGCGCGCGAACCTGCGTCATCGAAGGCAGCGATCACGGGATCAGCGAATTTGCCGACTACATCGACGACGTTCTCGCATTTTGCGACGCCGGATAGGCCGGTGCCGGATGCGAGGTCCGGCGCATGGCGCCTTACACACCACACGCGGCGTCGCCTGCTTCCGAAGCGAAGCGCGGCGCGCGGAAGTCTGAACGAAAGACGAGAGTACTGAGTGAACGTTTTCTTCGAGGAATCGGGCAGTTTCAAGGCGGGCAGCGTGCTGTCGCGCCAGGGCGACGCGTTTCAGGTCGAATTGCCGGGCGGCCGGCGCGCGAAGGTGCGCGCGAAGGATGTGCTGATCGAATTCGAGAAACCCGCCGCGAGCGAGTTGATGCAGCAGGCGGACGAGGCCGCGCAGCAGATCGATCTGGATTTTCTGTGGGAATGCGCGCCCGCCGAGGAATTCGCGTACGCGGCGCTCGCCGACGAGTATTTCGGCGCGAGCTATGGCCCGGTCGAGCGCGCGGCGCTCGTGCTGCGCCTGCACGGCTCGCCCGTCTATTTCCGCCGCAAGGGGCGCGGCCAGTATCAGCGCGCGCCCGAAGAGCAACTGAAGATGGCGCTCGCCGCGCTGGAGCGCAAGCGTCAGCAGGCGCTCGTGCAGGCCGGCTACGAAGACGAGCTGAAGGCGGGCAAGCTGCCCGACGTGTTCGCCGGCAAGGCGCTCAACCTTCTGACGAAGCCGGACAAGAATTCGATCGAATACAAGGCGCTCGACGCGGCGGCGCTCGCACGCGGCGTGTCGCCCGCGCGGCTGATGCTCGACTGCGGCGGCATTCCGTCTGCGCGCGCGTTGCACGAAGCGCGCTTTCTCGCCGAGTACTTCCCGCACGGCACGGGCTTTCCGTCCATCACGGTCGGCAAGCTGCCCGACGACTTGCCGCGCGCGGACGTCGGTGCGTTTTCGATCGACGACATCACGACGACCGAGATCGACGATGCATTCTCGGTCGAGCATCTGACCGACGGGCGCGTGCGGATCGGCGTGCACATCGCGGCGCCCGCGCTCGGCGTCGCGCGCGGCGACGCGGTCGACGCGGTCGCGCGTGCGCGGCTGTCGACCGTCTACATGCCGGGCGACAAGATCACGATGCTGCCGGACGACGTCGTCGACGTATTCACGCTGAAGGAGGGCGACTACCGCCCGGCGCTGTCGCTGTACATCATCGTGAAGCGCGACACGCAGGAGATCGTCGCGAACGAGACGCGCGCCGAATACGTCTATGTGAAGAGCAACCTGCGCCACAACACGCTCGACGAGCTCGTCACCGAGGATGCGCTCGCGGCCGGCACGGGCGACTATCCGCACAAGGACGACATCGCGGTGCTCTGGCCGCTCGCGCAGGCGCTCTTCGAGAAGCGCCAGGTCGCGCGCGCGGGCTACGGGCTCAGGCGCGAAGTGCAGCGCAATACCGATTACAACTTCTACGTCGAAGGCGAGCACGTGACGATCACGCCTCGCCGGCGCGGTTCGCCGCTCGATCTGATCGTGTCCGAACTCGCGATCCTCGCGAACTCGACGTGGGGCGCGTTCCTGCATGACCATAGCGTGCCGGGCATCTATCGCACGCAGCGCGCGTTCGGCATGCCGAGCGGGCCGAAGCGCACGCGGATGCAGACGAGCGCCGCGCCGCACGAAGGGCTCGGCGTGCCGCAGTATGCGTGGAGCACGTCGCCGCTGCGCCGCTACGTCGACCTCGTCAATCAATGGCAACTGCTCGCGTGCGTGCAGCACGGCGTGACCGCGAAGCTCGCCGCGCCGTTCAAGCAGAAGGACGCGGATCTGTACGCGGTCGTGCAGGGCTTCGACGATACGTACGCCGCATACGCCGATCATCAGCGCCGGATGGAGTATTTCTGGTGCCTGCGCTGGATCAAGCAGGAAGGCCGCAAGCAGGTGAGCGCGACTGTCGTGAAGGGCGAGCTCGTGCGTCTCGACGAAGTGCCCCTGCTGCTGCACGTGCCCGCGCTCGGCGTGCACGCGCGCGGCACGCGCGTGCTGCTCGACGTGATGTCGGTCGACGAACTGACGATCGAGGCGTCGGTGCGGCTCTTGAGCGTGCTCGACGCGCCGACGGTGTCGGGCGGCGAGCCGGCCGAGGACGAAGAGGAGGCCGAAGCGGCCGACGACGTGCCGCTCGACGCCGCCGACGAGTCGGCCGAAAGCGAAGCGGAAGCGCTCGCCGAGGCGGGCGGCGCGGCGGGCGGCGAGGGCGACGCGTCCGCGAACGGCGAGGAGCAGCCGAAATGAGCACGACCGTCGAACCCGCTGCGGGCGCGCGCGATCGCTACGCGGTGATCGGCAATCCGATCGCGCACAGCAAGTCGCCGTTCATTCACACGCGCTTTGCCGAGCAGACGGGCGAGACGATCGCGTACACGTATTTGCTCGCGCCGCTCGACGGCTTCACGGCCGCGGTGCGTGAATTCGTCGCGCAGGGCGGCCGCGGCGTGAACGTCACGGTGCCGTTCAAGCTCGAAGCCTATGCGCTCGCCGACACGCTGTCGCCGCGCGCGGCGGCGGCGGGCGCGGTGAACACGCTGCGCTTCGACGAGAACGGCATCTTCGGCGACAACACCGATGGCGTCGGTCTCGTGCGCGACATCGAAACGAATCTCGGCGTGAGCCTGGCGGGCGCGCGGATTCTGCTGCTCGGCGCGGGTGGTGCGGCGCGCGGCGTCGTGCTGCCGATCCTCGAGCGCGCACCCACGTCGCTCACGATCGTCAACCGGACGGCGAGCAAGGCGGAAGAGCTCGTCGGCCAGTTCACGCAAGCCGCGCACGATGCGGGCTGCGTGCTCGCGGGCGGCGGTTCCGAGCGGATCGCGCGCGAGCCTTACGACGTGATCGTCAACGCGACGGCGGGCAGCCTCGACGCGGCGCTGCCCGAATGCGACGCCGTGGCGTTCGGCCCGGCGACGCTCGCGTACGACATGATGTACGGCGCGCGGCCGACCGTCTTCATGGAGCACGCGGCGGCGCTCGGCGCGCGCGCGGCGGACGGGCTCGGGATGCTCGTCGAGCAGGCGGCGGAATCGTTCTACGTATGGCGAGGCGTGCGGCCCGACAGCGCGCCTGTGCTCGCCGCGCTGCGCGCCGCGCTCGCGGCGTCGGCGGCGCACTGAACGCAAGAGGCGCTGCGGGATGCGGAACAGTCCCGTTTCGCCCGGCCCGGGCTTCGCGCCCGCGCGCGGTGCGACCGGCGCGCGCAAGCGCGGTCTCGCGCACTGGTTCGCGTATGCGGGCGGCGTATTCGCCGGCGCGTGGCTCGCGACGCAGCTCTATTACTTTGCGCAGATCGCGATGTGGACGGCGGTCGATCCGGGGTCGAGCGCGTTCATGCGCGCTGACGCGTGGCGCCTGTCGGCCGCGCGGCCCGCCGTGACGATCCGGCATCAGTGGGCGCCGTACGAGCGGATCTCGCGGAACCTGAAGCGCGCGGTGATCGCATCCGAAGACGCCGATTTCGCGAACAATTCGGGCTACGAAGTGGACGCGATTCTGCAGGCGTGGGAAAAGAACCGCGCGCACGGCCGGATCGTGTCGGGCGGCTCGACGATCACGCAGCAGCTCGCGCGCAATCTGTTCCTGTCCAGTGAGAAGAGTTACATCCGCAAGGGGCAGGAGCTCATCATTACGTGGATGCTCGAAACGCTGCTCGACAAGGAGCGCATCTTCGAGATCTACCTGAACTCGGTCGAATTCGGCCGCGGGGTGTACGGCGCGGAAGCCGCCGCGCAGTACTACTTCCGGATTCCCGCGAGCCGGCTTTCCGCGTGGCAATCGGCGCGCCTCGCGGTGATGCTGCCGAATCCGAAGTATTTCGACGCGCATCGTGGCTCGTCTTACCTTGCGCAGCGCGCGGGCGTGATCGCGCGACGGATGGGCGCGGCGGAATTGCCCGCGTCGCAGTGAGCGCGGATGGGCCGCAGCGCGATCGCTTGCCGACGCGCGCTTCTGTCGAACGACGGCGCTTCTTCATGCAGGAGATCAGCGCGCCCTTTGCGGTGCACCATCCCAATATCTGCGCTTCCACAAATCTTTCAAAACCGATACGTCGGGCATTCGGGTAATTACTCGATTTATTTCGATTGCCAAATTAATTCCGCCGCGCAGTGCGAATGCAGCAATAAAAAATCCGCTCTACCGTCGATTCTGTCTCGATCGAATTGACAAAATGCCGCTCGAAAGCCTGATTCCGTATCGATTTTGTTCAAATGAAAAATCGAATTTGAAAGAATAAAGTAAACCTTGTTTCTTTCAAATGTTTCGCTATTTTTCAAATCGAATCTTGTCGCGTATATTGGCCCACGCCTCGGTCTATCGGGCCGAACGAGCAAGGTGGGGGCGTCTATCCGGCCGCTCTGAAAAAAACAACATGAGAGAAGGAAAACGACTATGCCAGCACGTAAGACGAAGCTGCTATTAGCCGCAGTATTCTCTTCGCTGCTCCTCGCAGCGTGCAACGGAGATGATGCGAATCCCGCCGCGGGCGCCGCCGCGAGCGAGAACAGTTCGAGCAGCACCGACACCTCATCCGGCGCGGACAAGCCGTATCAAGATCCCAACCGTTATTCGTCGAGCGCAAGCGCATCGCTGTCGGCTTCCGCCGCGACCGAGAACGCCGCGATCACGCATCACCAGATCACGTTGAACGGCAAGACGATCAACTACACAGCGACCGCGGGCCACCTGACTGCGCGCAACCCGCAGACGGGCGCGGCCGAGGCGTCGTTCTTCTACGTCGCGTACACGGCGGACAACCAGCCGCTCGGCAAACGTCCCGTCACGTTCTTCTACAACGGCGGCCCCGGCTCGTCGACGGTCTGGCTGCACCTCGGCTCGTTCGGGCCGAAGCGCCTCGTGACGGGCGACCCGAACGCGAACAGTCCGACGCCGTTCCCGTTCGTCGACAATCAGGAAACGCTCCTCGATACGACCGATCTCGTGTTCGTCGACGCGATCGGCACGGGCTTTTCGGAAGCGATCGCGCCGAACACGAATCAGACATTCTGGGGCGTCGATCAGGACGGCGGAGCATTTCGCGATTTCGTGATCCGCTATCTGCAGGTGAATCAGCGCAACGATTCGCCGAAGTACCTGTTCGGCGAATCGTACGGCACGCCGCGCACCGACGTGCTCGCGAACCTGCTCGAGACGGCCGGCGTGAAGCTCGACGGGATCGTGCTGCAGTCGTCGATCCTCAACTACAACAGCAACTGCGACATGGCGAGCAACAATGTCGGCAATTCGAACAACGGGTCGAGCACGATCAGCTGCGCAGGCTTCGTGCCGAGTTACGGCGCGGTCGGCGCGTACTATCGGCTCGACAATCCGAATCCGGCGGACCTGCCGCAGTATGCCGACCAGATGCGTCTGCTGACGGCGGGCACGTATTCGCCGGCCGTGAACGCCTATCTCGCGAGCAATACGCCGCCGCCGCAGAGCCTCGTGACGACGATGTCGAATTCGACGGGCGCGACCCCTTCGCTGTGGCGCGCGAACTTCAACCTGCTGCCGACTATGTACGACAACAGCTATCAGCTGGCCCTGATCCCGGGCACGCTGATCGGCCGCTACGACGCGCGCGTGAACGTGCCGACGAACAGCCCGCTCGCATCGGGCGGCGATCCGTCGAGCAGCTTCATCACGAAGCCGTTCACCGACACGATCGGCGCCTATTTGCCGAACGTGCTGAAGTACTCGGCGAAGTCGGCCTATGCTGTAGGGAGCAATGCGATCTACACATGGGACTGGAGTCACGACGGCCTTGACCTGCCCGATACGATTCCGGATCTGGCCACGGCGCTCACGCTCAATCCTTCGCTGAAGGTACTGTCGTTGAACGGCTATCACGACATCGCGACGCCGTTTTATCAGACGGAACTCGATCTCGCCCGTCTCGGCGCGCAGCCCAATCTGACGATCAAGGACTATCAGGGCGGGCACATGGTTTATCTGGACGATACGTCGCGGCCGCAGGAGAAAGCCGATCTGGTGATGTTCTATGGTGCGACGCCCGTCACGCAATGACGTCGAACGATGCTTCACCGTCCGTCGCGCTGCGCGCATGATGCGCCGCGCGCGACGGGCCATGACGACCCCATTTCTCATCGGAGCTGACATGAAAATCCAATCGGCATTCGCCTGGTCGGCGCTGTTCGCCGCGGGCCTCGTGTTTACGCAAGCGGCGTTCGCGCAGGAGGCGGCGAGCGACGCGCAACCCGATCGCCACACGCAGGCGCAGCTCGGTGATCCGTACGTGCCGCCCGCCGCGCGCAAGCCGACGGCCGGCACGCAGACATCGGGCGCCGCGCTGCATGCGCAGGTCGTGCGCAAGCTGCAGCGCCAGTTCGCGGCGGCCGACGTGAACAACACGGGCCTGACCGAAGCGCAGGCGAAGGCAGCGGGCCTCGGCTACGTCGCGAAGAACTTCAAGCAGATCGACGCGAACCATGCGGGACGCGTGTCGTTCTCCGACGTGCAGCGCTACATCCAATCGCAGAGCGCGACGCAGAAGTAAGCAAGTCGCGCATCGCTTACCCCCACGAGGACCACGGGGTGCGCATCGAACGGGCTCAGCCGGACATTCGGCTCAGCCCGTTTTTTCATGCGCGCGACCGGCTCGCGGGAACGGAACGATTAGAATTCCCAATATATGGGCGTTGCACTCAAATATTGGAGATGGCGGCACGCCCCCCTACAATCCGAAGCACATCGACACGCTTCGGCAGATGCGCAGTCGTCGCAAACCCGACGGCTCGCGTGTCTGACTTGCCGGAGTTCATCGCACCATGAGCAAAACGCCTATGACGCTTGCCTTGAACGGCGCGACAGCCATCCATCCCGACACGTCCGATATGTCCGACGCGACGCTCGCCGACAGCATCGGTGCGACGAGCACGCCGCTCGATCTCGCCGCGCAGCAGGCGGGCACGCAAACGCTGCTGCGCGGTCTTGCGATCCTCGAGGCGGTCGCGGGCGGCGCCCGCGACATGCGCGCGATCGGCGCCGCGCTCGGCACGACGCGCAGCACGACGCACCGTCTCGTCAGCAGCCTCGTGCAGGCACGTTATCTGCGCCAGGTGCAAGGCGGCTATCTGCTCGGTCCGAAGCTGATCGAGCTCGGCACGATCGCGCTCGAGCAGATGCCGCTCACGGCGGTCGCGCGCCCGCATCTCGAAGCGCTCGCGCAAGCGACGCTCGACACGATCCACCTCGGCGTGCGCGACGGCGACGACGTGCTCTACATCGACAAGATTCCCGGTACGCGCGGCCTCGAGATGCGCTCGCGAATCGGCCACCGGATGCCGCTCGCGTCGACGGGAATCGGCAAGGCGATGATGCTCGACCTCGATCCGGACAGGTGGCGCTCGCTGTTCGACGCGTCGAAGCGCGCGCTCGCGGGCGTGAATTTCAAGCCGGATCGCCGTCCGGACGTCGGCACGTTCCTGCAGCGGATGGCGCACTACGCGGCGGGCGGCTACACGTTCGATCTCGAGGAGAACGAAACGTCGATTCGCTGCGTCGCCGCGCCGGTGCGCGACGCGTCGGGCGCGATCGTCGCCGCGCTGTCGGTCGCGAGCACGATTCCCTACATGTCGCTCGACCGGATGAACGAACTCGTGCCGCTCGTGCAGCGCGGCGCGCGCGCGATTTCGGCCGACCTCGGCTGGAGCGCGCCGCAGGCGACGCGCAGGATCAAGCGATGACGGCGCACGCGACCACGCCCGCGCTGATCGGGCTCGACTGGGGGACGACGTCGCTGCGTGCATACCTGTTCGCCGCCGACGGCTCGGTGCTCGACACGCGCGCGTTCGCGGCCGGCGTGATGAGCTTGCCCGGCGCGACAGGCGCGTCGCCGTCGCAGGCGTTCGATGCCGCGTTCGAGCACGCTTGCGGCGCATGGCTCGACCGCACGCCGCACGTGCCGGCGCTCGCGTCGGGGATGGTCGGCAGCGCGCAGGGCTGGCGCGAGGCGCCCTACGTGACGATGCCGGCCGCTGCCGATGCGTTCGCGTCGAGCCTCGTGCGGCTTCGCACCGCGCGCGGTTCGGCGCTCGCGATCGTGCCGGGCGCGCTCGAGCCGGGCGAGCTGCCGGACGTGATGCGCGGCGAGGAAACGCAGATCGTCGGCACGCTCGCCGCCGAGCCGTCGCTTGCGCGCGAACGTGCAGGCGTGCTGATCGGCTTGCCCGGCACGCACGCGAAATGGGCGTGGGTGCGCGACGGCCGCATCGAGTGGTTTCGCACGTACATGACGGGCGAGTTGTTCGCCGCGCTACGCGGGCACACGATTCTCGGCCGCACGATGCAGCCGAGCGATGCGTCGGACTGGGCGGCGTTCGCGCGCGGCGTGCGGATCGCACGACGCAAGCGCAGCGAAGGATTGCTCGCGACGCTGTTCAGCACCCGCACGCTCGGGCTGACCGGTCAGCTTGCGCCGCAGGCGCAGGGCGACTATTTGTCTGGACTGCTGATCGGTCATGAGCTGAACGCGCTCGATGCGTTGCTGGACAGCCACCGCGCATCGCTCGCGGCGCTGGCGCCGCGCCTCGTCGGCGACGGCGCGTTGTGCGATCGCTACCGGCGCGCGCTCGCCGAATTCGGTTGCGGCGATGCGCGCATCGTCGAACGTGCTTCCGAGCGCGGCCTGTGGCGCATCGCGACGCAGGCGGGGCTCGTCGGCGCGGCAGGCGGCGCCGTCTGCGCGCCGCAATAGACGCGAAACGCGTCTCGACACGAAGTTGCTGGAGGAGAGGATGCCGATGGATGCAGAAGCACTCCGTTTTCCCGCGCCGTATGCGCCGCATCGCGGACTGATGCGCGCGTTCGACGCGTGTCCGCTGATCGCGATCCTGCGCGGGCTCACGCCCGCCGACGCGGCGGCGCACGGCGCTGCGCTGTACGAAGCGGGCTTTCGCATCGTCGAGGTGCCGCTCAATTCACCCGATCCGTTCGACAGCATCGCCGCATTGCGCGCTGCGTTGCCCGCCGATGCGATCGTCGGTGCGGGCACGGTGCTGCGCGCCGAATACGCCGACGAAGTGGTGCGCGCGGGCGGCGAGCTGATCGTGATGCCGCATGCGGACGGCGACGTCGTGCGCCGCGCGAAGACGCTCGGCATCGCATGCGCGCCCGGCGTCGCGACGCCGACCGAGGCGTTCGCCGCGCTCGCGAACGGCGCGGACGTGCTGAAGATGTTTCCCGCCGAGCAGCTCGGCCAGTCCGCCGTGAAGGCGTGGCGCGCGGTGATCGACGCGCGGGTGCCGCTCGTGCCGGTCGGCGGGATCACGCCCGAGAACATGGGCCCGTATCTCGCGGCGGGCGCGAACGGCTTCGGCCTCGGCTCGGCGCTGTATGCGCCCGGACAGGCGCCCGCCGTCACCGCTTCGCACGCGCAGGCGTTCGTCAAGGGGCTGCGGATCGCGCGCAAGGGAGCGGCGCGGTGAGCCGGCTCGCGGGCAAGGTCGCGCTCGTGACGGGCGCTGGACGCGGCATCGGCGCTGCCATCGCGCGCGCGTTCGTGCGCGAAGGCGCGGCCGTCGCGCTCGCGGAGCTCGATGCCGCGCTCGCCGAAGAGACGGCCGACGCGATCGGGCGCGACATCGCCGATGCGCGCGTGCTCGCGATACAGACGGACGTCACGCAAGCCGAATCGATGTCGGCCGCGGTTGCGCAGGCGGCGCGCGCATTCGGCCCGCTCGACGTGCTCGTCAACAACGCCGGCATCAACGTGTTTCGCGATCCGCTCGCGCTCACCGACGACGATTGGCGGCGCTGCTTCGCAGTCGATCTCGACGGCGTCTGGAACGGCTGTCGCGCGGTGCTGCCGGGGATGGTCGAGCGCGGACGCGGCAGCATCGTGAACATCGCGTCGACGCATGCGTTCAAGATCATTCCCGGCTGCTTTCCGTACCCGGTCGCGAAGCACGCCGTGCTGGGCCTGACGCGCGCGCTCGGCATCGAATACGCGCCGCGCAACGTGCGCGTGAATGCGATCGCGCCGGGCTACATCGAGACGCAGGCGACGCACGACTGGTGGAACGCGCAGCCCGACCCGCAGGCCGCGCGGCGCGAGACGCTCGCGCTGCAGCCGATGAAGCGGATCGGGCAGCCGGACGAAGTCGCGATGACCGCGGTGTTCCTCGCTTCGGACGAGGCGCCGTTCATCAACGCGAGCTGCATCACGATCGACGGCGGCCGATCGGTGCTGTACCACGACTGATTCACTCGCGCGGTCGTCCCGTCAGGGATGCACGACGTGCGAAGGCGGCGCGCGACGGTCGCACGCGCCGCGTCGAGACGACGAAGCGGCCGACAGATCCGGTGACGGAGACAACAAGGAGACAAGCAACATGAAACGCAGAATGTTCATCACGCTGGCGGCAGCGGCGACGGTCGCGGCGGCGGGCCTGCCCGCGCACGCGGCCGAGCCCGTGAAGATCGGCTTCCTCGTCAAGCAGCCCGAGGAGCCGTGGTTCCAGGACGAATGGAAATTCGCCGAGATGGCCGCGAAGGAGAAGGGCTTCACGCTCGTGAAGATCGGCGCGCCGTCCGGCGAGAAGGTGATGAGCGCGATCGACAATCTCGCCGCGCAGAAAGCGCAAGGCTTCATCATCTGCACGCCCGACGTGAAGCTCGGGCCAGGCATCGTCGCGAAGGCGAAGTCGCACGGCTTGAAGATGATGACAGTGGACGACCGGCTCGTCGACGGCGCGGGCAAGCCGATCGAATCGGTCCCGCACATGGGCATCTCCGCGTACGACATCGGCAAGCAGGTCGGCAGCGGGATTGCGGCCGAGATCAAGAAGCGCGGCTGGAACATCAACGAAGTCGGCGCGATCGACATCACGTACGAGCAGTTGCCGACCGCGCACGATCGCACGACGGGCGCAACCGACGCGCTCGTCGCCGCCGGCTTTCCGAAGGCGAACGTGATCGTCGCGCCGCAGGCGAAGACCGACACCGAGAACGCGTTCAATGCGGCGAACATCGCGCTCACGAAGAATCCGAGGTTCAAGCACTGGGTCGCGTATGGCCTCAACGACGAAGCGGTGCTCGGCGCGGTGCGCGCGGCGGAAGGGCGCGGCTTCAAGGTGGCCGACATGATCGGCATCGGCATCGGCGGCTCGGACTCGGCGCTCAACGAGTTCAAGAAGCCGCAGCCGACGGGCTTCTTCGGCACCGTGATCATCAGCCCGAAGCGGCACGGCGAAGAGACGTCCGAGCTGATGTACACGTGGATCGCGCAAGGCAAGGCGCCGCCGCCTCTCACGTTGACGACCGGCATGCTCGCGACGCGCGACAACGTCGGCCGCGTACGCGAGACGATGGGCCTCGCGGCGAAGTGAGCGGCGTTCGCCGTGCCCGCGATGCGGGCGTCGCGCGACGCGGCGCTCGCAGCGGAGAACGTGGCGGAGAACGCAGCGACGAACGCAGCGATGCGACGAAATGGCAATACGGATGGCGGGAGACGGAGGCGACGTGGCTGCGGCACTGCGTTTTGACAATATCGGCAAGGTCTTTCCCGGCGTGCGCGCGCTCGACGGCATTTCATTCGACGTGCACGCGGGGCAGGTGCACGGCCTGATGGGCGAGAACGGCGCGGGCAAGTCGACGCTGCTCAAGATTCTCGGCGGCGAATATCAGCCCGATTCGGGCAGCGTGCTCGTCGGCGGGCAGGCGATGCGGTTTCCGAGCGCCGCCGTGTCGATCGCGGCGGGCATCGCGGTGATTCATCAGGAGCTGCAGTACGTGCCCGACCTGACGGTCGCCGAGAACCTGCTGCTCGGCCGGCTGCCGAGCGCGCTCGGCTGGGTCAGGAAGCGCGAGGCGCAGCGCTTCGTGCGCGAGCGGCTCGCCGCGATGGGCGTCGATCTCGATCCGCAGGCGAAGCTGCGCAGCCTGTCGATCGCGCAGCGCCAGATGGTCGAGATCTGCAAGGCGCTGCTGCGCAACGCGCGCGTGATCGCGCTCGACGAGCCGACGAGCTCGCTGTCGCACCGCGAGACGGAGGTGCTCTTCAAGCTCGTCGACGATCTGCGGCGCGACGGCCGCGCGCTCATCTACATTTCGCACCGGATGGACGAGATCTATCGGCTCTGCGATGCGTGCACGATCTTTCGCGACGGCCGGCAAGTCGCGTCGCACGCGTCGCTCGCGAACGTGCCGCGCGAGACGCTCGTGCGCCAGATGGTCGGCCGCGAGATCAGCGACATCTATCACTACGCGCCGCGCGCGCTCGGCGACGTGCGTCTGTCGGCGCGCGCGCTCGAAGGCGACGCGCTGCGCGCGGGCGCGAGCTTCGACGTGCGCGCGGGCGAGATCGTCGGCTTCTTCGGGCTCGTCGGCGCGGGGCGCAGCGAACTGATGCGCGTGATCTACGGCGCGGACCGCCGGACGGGCGGCGCGCTCACGCTCGACGGCAAGCGGCTCGACATCCGCTCGACGCGCGACGCGATTCGTCACGGGATCGTCCTGTGTCCCGAGGATCGCAAGGAAGAGGGGATCGTCGCGCATGCGTCGGTCGCCGAGAACATCAACATCAGCTGCCGCCGCCATGCGCTGCGCGCGGGCCTCTTCCTCGATCGCAAGCGCGAGGCGGAGACCGCCGAGCGCTTCATCAAGCTGCTGAAGATCAAGACGCCCAACCGTCGGCAGAAGATCCGCTTCCTGTCGGGCGGCAATCAGCAGAAGGCGATTCTCGCGCGCTGGCTCGCCGAGCCGGATCTGAAGGTCGTGATCCTCGACGAGCCGACGCGCGGCATCGACGTCGGCGCGAAACACGAGATCTACGGCGTGATCTACGCGCTCGCGCAACGCGGCTGCGCGATCGTGATGGTGTCGTCCGAGTTGCCGGAAGTGCTCGGCGTATCGGACCGCATCGTCGTGATGCGCGAAGGGCGGATCGCGGGCGAGCTCGCGCGCGGCGAAGCGAACGAAGAGGCGGTGCTCAATCTCGCGCTGCCGCAGGGCGCGACCGCGCACGCCGCGTGACGGGCGGCGCGCGATCGGCGCGCAACGGCTCGCGGCGGGTGGGACGACTGATTCAAGAAACGGAGACACGGGCGGCAGCGCCACCCGGCAGAGGAGCAAACGACATGCAAGCGAGAGAGAATCTTCCACAAGCCGCGGCGCGCGCGGCGGTTGCGCCGGCCGAAGACCGGCAGCGCTGGCGGCAGCACATCGCCGACTACAGCCTCGTTGCGATCTTCGCGGTGATGTTCGCCGCGATGTCGCTGACGGTCGATCATTTTTTCTCGATCGACAACATGCTCGGCCTCGCGCTGTCGATCTCGCAGATCGGGATGGTCGCGTGCACGATGATGTTCTGCCTCGCATCGCGCGATTTCGACCTGTCGATCGGCTCGACAGTCGCGTTCGCCGGCGTGCTGTGCGCGATGGTGCTCAACGCGACCGACAACACGTTCGTCGCGATCGCCGCGGCCGTCGCGGCGGGCGCGGTCATCGGCTTCGTCAACGGCGCGGTGATCGCGTATCTGCGGATCAACGCGCTGATCACGACGCTCGCGACGATGGAGATCGTGCGCGGGCTCGGCTTCATCGTGTCAAAGGGGCAGGCGGTCGGCGTGTCGTCGGAGACGTTCATTTCGCTGGGCGGCCTGTCGTTTCTCGGCGTGTCGCTGCCGATCTGGGTGACGCTCGTGTGCTTCGTCGTGTTCGGCGTGCTGCTCAATCAGACCGTGTATGGCCGCAACACGCTCGCGATCGGCGGCAATCCGGAAGCGTCGCGGCTCGCCGGGATCAACGTCGAGCGCACGCGTGTCTACATCTTCCTGATCCAGGGCGCGGTGACCGCGCTCGCGGGCGTGATCCTCGCGTCGCGGATCACGTCGGGCCAGCCTAACGCAGCGCAAGGCTTCGAGCTGAACGTGATCTCCGCATGCGTGCTGGGCGGCGTGTCGCTCGCGGGCGGACGCGCGTCGATCTCGGGTGTCGTGATCGGCGTGCTGATCATGGGCACCGTCGAGAACGTGATGAACCTGCTCAACATCGACGCGTTCTATCAATATCTCGTGCGCGGCGCGATCCTGCTCGCCGCCGTGCTGCTCGATCAACTGAAGAATCGCGGCGCACGCGATTGATTGCATCGACCGTTTTTTCGGGAATGGACAGATGAGTGAAATTTCTTCGCATCACGAATCGAGCGGCGCACACGATGCGCAGGACGTGCAGGATATGCGTTACGCATGCTATCCGAGCCTCGCCGGCCGCACGGTGCTGATCACGGGCGGCGCGACCGGCATCGGCGCGTCGTTCGTCGAGCACTTCGCGCGGCAGGATGCGCGCGTCGCGTTCGTCGACCTCGATGCGCGAGCGGGCGAAGCGCTCGCCGCGCGATTGGCCGATGCGGCGCACGCGCCCGTGTTCGTCGCGTGCGATCTCACCGACGTCGCGGCGCTGCGTGGCGCGATCGACACGATCCGCGCGCACATCGGCCCGATCGCGGTGCTCGTCAACAACGCGGCGAACGACGTTCGCCACGCAATCGAGGACGTGACGCCCGAATCGTTCGACGCCGGCATCGCGGTGAACCTGCGCCACCAGTTCTTCGCGGCGCAGGCGGTGATCGACGACATGAAGCAGTTGGGCGGCGGCTCGATCGTCAATCTCGGCTCGATCAGCTGGATGCTGAAGAACGCGGGCTATCCGGTCTACGCGACCGCGAAGGCGGCGGTGCAGGGGCTGACGCGCGCGCTTGCGCGCGAGCTCGGGCCGTTCCGCATTCGCGTGAATTCGCTCGTGCCCGGCTGGGTCATGACCGACAAGCAGCGCCGGCTGTGGCTCGACGATGCGGGCCGTGCGGCGATCAAGGCGGGGCAGTGCATCGACGCCGAGCTGCTGCCCGGCGATCTCGCGCGGATGGCGCTCTTTCTCGCCGCGGACGACAGCCGGATGATCACCGCGCAGGATGTCGTCGTCGACGGCGGGTGGGCGTAACAATCGTTCGGATGACGAAGTTCGACGGAAGCAGGAGGACTGAATTATGACGGTGACGCACTCTCGCCCCTTGGCTGCCGATACGGTGCAGACTTTACAGACGCGCGCTGCGCGGCGCGCGGCCGCCGCACATCTGGTGAGCCCGGGACCGCAGACTTCGCGGATCGCGCGCGGCGCGGGCGTGGCCGATGCGGAGATCGCGACGCTCGCGAACGACGTGTTGCGGCTCGACGTCGCGCCGCATCTGGGCGGGGGCGTCACGCGCTTCGACTGGCGCGGCGACGGCGTGCTCACGCCGATTTTCCGCCGCTGCGACGCGCCATGTGCGCGCACCGATCCGAACGAGCTCGCGTGCTATCCGCTGCTGCCGTATTCGAACCGGATCGGCGGCGGGCGCTTCGAGTGCGACGGGCGGCTCGTGCGCGTGCCGCGCAATCGCACGACCGAGCCGCTGCCGATCCACGGCGACGGCTGGCTCGCGCGCTGGCGGCTCGACGATGCGGCCGACACGCAATTGTGCCTGTCGCTCGATCGCAGCGAAGGCGCGCCGTACGCCTATCGCGCGACGCAGGTCTACGCGCTCGACGGTGCGACGCTGACGATCGCGCTCGCAATCGAGAACACGGGCGCGGCGCGCTTGCCGTTCGGGCTCGGCGTGCATCCGTTCATCGTGCGTGATGCGTCGACCGAGCTCGCGGCCGCCGCGAGCGGGCTGTGGCTGTCGACGCCCGATTGGCTGCCGTCGCGCCATGTCGGCGCGCCGGCGGCGTGGCGCTTCGGCATTGCGTATCCGCTGCCGGACGCGCTCGTCAATCACGCG